>CAZCOA010000010.1:0-55404 GCA_964500225.1 uncultured Anaerolineaceae bacterium | reverse complement strand
CGCAAGTAGACGGCGCCGAGGTAGATGCCCTGTGCGACACGGTAGAGAAACTCCAGTTGCGCCCTGGCGGCGTTTCCGCTGCCGGGTGGATGGGCGATGGCGAACACAGCGGCAGCCAGGCAGATGGCGACGATCTGGGCGGCGCCGGCAGGCGTGCGGAAGAGTTTCTGCATGAGCAGGAGGACAAGCGAGACCAGGACGAAGCGGAAGAGGAACTCCTCGAAGACCCCTGCCCCGACGCCAATAACGATGTCGCGGAATCCGCCGCCGCGGCCGACATCGAACAAGCTGAGCGCGGCGGCCAGCATCTCGGCAAAGGGCAGTGTGAAGAGCAGGTAGAGGACGACCATCGGGACGGTCCAAAGGAGAGCCTGCCCCCAGAGTCGCCAGAGGTCGGCAGCCCGCAGTTGCCAGGGATCGCGCCGCCAGAGGTGGATGACAAGCAGGACCGCAAGCACGAGGACGCCGGGAAGAAAATGAGCCGTCAGGCCCACGTGGCCAAGCAGCCTGGCGAACCAGGTGTCCAGAAGCGGCCTGCTGCGGTCGCTGATGCCGACAAGGGCTAGAGCGACCTCATAGAAGAGGAGAATCGGGAGCAGGGCCGCTGCCTGAACCAGGGGCGGATGAGATCCTGGCATGATCGAGCTGCCGCCGCCGTCGGCGGCACCGGGACCTTTGGAAGCTGTTTTCTTGTCTGCCATGAGCGGACTGTTTATCATGCCTGCGTGGGAAAAACAAGCATCTGCGGCCCGACTGGGACTGGTTGGAGAACCAACCGGTGACCCTCATCACCAATCCCACGCGTCGATGGTGCTAGGATAAAAAGCAGATTGATTCGGGGGAAGCTGTCATTGCTGGGAACTGGGGAAAACCGTCATGACCTCGAAGGAGCGGATTCGGCGACTCATCGTGGACAAGGAACCGGCGGACCGCGTCGGCCTGTATGAGCATTACTGGCCGGAAACACGGCGGGACTACTGGGTAAACGAAGGGTACCCGGATCCGGAGGTGTTGCCGACGGACTTCTTCGGGTACGACATTATCGAGACCTGGGCCGTGAACGACGCGGGCCCCCTGCGCGGGCAGGACGGCATGGTGGAGGAGACGGACGAGTGGAAGGTGTGGCGTGACGGATTTGGCGCGTCGCTGAAGACGTGGAAACACAAGAGCGGCACGCCGGAGCACATGGATTTCACGATCAAGACGCGGGAGGATTGGGACCGCGAGAAGGGTTCGCTGCTGGAGCTGGACCCGGGACGGGTGAATGCAGCCGAGGCGCAGCGGGTGCTGGAAATCGGGCGGCGGGACCAGCGGTTCACGTGCTTCGGGCACCAGTTCTGCATCGAGCTGATGCGAGCGACGATCGGCGACATGGTGATGCTTCCGTCGCTGCTGCTGGAGCCGGAGTGGATTCACGACATGCTGCGGGTATGGACGGACTTTTTCAAGCGGCACTACGTGTACGTGTTCGACACGATCGGCCGTCCGGACGGCATGTGGATTTACGAGGATCTGGGCTTCACGAATGGGCTGTTCGCGTCGCCGGCGACGATCCGCGAGTTGATGCTGCCGTACTACAAGGAGCTGATCGGCCTCTACAAGCACGACTACGGGCTTCCGGTGCTGATCCACTCGTGCGGCGACATCCGCAAGGCGGTACCGATCATGATCGAAGCCGGATGGGACTGCCTGCAACCGATGGAGGCGAAGGCGGGCGTGGATGTGCTGGAACTGGCGGACACGTATGGTAATGCACTGAGCTACATGGGCAACATCAACGTGCAGGTGCTGAATACGAATGACAAAGCCAAGGTTCGGGCAGAGGTGGAGCGGAAGATGGGCGGGATGATCAAACGTCGGATGCCCTATATCCTGCACAGCGACCACTCGCTTCCGCCGGACGTGCGGATGGAAACATACCGGTACATGCTCGAGTTGCACGCCGAGCACGGGGCGTACTGAATGCCGTACCCCGGGGGAGCCTGAACGAGCCGTGACCTCCAACGAGAAGATACGTGCGTTCTACGAAGCGTTGATGGCGTGCTATGGGCCGCAGCACTGGTGGCCGGCGTCCACTCCGTTTGAAGTGTGTGTCGGGGCGATTCTGACACAGAACACCAATTGGAGCAACGTAGAGCGTGCGATTGCAAACCTGAAGTACGCCAACGCCCTGTCGCCGGAGGCCCTGTGGGCTCTGCCGCCGGAAGAACTGGCGGAGTTGATCCGGCCGGCCGGCTACTACCGGCTGAAGGCCCGCCGGCTGCGGAACTTCCTCGACCTGGTGGTCAACCGCTACGGCGGGTCGCTTGAGCGACTGTTCGAATTGCCAACGGAACGGTTGCGTCAGGAGGTGCTCGGCATCAGTGGAATTGGTCCGGAAACCGCGGACTCGATTCTGCTCTATGCCGCCGGACGGCCTGTGTTTGTGGTGGACGCCTACACGCTGCGGATCGCGTTCCGGCATGGCATCGTGGACCAGGAGTGCAACTACGATCTGCTCCAGGAGACGTTCGCCGGAGCATTTGAACCGGACGTGGCGTTGTTCAATGAATACCACGGTCTGCTGGTACGGGTGGGGAAGCTGCATTGTCGCAAACGTGAGCCGTCGTGCCGTGGTTGCCCGTTGGAGCGTTTCCTGGAACCTGGGGAGCCGCGCGAACCGACATGAACGTTCCGCGAGGGGGATCCCTTGTTCGATTGAGAGGCTCCATTGGTTCCGCACAATCCCCGGCACCTCTTGAGCTTTGGAGCGTTGAAGGCTAGACTTCCGAACATCGGATTGGCCGTGTGGGCCAAACGTAGTCGGATTTCGTAGTCTCCCTCTTCCGGGGGAACAATCTTGAAAGGTCATCAGGGATGGCGAAGCAAACCGTGGCAGTGCAGTTGATTATCTTTGGCAAGCGAACCAAAGAGGACCTGGCCGGCGTTTTGGACGACGTGGCGGCTGCCGGGTACCAGGGCGTGGAGACGGGGTACCTGGCGGACCAGGTGTCGGGCAAAGAGTTCAAGAAGATGCTCGACGACCGCGGACTGGTGCATGTGGGAGCCCACTTTGGCGGACCGACTCCGCTGAGCGACCTGGGCAAGGTGATTGACTGGCTGGGCGAGACGGGCGGGACGGATGTGCCGATTTCGGATCTTCGCACCATCGACAAGCCGCTGGATGTATATAAGAGGTGCGCCGACGAGTACAACGAGGCGGGTCGGCGATGCAATGAGGCGGGGCTTGTGTTGAGCTACCACAACCATAGTTGGGAGCTGAAGCCGGCACAGGACGGTTCGCTGCCGTTGGAATATCTGTACGCACAGACGGATCCGAAGCTGGTGAAACTCTGCATCGACACCTACTGGGTGCGTGACGGTCAGTTGGACCCGGCCGCCTTCGTAGCCAAGTACGCGTCTCGGCTGCGGATACTCCACGCCAAGGACTCGTATTTGGAGGAGGTCGGCAAGCGGTCGTTCGCTCCCGTGGGAGAAGGCGTTTTGGACTTTCCGGCGATTTTCAAGGCAATGGACAAATCGCCGGCAAGGTGGATTGTCGTGGAACAAGACGTACCGGACCACGATCGCCAGGCGGCGGAATGCATCGCGTCGAGCCGCAAGGCCGTCAAGAAGATGATCAATCTGTAGGAGACTGTCCGCGGCTTCAGTAAGGGGTACAGCCAGGGCGTCTTGCGTTGGCGGTCGGCAGCGCGGCCAACGTGGGGCGCCCTTGGTTACGCTATGCGGCATCTGTGGCGGTGGACCACTTTTCGAAGGCTGCGTTTGCGACGCGTATGGTTCAGGCCGGAGCGGCAGCGGCCTCGGCGGGCTGCCGTAGCTTCAGGGCCCTCAGGAGCCGCTGGGCAATGGCGTTGAGCGGCGCGACCTCGCAGGCAGCCCCCAAAGCGATGGCTTCGCGCGGCATGCCGAAGACGACGCAACTGGCCTCGTCCTGCGCCACGGTGTGCGCCCCGGCATCGCGCATCATCTTGAGCCCCTTGGCCCCGTCGGCGCCCATACCGGTCAGGATACACCCGACGGCATTCGGGCCGGCGTGCTGTGCGACGCTGTGAAAAAGCACGTCCACGCTGGGCCGCTGGTAGTGCACCTGCGGCCCCTTGTTGAGCCGCACACCGTAGCTGGCGCCGCTGCGATACAGCACCATGTGCTGGTTGCCGGGGGCCAACAAGGCCAGCCCCGGCGATAGGACGTCGCCGTCGCGGGCCTCGCGGACTTCCATGGCGCAGATGCCGTTGAGCCGTTCGGCAAAGGCCGACGTGAAATGCTCGGGCATGTGCTGCACAATGACCGTGCCGGGGGTGGTGACGGGCAGTTGGGTGAGTACGGCCTTGATGGCCTCGGTGCCGCCGGTCGAGGCGCCGATGGCCAAGATGCTGTGCGTGGTCCGCAGGACGGGCAGCGGCTCGGCGGAAGCAGCGGCCGAGGCATCCTCGGCGACGGCCTGGGGCTTGTCGAAGCGAGCCAACGAGGCGGCGCGGATGGCGTTGGCCACCTGGCGCACAACGGTGCCGACGGTGTAGGCCGATCCGGGCTTGCCGATGACTTCGACGGCGCCGAGTTCCAGCGCCTGCATGGCGGTCTGACTGCCCTTGGGCGTCAGCGAACTGATGACGACGACCGGCATGGGCCGGTACTTCATGAGCTTCGCCAGGAACGTCAGACCGTTCATCCTGGGCATTTCCAAATCAAGCGTGATAACGTCGGGCTTGAGCGACACGATCTTGTCGCGGGCCACGTACGGATCGACCGCGGTCCCGACCACTTCGATGTCCTTGTGCTTCGAAAGCTCCTCGGTGAGGATCTTCCGTACAACCGCCGAGTCGTCAACCACCAGGACGCGGATCATGGCACCCTCTCTTCCATGTCATCAACCGCCACGCTTGCCCCCCCGAGGCTGGAACGAGCCGGAATCAGGCATTCAAAAACAAGGACACTTCGACGCGGCCGCCGTCCAGAAGCAATCCGGCACGGGCGACGCACCGGCCGTTCGACTCCGCATCACCCTGTCGGCAGATTTCCGGAGGGTGCACGTCGAAGACGGCCTTTTGACCGGCAATCCGCGGCAGGATGTTGCCGCAGATCACGTTGGCCATTTCCTTGAAGGCGTCGAGCTGCTGCTCGGGCGGCGCCTGATCGTCGGCGCCGGTCATATTGGTTGCCAGGACGGCCGGCAACTGAGGCTCGACAGCCACCTTGAGCGTCCCGGACTGCGGTCCGCTGAAACACACCTCGGCGACGACGGGGTCGGCCAGCGGCCCGGCCTCGGTGCCGTCGCCCTCGTCCATCGGGAACATGAACCCGAGCGTGCTGAAGGCCTCGGCGGCGACATCTTGGAGCAACTGGTCATACCTGGTTGTCATTGGCCACCTCCGTCACGCCCTCGACAATCTGGCCGATGGTCTCGGGGGTGAATGGTTTGTGGATGAACTTGGCCCCCTTCTGCTGCAACCGCTCGATGCGGGTCTGGCTGCCTTCGGTCGAGACGACGATGATGGGCAGGTCGGCAATGGCGCTGCGCCGTCGGACCTCTTCGATAAGTTGCTCGCCGTTCATCACGGGCATGTTGATGTCCACCAGCGCCAGGTCGATCCAGTTGGCGTCGAGTTGCCGGAGGGCTTCCTCGCCGTTGGAGGCCTGAAACACCTGACCGATGTCCACGCCCGCCATTTCGAGCGTTCGGATGATCATCGACCGCATCACCGCGCTGTCGTCAACCACAAGGACATTGAGCGACATGGCATAGACTCCTTGTATGCACCCTGGCCACTTCTGCAACAGCTAAAGCACAGTCACCTGCCCATCCGATCGAATCAGCACTTCGCCGGTGTTCATGTCAAGCGACATCGTTCTGGGCCTCGTGCCGCCGACGTCGGCAGCCTTGCACATGAGGCCGTTCTTCCAGAGGATTTTGCGAAAGACGGTGACGTTGCGGCTGCCGATGGCAAAGAAGTCGCCGCTCTGAGCCGCAGCGCCGATCTTCGCACCGCCGGCCACCTTGACGACGAGGCTGCCTTTTTTGGCGCCCATCTTGTAACACTCGTTCAGCAACCGCGGGACTCCTGTATCAACGAACATATAGGGGTTGTCCACGGCCTTTTCGGGGTTGATCGTCGAGAGCGGCAGCATGACGTGCAGCAGCGCCCCGACCGACGCGACCGCATCATAGACGATGACGCCCAGGCAACTGCCGAGCGAGTGGGTGATCAACAGATCCTCCTTGCTCGTCGTCAGCTTCATGTCGGCGACAGATACCGTGTGCCTCACCTGCTCGTCTCCACAGCCGGCCTCGCGATTCCACGATGCGGCGCCGAAGAACAACGGCTCACTCATGTCCGGTACACAGTCGGATAGACCTGCCGCAGCTTGTGCTGGATACCAGACAGACTTTCGGAGTGGCCAATGAACAGGACCCCTCCCGGCGACAGAATATCAGTAAACCGATGGATGATGCGCTCCTGGGTGGGCTTGTCGAAGTAGATCATCACGTTGCGGCAGAAGATGATGTCGAACGGCCCTCGCATGGGCCATGGCTCCATCAGGTTCAGCCGTGCAAAATGAACCATCTTCCTGAGCTGGTCGCAGACGCGAAACCGCTTGGGCGGCCCGGAGTCGGCCAGTTCGAAATAGCGACCGCGTATCGCAGCAGGCATATCGCGAAAACGGGCTTCCTCATAGACGCCCTGACGCGCCTTGGCGAGCACCTGGCCGCTGATGTCCGTAGCCAGAATCTTCACGTCCCAACGGGACGGATCCGGCAACGTCTCCATCAGCACGACGGCGATGGAATAGGGCTCCTCGCCGCTGCTGCAACCGGCACTCCAGACGCGGAGCTTCTTCGGCCCGCGACCGGCTGCCGCAATCATTTGCGGCAGGATATCCTTGCTCAGGTAATCCAGGTGCTGCGACTCGCGGAAGAAGTACGTCAGGTTCGTGCTCAGGGCATCCAGCATGTTGGCCAGCTCAACACCGCTGGCGTCTTCCTCGACGTACTTCATGTACTCGGTGTAGCTGGACAGGCCAAGAAGGCGGAGCCGTTTGCCCAGCCTCGCCTTGACCAGCTCGCGCTTGCCGTCGTGCAGATTGATGCCGGCCAGTTCGCCGACCATGCGGCTGATTCGCTGGAACTCCTTCTCGCTGAGCTCGAAATGCGCGACACACGTCCCTGCCATCGGCTGCATCCCCAGTCGTCTGGTTTTCCGATCCTTGGTCGTGCCCGCTCGGGGTCTTCCCAGGCAGCCGGTCGCCTCGGGCAAGCCAGCGCAGAGGAAACGCCGTCACGGAGCACGTCATGTCCTCCCGCGATCGTCCGCACCGGAGCGGACTTGGACGCCCGGTGCGGACGGCAGGGTCCGGCATCAGGCGTTCTCGCCGTTGTCGGTCTTGTTGTCGCCGATACCGGCCACCGTGGCTATCTGCTCGGTCGAGAGAACCCGACAGATATCCAGCAGGACGGTAACCTGGCCTTCGCTCTTGGCGATGCCGAGGATAAAGTCCGTGTCCACGGTCTGCCCGAAATCGGGCGTTTCCTCGATGTCTTCGCCGGCGATGTCCTGGACCTCGGACACCTTGTCGACGATGATGCCCATCTCGATCCCCTGGACGTCCACGACGATGATGCAGGTCTCCTCGTTGCGTTCCACGGGGGCCATGTCGAACTTCTGCCGCAGGTCGATCACCGGAATGACCTTACCGCGCAGGTTGATCACGCCCTCGACAAACGCCGGGGTGCGCGGCACCGGGGTAATACGCACCATGCCGATGATCTCACGGACCTTCAGAATCTCGACGCCATACTCCTGATCACCGAGGAAGAAGGTCAGATACTTTCCCGCCTTGGCGGCGGCCACATCGGCTACAGCTGCACTCTGATCACTTGCCATCGTTCATCCTCCTGAAACAGTCGTTTCCTCGCACGCCGGCTCCCCCTGATGGACTACTGCGCAACCGCCGCCAGTTCCTCAACGGGGGCGGCTCGCCACGATTGATTCATGCTCCGCGCTTGGGCCACCATGGTCTGCACGTCAATGATCAGTCCGACGCTGCCGTCGCCCATGATGGCGCCGCCGGAGATGCCTTTAACCTCGCCCAGCCCGTCGGACAGCGACTTGACCACCACCTGCTGCTGTCCGAGCAGCGTATCCACAAGCACCGCCACAGGCCGGCCGTCGTCTTCCACGACGACCAGCAATCCCTGGGATGGTTCCGTGACGGCGTCCGGAATGTCGAACAAATGGTGAAGGCGGAACACCGGCAACAACTCACCGTGGAACACCACCATCTCGCCGCGGTCCGTCACGTTCGATATCGCGTCCGGCTCGGGCTTGAAGGTGGTCTTGATATTAGCCGTCGGAATGATGTACCGCTGCTTTCCGACGCGGATCACCATACCGTCGATGATGGCCAGCGTCAGGGGCAGGCGCATGCTGAACGTGGATCCCTTGCCCTGGACCGACGACACCTCGATGCGTCCACGAAGGGCTTCCACCCCGCGCTTGACGACGTCCATGCCCACGCCGCGGCCGGAGATCTCACTGACCTGGTCCTTCGTCGAGAACCCGGGACGGAAGATCAGGTCGAACACGTCTGCCTCGGTCATTCCGGCATCGGACTCAATGATGCCGCGGCTGATGGCTTTCTCGATGATCTTCTGCCGGTCCAGTCCCTTGCCGTCGTCCACCAGGTCGATCACCACGCTGCCGGCGGCATGGTACGCCTGCAAGGTCACGGTGCCTTCCGGATCCTTGCCCGCAGCCACGCGTTCATCGACCGATTCGACCCCGTGGTCCACGGCGTTGCGCACCATGTGCACCAGCGGATCGTTGATGACCTCGACCATGTTGCGGTCGATCTCGGTGTCTTCGCCGGCGGTCACGAACCGCACTTTCTTGTGGCTCTTGTTGCTCAGGTCGCGGACCAGCCGGGCCATTTTCTGGAACGTGGACTTCAACGGCACCATCCGCAGCGACATGCTGAGGTCCTGCAATTCGCGGACGATCTTGCCCATATGGTTGACGTTGCGACTGAGCTGCGACCCCACGGCACTACGGATAGCCTCATCCTGCTCCACCATCGCATGGGCAATGACGAGTTCACCGACCATATTGATGAGGTTGTCCAGTCGTTCGAGGCGCACCTTGACAAACGAGCTTTCGGCATCCTTGCCCGCAATCCGTTTCTGCTGGCGCAAGGCGCTGACCACGTCCTTGGTGCTGACGGCACTGGACCTCACCAGGGCTTCGCCAATGGGCCTGCCGCCCTGTTCAGCGGCGGCCAATTCGACGTCCACGCGTGTGACCTTGCCTTCGGCCACGAGCAGGTCGCCCAATCGCGGCGGATCGGACTCTGCGGTGCTTTCGTCGCTGTAGCCGGCCGCCTCGGGATCGGCCAGCACGTTCAGCAGGCGGTCAAGTCCCTCTGGGCACCGGAACGGCTCGCCGCCCAGGGCGCCCTGAATGCTACGGATAGTGGCGCCCATCATGTCGGTGGCTTCAAGGATCAGGTCCGCGTAGCCGCCGGTCAGCACGATCTTGCCGGTTCTGGCCCGGTCCAGCAGCGTTTCGGCACGATGGGCCAATTCCTGAACGGCCGTCATGCCAAGGAACCCGGAGGTTCCCTTGATCGTGTGGAATGCCCGGAAGACGGCATTAAGCGATTCACTGTCCGAGGGGTTCTCCTCGAGTTGCAGCAGGGCCGCCTCGCTGTTTTCGATGTGGTCGAGGCTTTCGGTGACGAAGTCGGCGATGAGTTGGGAATCGTTGGCCAGGGCCGCGGCCACCTCGCCGGCGGCCGCCTCCAGCAGGTTATGCACCCGGTCGCTTGGGGACTTCGCGTCGGCGGCACTTGGCTTGGTCGCCGCCGCAGGTTGCGAGGCTTTGGAATCGGGCTGAGCCGGCACGGCGGCCTTGGGCGTCGGTACGGCCGGAGTCGGCGCGGACGCCACCATATCCAGCGCGTCCTGCAATGTCTCGAACATCGCACCCAGTTCGACGATGAGCTGGTCGTCGCCCTTAGTTGCGGCGGCGGCGTCCAGCCGAGCGACAACCTGGTCCAGCACGGCGGAAGCCGCTGCAGGCAGCCCGTCCACGTCGGCCAGTGCGGCCACATGCTGCCGCACGCGGACGAGGGCGTCTGCATCCCCCGGCGTCATGGTGGACAGTTCCATGGCCACGTCGTTCAGCGTATCGCGGACCTTCTCGGGGCTGCTGCCGGCGGTTGCGTTGCACGCAGCAGCGGGCTCGGTTTTGTCGCAGATGGGTTCCGCGCAGCTTTCCTGAAGGAGTGTCCCCGCCCCGGCCAAGGATTCGGCATTGAGCTCCGCGCAACCGCTATCACGTTTTAGCGTATCGAGCAGGCTAGCCGCTGGAGCTGAAACGGGCTGATTTTGAGAGGCTGCCGTCACCATCGCCTTGGCCCACTGAAGAGCTTCCCGAACAGTGGCCATGGCGGCGCCGGCATCGGCCACGTCGCGTAGGACAATGCGTTCAGCCACCACGGCGACGGCGCGCACATAAACGGCCAGCGGCGCCAGGGCAGCGTTCTCGTCCATGGCCCGAGCCAGCGCGACACATTCCTCGCCGAGTGTCACCAGGGCCTGGAGGTCGGCCGGTTCGGTCTGTTCCAGTTGCTTGGTGACAATGTCCATCAGGGTTTCAACGGCTCGGTTGTTTGCATTCATGGTCGCTTCCGTCTTCCGTTTTGATGGTCCAAGAAACGAAGACACACGGCGATGTGCAGGTCTGCACCCGCGGCCAATATCAGAGGTATCGAGTGATTTACCTACTCCCCCCAATGGGGTATCTACCCTAGAGCTTCTCCGGCACCCGCCGCAGGACGCCTGGGAAAGTCACTTTTTTCGCTTTTTGGGGCTTTCAGGGGCCATCCGGCCCTCTGACGGCTCGGACTGAGCATTGCGTCCACTCATAAAAAAACGTGTCGAATTTGCACGCGGCATGGGCGGATGGGACAACGATGCATCAAGCGTCCGGCAATTTCCGCCTTCCCTGCGGGCATGGACAGGCTCACGGCGGAGCCTTGGTTCCATTCCGCCCGGTCCAAGGCAAGGCCCCCAGAGGAAAACTCCCTATTCCGAAGTGGGCCTCATGTGCCGATGAAACCCAACGGCGTGTGCGTCGGCGGTGCCCCGCCGGCTGAAGCGGCATTGCTGCGCACTGCCCGGGGGTTGTCGGGGGATGGACTCGGGAAGGACTGACGCTAATGGATGCTGCGTTGATGGAGCGCATCAACCGATCAAAGAATCTGCCGACGATTCCCGCGGTGGCGCTGGAAGTGTTGCGTTTATGCCGGTCGCCGAACACGAACGTGCGCGATATCGCGGACGTGATCTGCCGCGATCCGGCGATGTCCAGCCGGATTCTGAAGTTGTCCAACTCGTCGTTTTTCGGCGCCCCGACGAAGGCGACGACAGTGGCCCAGGCGTTGGTTCGGATGGGATTGCGGAACGCGCGTATCCTGGCGCTGAGCTTCAGTGTAGTTAATCTGAAGCAGCCGGGTAATGGCAGCTCGACGTTCGATTTGGCTGGATTCTGGCGTTCTTCGCTCATCACGGCCGTGGTGGCCAAGACGATCGAGGATTGGACGCGGCGTCGTGCCGTCGGCGAGGCGTTCACGGCCGGCTTGCTCCAGGACATCGGGATTCTGACCCTGCACAACGTGTTGCAGGACGAATACGCGACGGTTCGCCAGGAGGCCAGGCGGAGCGGCCGGGAGCTCGATGAGGTGGAACGGGAGTTCCTGGATGCCGACCACGCCGAGGTGGCCGGTTATATGCTCGGCATGTGGAGCATTCCGGACTGCATCGTGATTCCGGTCAGTGCGCACCACCGTCCGGACCTGCTGGAGGACGACGGCTCGGAAGACTCGCGGATGGCCCGCGTGCTGCACGCCGCCGATGCCTTCATGCGGATTTTCTGCGAGGGCGTCAACGCACCCAACGCACAGCGTTGCTGTCATCTGTGCGCTCAGTACCTGAGCTGGAGCCCGCAGAAGGTCATGAAACTGATTCGGGAGGTGGCGCCGGCCGTCCAGGAGGCCGCTCGGATGCTGTCGCTGGAAATACCCACGGACGTCCTGGCCAATGCGGCCAAGGCGGAGTTGACGGGAATGGTGGATCAGGCTTCGCCACACGTGGCGGGGCCGGCGCGGTGACCGGATTCCCCGGGAACGTCAAGGAAAGGAGTCCTTACGCAATGCCCACTACCATGAAGGTCGATTACATCAACGCCTTTATCGGCGCGACGCAGAACGTGTTCTCGTCGATGCTGCGCAGCCGGGTGACGCTCGGCCAGGTTTCAGTGAAGACAAGCCACGTGACGGCTTACGACATTTCCGGCATCATCGGCCTCAGCGGCGATGCCATTGGCTGCGTCGTGGTGAGTTTCCCGATGGACACCGCCCTGGCCGCGTACAAGGCGTTTGCGGGGGAAGAAGTGGACCCCATGGATCCGAACTTCCTGGACGCCATCGGCGAGGTGACCAATATGATTGCGGGCAACGCCAAGGCCTCCTTGGAAGGCATGTCGATCAGCATCGGCCTGCCGACGACGATCATGGGGCGTCAGCACTGCGTCAACGCGCCCCAGAACGTGCCGTTCATCGTGGTACCGTGTCACTGCGAGTTGGGTAATTTCGCGATCGAAGTCGCATTCCGGTGCGTCAAGGATTGATAACAACGAGGTAAGGAGGCTCGGTGATGAGAGTCTTGCTGGTGGACGACTCGAAGGTGATGAGACAGATTCAGCGCCGCTCGCTGGAGGGGTTCGGCTTCACGGACATTGTCGAGGCCGGCGACGGGGTGGAAGGGCTGCAGCAGATGGCCGGCACTCCCAAACCGGACATTGTGATTCTGGACTGGAACATGCCCCGCCTGGACGGGCTGAGCACTCTGCGCAAGATTCGTGAGACGGACAAGAAGACGATCGTGATCATGTGCACGACGGAAGCCGAGAAGCCGCGCGTCGTCGAGGCGGTCAAGGCGGGCGTGACGAACTATATTGTAAAGCCCTTCACGCCGAGCGTGCTCCAGGAGAAGCTGGACGAGACGCTGACCCGTATGGGCCTGTCGATGCCGACAGCCCATTAGTCGGAGGTCCGACGCGTGCAGAAGGCAGCCGCCAAGGACACTTCAGGCCGGATGGACATCAGGATCAGCGACGACCTCCTGGAGGCATATCTGATCTTCCGTGGCGGCGCGAAGCTGTCGCCTCCGACCAGTCTCGAAGTAATGGCACTGCTGGGCGAGCACTGCCTCTCGATCGACCGTGACGGGATGGCCCGCGTCAAGGACGCGCTGACCGAGTGTCGTCGGGGGAACCTTCCTCGCGGCGGCACGCTGCTGGTTCGCGGCACGCCCCCCACCGAGAGCATCGACGAGCACCTGGAATGGACGGTGGAGGCCGACCCAGCGTCAGCCAACACTCCCCTGCCCATCCGGCGCGTCAGCCGCGGCCAGGCGTTCGCCAAGGTATGCCCCCCGGCGTCGGGCACGCCGGGGACGGACGTTCACGGGAGGCCTCTGCCTCCTCGGGAGCCGGAGAAGCTCACACTGACCTTCGCCGACAGCGTCCGCCGCGACGGAGACGGCAACGTAACGGCTGAGGCGGACGGGGTGGTTCTGATTGAGGACGGGACACTCAAGATCGTGCCGTTGCGGGAACTTGACGGTGCGTCGATCGAGCCCAATAAGAGCGTCGAGGCCGATGGGCTTCTGCTGGTTCGGGGCATCGTCCCGGAAGGGGCGTTTCTTCAGGCCCGCAGCGGCATGTTCATCGACGGCAGCATCACCGGCGGCATGTTCTACACCGGAGGAAGCCTGGTCTGCACCCAAGGGATCGAAGCCAAGGCGTCCAAGGCGAGGCTTGCGGCGCGAGGCGACGTTCATGCGCCGCACATCTTCGAGGCGCAGCTGAATGTCCAAGGCAACCTGGTCGTCCTGAATGAGATGCACGGGGTGGACGCGTGTATCCTGGGATGTCTCGAGGCTTCGCAGGCGCCGTTCTCCCTCGGGCACATCGTATGCCGTGGCGCCGCCTGCGTGGCCATACTCGGGTCGCCCCGAAATGAAGAAACGCACCTGCTGGTCGGCGTCCACCACGAATTACAAAAAGAATTCGAGAGGTTGAACGCCCTCTTCATGAAAGTGGGACGGGCATCCCAACTCGTGGAAAGAGCCTGCTTCATGGCCACCATGAGGAAAGCCGACGCTTCGACGCGAGAGAAAGCCTGCCAGTGGGAAATGGCCAAGCACGAGCTCAGCCGCGTCAAAACGTCGGTCAAGCAGCGACTCGACCAGATCAGCCAGTCGATGCACGCCTTCGATGACGCTACGATTCGGGTGGGCGAATACATGTACCCCGGCAGCAGGGTCGGCATCGGCAGTGTGCACGGGCAAGTGGACGCCGGCTGGAACGGCCCGCTGCGCATCGTCGCCCAGCGCATCAACAGCGTGGAGTCGCTGGTCATCGAGAGCGACTCCGGCCGCAAGATGGTCATCCGATAGCGGCAAGGCCCACACCGACAACCGCAGCCGCAGGGAGCTTACACGACGGCGAGTTCCTCGCGGATGGCATACCGGACCAGTTCGGCGCGGCTGTGGATGTCGAGCTTCCTCATCAGGCTCGATGCCTGATTGTCCACCGTCTTATAGCTTACGCCGAGACTTCTGGCGGCCTGTTTGACACTCTGCCCGTCGGCCAGGAGCCGAAGCACCTCCAACTCGCGCGGCGTGAGCTGGGACAGGCGCGTCCGGGGGGACTTGTTCAAGGACAGCTTGCCTCCTTGAACGACCATGCGGCAGAGGACCTCGGGAACAAAGTACCACTGCCCGGCCGCCACGTCGCGGATCGCCGTAACGAGGCTGCGCACGTCGTGACTCTTGAGGACAAAGCCGCGGGCGCCGACATCGATGCAACGGGCAATATAGCGATCCGCATGGCGATCGCTCAGGAAGATGACCTTGGTGCCCGGGCTTCGCCGCCCAATTTCTCCAGCCGCCACGAATGGGCTGCCCGGCATGTCGATGTCCAGCACGACGATGTCCGGATTGACATCGCGCACCAGCATCACCGCCTCGGCAGCGTCGCCCACATGTCCCTGCACCTGAAGACCGGGCTCCTGGTTGAGCCGCTCCACCAAGCACTCGCGAAACATTTCGTGATCGTCGGCAACTACGATGCGAATGGAATCCATGCTACCACCTTTCTCTAGCCAGGTAGCCGATCCCCCCTGAAGATCTGACTGCGTCCGCGGACGCAGCCGCACCCCAGCGCTGCGTCGTCCGCCTGCTGCCACCCTGCCCTGCGAAAGCCCTCGAGCCGGATGATGGGTTCACCCTATACTATCGGCACGCACATTGCGATTCTGAAGCCCGACCCAGCTTTTTTCCAGCCGCACCGCTTGGTCGCCCAATCAGCGGCCACGCATACAATGGTTCGAGATGCTGGTTGCCAAGCCCCCTGAACAGAGGTAAAAGAGACATTCAGCAAAACCGGCTGGCACGTTAACGCCCTTCTCCGGAGGTATCGCCCCATGGCATCGGGAATCCGCGGGTTCACCCAGTCGCCGCTCAGGGTAATACTGACGGTCCATCTGCTTTGCGCGGTAACGTCGTGGGGTATTCTCGCCGCAGGTGCAGCAGCCGGCAACTCAACCGGAACCGGAGGAGTGGGCTCTGTGCTGGCCGGTATCAGCAACATTGTGGCCAATATCGAGTCCGGCGAGGGCGGCATGACACTCTTCTGGATTCTGGTCATCCCGCTGGCGGCATTGATGCTCATTTCCCTGGTGTGCGGCCTGGTGTACGGCAGATGGGGATTGCCGGGATATCTGCAAGGCCGTTCAGTGTTTGTAGTGCCGCCGTTGTCGGCTGCCTACTTCGTCATTGGATGGTCCACGCTGAAGTGGCTCGAAGGGGGCACCGTCGGGGCGGCCTGGCAGGCTGCACGTGGACTGTTGTCGTGTTGGGCCGGGGCGTCGCTGGTGCTGCTGTATGCGGCCATGTCCACGTCGGCGGTAGGGTTGGGCTGGGCGGTGGCGCTGGCGATCACGCATTTCAAGCGTCAGCACGGCAAATGGGAGACGGTGGGCTACGTCGAACGGCCGTAGTCGCCACGTCGCCGTCAGGACAGCGCGGGTGCGCCGTCCATGCAGTTTTCTCTTGACGGTTGATTGTCGGGAAAACTAGGATACGTTGGAGTGTGAGTGGAAGTTCCTATGGGTGGTCTTCGCATCGATATCCCAGCAATGGGAGCTGAGTCATTTCCGAGAGGAGTCTGAGATGAGATATGTCACGTGCCCGCTTGCCCTGGTTCTATGCCTTGTCGCCTTGGCGGCGAGCGCCATGGCCCAGACGGACGCCGCGCCCCCCGTGCCGCCGCAACGCCTTCACGACATGGGCGACGTAGTGATCGAAAAGGGGGCCGAAGTGGCGGCCGAGAATGGCACCGCCACGGCGCCGGCCGGGGAGCCTGCCGCCGAGACGGCGACGCCGTCGGCTGCCCCTGCCCCGGACATGGTTCCGATGCAGCCGGCTCGCACTCCCGCTGCTGCTTCGACGCCGACCCCGGCGGCAGCGGAAACCGCGCCGGTCGAGACGCCCGTGGAAACGCCCGCTGTGGAAAGCACCCGCGATCTGGCGGCTCGCGACATCACGATACCCACGGGGACACAGCCGGCCGGTGTGAGCGAACAGGTGCCGACCCCGAGCGTGTCGCAGATGCGAATGACAACGCCGGCGTCCTCGCCCGCCGAGGCTGCCCCGGCCGTCGTGCCGGCGCCGGCCATGACCGCCAAACCGTATGAGGTGCAGGTGCCCGCGGCCCGACCGGTCCCGGCGGCCACCAGCGAAGTCATGGCGGTGGAGCGTGTGGCTGTGGCTCGCGAAACCTATCGCCTGGCCCTGGAATCGCTCAAGCAGTTCTACGTGTCCAACGGCAACGCCACGAAACTCGAATGGGTCAGCAAGGAATTGATGGCGCTGAACAGCATCGAGAAGTACCACTATCTGAGCGAGATGGAGCTGGCAGGACCGAACCTGAGGCCCACCGACTCGATTCCCGCGGCCGACCAGTTGTACCAGGAAGGTCTGGACTTCAAGAACTACCCGGCGTTCCCGGACGAAAAACGCGAGAAGCTGAAGGTCGCGGTGCAGAAGTTCCGAACGATCATTACCGACTACCCGACGAGCGACAAGATCGACGATGCCGCCTACATGTTGGGCGAGATCTATGAGGGATGGTACTATAACGACTTCCCACGAGCCGCACTGGCCTTCGAGCGGTGTTTCCAGTGGAATCCAAAGACGATTCTCCCCGCTCGGATCAAAGCCGCGCGGCTGTATGACTACAAACTCATGCAGCGTGACAAGGCCGTGGTCCTGTATAACCTCGTGATTGCTGAGAGCACGAACGAGGAACATCGCCGCGAAGCGGCACAGCGGCTGACCCAGTTGGCCCCCAAGCCATAGGCAAGTGCTATCCCCTGACCAGGGGCGTCGTTCTCATGGGCCGCGCGGTGCTGCCGCGCGGCCCGGTTGTTGCGCCTTACGGCGCCGACGGCATGTGCGCCCTTGAAGTCGGCAGACGGCTCGGATAGACTGGCGCGAATCGTGGGCCGTTGTGAGCGACGGCTTCCGGAGAAACGGCCATGAAGACAGTGCCGCGCGTTGGATTCGGGTACGACATTCACCGCCTCTCGTCGGGCCGGCTTCTGGTGCTTGGCGGTGTGCGGATCGAGTCGGACCGGGGGCTTCTGGGTCACAGCGACGGCGACGCCGTACTGCACGCGTTGAGCGACGCGATCTTCGGAGCCATCGGATCGGGCGACATCGGCGAACATTTTCCCGACAACGACCCGCAGACCGAGGGACTCGACAGCCGTGTCATCCTGCGCACGGCCGTGGACGAGGCGAGGGCCGCCGGATACACAGTTCGGTCGGTGGATATCACGATCCTGGCCGAGCGGCCGAAGCTCGGACCGATGAAGCAGGAGATTCGCGACAGTCTGGCGGATCTGTTGGGATTGCCTGGCGAGGCCGTAGGCGTCAAGGCACGCACCAACGAAGGGCTGGATGCCGTCGGCCGCCGCGAGGCCATTGCCTGCCATGCGGTAGTCGTGCTGGCCTGAGTGCCACGAGGCACTGACCGGAGCAGCCTGGAGTTCGAGGAGTCTGATGGCACTGCGAGTGTACAACAGTCTGAGTCGCGAGTACGAAACGTTCGAGCCGCTGAATCCGCCGTACGTGGGCGTTTACGTGTGCGGACCGACGGTTTACGGCGACGCCCATATCGGCCATGCCAAAAGCTACATCGCCTTCGACGTCGTCGTTCGGCACCTTCGGTTCTTGGGCTACAAGGTCCGCTACGTTCAGAATATCACCGACGTGGGCCATCTGACCGACGACGCCGACGAAGGCGAAGACAAGATTGCGCGACGGGCCGCCCTGGAACAGGTTCATCCGCTGCAATTGGCCGAGACCTACACACGGCGTTATTTCGAGGACATGGACCGGCTGAACGTCCTGCGGCCGGACATTTCGCCGCGTGCCTCAGGCCACATTCCCGAACAGATTGCCCTGACCGAACGGCTTCTGAAGACCGGCCACGCCTACGAGGTGAACGGGAACGTGTACTTCGACGTATCGAGTTTCCCGGAATACGGAAAGCTGTCGCGGCGGCGCATCGAGGAAGCCGAGTCGGGCACGCGCGTCGAGGTGCGCGGCGACAAGCGTCGCCCGGCCGATTTCGCCCTATGGAAACGAGCCGAACCGGGACACATCCTCCAGTGGGATTCGCCCTGGGGCCGCGGCTATCCGGGCTGGCACATCGAGTGTTCGTGTATGAGCCAGAAGTATCTGGGCGAGACGTTCGACATTCACGGCGGCGGACTGGAAAACATGTTTCCCCACCACGAGGACGAGATCGCCCAGAGCGAGGCGGCCTATGGACGCCCGTTTGCCAAATACTGGCTGCACAACAACATGGTGACCGTGGGCGGTCAGAAGATGGGCAAGAGCCTGGGGAACTTCACGACGTGCCGCGATGTTTTCACGCGATACGACCCGCTCGTGCTGCGGATGGTGATTCTCCAGGGGCACTACCGCCGGCCGTTCGACTATACGGAAGAGTCGCTGGCGGCCGGCCAGGCGGGCTACGAGCGCCTGGTGAAGGCCGTCAAGGCTGTTCGCCGGGCAATGGACAAAACGCCCGCAGGCCCGGCCTCGGAGGATGTGGCGCGCCTTGCCGAGGAAACCGAAAAACGGTTTCGCTCGGCCATGGATGACGATTTCAACTCGGCCGGCGCCTTGGCAGCGTTGTTTGATATCGTTGGAGACGCCAACACCTTGGCCCGCGACCCGAAGACCACACGTGGTTCGTTGGAACTTGTGGACGGGCTGTTCCGCCGACTTGGCGGCGACGTGCTGGGGCTGGTCAAGGACCGATACGAGGACGACGCCTCGGGCGCCAAGCAGGTCATCGACAAGTTGATCGGCGCCATGCTCGACATGCGAGCACAGGCCCGCAAGAATAAGGATTTCGCCATGGCCGACCGCATCCGCGATCAGTTGACCGGCATGGGCATCATTCTGGAAGACGGCCCCGGTGGCACCACGTGGCGAATGGAGTAACCTTGCGCATACTCGGTATCGATCCTGGATTGCAACGGACGGGGTACGGGCTGGTGGACGTGACCGGCCGCGGTCTGAGACTGGTCGAGGCCGGCGTGATCCGCGCCGACCCCAGGGCCGCCCTGGAGCAGCGCGTCCGGGAGATTCATGACGGGATCGCCGAGGTGTTTCGGGAGTTCAAGCCGGACGTGGCGGTGGTGGAGCAGTTGTTCTCGACATACTCGCATCCGAAGACGGCGATCCTGATGGGCCACGCGCGGGGCGTCATCTTCCTGGCGGCCGCCGAGGCCGAGGTGCCCGTCGAGGGCTACGCGCCGAATCGTGTCAAGCAGGCCGTGACCAACAGCGGCCACGCCGGCAAACAGCAGGTGCAGCGAGCCGTGCAGGCGGCGTTCGGCCTACCACGGCCGCCGGAGCCGCCGGACGTGGCCGACGCGCTGGCCATCGCCCTGTGTCACGCCCACGCGTTGAGCAGCCGGAGACTGAGAGCATGATTGCCCGTATTCGCGGCACTGTCGCGGAAGTCCGAACCGCCAGCGTGTACCTGGACCTCGACGACCTGACGTACGAGGTATTCGTTCCGGCGGTGAGCCTGCCGGAGCTTCACGCACGCGTGGGTCAGCGCGTCACGCTGCACACGATCGAGTATATCGAAGGCAACACCTCATTCGGCAATCTGGCCTCGCGACTCGTGGGATTCCTGACCGAGGCCGAGCGCGACTTCTTTGTGCGGTTCATCACGGTGCCGGGCATCGGCGTAAACAAGGGCCTGAAGGCCATGACAATCCCCATGGCTGACATCGCCGGGGCAATCGAAGCCCGCAACGTGGCCTTGCTAGCCCAATTGCCGGGCATCGGGAAGCGCACGGCCGAGAAGACCATCGCCGAGTTGAATGGCAAGCTGAAGACCTTCGGTATCGGTGCGGCCACGACGGCGGCGCCCGTGGCCGGCGAAGGCGTGCAGGCGGAGGTCCTCAGCGCCCTGATGGCCCTGGGATACCGTCGCGGCGAGGCCGAAGACCTCATCGGCCGCACGCTGGCCGCCGGGGCCAAAGGCGAGTCCGTCGAGCAGTTGCTTCAGGAATGCTTCCGACACGCAGCCCGGTAAGGATAGACCATGCCTCGCGAACGAATTGTCAGCCCGGAACCGGACGGCCCGGCCGAAGACCACTTCAACTGGTCGCTGCGCCCGCAGAGCCTCAGCGAGTGCATCGGCCAAAAGAAACTGATCGAGAAGCTGCGCATCGCCATCGAAGCGGCGAAGAAGCGGCAGGAACCGCTGGAGCACATTCTGTTTTACGGCCCGCCCGGGCTGGGCAAGACCACCGTGGCGCACATTGTGGCCAAGGAGATGAATGCGCCGCTGCGTGTCAGCAGCGGCCCTGCCCTGACCCGGCCGGCCGACCTGGTCGGCATCCTGACAAACCTGAAGCGCGGCGAGGTGCTCTTCATCGACGAAATCCACCGCCTCAGCCCGATGGTCGAGGAATATATCTACCCCGCCATGGAAGACTTCAAGATCGACATCACGATGGACCGCGGGAGCTTCGCGCGGGCGTTCAACTTCAACCTGGAACCGTTTACCCTGATCGGCGCCACGACACGGGCCGGGGCGCTCTCGGCTCCGCTGAGGGCACGGTTCGGCCTGTTCCACCACTTCGAGTTCTATCCCGAGGAGGACCTGGCCGAGATATGCCGCCGTGCGGCCCACCTGTTGGAGTTGGACATCACGCCTGACGCCTTGGGCGAAATCACCCGCCGCAGCCGCGGCACGCCGCGAATCGCCAACCGCCTGATGCGCCGCGTGCGCGACTTCGCCCAGGTCCGGGCTGATGGCAAGGCCGATATCGGCGTCGTTGCTCAGGCGCTGGCGATGGAAGGCATTGACGCCAACGGGCTCGACGACCTGGATCGCCGGTTTCTGTCCACGATCGTGGATTACTACCACGGCGGCCCCGTGGGCATCGAGGCCCTGGCGGCAACGCTCAATGAAGAAGTGGACACACTGGTGGACATGGTGGAGCCGTACCTACTGAAGGAGGGCCTCGTGGGCCGCACGCGACAGGGCCGCATCGCCATGGACCGAGCCTTTGAAGTTCTCGGCAAGAAGGCTCCTCCGCGACGTGCCCCGATAGCCGATGAACCGGACCTGTTTGCCGAGGAAGAGTCCCCATGAACATCCTCGTCACCGGCGCTGCTGGCTTTCTCGGATCGCACCTGGTGGATCGGTTGCTGGCCGACGGACACGTCGTGGTGGGTCTGGACAACCTCTGCACAGGAACCCTCGCCAACCTGCAACATCTCGAGGGACACGAACGGTTTTCGTTCCACAATGTGGACATCTGCGACGGATTCGAGCCGACTGTGCCGCTGGACCGCATCTACAACCTGGCGTCGCCTGCCTCGCCGGCGGACTACCACCGTCTGGGGCTGGAAACGCTGGCCGTGGGGTCGCGCGGCATGCAAGCGATGCTTGACCTGGCACGAGCTACCGGCGCGCGGCTACTCCAGGCCTCCACCAGCGAGTGCTACGGCGATCCGCTTGTGCATCCGCAGACCGAAGACTATTTCGGCAACGTCAATCCTGTGGGTCCGCGCAGTGTGTACGACGAATCGAAACGGTTCGCCGAAGCCCTCGTGACCGCCTATCACCGGTACCACAAGACCGACGTGCGGATCGCCCGCATCTTCAACACCTATGGCCCCCGGATGAGGCTGGACGACGGACGCGTGCTGCCCAGTTTCGTCGCTCAGGCCCTATGCGGCGAACCACTGACTGTTTTTGGCGACGGATCCCAGACACGGA
Source organism: uncultured Anaerolineaceae bacterium (assembly GCA_964500225.1). Classification (GTDB taxonomy): domain Bacteria; phylum Planctomycetota; class Phycisphaerae; order FEN-1346; family JAACEH01; genus JAAYDY01. The sequence goes on along the minus strand of CAZCOA010000010.1, from coordinate 32,956 downwards.
GTTTCTGCTATGTATCCGACTTGGTGGATGGCCTCGTCCGGCTGATGGAAACCGACGCCGGCCCCTATCCGGTAAACCTTGGCAATCCCGAGGAAGTCACCGTATTGGAATTCGCCCAGGAGATAATGGAGCTCACCGGTTCAACGTCGAAGCTGGAGTATCGCGAGTTGCCCCAGGACGATCCGCACAGGCGACGACCGGATATTTCGCGGGCCCGACGCCTGCTCGGCTGGGAACCCACCGTCCCGCGGCGCGAGGGGTTGCGGCTGACGCTGGAATACTTCAAGTCCGTCGTCGGCAGCAAGTAATGCCCCTGCTTCCGGGCACGGGCGGCTTATGTTGCGGCAACAGGCTCGGGCCTAACGGCCCGCCACCGGGCAGCACCTTTGCGCGACACGTACACAAGCGATCGAGAGGACTCACCCCATGAACGTTTTTGTGACGGGCGGTGCGGGCTACATCGGGTCGCATACCGTACGGCTCCTGCTGGAGGCCGGCCACGAGCCGACGGTTTACGACAACCTGTCGGAAGGCCATGCATCGTCGGTGCCCGTGGCGCGTTTGGTGCGCGGCGACCTGGCCGACCTTGACGCCCTGACAGCGGCCATGAAAGCGCGACCCTATGATGCCGTCATGCACTTCGCCGCCAACTGCTACGTGGGCGAGTCCGTAATAGAACCGCAGAAATATTACATCAACAACATCTCCAATGCACTGAACCTGTTGCGGGCCATGCGGGCGGCCGACGTGGGCAAAATCGTCTTCTCGTCAACGGCAGCCACCTACGGCAATCCGGTCGAGACGCCAATCACCGAGAGCCATCCACAGCAGCCGATCAACCCCTACGGCCGCACAAAACTCATGTTCGAGCAAGCCCTCGCCGACTTCTCGCATGCCTACGGCATCGGGTACGCGGCGCTGCGGTACTTCAATGCTGCCGGTGCAGCCCCCGACGGCACCATGGGTGAGGACCACGACCCGGAAACGCATCTCATTCCCCTGGTGCTCTATGCGGCTATGGGCAAGCGCGACAGCGTATCCATCTTCGGCACAGATTATGATACGCCGGACGGAACATGCATTCGCGACTACATCCACATCTACGATCTAGCCCAGGCCCACATCCTGGCGCTGGAAGCCATGAGGCCCGGCGATCGTCGCATCTACAATCTGGGCAACGGGAGCGGCTACTCGGTGCGCGAGGTGATCGACACGGCAGCGAAGGTCACGGGCAGGGAGATTCCCCACGACGAGGCTCCGCGCCGCCCGGGCGATCCGGCCGTCCTCGTGGCGTCAAGCGAGAAGATCGCCGGCGAACTGGGTTGGAAGCCGCGCTTTCCGCAATTGGAGTCGATCATCGAAACCGCCTGGCGCTGGCACTGCGAGCACCCTGACGGCTACGGGGACTGAACCCAGCGACTGGTGAGCGCCGCCGGAATCGAACAGTCAGGGCACTTTGTTCAGCGGCCGCAACCCAGGGCGACAGACTCGCCGACTTGCTCGGCATGCCCCCCTACTCCGTCTTGCCGCGCGCAACGGCCAGCCGCGGGCTGAAGGGCTCCTTGAGGCCCCACTCCAGAAACGTTTCCACCACCGTGTAATGAATCTCCAGCGCCTCGTCGAAGGACCACTCGGCAGTGGCCGACTGTTCGAACGTCACGGCCAGCCCGCCCGACGCCATCACGCACGCCGTATTAAGGTTCAACCCGCTGCGTTGCTCGATCGGGTGGACGGACGCAGGCCGCAACCCTTTCGCCTCCAGAGCATCATGGATGCGCTGCTTGTAAGCGTGTACGCGCTGAACGTGCAGCGGGTAGGCCAGCAACGAATCGCCAAGCACCTGCCCGCCGATGGTGTGCGAGTGCAGGTTGAGCACCAAGTCGGCCTGTTCGTCGGCCACGAGTTTCAGCACGCCGCGTGCCTCGGGCGTCCGCAGGTCGCCGGGGCAGCAGTCGTGCTGAATGTTGTACCCTTCGGCGTTGGGATAACCGCCGGGGTGCCCCACCCGCTCCAGCGGCAGCGGTGCGTATTCCTTGCATGCCGGGTAGCCGATTTCCGTTCCGTCGGCCCAGTAGCCCTGGCTCGCGCGACGGAACTGGTCCGGGTCGGCGCCGCGAAGATGGTCCGGACTGACCGCGCGGCCATCCATGTTCACACACGGCAGAATCACGACGCGATACCGCGACATCAGGTCAAGCAGATGCGGCCGGCAGTCGTCCTTCAAATCGCGGCCCGTCTCCAGGAGCGAGAGCATATTGACGGCGCCGGCGACAGATTCGGCTTCCGCTCCATGCACCCCGCACAGCAGCACGACCACCTGGGGAGTGTTCTCGCTGGTTCTGTACGAGGCCATGTTGCGCGAGTTTGACCCAATACACCATGTGGCCGTGCCAGGCCGCGCTTGTGGCGGTCCATACGCGACCGCCCACACCGGGAACCCTCCCGGCGTCGTGGCAATTCGGCGTACTTCGCCCTTCGTGGCAGCCTCCACCGCGGCCGTGATCTCCCCCGGGCGGACACACCACCAAGGCGGACGCTCCTGGAGACCGGGAATCTCAAACCGACCGTACCTCAGCCCTGCGTTCATTCAAAGTACTCCTTGATGACTTCCGCCAGGTCGTCACGCGATGCGACCTTGCCCATCGCCATGCGCGACTCGCGCGCACGGTCGATGCCTTTGCTATAGAACATCCCGAAACGTCGCATGATGCGGATCGCGCTGTAATCGCCCAGCTCGTCGCGGAGCATCTCGTAGTGCTGCCACATGCATCGGACCCGTTCGGTTCGCGACACCGGCTCGATGGGCAGACCGGCGTCCATGGCTATGGCCTCGCGGAAAATCCAAGGGTGCCCCACTGCCCCACGAGCCACGGCCACACCGGCGATCCCGCCGCCGCGCAGCCGATCGAGGATGGACGACGCGTCCAGAAGGTCGCCGCTGCCAAAAACAGGCATCCTCAACCGCCCGGCCATCTCGACGGCAAACGACCAGTCGGCCTGCCCGTGATACAACTGATCGACCGTGCGGCCATGAATCGTGGCGGCATCCACGCCAAGCTCGTCCGCCCCCGTCAACAGCCGCTCCACCTGTTCGCAGCCGGCCGCCGAGGCGTCGTATCCGCGACGAACCTTCACCGTCAGCGGCAACCTGGTAGCGCGCCGCATGGCACTGAGGATCTCCAGCCCCAGGTCGGGCGTCCGGAGCATCGCCCCGCCATTGCCTTTGGCAATCATCTTGCGAACCGGGCAGGCCATGTTGACATCGATCAGGTCAAAACACCCCATCTGCTCGATGCGTGCGGCCGCGTCGGCCATCATTGAAGGGTCCGTCCCGAATACCTGAACGCCAAGGGGATGATCCTCCTCGACAATGCGGATCATCCGGCGCGTTTTCCTGCTGGGCCGCAGGATTTCGTAGGCGCTGATCATCTCCGTCATGGCCATCGCGGCGCCGTATTGCCGCGCGAGCATCCGCAGACCGCGCTGCGTGTAGCCGGCCATGGGAGCCATGACGAGATTGTTCTTCAGGGCCAGCGTCCCGATAGTCACCGGCCTGATCAGACGATTCATAGGGCAAGGTTTTGCCCGAGCAGCGGCCCTTTGTCAAGCACCGAACCTCAAATTGCGCGCCGGCGTACCGTCTCGCATCGTTCGCCGCCGGTCGCCCCTCGACCGCCGAAGGCGGGGCAAAGGCTTTGACACGCGGGGGCCGAAGGCGTTACAATTCCGGCTCGATGGGACGGTCGCCTCGCCGCGAGTAACGAGGAACGTCGCCTTCTCGCAACACACACGTCACCAAGGAGCACAGACGATGTCGAAACGAACTGCTCTGCTGACGGCCGTCGCGGTTCTGGCAACGTCGTGGATAACCGGTTGCCACGAACAGGAGGCACTGAAGCACGCCGGGCTGGGCTACATGCTGCTGGACGAGCAGAAGACGCAGGAGGCATTGCGCGAGTTTGAGGACGCCGTGAGGATGGACGACTCGCTCGCTATCGCCTATGGCGAAATCGGCAACATCTACCGCGAGCAGGGCAAGTCCGACCCGCAGAAATTGACGTTGGCCATCGGTCCCTACAAACGAGCCATCGAGCTGCTGCCCTACGAGTTCGAGTACCGCTACAACCTCGGCACGGTGTACCAGTCGCTGGATCGCAACAGCGAGGCGGCCGAAACCTACGAAGGGGCTGCGGCGCTGAGGCCGCGCAACGTCCCCACGCGAATCAACATGAGCGTCTGTTACTACCACCTGAAGGATTACGAGAAGGCGCTCAGCCACTGCGAAAAGGCGGTGGAGTTGGACCCCAATCAGCCGTTCGCCTGGAGCAACCTCGGGGCGATCTACGACGTCATGGGGCGGTCGTACGACGCGATCCGGGCCTACAAGAAGGCCCTGGAACTGGATCCGTCGCAGCAGGATGTGTACATCAACCTCGGCACGCTTTACTGGAAGCAGAATCGCATGAACGACTCGATCGAGGCGCTGAAACGCGCCGTCGAGTTGAATCCCAACAGCGCCCTGGCCCACAAACGGCTGGCTTTCGCCTACAGCAGCAACGGCCGCCATACCGTGGCCATCGAGGAGTTGCAGCGTTGCCTCGAACTGGCACCGCAGGACTGGCAGGCCATGAACGCCCTGGCAGCCATCTACATGATCTTCTTCCTGAAGGATTCCAATCAGCACGAACTGCGACAGAATGCCGTGGACCTGTGGCACCGCAGCCTCGAAACTAATTCCGACCAGCCGGCCATCAAGCAGAAGATTAAGGAATGGGGCATGATGTAATGCCGCGAAGCGTTCGCGGCCTGAATCGATAGGTGAGGTGATACTCTGGTCGGGTCGGCCGTTCGTCAGGCCTACCCGTTTCCCGGGAAGACGACTCCCTCAACGGAGGACAACCATGACGATCAATTTCGGAATTGTCGGTTTCGGACGCATGGCCGGATTGGCTCACAAGCCGAACATCGAAGCGATCCCCGGAGCCAAACTTCTGGCCGTCTGCGACATCACGCCGGCTCGCCGCGATGCGGCCAAAGAAGCCGGAATACCTCGCGTCTATGCCTCCCTGGCCGAATTGCTCGCCGATAAGGACATCCACGCCGTCACGGTGGCCACGCCATCGCACAATCACTGCGAAATCGCCCTGAAGATCGCCAGGGCCGGCAAACACGTCCTGTCGGAAAAGCCCGTCGCCCGCACGGCCGACGAACTGAAGAAGACGATTGCCGCCATCCGCAAGACCGGCAAGGTCTTCAGCGTGTTCCACAACCGCCGCTTCGATGCCGACTTCCTGGCTGCAAAGAAGATCGTCCAGCAGAAGCTCGTCGGCGACGTCGTCCTGTTCGAGGGACGCTGGCATCTGTACGGTTCGGCTGCCGGGTTCGGCGTGAAGGAGTATAACCAGAAGTGGCGTGAGACCAAGCGGTTCGGCGGCGGCATCCTGCTGGACCTCGGCGTTCACATGCTCGACCAGGTGAACCAACTCGCGATTGGCAAGCCCACCGAAGTGTTCGCCACCCTGTTCGGAGGCGTCTGGGCCAAGGACTGTGACGACTTGGCGACAGGCATGATCAAGTTTGACGATGGCATGACGGCCCTGATTGAGGTCAGCGGCCTGACCAAGGCCAAGCTGCCGCGCTACCGCATCACCGGCACCAAAGGCATGGCAGTCCTGAATGCCGAAAAGAAGTGCTTCGATCTGTATTTGGGCAACACCGACACGCCAAACAAGACCATTTCGGTGGACAAACCCAATGAATGGGTGAACGTGTACAAGGGGTTTGTTGCCGCCATCAAGGACAACCGCAAGAAACCCGCGGTCACCCCTGAAAGCGTGGTGACGACCATGCAGTTGATCGACGCCTACGTCAAGAGCAGCCGCACCGGCAAGAGCGTGGCCGTCACCGGCCCGCGCGTGAAGTAGGCCGACGATGGGAACTTCACCGATGAACCGCAAGGCAAGGCCTGTTCGCGTTCGTATAGCGCCAAGCCCAACGGGCGATCCGCACGTTGGGACGGCGTACATTGCCCTGTTCAACCTCTGCTTCGCCCGGCACAGCGGCGGCAGGTTCATTCTGCGCATCGAAGACACCGATCAGACCCGCAGCACACGCGAGAGCGAACAGGCCATCTTCGACGCCCTGCACTGGCTCGGTCTCGACTATGACGAAGGACCGGATGTGGGCGGCCCCTATGGGCCGTACCGCCAGAGCGAACGCCTTGATATCTATCGTCGCGAGGTTCAGAAACTCCTGGATTCCGGCCACGCCTACTACTGCTTCTGCACGGCCGAGCGTCTGGCCGAAGTCCGTGCCGCCCAGCAACAGCGCAAGGACCGCATCGGCTACGACGGCCATTGCCGATCCCTCGACCGCAACGAGTCGGCCCGCCGGGCTGCTGCCGGTGAACCGCACGTAATCCGTCTGGCGGTCCCGACCGAAGGCGAAACGACGTTTCACGACCAGTTGCGCGGGCCGATCACGTTCCAGAATGCCACAATCGACGACCAAGTGCTCTTGAAAAGCGACGGTTTTCCCACCTACCACTTGGCCAACGTGGTGGACGACCACCTGATGGGGATTTCCCACGTCTGCCGGGCCGAGGAATGGATCACCTCGACCCCCAAGCACGTGCTTCTTTACAGCGCGTTTGGCTGGGAGTTCCCCGAGTTCATCCATATGCCCCTGCTCAGAAACCAGGACCGTAGCAAGATTTCCAAGCGCAAGAACCCAACCAGCTTGAACTGGTACCGCGAGCAAGGTTTCCTGCCTGAGGCACTGCTCAACTTTCTCGGCCTCATGGGCTACTCGATGCCCGACGGGCGCGAAGTCTTCTCGCTCCAGGAGATGATCGACTCGTTCTCCTGGGATCGCGTGAAGACCAGCGGCCCAGTCTTTGACTTGGAAAAACTCGACTGGCTCAACGGCGAGTACATCCGGGCGATGCCGGCTGCCGCCTTTGCCGCGAGAATGGTCGAGGACCGCCTGGTTCCGGAGGGCACGCCCAACGCCACCCTGCTGGCCATGGCCCCGATGGTACAGCAGCGCGTCAAGCGGCTCTGCGAGGTGCCCGAGGCCACGGCCTATTTCTGGCGCGAGTTGGAGTATCCTGCCGCGGACCTGCTGCCATCGAAGAAGGGGCAACCGGTTCACGATGCCGCCGAAACGCGGGCTATGCTGGAGCAGGTCCGAACGGTTCTTGAGCAGTTGCCGCAATGGAAGACCGAGGCCATGGAGGCGGCCGTGCGAGCCTTGTGCGACGAGTCCGAATGGAAGCCCCGCGACCTATTCATGACACTGCGTATCGCCGCCACGGGCCGGGCGGTCTCCACGCCGCTCTTTGAGACCATGGAGGTGCTCGGCCGTCAGGAATCGCTCAAGCGGCTCAGCACAGCCATAGGCAGGCTGAATTGAACCTCCGCCCCCAAAACATGTCCCCGCCGATCCCCTGCGAGAGTAGCAACGCCTGGCCCCATTGCTCCGGATCCGCCAACGAACAAGGGCCGCAACGCAAAGCGTCGCGGCCCTATCACTTACTGGTACGCCGCGAAGGACTCGAACCTTCGACCCGCTGATTAAGAGTCAGCTGCTCTACCAACTGAGCTAGCGGCGCAACGGTGGATTGTCTGGTACGCCCGGCAGGACTCGAACCTGCAACCTTTGGGTTCGAAGCCCAACGCTCTATCCAATTGAGCTACGAGCGCCCCCTCGTTTTCGGTCAACGCGAGCTATTATAGGCCCTCGCGAGGCAAAGTCAACAAAAAGCGCATCCCAGTTTAACCCCACCGCCCTACCCGTTGGTGGAACATTGACCGCCCCGAGCAGCTTGTGAACCAATCGCAAACAGATTATACTTGGGTATATGGCAGTATCGGCGGTGCGAAAACATGCTACCACACACGGAAGGAAAATGGTGATGGCGAGATGGACGTGTTGGGTGGTTCTGGCTGTGGCGTCGCAGGGACTCTCGGCGGCGGAGGATGTGGCGCCGTCGCCCCAGGGACCGTTGTCGGTTCAAGAGATGACCGCAGCGATTAAAGCCTATGTAGCGGCATCGGCGGACGAGCGGCAGCAGTTGCTGGCAAACTGGTCGGGCCGTGCTGAGATCAAATCCAAGGATGTATCGCGCTGGGCTAAGGCGATCTTGGCCGAGGCACGAAAGACCGGCCCGAAGTTCAAGCCGTTGTCGGCGATGCCGAAGGTCGAAGGAGCTGCCCCAACGCCGGGAGCGCAGGGAGGCGACCTGCGCGGCGTACCGGTAGCGGTGGTAGAGACGCCTGCGGGGCCGATGCGTGTGGCGATTTGTAAGGACTCCGGCGGTGGCAAGGGCAAGGGCACAGGCACGGTCATCTATCTGCACGGTGGCGGCGGTAGCAACGGTGTCCACGATAACGAGATAACGTGGGGCTGGGGCATAAGCCGCACGGCTATGCTTTCGTGTGCGCCTACGCGGCTCTTGGTCCGGTGTCTGGCCAAAGACGACACGGCCACGAACGCCTGGATTCTGCCGCACGAGGTCCAGTCCGTTAGCACCGTTCTGGACGCCTACCTGCGTTCCACAGATACCGATCCGGACCGCATCTATCTGGTGGGGCACAGCATGGGCGGTTATGGGGCCTGGGTCTTCGCTTCGATCGATCCGGACCGCTACGGGGCCATCGTCAACGTGGCCGGCGAAGCCATTCGCGCCACCTACGAAAACTTCTGTAACGTGGACTTCGCCTCGTTCATGGGGCTTAAGGATCATCGCACCGCCAAGGCCAAGGAAGGCATGGATGCCCTCGCCGCCCTGAGCGCGAAGCAACCGGGCTACTACCGCAACCAGTGGGTTCCTTATCCCGACAAGGAACACGACATCGGCGTGGCCCAATACAAGGACATCGACGCCTATCTGAGGCCCTTGAAGCGCACAGCTTATCCGCGGTTGATAGTCTGGCGTCCGGTGACCGAGTGGAAGACGCGGTTCTACAACATTGGCATGGCCCGGCCCGTACCTGGGAAGACTTCCATTCGCGCCGAGATGGGCCAGGACAACACGGTTACGGTGACTTCCAGCGGCACCGACGCACTCACGGTGTATCTGAATGAGCGGCTCATCGATTTCGAGAAGGACGTGGTCGTCATATGGAACGGCAAACGCGTCTTCGCCGGACGCCTGAGTCCATGCCTGGATGTGATGCTGGAGACACTGGCCGACCGTTGTGACTCCGGGATGTTCTACACGGCGAAAGTATGCCTTCGGGCGGGCATGCCGGAGATCCCGACCACTACGTCGCCGTGACGCTTGTTCCGGGTTGCCTCCCCTGGCGTGCCTCACCCACAGCATGCGATGTCGTTCCACGAGATCGAACATCAGGCAGAGGGGCTGTCGGAAACTCGTCTCCGCGGAGTTTTTTGATGTCGGTATTGGCGCCATCAGTCAAATCGGGAATTATCCGGTTGGCGGCCATCGCATTTGCCGCGGTGTTTGTGGCCGAGCTCGGCGACAAGACTCAGATTGCAGCCCTGGGTTTCGCCGCCAACTCGCCCGGATTCCGTTGGATCGTTTTCGCCGCCGCCGCGGCCGCCCTCATGCTAAGTTCTCTGATCGGGGTCTTGGTGGGCGACCTGCTCGCCCGCTTTCTCAGGCCGCGCGTCCTCAGCACGGTGGCTGGTGCGATCTTTCTGGTCTGTGCCGCGGTATTCGCCGCACAGTTCTTCTCGTCGGAGGCTGCGGCTGAAGCCGCGACGGCTGTCGCTCCGGTATCGCGAACACCTTGGGAGATATTTCTGTTCACGTTCGCCGCCATCTTCGTAGCCGAACTCGGCGACAAGACGCAGTTGGCCACGATGAGCCTCGCCGCGGGCAACCGCCACGGTCGATGGGCCGTCTTCGTCGGAGCCGCCGTTGCCTTGACGGCCACCAGCGCTCTGGCCTGCCTGGCCGGCCGGCTGGTCGGGCAGTATCTCGACCCCAGAATCATGAAGGCCGCAGCCGCGGTCCTGTTTGCCGTGCTGGGCGTGGTCTTCCTGGCAGGTCGGGCCGAGAAGGGCACGGCCGAGTTCGCATGGCTCGCCGAACAGATCGAGAAACTCTACGCCGACAGAGCCTGTGCTCAGTGCGTGCGCCTCGCTCGGTTCCTGGAACATGTCGAAACCATCGGCAGCAAATCCGTCAACGAGAAGATCGCGGAGCTTCGACGGGGCCGCGGCTCGTGTTCGCAGGAGGCGTGCGGCCGCGACTGCCCCATTGACGCCCTGCACGAGCAGTGGCACCGCCGGTTCGACCACGCCGACGCGTCGCCCCTGAAGAAAGGATGAGGCCCGTGAGATATCTCGGCGTCGATCCGGGCAAGAAACGCATCGGACTGGCCATCAGCGATCCCGGCGGCACTATCGCCACGCCATTGAAGATCCTCCAGCGCCAGTCGCTCCAGCAGGTGCTCAGGGACGTGGCCTCGCTGTGTCGCCAGGAAGAGGTGGGGACCATTGTGGTGGGTCTGCCGCTGAATATGGACGGCACCCGCGGCCCGGCCGCCCAAGACGCCGAACAACTGGCATCGCATCTGGCCCAGGCCACAGGACTGGCGGTCCAGTTGTGGGACGAACGGCTCTCGTCGGTCAGCGCCGAACGGAGCATGTTGGATGCGGACCTGTCCAGGTCGATGCGCCGACGTCGCATCGACAAGGTGGCCGCCCAGATCATCCTTCAGGGATTTCTCGATGCCCGTGGACGAGCATCGTAGTGTGGACCTCGGTCAGCCGCCGCGCCGCGCGGGCCACCGCATCAGCTCACGACACATGAGTCCAAAACGATGAGACTGCCGCCCTCGCTCGTCGCGACGATCTTCTCCACGTCGTCGATTCGCTGACACATCAACGACAGCGGGCCGCGCAGCGACTGGCGCAGCGTGATCGTGGCCCTGCCGATCTGGATGGTAGTGCCTTCGCGTATAAGCTGCGTGATGCGGATCGAGGCATCTCGGTTCTTACGCAGGTGATCCTTCAACTGCTGCCGCATCCGCTGCATCTCCTCGATTTCCGCCGTCTGCCGCTTGACCTGGTTGAGCAACTTCACGAGTCGCGACTTGGACAGGTCGGTCAAGTCGTCCTTGCGTTTCAGCAACGGCTCCAGCTTGGCGCGGTCTTGGGCCACGGAGTCCTCGGCTGACGAGAGTTCCTGTTCAAGTCGCGAGAGCCTGCTCTGTGCCTGTTTGTCATAGCCTATGACGAGGGTGGTGCGAATGCCGGAGCGGCTGCCGACGACCGAGGCGCGAACTCCCTGGCACGCCTCGACGACACAGCCGGTGATCGTTCCCGGCGTGATCAGCCGCCCGGCCGTGATGACTTTGCTGTTGACGATCTCCCGCTGAATGTAAACGTCCGAGGCCGTTTCGACTGTAGCGTTGTCGGCGAAACGGGCCTTGACGGTGCCGCCGCAGCGGACGATGGCCTTTTCCTTGCCCGCGATGCCGCCCACGGCAACGAGCGTCTGGCCGGCCTCGACCTGGGCCCCCTCGATCAGCCCACGAACGACAATGCATCGGGTCGCCTTGACGCTGAATAGGTCGAGGACGTTGCCGCGCACCAGTACATCGCCGTCGAAATCGATGTTGCCGCAGGCGAAGTCCACGTTGCGATTGACGACCAGCAACGGAGTGATCCAAGCGCGGGACGCCATGACGTTCAGCCGCCCGCTGATGCGAGCGAACATCCGGTTCGGGTCGCCCTCGTCGTGGCTGATGCTCTCGCCGAAGGTGATGGGCGGTCGCCGCCCGCGTGTCGGCGGAACCTCGCGGCCGTAGATGTCGCGCCCCGGTTCGCCGAGCGTCGGCGGATGAATCGTGCAGATGAGCGCCCCGGCCGACACGCTGACGATATCGCTCCGGGCGTAGTAATCGACCTCATCCTCGCCCTCGGCCGGCTGGGTTCGTTCCGGGTCGCATTCGGGAGCCCATTCGATCCATCCGTCTTCGCCGGCTTTCGGGGGAAGGCCTTCCGCCAGCAACACGTCGTCATCCGGCAGGTTGCCGCCCTTGATCCGCTCGACCAAGGCTGCGATATTGCTCCGGGCCTGGTCGGTCAGTTCGATTCCCTGATCGACTAGGAGCTTGATGATAAAACCTTCGGTGATCGCTTCGGGATTGCCGTCACGACACAACCGCCCCCACACGCGCAGATTGTCGGGGCTGACAACCAGTTGGAGCAGTCCGGCCTCTTGGGTCATGACGTCCTTTCCATGGCAGGCAGCGGCATAGCCGTCCCGCAGCCCCCATGTGCAGAGTATCTCCCTGCACTTGGACTGTTCTTCGGACCTCCGGCATGGCCCTGTTTAGCAAAAACCGCGGGTCGCAGGCGACGTGGGTGAGGCGGCGGCCCGCGTCGGTCTCGTGAACTGGAGCGCACTTGACACCGGGCCGGCATGCCACTAGAATCGCCATCGGTGTGGGGATTCCTGCCAATGGCAACAGCGAGCCGGGAAAGGGGCACACGATATGGCCTGGATGGTATTGGGCGTGCCGGTGGTTCTGGCGGTTCTCGTAGTGCTTTATCTGGTCGTAGCTTACAACGGCCTGGTGCGATTGCGCAATGCCGTCCAGGAGGCATGGGCCCAGATCGATGTGCAGTTGAAGCGCCGTTATGATCTCATCCCCAACCTGGTCGAGACAGTCAAGGGCTACGCTTCCCACGAGAAGGACACGCTCGAGCGCGTGGTCAAGGCCCGCCAAGCGGGCATCAGCGCCTCCACCGTGGAAGACCGGGCCGCGGCCGAGAACATGATCACCGGCGCCCTGAGGCAGCTTTTCGCGCTCAGCGAGGCCTACCCGGATCTGAAGGCGAACCAGAATTTCCTGGCGCTCCAAGAGGAGCTTTCCTCGACCGAGAACAAGATCGGGTTTGCCCGGCAGTATTACAACGACCAAGTGCGCGCCATGAACACCCGCGTCGAGATGTTTCCAACCAATATCATCGCGGGGCTGTTCGGGTTCAAGCGTATGAGCTTCTTCGAGCTCGAAGACAGCGCAGCTCGCGAGGCGCCGAAGGTTTCGTTCTGATTTCCCCACGCCGCCGACTCGGCGGCGCTTCTGCCCGACAACGGACGCCATGGCCAGTTTCGACGACCTCATCCGAGAAAATAAACGCAACACGGTCCTGCTGTGTATTTTCGTGACCCTTCTTCTCTGCGCCCTAGCCTCGGTTATTGCACTGGTGGTCGTAGGCGTTCCAGAGACGGATACCTCCACCGCCTATGGCCCCTCGTCGCATTACAGGACGGCCATGTCACCGCCGCCCATTGCTCATACGCTGACCGTCGCCGTTCTGGCTGCCTTGGTCGTGGCTGCCATTATGATCGTGTTCAGCTACTATGGAGGCGCGGCCACCGTGCTGGCCATTAGCCATGCCAGGGAGATCAAGAAGAGCGACGATCCGCAGTTGTTCAACGTGGTCGAGGAAATGGCCATCGCCGGCAACCTCCCGATGCCGCGGATTTTCATGATCGAGGACACGGCCATGAACGCTTTCGCCACAGGGCGCGATCCCCGGCATGCGGCCGTGGCCATCACCCGGGGGCTTCGTCAGCGGCTGACCCGCGACGAATTGCAGGCCGTGATGGCGCACGAGATGGCCCATGTCCGCAACTATGACATTCGCCTGGCCATGTTCGTGGCGGTTCTGGTGGGACTGATTGTGATTCTGGCCGACGTATTTGCCCGATATATGTGGTGGGGCGGCTCATCTCGTCGCCGCGGCAATCGTGGCGGCGGCGGGGTGGCCCAGCTGATCGTGCTGGTGCTGGCCCTGGTGCTGATAATCCTAGCCCCGCTGTTCGCGAAACTGATTCAGCTTGCCCTGAGCCGCCAGAGGGAGTATCTTGCCGACGCCACGGCAGCCGCCATGACGCGGCACCCTGAGGCGTTGGCCTCGGCGCTGGCCAAGCTCGAGGCCGACCCGGAAGTGCTGGAGGCGGCCAACCGGGGCACGGCGCATCTGTACATCGTGAATCCGTTCAAGCCGCACGAGCGACGGTTCAGCGCGTCCGGCCTGTTTCGGACGCATCCGGAGATCAAGGACCGCATCAACCGCCTGATGACCATCGCACGAGGCGGCGTCTGACAAGGGGTCTGATATGAAGTCAGCCGTCTGTGGGATCGCTGTCGCACTGCTGTCGGTGCTTTCCTGCTGGGGGTGCGAACCTCAGCGGGGTCCCTTGGTTCAGCCATTGTCCTCGCCGCCCGTGGCTCGCAACCGTCTGGGACCGTTGCCGCAGTTGCCGGCCGAGACGTACCGTCCGCGGCCGCCGCAGCCCGTGGCCGTTGAAAAGCCACGTCCGGCGGAGGAACCGCAGAAACCGGCGCATGGCAAACCCCAGCCGCCGAATCCCGAGTGGGTGGCCGCCCTGCCAGGTAAATGGACGCACATCATCCTTCACCACTCGGCTGACGATGTGGGTGACGCGAAGGTGTTCGACCGGGCCCACCGGGCACGTGGATGGGACGAGCTGGGCTACCATTTTGTGATCTGCACCGGCAGCAAAGACGGTGTTGTGGAAGTCGGGCCGCGGTGGATCAAACAAAAGCATGGCGCTCATTGCCGCGTCAGCCAGACTGATGACAACTACTGGAACGAGCATGGCATCGGCATTTGTCTCGTCGGCGACATGAGCAAGCACGCCCCGAGCCAGAAACAACTGGCCAGCGCCGCCAAGCTGATCGCATGGCTGATGACCCAGAGCAGCATTCCCCGCAAGAATGTCCTAGGGCACGGCCAAGTGCCCGGCGCCAAGACCGCCTGTCCTGGCAAGTACTTTCCCTATGCGGATCTGATGCGCCGGGTGGAGCAGGAAATGGCGAAGTGAACCACCTGGGAAACAGGGCACACGCGGTTTTTCTGTAATCTGAGCAGGCCGTCTGGCCGATAAGATCCTCATCCGCGCCGCGGGCGATGCGCCCATGCTGCGCGATAGGGTTTCGATGCCGCAGCCGCCCGAGGGATCATTCCGTTGCCCGTTCGTCATTGGCACAAATTGCTTGTTGTAGGCCTCTGCCTGACGCTGGCCGATTGTGGCCAAAAGACGCAGTTGGTCAATGACATACCGTTGCCGCCGTTCGGCTCGCCGCGACGCAGCGAGGTGGCGACCGTTGCGGCCGAGAAGCTCCCGGAGGCATCTTTCCGCCACGACGCAAATTCGAGCCAGTGGATCCCCGCGGCGAAAGAGTCGAAGTGGCGGTTCATCATCATCCACCACAGTGCCAGCACACGGGGCAATGCGGCCTCGTTCGACAAGGCGCACCGTGAGCGGGGATGGGACGAACTGGGCTACCATTTCGTCATCGGCAACGGATCCCTGAGCGGCAACGGCGAAATCGAGGTCGGCCCCCGGTGGACGAAGCAGAAATACGGCGCCCACTGCGGCGTGCGGGATCATCCGGAGTATAACCGTGTCGGCATCGGCATCTGCCTGGTGGGCCACTTCAATGAAAGCAAACCGTCCGAGGCCCAGATGGAGAGTCTCGCCCAGTTGGTGCGCTGGCTGATGGCCCGTTACGACATCCCCAAGAGCCGCGTCCTCGGCCATGGCATGCTCAAGGCCACCGACTGCCCCGGCAAGAAATTCGATTACAACGACCTGTACCGGCGGTTGTGATGCCGCATCCCCTGCCCCACCAGCGCCCAGTGGCCCCTACAGACGACATGCACAATTCGGCCGTGTGGCCACAAAACAGCGTCGGCCTCGATGCGCCTCATTGAGGTGTGGAACATCGAGGCCGACGCTTCATGTGATCATCAACGAAACGGCTGCCGGACAATCAGGGCTGGCCCGGGCCCGGCGCCAACTCAATCCGCCGCACATCGCACACGTTCATGTCCAAGTCCACGCGGAACCCCTTGATGCCCCAGACGCGGACGGTCTGGCCGACCAGGGGCTCCATGATCGCCGGATTGCCGTTGAGCAGACAGATGTAGTTGCCCTGGGCGTCTTCCAAGCGATAGGCAAAGGCCATCACGGCCGTCATTTTGCGCAGGATGCCCTCGAAATCGTAGCTAACGGCCGGTGAATCACCGGTCCGCCCCATCCGCTGCGCCTGACGCTGCTCAGCCTCGCGGCGAATGGCCTCGATCTGCTGCTGAAGCTTCTGATTGTCGGCATTGATCTTGGCAGCCTTCTCCTGGAGCGACTTCTGGAACTCGATCACCGAGAGCGACTGAGCGGCTGCACTCTTGACGCTGTCGGTCTCGGCCTTTTCGGCAACTTCCTTGAGGGCGGCCTCGACCTTATCCCAGCGACGCTCCGCCAGGGGCTTCGCAAGCTCCTCCTTAACCAGCGTCTGAGCCGACGTCAGCGGCTCCGCCTGCGGGTCGATCCGGATCGGACGGACCTCCACCTTGCTCGTGTCGATGTGCAGTGGCACTTCGCTCTCGCTTTCGCGGGAGGGCTCAACCGTCTGCGGCTCGACCAGGTACTGGCTTCGCACGCACACCCTGGCCCCGGGCGGCATTGCGATGATGTAGTAGTCGCCGTGCTGCCCTTCAATCGTGACGGGCTCATTCTGCGGCAATTGGGCAATCACCGCCCACGTCCGCGGGCTTGCCGGGTCGCGGGCATAGACTCGTGCCATGGCCGCGCTGACGCTGCCGGCTTTGCCGGAGGCATCGACCGTCACCTCGCTCTTCCTGATCAGGGGAACCACGCTCCGCGGAGGCGTGATGTACGTCCAACCACCGGAAGTGCCCAAGGTCTGAACCGTGGCCTTGTCTTCCAGCTTCAACAACTCATAGTAGTACATTCCCGGCCCGCTTCGCACGTTCACTGCGGTGCCGTTGACCACCATGGGAACGGGAGCAGCCACAGTGGCTCCACTAGCTGGAGCGGCGGCGTCGGCCGCCGCTGCCTCGGTCGCGGGGGCATCCACGAATCCCGTGCCGGTCCAGCGACGCTCGACGGTGGGGGGCTGAGCGGTTTCCGGCGCGGTCGTCTGCGCTCGGCACGCATCAACGGTTGCCAGAACAATCATCACGCTCCAAAACACTGCAATGGATCGAGTCATGGCGCCAATCCCTTTCGTCGGTCGCCTTGGATTCGGGGCGTTTCGTCACGCACGGAACATCGGCAAAATACCGCACAGATAAGCTACCAGTGGCATCGGAACCCGTCAACGAAAAACCCGCCTCGTCTGAGCCCGAGCCTGGACAGCGGCGTGGATCCGGCCGGAGGCATAATTGACAGAACTGTGTAGAATGGGTATTATGATTTTTCGTCGATGAACTCGCTTGGTCCCGCGGGATCGCCGCCCCAACGGTGGTGTCGGCTACGGTGCGGCTATAACAATACGAGTTCAGGTGACTGGAGTGCAGTGAGCACCCCTTTTTGGCCGATACAGCCTGAATGTCATCCTGGTTCGTCTCTTCCGGCTCTCTGCGAGAGTGCTGATGACTGATAGGGAAAGCAGACCCTCCATGACGCGTCCGTGGCCTCTGTGGCTGCGCAACCTTCTGGTCGCACTGGTTCACCTCGGCCTTTTCGCCTTGTCCTTCTGGGGCGCATACTGCCTGCGACTGGATTTCAAGTTGCCGCCGCTGACCATGGACCCCAACGAGGTCTCAATCGAGTTCAGCCGGTACTGGGACAGTCTCTACCAGTTGCTGCCCCTGGTGCTGGTGATCAAGGTGGCCGTCTTCTGGTACTTTCGCCTCTACAGTAGCTGGGGCCGCTACGTCGGCGTACAGGACCTGATCGAAACGTTCAAGGCCAGCCACGTATCGACCGCGATCATCGTCATCGCGGTGCTGGTCTACACTTACGTTCTGAAGACCCAGTACGACCACGCATTACCGATTCCCGGCGCGGTGTTCATCACCGATTGGGCCGGAACCATCGCCTTGGTTGGCGGTGTGCGATTCGCCATCCGGATCTACCGCGAGGGCATGCGTCCCGTGGCCGCCGGCGGTCTGGCCAACGTGCTGATTGTCGGGGCCGGCGATGCAGGCGAGGCCGTACTTCGGGAGATGCAGCGGCTGCCCGTCGAGCGGTACCGCGTGGTGGGCTTCGTGGACGACAACCCCAGCCTCCGCGGCGCTCGGATTCATGCCGTCCCAGTACTCGGCGACACGAGCCAGATCGGCAAGATCTGCCACGATTACGAGGTTGAGGAGTTGGTCATTGCCTTGGCGAACCCCTCGCGGCAACTGCTGCGTCGGATCATCGAGTTTTGCAAGGGGTCGAAGCTGATTTTCCGCATCGTCCCAGGCGTGGCCGACCTGATCGAGGGGCGTGCTGACCTGACGCGCCTCCGTGAAGTGGACATCAACGACCTTCTCGGACGCGAGGAAGTCAAGCTCGACCTGGAGAGCATCGGGCACATGCTCACCGGCAAGACGGTCCTGATTTCCGGCGCCGGCGGATCGATCGGATCGGAGATGTGCCGCCAGGTGCTCCCCTTCAAACCGCAGTTGCTGGTGCTCCTCGAACAGGCCGAGAACGCCCTGTTTTTCATCGAACGCGAGTTGAGGGCCTCGTTCCCGGACATCGCCCTGGAGCCGGTCATCTGCGACGTGTACGACCTGCCGCGACTGAAAGACACGTTCGACCGGTATAAGCCGCATGTCGTATTTCATGCTGCGGCCCACAAGCATGTTCCCCTGATGGAACAGAATCCGTGTGAGGCCGTCAAGAACAACATCTTCGGCACCAAGAACATGGCCGACATGTGCTGTCAGTACGGCGTCGAGTCCATGGTGATGATCTCCACCGACAAAGCCGTCAACCCCACCAGCATCATGGGCTGCACCAAGCGCGTCGCCGAGATGTACTGCCAGTGGCTGAACACATCGGGCAAGGCCCCCCACACCCGCTTTGTCACCGTTCGATTCGGTAATGTCCTCGGCAGCAACGGCAGCGTTGTACCGATCTTCCGGCGTCAGATCGCCCAGGGCGGCCCCGTCACCGTCACGCATCCCGAGATGCGACGCTACTTCATGACCATTCCCGAAGCCAGCCAATTGGTTATCCAGGCCGGCGCCATGGGCAAGGGCGGCGAAATCTTCGTCCTCGACATGGGCGAGCCCGTCAAGATCGTGGATCTGGCTCGCGACATGATCACGCTCTCGGGGTACCGCCCCGGTGTGGACATCAAGATCGAGTTCACCGGTATGAGGCCCGGCGAAAAACTCTTCGAGGAACTTCGCATCTCCGGCGAGGGCGTGTTGCCGACCCATCACGATAAGATCAGCATCTGGGAGGTGCGGCCCAGCACCGACGAACAGATCCACGCGGCCATCGAAGCCCTGATACCCGTCTGCAACAACAACTCACGCGACGCCGTCGTCAGGGTCCTCAAGAGTATCGTCCCGGAGTTTCAGCCCGAGAATCACAACTGACCTTCCGCCCTGCGACCGTCATGCCTGCCCGACTCGTGCCCGTCCGCACCGACGCGGAAATCGGTTGCCGCGGTCGCCCGCTGGAGGTAAAGTACGACGTCCGGTGGAATGTCCGTCCCCTTGTCGGTGACTGATCATGAGGCTATACCGCGATCCGGTTCACGGCGACATTCTCTTATCGCCGCTGGCGTGTGCCGTACTCAATACGCCTGAGTTCCAGCGCCTTGGTCGCGTGATGCAGTTGGGATTTGCCCACCTGGTCTTCCGTGGCGCCACGCACACGCGTCTGGCGCACAGCATCGGCGCCTACTGGGTCAGCCGCGAGATGCTCCGGCACATTCACGTCAATCACGAGCGGCTGCACTTGCCGGTGCCGGCGGTGCTCCGGGGCGGCGACTCGCCAGACCGAGACGGATTGAGCCTCGAAGCGCTGACCGAGGTGGTCTCGATTGCCGCGTTGCTGCACGACATCACACACATTCCTTTCGGCCACACGCTCGAAGACGAGTTGCAGGATGTCTATCTGAAGCACGATGCCTTGGACAGTCCGCGGCTCTGGTGGCTGCTCTTCGACCGGCGAAGCGGCCTGGCCCGCATCTTCCAGAGCGAGAAGCCGTATGTCCCCGGCCTCGACAACCGCACACTCCGTTGGCTGGTGTACCTGGTTCTAGCCTTCCGTGAAGACGATGAGGGCGCCGCCAGCCGCCGGTTTCCTGCGCTTCTGGCCGAGGCCCGTGACCGGGTTGGGTCGCGACGCGGCGACACAGACGACGGGGACCGCTCCTTCGGTGATTTCCTCGACGAGGCCGCACGCCAGTATGAATGCCTGAGCCGCCGCGGTCTCATGCACCCATTCATGGCCGACATTGTCTCCGGCACCGTCTCGGCCGACCTGCTCGACTACCTCGCCCGAGACCTCTACTATACGGGGCTCGAAGGCGGTTACGATCGCCGCCTGCTCCACTACTTCTTCATCGGCCGCGACGAGCACGGCTCTGATCGACTGGCTATCGACGTGCTGAATCCTCGCGGCTATGCGCGCATCGACCTGACGACCGAGGTAATGAACCTGATGCGGCTGCGGTACTCCATGGCCGAGCGGGTTTACTACCATAAGACCAAGGTCGCCGCCTCGGCCATGCTGGCACGCGGACTGCTGGGCCATAACCTTCCCGCCGACAGCAATCCATACGACGACCCCGAGTCGGTGCTGTGCCCCGAGATGAGCGACGAAGAAATGATCCGCCGCCTGGCCCACGCCGCGCGCAACGGCCGCGGCGACGCCTCCGAAGTGCTCTCCGCCGTCGAGGCCCGCGACCTGGGCCGCGCGATCTACCACCGGAGGCTTTATACCCCGGTCGTCGTCCTGACCGAAGCAGCCGTGCGCGACGCCGGAGGCGCGGAGACAGTGGCAGACCTGCTTCGCGGCCGGGACGGCGGGCGGCAGCGTCTTGCGGCTATCGAGGAACGCCTGGCAGCCATGACCGGTCTCGGCCGCCACGGCGCGCTGGTCTACTGTCCCCCGATCAAGATGCAGGCCAAAGCCATCTCCACGCCGGTGCGATTCGAACTCAACCGTATCGTGCCGCTGGCACGGCATCCCGAGTTCCGCGACGAGGCCGAATTGCTCAACCGCAAGTATCGTGCGCTGTGGAAGACCTTCGTCTTCGCCTCGCCCGCCATCCTGGCGGCTCCCGGTCTGGCGCGCCGCATCGCCGAGGAGTTCTGTGTAGCCCTCGGGTTGCCCGCCCCCAAGGCCGCCGACATCCTCGTTCCCGCCAATGGCCACGCGGCCGATCGGTGATCAGAAGGGAATGGTCTCGTCCTCGGTCGGACGCGACGTGGGATAGTTGCGCTTGAACGAACGTTCGATCTCGTCGCGCGTCAGCATCAGCGACGTCGGCCGCCCGTGCGGGCACGTGGCCGACGGCTGGTCGCCGCCGCGATGCGCCAACAGCACCTGCATCTCGTCCTGCGATAGCACGTCGCCGGCCTTGACCGCGGCCCGGCACGCCATCCGGTGAAGCAACTCGTCGAGCAGGTCTTCCACCGCCGGCTGAACCGGGTTCTCGGCCATCCAGTCCAGCAAATCGCGCAGCACACGCTCCGGCTGCGCCCGTTGACCGAGCATTGCCGGAAACGCCTGGACCCCGACGGAGCGGCTGCCGAACGCCTCGAACTCGACGCCCAGCCTCGCCAGTGCCTCGCGATGCCGGCACAGAAACGCCATCTCGGCTTCGGTCACGTCCACCACGGCGGGAATCAGGAGCCGCTGGCTTTCCAGCGGTCCTGCCGACAACCTGGCGCGCAGTTCCTCGTACAGAACACGCTCGTGCATCGCGTGCTGATCGACAATGATCATGCCGTCTTCGGTCTCGGCTACCACATACGTGTTATGCAACTGAAATGCCCTGGGCGTCCGAGCCGCTGTGATGCTGTCGGTCGCTCCTCCAAGGACGCTTTGGCCGGCGTGCGCCTTGCCGTCCGGCCACTGTGCGTCCGGAGGCGTCTGCGGCGCTTCGTCCGAAGGCGCCGCCGAGTCTGGCAACGCGTCCATGCCGCGCGACCGCGGCGAGTATATGAACCGGCTCTGATTCGACCCGACCGCAGGTGCGCGCAAAAAGTCCGCCAGCGACTGGCGTATTCGTTGCTCACGGTCGCCGCTGTCCGCTTCGCCGTCCGCCGCATACGTACCTGCAACCTTCAGGCTCTGCCCCACATGCGGCGTCAGGTCCGTTCCGAGCAACTTCTCGCGCAGCGTCGTCAGCACCTCGTGATACACCTGTTGCGCGTGCCGCAGCCGCACTTCGATTTTCGTCGGATGAACGTTTACATCCACGGCGTCGTGCGGCACCGTGAGGAATAGAAACACCACCGGTTGCCGGTTGATCTCGACAAGGCCCCGGTACGCCTCGTGGACGGCGTGCAGCAGGCTGCGGTCGCGAATGTAGCGGCCATTGATGTAGAGGAACTGCCAGCGCGTCGAGGTGCGCGTCTGCGACGGGGCGGCGATCAGCCCCCACAGGTTGCACGCCGCCGAGTCGTGCCGGATTTCGATCAGGCTCTCGGCCATGTCGCGGCCATAGAACGCGGACACCCGCTCACGAAGACACTGGCCGGGCGGCAGATCGTAAACAAGCCGCCCGTTGTGCCGCAGCCGTATCGCCACCTGCGGATAGGCCAGGGCCGTCCGCGCCACCACGTCCACGATGTGCCCGAGTTCCGTGGCATCGGCCTTGAGAAACTTCCGTCGCGCCGGAATGTTGTAGAAGAGATTACGCACTTCCACACTCGTGCCCGGCGCCGATCCGGCCACACGCACCGGTCCGATACGTCCGCCGTCGACGCCGACACTGTGGCCCTCGATGACATCGGCCCGCCGCGTCGTCACCGTCATCTGGCTCACCGACCCGATCGACGGTAGTGCCTCCCCGCGGAAACCGAACGTCGTGATGTGGTCCAAGTCGTCGCTCGTCAGCAGTTTGCTCGTCGCGTGACTTGTCACCGCCAAGGCCAGATCCTCGGCATCCATTCCCACGCCGTCGTCGGTCACGCGGATCACCTTCCGGCCGCCCTCCTCGACGTCGATCTCCAGACGCGACGCCTCGGCGTCCAAAGCATTCTCGATAAGCTCCTTCACCACGCTGGCCGGCCGCTCGATCACCTCGCCGGCGGCAATCTGGTTGACCAGGTGCGGATCGAGTTTCCGGATGATTCCCATGGCTTCTCCCTGTGTGCTCGGCCATTATAGGGCGCGCCGCCCTCAGCGGCAAGCGTCCCCCGAGCATCAGTTCATCGCCGCGAGGTTTCGCCATCGACCGTCGTCGCCGTCGGGATATAATGCCCGCCATGGTCTCCATGCGGACTTCATCAACTCTCGTCTTCGTGCTGATCCTGGCGACAGTGGTCGCCGCAGCCGCGGGGTTCTGGTGGCTGGCGACTCACAGCGAGTCCATTGCTTTCCTTCCCGAGTACTCCGGTGCTCAGTGGATTGTCGCTCCCGTGCCGCTCGATCTGCACATGCGGCCCGTCGTCCGCATGGACACCGTCTTTCGCCGCCGCATGACGCTCGACACCGTCCCCGCCGAGGTCGATCTGCGAATCCGGGCTTTCCGCGAAATCCAAGAAGTGCGCGTCAACGGCCACCGCCTCGACACTGGCGAGGACACTTCGGCCCCGTCCCCGTCATGGCGGCGCGAGCGCCGCTTCGTCGGGGCGGCCGCCTATCTGCAAGCCGGCGACAACGACATCACAGTCACCGTCGTCAACGACTGCGGCCCGCCGGCTCTCTGGTTCCAACTCCAAGGGCACGGGTGTTCCTTGGGCAGCGACGCCCACTGGGATGCGTCATGCGCCGGTGCCGCTTGGCGTCCTGCACGCCCGGCCGGCGCCGTGCCGCGCCACAGCTTGGCCGATGCCACGGGCGACCCTTCTGCCCCCCCCAGACCCACCACGATCAACGCGATCCATCGGCAATGGCCCACGGTGGCGGCCATCGGCGCGGTGGCCGCCGTGGCGGTTGCTGCGGCCGCGGCCGCGCGGCGCCGATGGGGCGGCGCCATGGAGACCGAGGAGTTTCTCCTGCGCACGCGGCGCCGTACCGCCCTGCTCACACTGGCGGTCGTGGCCACCTGGGTCGTCCTTTGCCTCCACAACCGCGATAGTCTGCCCGCCGACGTTGGTTTTGATGTCAGCGGCCACGTCAGGTATCTGCGGATTCTGCTTGAGCAGGGCCGCCTGCCCCTGGCCGAGGACGGATGGCAGACCTATCAGCCGCCGCTTTTTTACCTGCTCGCCGCTGCCGTGCTCAAGCTCAACGCGTTGGCTGCCGAAACCGACCAGGCTCATCACGCCGTCCGCATGTTGACCATGGCGTTCGGCATCGCCCAAGTGCTGCTCGTATTTGGCTGCGTGCGGCAGCTCTTCCCGGATCACCCACGACGCCATTTGCTTGGACTCGTTCTGGCCGCCACGCTGCCGGTGCATCTGTACCTCTACCAGTATGTCACCAATGAAGGGCTCGCCGCCGTCCTGATCACAGCCTCTCTCTATGTCACTCTGCGCATCGTCCGCACGCCGGACGCCTCGTGGCGCCACTATGCCATCCTCGGCGTATGCCTTGGCGGCGCGATGCTCGCCAAGTTCTCCGCCCTGATCGTGCTGCCGGTGATTTTCGTCGTCCTTATCGGCCGCTTGGTCGTCGAACACCAGCCCCGGCTTACCGTCTGGGCACGCACCATCGGCCTGACCTGCCTCATCGGACTGCTCGTTTGCGGATGGCATTTCGCCCGAGTCTGGGTCCGCTACGGACGCCCGATTGTGGGCAACTGGGACCCCGAATACGGACGCCCCTGGTGGCAGGCCCCAGGATGCCACACGGCCGACTACTACCTTGGCTTCGGCCGCTCGCTCGTCCAGCCGCTCTTCGCCGGGCTTTCGAGTTTCGCCGACGCGATCTACTCCACGTTCTGGACCGATGGATTCGCCGGCGGCAACACGGTCGTGCGGTACGGCCCTCCGTGGAATTGGGAACTGATGACCGCCCTGTCGCTGCCGGCCATGGTGCTCGTCATTGCGGGCGTAGTCGGTCTGGCGGCTGCGGTGGTGCGTGTGGTCCGTCAGCCGACGGCCGCATGGATGCTCGTGCTCGGCACAGGGGCCGCCACCCTCCTGGCCCTGATCTACATGACGCTCCGACTCCCGTACTACGGCCAAGCCAAAGCGTTTTACGGCATGGGCGCCGTCGTGCCTATCGTCGCCTGCATCGCCTGGGGGCTCGATCTGATCGCCGGCCGCCGGCTGGTTGCCAGAACCGTCCTCTGGTGGTTTGTCCTGACCCTGGGCGGGTGCGCCGTTGCCTCGTTCTGGATACGCAACGAGGCCGCCGAGACTCATCGCGTGCGTGCGGCCCTGCTCGCCGCAGCGGGTCGGACGGCCGAGGCCCTGCCCCTTGCCGAGACCGCCGTCAGGCTGGACCCGGACAATCCCGATGCACTGTTCGAGTACGGACGCGTGCTGGCTGTTCTACGCAAAACCGGCAAGGCCGAGGCCGCCTATCGCAAGGCGCTCCAGCGCAGTCCTGGGTTCGCCGACTGCCGTGTCAATCTGGCGATTCTGCTCAACGCCTGCGGCGATCTCGGCGGAGCCCTTGAACAAACCCGCCTGGCGACCGAAGCCGATCCCGACTGCCTTCCGGCATGGCAGTTTCGGAGTCTATTGCTGATCCATGAGCGGAAAATGGAGGAGGCCGTAGAGGTGCTGCGAGAAGCTCTGCGCGTAAACCCCTACGATCCGCTGACGCACCGCCAACTGGCCGCGGCACTGGAGGCGACGCTTCGCCCGGACGACGCCCGACGCCACCACGATTACGCCGAGCGGATCGAGCAAGCCGCCGCTACGAAAGCCCGTAGTCCTTGATCTTCCGATACAACGTGCGTTCGCCGATACCCAGTCGCCGCGCTGCTTCCTGGCGATTGCCTTCGGTGGCGCGCAGAGCGTTGGCAATGAGCTGACGTTCGGCCTCTTCCAGAGTCATTATGCCCAGGTTGACCGGCGACGGCCCGAGACGAACGGACCCGGGGATCTCCGGCGGCAGTTGCTGCACGTCCAGCGTGTCGCCCTGGGCCAGTGCCACCATGGTCTCGATGGCGTTGCGCAGCTCGCGAACGTTGCCGGGCCACGTGTACGACTGAAGCGATTGAAGTGCCGCGGGCGACAGGCCCGTGACCGTCTTGCCATGCTGTCGCGCGAACTGCTTTATGAAGTAGTCCGCCAGCAACGGGATGTCTTCGGCACGTTCCCGTAGCGGAGGCAGCGTCAACGTCACCACCTTCAACCGGAAATACAGGTCCTCGCGAAATGTCTTCTCGGCAATTGCCGCGTTCAGGTCACGATTTGTCGCACTGATGAGCCGCACATCCACGCGGATCGGATCGTTTGACCCGACGCGCATGATCTCGCCGTCTTCCAGCACACGAAGCAATTTGATCTGCGTGCTCATCGGCATGTCGCCGACCTCGTCCAGAAACAGCGTCCCGCCGTCGGCGTACTCGAACCGTCCGCGACGCATTGCCGCCGCCCCCGTAAACGCACCTTTCTCGTGGCCGAACAGTTCGCTCTCCAGAATCCCCTCGGACAATGCGGCGCAGTTCAGCGCCACGAAGTTCCGATGCCGCCGGGGCGAGTTGTTGTGAATCGCCCGCGCGATCAGCTCCTTGCCCGTGCCGCTCTCGCCGGTTATCAGCACGGTGGTGTTCGTTGACGCGATCTGGCGCGCGATCTCCACCACGCGACGCATCTGCGGATTGTTTCCAACCACCCCGGCGAACCCAAACCGCTCGTCCAGTTGCGCCGACAGCTCTTTCGTCCGAGCTACCAGACGACGACGCTCCAGCGCCTTCGACACCCGGTCCCGAAGCACCTCCACGTTCAGCGGCTTCTCGATGTAGTCGTACGCCCCCTGCCGGATGGCGTCCACGGCCGTCTCGATGCTTGCATGCCCCGTGATGACGATGACCTCCGTCGTCGGGTTGATCGACTTGACGGCCCTGAGGATGTCCATCCCATCAAGGTCCTGCATGATCAGATCGGTAATCACCAGATCGAATGACCGCGACTCGAGAATAGCCGACGCACGACGTGGCGCCGTCACCACGACGCAGTCGTGTCCGATGCGTTCGAGAGCCTCGCTGACCGCATCCGCCTGGTTGCGGTCGTCCTCGACAATCAGAATTGCCGCTCGCTCTTGCTCGTCATTCATGAGTCTGTTCCGTATCCTCGGCCGCAGCCGGCAACCAGAGGACAAACTGCGTCCCCCGACCCACTTCGCTGTTGACGCTGACCTTGCCACGGTGCTCGGTCATAATCCGCTTGACCGTCGGCAATCCCAGCCCCATGCCCCCCGGACGCGACGAGTAGTAGGCATCGAAAATCCGTTCCTGACGATCGGGGGGTATCCCTGGCCCCGTATCCGTCACGCTTATGGCCACGCCCCCGTCGGCCGCCCGCACCGCGACCATCAGCTCGCCGCCATCGGTCATGACGGCTTGTGCGTTCAGAATAATATTCAACAGGGCCTGTTTCAAGAGGTCCGCGTCGCCGTCCACCGGAGGCAGATTGGCGTCCACCTGCTCACGTAACGTAATTCCATGCTGGACGGCCTGCGGCTCGTAGAATGCCAGCAGGTCGCCCACGAGCTCGCCGACATCCAGGCGTTTCCGCCGCAACTCCATTCGGCCCGCGAACCGCAAAAACGCCTCCAGGATCTCCTCCAGCCGACGCGTCTCCGATTGCAGAATCGCCAGCTTCCTCGCCGTCCGGCGCTCCACCTCGGTCTGCGGCAACCTCAGGTCCTCAGCCAACAGTTGCAGATTCAGGTTCAGAGTGGACAGCGGGTTCTTCAACTCGTGGGCCAGGCCGCTCGTCAGGCGACCTACGTAAGCCATCCGCTCCGACTCGGCCACCTGTTTCTCCAGTTGCTCGGACCGGGCGTACAGCCGCCGCACACGCCGCGCCGCCAGGAACGCTCCCAACGCGGCGCCGGCCCCCAGGCCGGCCGTCCCCGCCAACACAATCCATATCAACACGCGTCGGACTCCTCCAAGCGGCTTCACCGCGCACGGACGTTGCACACGCGTGCCCCGACCTATGACATACCGGCGTTCACCAGGTCGCTACACGGCTTAACGGCCAAGACCCGCAGAGGTCCTCGCGGACGTGCGGGTCTTGGATTTCCACTGAGCACGGTACAACCGCATGCGGAGAGCCTACTTCTGGCTCTCTTCTTTCTCGTCCTTCAACGCGGCCTTGCGCGACAACTTGATGCGGCCCTGAGGATCGATCTGGATAACCTTCACTCGCACCGTGTCGCCCACCTTGATCACGTCCTCGATGTTCTTGACGTACTTCTCGTCCAGTTCCGAGACGTGGCACAGACCATCCTGACCTGGCGTTACTTCGATGAACGCACCAAACTCCTTGATGCTCATGACCTTGCCGGTGTAGATCTTGCCGACCTTCACCTCTTCAGCGATCTGCTCGATCTTCTCCCGAGCCGCCTCGGCGCCCTTCATCTCGACGCAACTGATCATGACGCTGCCGTCGTCCTCGATCTCGATCCGAGCGCCGGTCTCATCCTGGATCGCCTTGATGGTCTTGCCGCCCGGTCCGATCACCTTCCCGATCTTGTCCGGGTCAATGTGGATCAGCAGCAGACGCGGCGCGTAATCGCTAATCTTCGCGCGCGGCGAACTCAGCGTCTGAAGCATGATCCGCAGCAGTTCGAGCCTCGCCTCGCGAGCCTGAGCCAGCGCCTTGCGCAATGTGCCCATCGACAGCCCGTCGATCTTCACGTCCAACTGAACGCCCGTGATTCCCTTCTGGGTGCCGGCCACCTTGAAGTCCATGTCGCCGTAATGATCCTCGGCGCCCTGGATGTCGGTCAGCAGCATCTCGCGGTCGCCCTCTTTCACCAGGCCGATCGAGATGCCTGCCACCGGGTCGCGGATCGGCACGCCCGCGTCCATCAACGCCAGCGTCGCGCCGCACACGGTCGCCATGCTGCTCGATCCGTTCGACTCGAGAATCTCGCTCACCGCCAGCACCGTGTACGCGAACTGTTCCGCACCAGGCATTACCGGCAACAGGCACCGCTCCGCCAAGCTGCCGTGGCCGATATCGCGACGGCTCGGACCGCGGATCGGACGCACCTCGCCCACCGAGAACGGCGGAAAGTTGTACTGAAGCATGAACCGTTTCTTGTACTCCGGCGCCAACCCGTCAACGACCTGCTGGTCCTCGCTCGTGCCCAGCGTCGTCGCCACCAGCGCCTGTGTCTCGCCGCGCGTAAACAGCGCCGAACCGTGCGTCCGCGGCAGCACACCCACTTCACACGTCACCGGTCGCAACTGCGACGGCTTGCGACCGTCCGGACGCACGCCGTTGAGAATCCGCTCGCGGATAATCTTCTTCTTCAGCTCGCTGACGGCTGCCGAAACCGCCTCGCGCGAAAACCGCGGCTCCTCGGCACCCTCCGGACTCAGCGCATCCAGAATCGTTGTTTTGACCTCCTCCAGTGCCTGCATCTGCGCGACTTTGCCACTGACGTCCAGGCAGCTCCGTAACTGGTTCTCGTATTTGGCCACCTCGGCAGCCAGGACCAAATCCGGCTCCGGAGGCGTCCACGACTTCTCGATCCCCACCATCGCTGCCAGTTCACGCTGCATCTGGACGATCTCGCGGACCACTTTGTGGCCGAACTCCAGCGCCGCCATCAGGTCGTCGTCGCTCACCTCACAGGCGCCGACCTCCAGCATGTTGATCACCGTGTCGGTCCCCGACATGATGATTTCCAGGTCGCATTGCCCGGTTTGCTCTATCGTCGGGAATGCAATCAACTCGCCGTTCAGCCGCCCGACGCGAACCGACCCCACGGGCCCGTTGAACGGCGCAGGAGAAACGCACAGCGACGCACTGGCGCCAATCATCGCCAGTACGTCCGACTCGTTCTGCTGGTCGAAACTCAGGACGATGGCCTGAACCTGCACCTCGTCCTTGTATCCCTCCGGGAACAGCGGCCGGACCGGACGGTCCATCAGCCGCATTGTCAAAATCTCCTTGTCCGTCGGACGCCCCTCGCGTTTGAAGAAGCCGCGCGGCACCTTGCCCGCCGCATATTGCTTCTCGCGATAGTCCATGAACAGGGGGAAGAAATCGATTTCGCGCTTCAGTTCGGCAATCGTCGTGGCCACCAGCACCACCGTGTCGCCGTACTGCACCCACACCGCCCCGGAAGCCTGTTTGGCCAGCTTCCCCGTCTTCAGAATCAGCTTCCGACCGCCAATTTCCCGTACAACCACGTGCTCCTTGCCCAACAGTGCACTACCTTCCATTGTTCTCTCCTACTGTTCCGACCCGACCCGATTCAAACACACATGCGTCCGCTCAGGATCCAGTCTTGTTCTGTTTTCGCCTGGCTCTATCCGTCTCTGTCCCAACCCGACGATCCCATCTGCTGCCACACGTTCGCCGGACGCCACCCCACACCCACAACTGCATGAAAAAGGGGCACGGGCATACGATGCCGGTGCCCCGGTGGTCGTTCTCTTGGCTACTTCCGCAGGCCCAGACGCTTGACGATGTTCTGGTAACGCTCGAAATCATTCTGCTGCAAGTACTTTAGAAGACTGCTACGACGCCCCACCATCCGAAGCAAACCGCGTCGCGACGAGAAATCCTTCCTGTTGTCCTTCAGGTGCTCCGTCAAATGTGCAATGCGCTGCGTCAGCAGGGCAATTTGCACCTCGGGGCTGCCCGTATCGCCTTCGTGAATCGCATAATTCTTGATCAGATCCGTCTTTGCTGCATCCGACATGACTGCATCTCCTTAATGCCTGCGACACATGGGAGCAGAAGGCCGCTCTCCTGCACCTGATTTGCGGCAGGGAACATCTCCCCCCTACCGACACCAATCGGTCAACCGCGGCTGAACCTTGGGCGAAAGTATAGCCGCATGACCAACTTATTGCAAGTGCAAAGCACCATGCACCCGTAGCACCAACGATTTCCCCCGCCATAGAGGATCTTGGCTAAGTCTCTAGCCTGTACCCACTGGGTTCACCAAGTGTCCATTGAGCGCCGCTTGCCGCGCACGAAGAATGGACACCGAACGGAACGTGTGGTAACCTAAAGTGGCAAGAGGGCTTAGGCGGCATGCCAGGGCCGACCAGGTGGCGTTGTCATCCATCGAAAGCGGCCCTTGACCTGTAACGCGGAATTTCGCCGCCGATGCCCCGTACTATTGAATCCCGGGGCCGAAGGGAGGTGCACCATGCCAACCTGCAAGACTCGTGCGATTCAAGACCTGTCCCAGCAACTGGCCTTCTCGCCCGAACACGTTCGCAAACAGGAAATCGACCGGGCCGAAGACCTGGTGCGACGGATTGATCCGGCCAAGAGCTACCCCTACGATTTCATCTGTTTCCAGATCACCGGTTACCGCCCGAGGACGGCCACCGTCGAGACGATCAAGGGCGATCAGCTTCGCATCGACCTGGTACGGATGATTGAGTCGCTGAGCGAAAGCCTGAATCTTCGCGTCGAGGACGCCGGCGAACCGGTACTGAGCATCGACGACGTGTGCGCCCGGTTCAACGTGACGAGCAAGACGGTCAGCCGTTGGCGAAAAGCGGGACTGGTCTCGCGGAAGTTCGTATTCCCCGACGGCAAGGTCCGCGTGGGATTTCTGGAGTCGAGCGTTGCGGCGTTTGCCGAGAACAACTCGCCGCGGGTGGAATCGGCGCGAAAGTTCTCCCAACTGACCCCCGAGGAACGCCGAGAGATCATCCGCCGCGCGCGGCGATTGAGCCATTACTGCCACTGCTGCCTGTACGAGGTCAGCAAGCGAATCGCCAGGAAAATGGGCCGTGCGGTCGAGACGGTGCGCTACACGATTAAGAGATACGACGAGACACATCCCGACCTGAAGCTGTTTCCAAACTCGCTGGAACAGCTCAACGACCGCGACCGGGAACAGATGTTCCGAGCATTCCGGCGCGGCGTCAGCGTGCACACGTTGGCCAAGCGCTATTGCCGCACGCGGTCCAGCGTATACCGGATCATCAACGAGATGCGCGTGGAGCACCTGCTGCGCGAGCCGACGGAATGCATCTACAATCCGGAATTCGACGCCCCGGACGCCGAGGCGAAGATCCTGGCCGAAGAGCCGCAGAACCCGGATGTGCGGACGCCCAAGCCGCCGCCGGGGCTGCCCGTGTACCTGAAGTCGCTCTACCGCACGCCCCTGTTGACCCGGGAACAAGAGCAGCACCTGTTCCGCAAATACAACTACTTGAAGTACCGTGCAATCAAGCTCAAGGAGAAGCTGCGCCGGGCGCGCAGCCCGAAGTCGCGCGACATCGAGGAAGTCGAGCGTCTGCTGACCGAGGCCAACCAAGTGAAAAACCGCCTGGTCAAGTCCAACCTGCGTCTGGTCGTCAACATCGCCAAGCGGCACATCGGCAGTGTGTCGAACTTCTTCGAGCTGGTCAGCGACGGGAACATCTCGCTGATGCGGGCTGTCGAGAAATTCGATTATTCCCGCGGATTCAAGTTCTCCACGTACGCGTCGTGGGCGATCATGAAAAACTACGCCCGGACAATTCCCGAGGAGAACTACCGCATGGACCGCTTCATGACGGGCAAGGACGAGCTTCTGGAGGCCGGCGCCGACCAGCGGTTCGCCACCGACGAAGGCATTCAGGAGCTCGATAGCGGAGTCAAGGAATCGATCGAAGAGGTGCTCGAGAAACTCACTCCGCGCGAACGCGAGGTCATCGAGCGGCGGTTCGGCCTGGGCGGCGGCCCCGGCCCGCAGACCCTCGAAGAGGTCGGCCAGCGGTTCGGCGTAACCAAGGAACGAGTGCGGCAGATCGAGACCAAGGCCCTGGAGAAGCTGCGAACCATGATCGACCGCGAAACCTTGGAAGCGGCACTCGGCGAGTAGGGGGCGACGTTGGTGGAACGACGCGTTGGCCGGGCCAACCGCCCTGACACGCACGCGGCGCCATCCGCGCGAATCGCCTTCCTCCCCCGCCCTGCCCCC
>CAZCOA010000009.1:0-76842 GCA_964500225.1 uncultured Anaerolineaceae bacterium | reverse complement strand
GGGGGTCGATGAGCTTGGGGAAGTCCGTCAGCACGTCGGTCATCTCGTTGCCGCGTTCGCCGCAACCGATGTAGACGATGATGTCGGCGTCGGACCACTTGGCCAGGGCGTGCTGGGTCATGGTCTTGCCGGTGCCGAAGCCGCCGGGGATGGCCGCCGTGCCGCCCTTGGCAATGGGAAACAGCGTATCGACGATCCTCTGGCCGGTGATCAGTGGGCGATCGGCCGGAAGCCGCCGGGCCACCGGTCGCGGCTCGCGGACGGCCCACGACTGGGCCATCTGGACGGTAACCGTCGCGCCACTGGCATCCGCGATGACGGCGATCTGATCGTTGACCGTGTAGTCGCCCTCGGCCGCAATCGACTGGACGCGAGCCGGGGCCCTCAGACCGGGCGGCGCCATGACGCGCAACTGGACGGCCTCGGTCTCGCGCACCGTGCCGAGCACCTGCCCGGCCGTCACGGCGTCGCCGGCCTTGACCGTCGGGACGAATCGCCACCGTTTGTTGGGATCCAGCGGATCGGTCTTTTCGCCACGGCGGATGAAGGCGCCGCTATGGGCCTCGATGTCCTTCAGCGGCCGCTGGATGCCATCGTAGATGTTGCCGATGAGCCCCGGTCCGAGGCGCACCGTCAGCGGGCCGCCGGTGCGGTACACCGGATCGCCCGGCCGCACCATGGAGGTGTTCTCGTACACCTGAAGGGTCGCCAGGTCGTCCACGACGCGGACAACCTCGCCGATCAGCCGCAGGTTCGACACCTCGACCACTTCGTACATGGCGGCGGCCCGCATGTTGCGAGCGGTGACGATGGGGCCGCTCACGCGAACGATCTCGCCGTGTTCAAGCACAGTCTGCGACATAGGCGATCAGCCTTCCTTTGCCTGCGTCAGGTTCATCTCGTTCGGCAGCAACCGCCGGGCCACCTCGAGCCGCAACTCGGGCCACAGGCGCCGCAACCGCTCCCGAAGCGACTGCACCACCTCGACCGAACCGTCCTCGCTACGGATCACGACGCCGTCGGTCACGGTCGCCGGAACCCCGGCCGGGCGCAGCACAATGTTGCGGTCCAGCGTTTTATCCGCCTCGGCGGTGACGCGGCGAATCAACTCCTCGGCGCGGCCCGCCGGGCTCGATGCCGGCAACGCCACCTGGAGGCTGTCCTGCGGCATCTGGGCCGCGGCCTCCAGCGTGAGGCGGCACAGGGCGTCGAACTGCTCTTGGTCGCTCAGTTCGCTCAGCCGCCGCTCGGCCTGCTCGTACACCGACCGCAGAATTTCTTCAAGCCGGGCCAGGCGCTGACGCTGGGCTTCGACCTCGACGGTGGCCAGGACTTGCCGCCGCAGACGGTCGCCCTCGGCGCGTGCCGCACTGAGGATCTCCTCGACGGTCGCGCGGGCCTTGTCCTCGATCTTCCGGGCCTCGGCCTCGGCGTCCTTCTGGCCGCGGCGGCGTTCGCGCTCGGCTTTCGTGCGTGCGTCGGCCAGTACTTCCTCGTAGAGTTTGTCACTTATCTGCGTCATAGTGTTCCTGCCTGACTTTGTTCACGGCCTTTCGGCGTGAGCGTCGAACCCCTTCACGCCCTTGGTTTCGGCCCAACCCTGCACGCAACGGCCAACCGCCGCGCTGCATCCGACGGCGATCTCAGACGCGGACGCCGATAGCCTCGCGGATCAGGTCCACCAGGCGCGGTCGTCCTGGGCGTCGGCCGTCGGGACCGGCAATCTCGACGATGGCCGGCCGCGTCCGCGTGAACCGGACCTGGTTGATCTCCTGCTGCAACTCGGCGGAGATCTGGTCCGGGAGGATGATGACGCCGACGTCGGCGGCGGCCAGAGCGCGATCGAGTTCGCGCCGGGCCTCGCTGGGGCTTTCCACCACCACGCCGTCCACGCCGGCGAAGCGGAAGCCCATCACCGTATCGTAGTCGCCGATGCACACGAACTTCATGTCAGATCAACGGCCTCAGAATCATGAACATCATCAGGAACGCCACGGCCAGGCCGAGCACGGCGAGACCTTCGCCGAGGGCGACGAAAATGAGGCCGCGCCCCATCATTTCGGGCTTCTCGCTGGCGGCGCCGATGGCCGCCGAGCCGACGTGGGCCACCGCGTAGGCGGCGCCCAGCACGCTCACGCCCGTGATAAACGCAATGGCGCACGCCACAAACGACGCCACCATGCCGTGGTGCTCCTGCAACAGCCCCTTCGCGGGGATCCCTTCCGCGGGAGCCTGCTCCTGGGCCCACGCCGGGGCAGCCGCCAGGGTCATCAGTACCAACGCCAATGCCAGATGCTTCATGGTCAACCTCCAAGTCCACATGCCTGCCGAGCCTACTCGACCTCGAACGGGCGGTAGGCTCGTCCGTTACCCGAGAAAAACTTTCCGAAGAACTCGTAGTACTCAAGACGCACCGCCTGGATGGCCGCCACGAGGCCCTCCAGTACGATGATGATAACGTTGCCCACGACAAACATGACCACGGCCAGGGGTTTGCCGACGGTCGGCAGATCGGCCAGGACGCGGCTCATCTCGAACGTCGCCAGCAACAGGGCTGCATGGCTGAACGCATAGGCCGCCAGACGCAGGAACGACAACGAGTTGGCCAGGTACCCGATGAAGACCTCCATGACCTCGACGCAGGCGGTGATGATCGCCTCGCCGAGGTTCTCGGCGGACTCGCCGCGGCGCCGCTTCAGAAACACCAGCAGCGGCTCGCGGATGAACAGCACGACAACGCCTATGGCGATGATGCCGAGCATCGGCCCCACGGGCAGGTTCTCCGGGCCGAAGACCAGGGCCTTCAGCGCCACCCACAGGACGGCCCAGTACATCAGCGCCCCGACCAGGCCGACGCGGTCGAAGATGCCGTGCAGGAAGTCGCCATTGCGCAGGCGGTTGATGATGTTGAAGATCAGGCCGATCGAAATCATCGCCGCGCCGCCAACCACCGCGACTTCCAGCGTCATCAGCGGGTTACTGTTCTCGCCGAAGGGTTCCTGCCACAGCGGCCTCATCCACGCCTGGCCGGTGTTCTCGAGCGTAAGGCCGAAGTAGCTGCCGTACACCACGCCCATGATCATCGACGCCAGACCGCACGCCAGGAAGATCGTGCCGATGTCGCGAGTCTTCTCTTTGCGGCCCTTGCGTCGCACCAGGAGGCCGATCACGGCCAACACCAGCCCGTGGCCCACGTCGCCGAACATGAAGCCGAACATCGCCAGAAACGTGACGGCAACGAACAGCGTCGGCTCGATTTCGCGGTACTTCGGAAACCCGTAGCCGGCGACGAGCATCGCGAACGGCCGCAGCAGCGGATGCGTGGTGAACTTGCTGGGCGGCTCGCTGCCGGGCGGGGGATCGTAGATTTCGATGGCCGCGCGGCCGCCGGTTTTCCCCAGGACGACCTCGGTCACCTGGTTCACCTGGTCCGCGGGGACCCACCCGGTGATGTAACAGGCCGTCTCGGTGTAGGCGAAATTGACCCGTGCTTCGATTATCCGCAGCTCGTTGATGAGGGTTCGCCGATAGGTGCGTAACTCGGGGCCGCATTCGACCGCCAATTCCTTCAGCGTGCGTTCGGCCATGTCGCGCTGCACCTCGACGCGGTCGATCTGGCGGTCGGCGTCGGCCTTGAGCTGCTCGGCCAGGCCGGTCATCGATTCCCCGGGCGGCTCGGGCTGGAACCCGGCGTGCTCCAGGGCCGTCTCCAGCGCAAAACGCCCCTTCTTGCTCGTCACGGCCACAATCCGTTGCCTGTCGCCGCTCGACCGGCGAGGCAACAGCACGACGTTCTCGCCGACTTTGGCTTCCAGCTCGCCGAGGGACGTCTCGGGCATTGAGCCAATGGCGAAATGCAGGAACGAGAATTCGTTCAGCCGCTCGATCGGCACGCCCAGACCGACGAACGACTCGATGCTGCGGATCATGCTCTCCAGTTGCGTCCGCTCGGTCTCGCACCGAGTCGCCAGGCGCGACGCCTCGTCGGCGCGGACTTCGATTTCGTGCAACCGGTCGGCGATTTCGGCCGGCGTCTTGTGCGGCAGCGCGGCCTCGGGGCCTTCGGCCTCCAGACCCAATTGCGTCAGCAGGCGCTCCACGTGCAGCAGCAGTTGTCGAACCTCGTCCACGTGTCGGTCCTGCTGCGGCCGAGGCGCCAGCGGCACATCCGTCTCCGCCGCCGGCACCAGGTGGATGGTCTTCAGTTCCCCCAGCGCGCGCGTCACCTCGGGCTCATCCTTCTCCAGGATGAACAGGTTGACCCGCTTCATGCGCGCGGGCGTCAGCATCCGACCGTCCTCCCGCTCAGGCTTCGGGCCACACGAACCGTTGCCGAGCCTCCTCCAGCGACAACCCGTAGCGGACTACCTCGACCGCTGTAATCAGGTTGGCCAGTTCCATGCGCCGCACAGCCGCGTAACCGTACAGGCACCCGATATCGAACATCGACCCGAAATAGGTCCGATTCGCCATGGCATAGTATCGCCGCCACAGCCGCCGCTCGATGGCGGGCAATTCCGGATGCACTTCGCCGAGGCGGTCGCGAATGGCCCTGGGCGCCGCGGCGACGATGTCGCGGACGCCGGTTTCGCGAGCCGCCGCCCGCACCCACGAGAGCACGCGGCCCGTCATCGGGTCGGGCGCCGCCAGGCTCGCCACGGAACCGGCCTCGAGGTTATAGTTCACGCGACTGCGCAGGACGAACATCAGGTTGTAGAGGGCCGCCTCGAATTCCGCCAGGTTCGCAATCGCCTTACGATCCGCCGACGGCAGGTCCGCGATACTCTCGGCCAGCAGCCGGAAGTACCCGCGGTCCAGGCCCGCCTCGAGATGGATCGGCAGCCCGGTTTCGTTGTACAGCAACAGCCCTTCCAGAGCCGACTGGCGCAGCGTGCGGTCCGGGATGCCGTTGACCAGTTCGCCGACGCTATCAGCGCGGCCGGGAACGAATTCCAGCCAGCGAAACGGCTCCGGAACCCGGATGAGCGGCAACTGCTCGGGCAGTTCCTCGCGACCGGCCAACTTCATGCGAAGCCAGAGTTTCATGTTCTCGATCTGGATCCGCGCCATCAGTGCCGAGAAGAACCGGTCGCGCGGGGCCCTCAGGTATCGCCAGAGTTGGGCGATGGAGGCGGCGTACCGCTCGACAAGCCGCCGCTGAAGGCCCATGTGCCCGGCAATGGCTTCGTTGGGAAACAGTTCGCCGGCCAGTTCCACGAGCGTGCGGTGCCTAAGCAGCGCCATCAGGCGGTCGCCCTCGTAGGTCTGCGAGTGCAGGGCCCGAGCCTTGGCAATGAGGAAATCCAGACCGGTTTCGATCTTGGTCAGCACGACGATCGTATTCCGTGAAAAACGTTACGTTGCTAGAGACCGAGCACCGCTCGGCAGACGGCCTCGACGGCCTGGTCCGCGTCGGACGGAACGACCTGAAGGGTCTGGTGCAGGTGCTCCAGCCGCTGAGCGAGCAACCGCTGCTTCTCGCGCTGGGCGTCTATTTCGGCCTTGGCCACCAAGTCCGCGGCCTCGCGACGGGCTTGCTCGATGGCTTGCTGGGCGCGCGCCTCGGCTTCCTGCTGGGCGCGCTGCACAGCCTCGCGGGCTTCCTGTCGGGCCTGCTGAACCAACCGCCGACCCTCTTCTTCCACTTCGAGCATCTTCTGAATGACTTCTTGCATGACAATTGCCCCAGCGGCCGTCGCTTCACGCGGCGAACCAGGACGGCCGACGCTATTCCTCCGACTCGATCAGGGCGAGCAGGTCGGCCACCGACTCGGCTTCGGTCATCTTGCGGTAGAATCCGGGAATCTGGAGTAATCGGGCAATCTCGGCGAGCGCCTGAATGTGCGGACCCGGATCGTCCACGCGGGCCATGATCAGGAACACCACCCGGACCGGCTTGTCGTCGATGGCGTCGAACTCGATGCCCCCCTTCGAGACGCCCAGCGCGGCCGTCAGTTCCTTGATGCTCTCGTGCTTGGCGTGGGGCACGGCCACACCGCTGCCGATGCCCGTGGTCTGCTGACGTTCTCGGTTCATGATGGCTGTGATCACCCCTTCGCGGTCGGTGACGCGGCCCGAACGAACCAGAACGTCCACCAGTTCCTCGATGGCCTCCTCTTTCTCCGTAGCCACCATCGAGACCTTGACCGTGGAGCTATCCAGCAAATCGCGCAATCTCATCGGCCTGACTCCTCGCCCGGGCAGGGTTTGATCGTGGGGAGGCTAACGGAACCCATGACGGTCCACCATGGACTTCGTTAGAGTCCCCTAGAAGTACGAGCGGTCGCCCTATTCATCGACCGCTCGCGCCCATAGTGTAGCGAATGATCGACGCAATGCAAGAATTAAGATGGCATCTATCGAAATGCCGCTGCGGTCTGCGCCTGGGACTTGCGGCCGGAGTCCGCCTTGCCATCGCGCGGAACCCGCATAGAATGGGGGTGTTGAACTTCCAGGCCCCCATCACTGGGGCCGCACGGGCGTTTATCGCGCTGCGGCTTGGGAGGACTTCGGGTGCAGTATCGACCATTGGGGAAAACCGGACTGAGAGTTCCCGCGTTGGGGTTCG
The DNA here is from genome assembly GCA_964500225.1 of uncultured Anaerolineaceae bacterium. Classification (GTDB taxonomy): domain Bacteria; phylum Planctomycetota; class Phycisphaerae; order FEN-1346; family JAACEH01; genus JAAYDY01. Next base: position 70,274 of record CAZCOA010000009.1, on the reverse strand, counting down.
GGGCCATGCGGCTGCCGATGACGGCCGACGACAAGTCGGTGGACCGCCAGCTGGCCCTGCCGATGTTCCGCCGGGCCTTCGAGGGCGGCGTCACCTATGTCGATTCGGCCGTCGGATACTGTAACGAGGATTCGCAGCGGGCCCTTGGCGAGGCCCTGGCCGACTGGTTCGCCGACGGGCATCCCAGGGATTCCATCGTCGTTTCGACAAAAAACCCACACTACAACAAGGCCGATCCCGACACCTGGTGGAAGAACCTGGAGAATTCCCTCGAACGGCTCCGAGTCGATTACATCGACTGCTACCACCACCATTTCATGAGCCTGAAGAGCTTCAACGAGCACGTTCGGGGCCCCGGCGGCCACTATGAACAGATGCTCAAGGCCCGCGACCAGGGCCTCATCCGCCACATCGGATTCAGTTGGCACGATACGCCCGAGAACTTCATCGAAGTCATCGACACGGGGCTGTTCGAGTTTGCCACCTGCCAGTACAACCTGCTGGATCGCAAGAACGAGCCGGCCATCGCCCACGCGATGGCCAAAGGGATGGGTATTATCGTCATGGGCCCGGTGGCAGGCGGGCGTTTGAGCGTGACGGCCGGCCCCCTGGGCGAGCGTCTGCCGAAAGGCATCGCCACGACGCCGGAACTGGCCCTGCGTTTCGTTCTGGCCAATCCGGGCGTGTCGGTCGCCCTGAGCGGCATGACGTGCATGAGAGACGTGGACGAGAACCTGCGTACGGCCTCGCGGCCCGAGCCGCTCACCGACGATGAAAAGAAGGCCACCGAGGAGGCCATGAAGGCCCTCAAGCGGCTGGCCGACCTCTACTGCACCGGCTGCCGGTACTGCGAACCCAAGTGTCCCCAGCAGATACGCATCGCGGACATTTTCCACCACATGATCGTCCGCAACGTCTATGGCGGCGCGGAGGCCGCCGTGCGAGGCTACGCGTTCATGAAGAAGTCCGTCGCCACGTCGGGCAAGAAGATGGCCGACGCCTGCATCGAGTGCGGCCAATGCGAGAAGGCATGCCCGCAGAACATACCGATCCGCCAGCAGCTCAAGGAGGCCCGCGCCGCCCTCGACAAGAGTTGACGGACCCCCAACCGGCTGCGCGGATCCGCGCGACCCATGCATCTCCGCATGGCTGCCAACAACCCCACGCGGGCAATGATCTCACTTGGCCACAATGTTCACGAGACGACCGGCCACGACAATCACCTTGCGAACCGTCGCGCCGCCAATGGCTCTTTGGACGTTCTCGTCGGCCAGAGCCAGGCGCTCGATTGTCTTGTCGTCGGTCCCGGCGGGCACCGTCACGCGGCCGCGCAGCTTGCCGTTGACCTGCACCGCCAACTCGATCACGTCCTCGGCGCAGGCCGCCTCGCTGAACTCCGGCCACCCTGCGGCAATCAGGCCGCCCTCGTGGCCCATCCTCTCCCACAATTCCTCCGCCACGTGCGGCACCATCGGCCCGAGCAGACGCACCATCGACTCCAGGGCGAATCGCAGCACCTCCTTGCCCTGCTCCTGCGCGGCGAGTTTCCCGAGGACGTCGCCCAGCAGATTCGACAGCTCCATGATGGCGGCAATCCCCGTATTGAATTGCCACGAATGCTCGATGTCGGCCGTCACTTTGCGGATGGTCTGATGCGTCTTCCGCCACAGAGCCTTCGCTTCCGGCCGCAGATCGCTCCCGTCGCCGGCATACGGCGCAACGCCCCTGAGCATGCCCAGGTTTTCATCCACGTGAGCCCACACCCGCTTCAGAAACCGGTGGGCTCCGGCCACGGCCGAATCGTTCCATTCGGCGTCCTTCTGCGGCGGGCCGATGAACAGGGTGTAGAGCCGCTGCGTGTCGGCCCCGTACTGGGCGATCAACTCGTCCGGCGACACGACGTTGCCCTTCGACTTGGACATCTTTTCGAGCTTGCCGGTCTTCTCGCTCATCTTGCAGATCATGCCCTGGGTGAACAGGGCCTTGAACGGTTCGCGGCAGTTCTCGCCCACGTATCCGGCGTCCATGAGCACCTTGACGATGAACCGCGTGTAGAGCAGGTGCAGCACGGCGTGCTCCACGCCGCCGATGTACTGGTCCACGGGCAGCCAGGCATCGATGTCCTTGCGGCGGAAGGCCTGCGTATTGTGCTCGGGATGTTGCTTTGCGTCGTACACGGGCGAGGCGAACCGCAGGAAGTACCAGCACGAGCAGAGCCACTGGGCCAGGGTGTCGGTCTCGCGCCGCGCCGGGCCGCCGCACTTCGGGCACGTCGTATTCACCCATTCGGCGACGCCGGCCAGCGGGCTGGTGCCCTTGGGCCGGAAATCCACCTTCGATGTTTCGGGCAGTTTCACCGGCAGTTGCTCGTCGGGCACGACCTGCTCGCCGCAGGCGTCGCAGTAGATGATCGGAATGGGAGCGCCCCAATACCGCTGCCGCGAAATCAGCCAGTCGCGAATGCGGTAGTTGACGGTCCGCTCGCCCATGCCGTGCCGTTCCAGATACTCGATCACGGCCGGGATGCCGCTCGGCGACGGCGTGCCCGTAAGGTCGGCGGAATTGACCATTTCGCCGGCCTCGACGTAGGCCTCGGTGAGTTCCTCAGCCGTTAGCGGCGTCGCGCGGCCCTTGGGCTGAATGACCACTTTGATCGGGAGGTTGTACTTCTTGGCAAACTCGAAGTCGCGCTGATCGTGGGCCGGCACGGCCATGACGGCCCCGGTGCCGTACTCCATCAGGGCATAGTTGGCTACCCACAGCGGCACGGCCTCACCGTTGACGGGATTGGTGACGGTGCGGCCGGTGAAGACGCCTTCCTTGACGGCCGTCTCGGCGCCGCGATCGGCGGCGCTCTGACGGCGCACGCGGGCCACGAACTCCATGACAGGCCCTTCGTGCTCCGTGCCGCGCACCAGCTCGGGAATCATCGGGTGCTCGGGCGCCAGGCTCATGAACGTGACGCCCCAGAGGGTGTCGGGCCGCGTCGTAAAGCACGGCAGCGGCTGCCCGGTGTGGGTGACCTTGAAATCCACGCGGGCGCCTTCGCTGCGACCGATCCAGTTGGCCTGCATGGTGCGGACGGTCTCGGGCCAGCCGTCCAGCAACGCCAGGTCGTCCAGCAAGCGCTGGGCGTACGCGGTGATGCGGAAGAACCATTGCTGGAGGTCGCGCTGCTCGACGGCGGTGCCGCACCGTTCGCACCCGCCGGCGACGACCTCTTCATTGGCCAGGGCGGTGTTGCACTGCGGGCACCAGTTGATCGGCGCCTTCTTGCGATAGGCCAGCCCGCGCTTGTACAGCACCGTGAAGATCCACTGGGTCCACTTGTAGTAGTCGGGGTCGCACGTGGCGATCTCGCGCGACCAATCGTACCCGACGCCCCAGCGGCGCAGTTGCTTCTTCATCTTGGCGATGTTGTCGTAGGTCCACTTCGCCGGGTCGGCGTTCTGTTTGATGGCGGCGTTCTCGGCCGGCAGGCCGAAGGCGTCCCACCCCATCGGCGTCAGCACGTTGTAGCCGCGCGTCATCTTGTACCGGGCGACCACGTCGCCGATGATGTAGTTGCGACCGTGGCCGACGTGCAGCGTGCCGCTCGGATAGGGGAACATCACCAGACAGTAGAATTTCTTGCGCCCCTTGGGGTCGGCGGTCGGGTCGGCGGCGGTAAACAAGCCTTGCTCGTCCCATCGCGTCTGCCATTTCAGTTCAATCGACTGCGGATTGTACTCGGTCACAACTTTCTCCTTTGTTGATGCGCCCTGCGGCGCGATGGCTCTCCGCGTGGCTGCGGGACAGCCACCCAACGACGTCCGGCGGCTGCAAGCAGCCGTCCCGGTCTATTCGGCGGGGAGATCGTGTCGGGCCTCGTCGCGGAACTGCTTGGCCCGAAGAACCACCTCGTCCACGTCCGACGCCTTGGCCGGCGTCAGCTCGTACGGGCCGAAGCGGTGCTCGTCGTGCCGCGTGCCGGGCACCACCGTCTCGAACGGCAGATCCAGGAACATCCACTGGTACCACGGGGCGGCTACGCGTTCGTTGACCACCAGCGGTTCGTAGCCCTCCAGCTCCATGCGGATGTTGTAAACGCCGTACCACGTGAACGGGGCCGTCACGGGCGTGCGGCCGACTTCGTTGTCGTTGAGCCAGACGACGGCGCCGGGCGGATTGGTCTCGATGGTGATGGAGCGGGCCACGCGGCCGGTGCATCCGGCACACAGCAGCGCGACGACGGCCAGCACTGTCACGACGACCCTTCTTGCACTCATGAGCCGGGCCTTTCCTGATGATAGATCACCCGATTGTCCACCGCCAGCGTCTCCGTGTCAAGAAGGCTCACGCGACATGCCCCCGTCAGCCACCCGCAACATTCGCCTGGATTGATGTAAAGGGCGCCGCCGCGACGTTCGGCCAGGGGCTCGTGCGTGTGGCCGCAGACGACGATGTCGGCCCCCGCCGCGTCGTCCGACGCCAGGGCTGCCACATCGTGCACCAGACAGAACCGACGGCCGCCCAGGTCGAACCGCCGCGGTCCGTCGCACAGGTCGGGCAACAGCCGCGTCAGGCCCCGCCGCTCGCCGTCGTTGTTGCCAAAGACGCCCAGCAGCGGCACGCCAAGCCGCCCCTGCAAGAAACGCAACGCAAACGGCGAACAGAAGTCGCCGGCGTGGATCACTGCCTCGACGGCGGCTGCCTCCAGCACCGCCAGCGCACGGTCCAGGGCCGCCAGATTGTCGTGCGTGTCGCTGATCAGACCGATGCGCATGGGCCGGTTCCCGAGGACTCGAACGCTGCGATCATAGAGAGCTGCCGCACGAGTGTCAAGCTCGGCCCCGGGCCGAGTCACTGCAGCGGCTCGGGCAGGGCTCGCTCGTTGGGATCCAGCACGACGGTGTGTTCCTGGATGGCCCCCGGAATCAGCACGAAGCTGCCCTGGCGACCGGGCACGATCGAGCCGTCGCCGTCGCGCCGTTTCAGAACGAACAGATACGGCCGTCCCTTGACCAGGAACTCCAGGAAGAGGAGCGTAGAGACCTGTTCGACAGTCGTCGTGCCGTCGGCCCCGATGACTTTCTCGCCCGCCAGGTACGGCGGCGGAAGAAAGCGGCCCAGTTCGTCCCGAAGCGTGTCGTCGAGCCGCACGGCAATGGCCTGCCGCGGCCCCTGCTGCGGATCGAACGCATAGGCCCGCTGGACGGCGGCGATTGGCTCGGCCAGTTCGCGACGGGCCCACTGGAGCGTGGGCTCCAGGTCGGCCGACGGGGTCAGATTCTCGGGGATGGTGTACGGCCAGACGCCGCCGGGAATCTTCGGCAAAGCCTCAGCGGCCGCCGGCTGCGATTGGTCGGCCGGAACAACCGTCGCAGGAACCGCGTCGGACGATGTCGCCGTCGCCGAAGTGTCAACCGGTGCGGACTGCCCGGCCTTGGCCGCAACAGGTTTGGATTCGGCGGCCGTCGCGGTCGCCGCGGGCTGCCGTTCGGTCGCTTCAGAAACCCTCCCAGCGGTCGCTCCCGGCAGCGGAGCTGCCTGGACGTCCGGCGCCTGTCCACCCTCCGGGGAAACCGCGGCTGGCGTCTGCACCACGGACGACGACGGGTGCGGCCCTTTCAGCATCGCCCAGGTTGCCACTGCGACCGCCGCCAGCACCACCGCCGTGGCCAAGACGGCCCAGACCGGCCGCCGCGACGGAGCGGGCCGACAGGCCGAAGTGGGCGGTTCGCCGCCGGACCACTGGGAGACTTCGCGCGGCTCGGCATAGGGCATCCGCTGCCCCTCGGGCTCGCGGTCGAAGAACGGATCCGGCTGCAAATCCGTCAGCAGCGCCCGCATGTCGTCGTCGTGCACGGAGGCCGTCTGATCGTCGGCGGCCGCAGCACGCGTTTGGGGAACGTTGGCGTCCAGGGCTCTTTTCTGGGCCTCGAGGGCCTCGGCCTGGGCCCGACGGGCCGCCTCTTCGGCCTGACGGACCTGGGCCACATACTCCTCGTGGCGGCGGATATCGTCCTGTAACTGCCGCTTACGGTCGGTCAATTCCTGCTCCCGCCGCGACAGGTTCTCGTGACGGAGGCGGAGGTCGGCCTCACCCGCCTCCAATTGCGCCGCCTGCAACTGCAACTGCCGGCGTTGCCGATCCAGGTCGAGGCCCTGCTGCTGGAGGTCGCGGCGAGTGGTCTCAAGTTCCTGACGCTGGCGGGCCAGGGTTTCTCGCTCGACCTCCAAGGCGCGGGTCTGGTCGGCCAGGCGTTGCGTCTGCTCGTCGAGCCGCCGCTTTGCGTCCTCCAACTGCGATTGCTCTTGGCCGATCTCCAGCCGCAACGCAGCGACCTGACGCCGTTCGGCTTCGAGCGACTGCGACTGATTGGCAAGAGCGTCGCGCTGCCGGTCCAATGCGTCGCGGTCTCGCTCCGCCTGTGCTCGTTCGTCCAAGAGCCGGGTCCGCTCCTCGTCCAGGGCACGACGCTCCAACTCGAGGGCTTGCCGCGCGGCCGCCAATTCGGCATCCATCTGCTTCAACCGTTGCCGCTCAGCGTCCAGAAGCTTCTGCGACTCGTCTTGTCGCTGCTGGTGCTGAGCGTCGAGCATCGCCTGGCGTGCGGCCAGGGCCTGACGCTCGGCGGCCAGTTCGCGGCGCAGGTCGGCCATATCCTTTTCCATGCGTCGCCGCTCGGCGGCCAGGAGGGCCTGAGCCTCGGTCTGGGTCGGGCTGGACGATTCGCCGGGCGTCGGGAGGGGCGCCGGCGTCGCAGGCGGCACGAGGTCGGCCCGTCGAGCCGGGCGCAAATCGGTCGGATGAATATCAAGCGAGTGATTGTTGTCGCGGTGGGGCATCAGTCCGCCGTCCCTGTGAATGCCGGTCGTCCGTGAAGTCGCTACCGCAGGCCGCTACGCACGGTCCTCGGCCTCGGGGCCTTGGTCGGCCTCGTCCCGCTCGTCGGCGCACAGGTCGTCCAGGGCCTCGGCCGCCGAGGGGCCCGGGGACGACTCGCCCAGGGCATCGGCGATAAGCGAATCGAAATCGTCCTCACCGCCCGCCGACCCGGTCGCGGCCGCACCGGGCGCACCGTCGGCCGGCGATGCCGGGGGTGTCTCGTCGCGGGGATGCGACCCCAGCCGCGTCTCCTCGGCCACGGCGGCCCATACGTCGTCGGCCTCGGGCCGGGTCTGCGCCCCTGCCGCGGCGTCTATCTCGCTCTCCGTCCCGATGCGAACCTGGAACTCGTAGGGGCCGATCATCAGAATTTCGTTGCCCGTCAGCAGTTGCTCCTTCTGCCGCCGCCCGGTGACGAACGTGCCGTTGCGGCTGTCAAGGTCGTGAACAATCAGCCCCAGTCCGCAACGCACCAGCAGACAATGGACTCGGCTGACGTCGTCGCTGGACAACCGCAGGTCGCTCTGCTCGCGGCGTCCCACGACGGTCACCGGCCGCGTCAGCACCTCCGTCCGCCCCGTTACCGAATCGTGCAGCGACGCCGCCAGCGTCGTCACCGGATGCCCCATCTGGCCGCTGATCCGGATGCGAAATCGGTGGCTGCCGAACTGTACCGTGTCCCCGTCGTTCAGACGCTGGGCATGGGCCTTGCGGCCATTGACACTGGTGCCGTTGCGGCTGCCAAGGTCGTACAGCCACACCCCGTCGCGCCGACGCACCAGACAGGCATGCAACTCGCTCACCGAATGACCACTCAAGGTCAGTTCGCACCCAGCCTCGCGACCGACCACCACGACCAGAAGCCCGTTGTCATGGACACTGGGATCCCGAGGGTCCATGGCCATTAGGTGAAACTGTGGCAGCGTTTCCGGTGGTTTCATGGTCACCTGGTCCATACGCAACCCGGGCCTACGGCCCCGGCCCTGCCGGCGGCGCTTTCCGGGGACAAAGCCGTGATCGTTTCCCCCCTGGGGCCGACGCGAAGCCGGACGATAGCTTCAGCACAGGTCTGATCTTGCAATCGTCGACTCACGTGTTTATTATACGGCTTCCGGGCGAGCATTACAAGCCGCCCAAGGGGCGTTTGGTGACCTGGCATCGCGTGTGCCGCAACCGTGTTGAGGAAGGTGGGGACGTGCCGTTTCTCGTTGATTTGCATACCCATACACGCGAGGCCAGCGCCTGCGCCAGCCAGTCGGCCGAGGAACTCGTATCACGTGCTCTCAGCGTCGGGCTCAACGGTCTGGCCGTGACCGACCACAATCGGATCGACGGCGCCCTGAAAGCCCAGCGGCTCGGACGCCGCCGAGGGTTGACCGTCTTCGCCGGAGTCGAGGTGCAGACGGAAGAGCTCGGCGACATCCTCGTGTACGGCGTCAAGCAGGACTTCCCGGAAACACCTATTAGCTTCCGTCGTCTGGCCCGAACCGTGGAGCGCGAAGGCGGGGTCATGTTTGCCGCTCATCCGTTCCGCCAGCAGGTCCACAGCGGCCTGTGGACGTATTTCGAGGACATCGGATTCGACTGGCGGCGGGGTATGGTGCTGCCCGAGCTGGTCCAGCCGCTGACGGGGGTGGAGATCTATAACGGCGGCTGCACGCCGCAGGAAAACGAAGCGGCGGCGATGTTCGCAGGTCGTTTTCGCCTTCGCGGCATCGCCGGCAGCGATGCCCATAGTCCGTGGCGCGTCGGCTGGTGCGCCACCGAGTTCGAGTATGAGCTGCGCAGCGATGAGGAATTGGTGGAGGCCCTGCGGCTCGGCCGGTTCCGCGTGTCGCGGATGCAAAGCGAATTCGACAGCGAGCAGGAACGGATCGTCCACCTGAAGGCCATGCACCAACTCCGCGGCCAGGAACTGGCCGATTACGTCGAGAACTGGATGCGACGCAAGCAGCGGCGATCGTGAGGCACCCGGCAGGCGGGAGAAAACTGTTGACTTGCAGGGGGTCGCCGATAGACTCTCTCTGCCGCAGAGGCGGAGAGTCCCTCTCTAGGAAAGGCGCGTGCCGTGCTGGACCCGGAATTCTTGAAGCTCCTGGCGTGCCCGAAGTGCAAGGTGCGGCTGATCCAGGAGGACCAGACGCTTCTGTGCCAGGAATGCGGCCGCCGATTTCCCATTCGCGATGGGGTTCCCGTGCTGCTGATCGATCAGGCCGACGAGCCGCTCGATTGACCGCCCCGCCGGGACCGGACGTGTCCTGCCGCGCCGCCGCGATCCGGCGGCCGCTCTCCCTGTTGCGGCCGAAGACGGAGGTAGTTGCGTGCTGGCGCTGATCAGCGACATCCATTCGAACCTGTCGGCCCTGGAGGCCGTCCTGGAAGACCTGAAAAATCAGGGCGCCGAGGCCGTCTATTGCCTGGGCGACGTGGTCGGCTACGGGCCGAACCCCGGCGAGTGCCTCGACTTGGCCATGCAGTTCGACCTGTGCCTCATGGGCAACCACGACCACGCCGTCCTGCTGGAGCCGGGCGGGTTCAATGCCGCCGCCGAAAAGGCCATTTTCTGGACCCGCGAGAAGCTGGACGCCGAGCCCGACGCCGCCCTCAGGGGCCAGCGATGGGAGTTTCTGGCCGGTCTGCCGGTCCATCGGTTCGAACGGCAGATTCTCTTCGTTCACGGCTCGCCGCGGCGCCCGCTGCACGAATACATCTTCCCCGACGACCCGCAGGTGAACCGGGAGAAGATGGCTACGATCTTCGACCGGATTCCGTCGGTCTGCTTCGTCGGGCACACGCACATGCCCGGAGTGTTTACCGAAGACTACCGGTTCCTGACGCCGGGCGACCTGGATTCGCAGTTCCGGATCGACCAGCGGCGGGCCGTCATCAACATCGGCAGCGTCGGCCAGCCGCGGGACCGTGATCCGCGGGCCTGCTACTGCCTGCTCGACGGCAACCGCGTGCTTTGGCGGCGCGTCGAGTACGACGTCCAGGCCACCATCCGGGGCATCCTGGAAGCCCCCGGCCTGGTGAACATCAATGCCCAGCGGCTGCGCGACGGGCGCTAGCGTCGCGGCCTCAACCGTAAGGAGCCTCGCGTGAACAACAAAGACGCCATGGTCCGGATGCTGATGTTCATGGTGCTGGGCGTCGTCGTGGTGCTGGGATACAAGTACTTCACCCAGCACGACAAGGGCGGCAACGGTCGTCCCCCCGCAGTCCAGGTGGCGACGGCGGTGCCTGGCGGCGGCACCACAACCGGACTCTCCGGAGCCGGGCCGGCGGTGCGTTTTCAGGTGGAACCGGCCGAACCGCAGACCGCAGCCCTCGAGCAGCCGGTCCGCCTCGGCGAGGCCGTCCGGGGCGGCCCGTTCGCCATGGCCGTCGAACTGACGCCCCGGGGAAGCGGCATCCGGCACCTCGAACTCAGCGACTACTACGCCTCGGTGAACGACCGCCACCTGCCCGACGCGGAGCGACGGCACTTTCCCCTGATCCAGCGGGACCTCGGCCGCCCGGGTTTCGCCGTGACACGGCTGGACCTGACGTACCGCGACAACCGGCCGGCCGAAACGGTCATCCTGTCGCTGCCGCCCGAGATGCCGCTGTCGGCGCTCCATGGCGGCGCTGGCGTGCGTCCGGGCAGCATCGAGCTGCGCAACGGATCGTCCGGCGCGAAGATATACCTTTCGGCCTGTCGCACCGTACAGGACGTCATCACCACGATCAACGCCAACGGCATCGTGCCCGTGGCGGCCTCGATCAGTCCGGCCGGCGATGGCCTGATTCTGGTCGGCGGCGAGGGGGACACCCTCAGCGTCAACGAGGCCGACGGAGGTTCCACGGCCGCCGACCTCGGCATCCTCCAGCCGGAACCCTTGGACAAAGGCCGGGCGATTCTCGGCCGTTCCCTCGGCTGGGAGGCCCCGTGGCAACTCGACGGCGAGCCGACGGCCGAGCGAGTGCGCCTGAAGCTGACCATTCGACGCGAGGGCGAACCCTTCGTGACCCTGTACCGCACATTTCACCTGGCCCGGCGGACGGTCGAAGGCGACGACTTGTTCGGCGACGGCGGCGCGTTTCTCTTGGGCATGGACATCGAGGCCGTGGACCACTCCGGCCTGCTCAGCAGTTGCGCCGTGACACTGCGCGGCCCCGAGGGCCTCATGAAAGAGGAATCGCGCGGCGACGACCGCATGGCCGTCGCCGGATTCATCGACATGAGACGCGCCGCCGAATTCAAGAGCGGCAACGACGCCGGAAATGCCATCAAGAGCAACGCCGAGAAGGAGAAATTCACCTTCCCTGCGCCGCTGGACTGGGCCGGCATGGTGGACAAGTACTTCACGTTCGTGGCCGTGCGCGCCGACCTGGCCGACCTGTCGTGCCGGTTCGAACATGCCGCGGCGTACCCGGCCTACACCGATGACAAGAAGGAAACCGTGCCGGGCGTCCTGATGCGCACCTTCCCGCTGCGGTTTCAGGAGAAGGACGGCCGCTCGGTGCTGGCCGCCGGCTTTTATCTGTTTGCCGGCCCCAAGGATGCCAACTTGCTGGACCGGCCGATGCTGCGCGAGCGCAACCTCGGTTCGGTCATCAGCTACAACCGCGGGTGCTGCGTCGATATCCCCGGCGTCGCGTTCATCAGCAAAGTCATGGTCTGGGCCATCGACAAGTTTGCCGACGTCGTGGTCAACAAGGGTGTCGCCGTCATTCTGCTGGTGGTGGTGGTCCGCCTGCTGATGCTGCCGATCAGTCGTTACAGCCAAGTGTCGATGCTGCGGATGCAGGACTTGCAACCCGAGGTGGCCAAGCTGAAGGAGCAGTTCGGCGACGATCCAAAGCGTGTACAGATGGAATCGCTGAAGCTGTATCGCGAGCGCGGGGCCAACCCGATGCTCGGATGCGTGCCGATGGCGTTGCAGATGCCGGTCTGGATCGCGTTGTACACAGGGATCCAGGTGGCGATCAGCCTGCGTCACGCGCCGTTCGTCCTGTGGATTCAGGACCTGGCCCAGCCGGACGCCCTGGTGCAGTTTACCCCGGTGGATGTCTGGGGCGTGTCGTTCATCGGCAACTGGGCCCAATGGCAGCTCAACGTGTTGCCGGTGCTGATGATCGTGGCCATGTTCCTCCAGATGCGCATGCAGCCGCAGTCGGCCGCCACGACCCCCGAGATGGCCAGGCAGCAGCAGATGATGAAGTTCATGACGCCGGCCATGCTGCTGTTCTTCCTGTACACGGCGCCCAGCGCGCTGAACCTTTACATTCTAGTTAGCTCCGTGCTGGGCTTCTTCGAGGGCAAGTACATCCGATGGCACTACGCGAAGCTGAAGCTCCGCCCGCAGAAACCGCGCAAGGAAAAAAAGCCGGGTCGCATCGGCCAATGGATCGAGGCCCAGATGGGTCAGGTGGAACGCCTTCAGAACGCGGCCAAGAAAAGCGAGAACCCGCTGGAAAAACGTAAGCCGCGCAAGTGACGGCAAAGACAGGAGGCGTGCCCAAGGGCGCGCACCCCCTCACGTTGATGCCGCCGGCGGCGTCGCTTACAGGCCCCCTTGCCCGAAGCAGTGAGCCTTCCTTGCCCACAAACACGATGCGCCCCCCCTCGCTACGGGCGGGTGCATTTTTGCTTGAAAGGGCTCGTAGGCGGGCCTATCATCGCCTTCCGGAAACACCCCGCTGACCGACTGCGATGGCGACCTCACGCGTGTCGCTCCAAGTGCATCCGCTGCCACACGTGCCGCGCGGCGGGTGACGGAATCGTGTGCGTTCCACCGGCCGAAAGGAGAGAAGCGATGAAACTGGGCGTGATGATGGCGCTATTCTCGGGCGTGGACCTGGACGATGCCCTGGACCGCGTTGAGGCGATGAAGCTGGACGCCGTGGAGATCGGCGCGGGCAACTATCCGGGCCAGAGCCATTGCCCGGTGCAGGAACTCGTCAGGAGCAAGGCCAAGGCGCAACAGTGGGCGTCGCGGATTCGCGACCGGGGTCTGCAGATCAGCGCATTGGCCTGCCACGGCAATCCGCTGCATCCCAGCGCCGCATTCGCGCGGAAACACCACGACGCGTGGCGCAACGCCGTGCGGCTGGCGGAGATGATCGGCGTCGACACGATCACGTGCTTCAGCGGTTGCCCGGGCGGCAGCGACCGCGACAAGGGCCCCAACTGGATCGTCTGCCCGTGGCCGCCGGACTTCACCGAGATGCTGCGGTGGCAGTGGGAAAAGAAGATTCTCCCGTACTGGACGCGAGAGGCGAAGTTCGCCGCCGATCATGGCGTGCGCATCGCGTTCGAGATGCATCCGGGCATGAGCGTTTACAACACCGAAACGCTGCTGCGCGTGCGCAAGGAGTGCGGCAACAACGTCGGGGCGAATTTCGATCCGAGCCATCTGTTCTGGCAGGGGATGGATCCTTTGGCCGCGATCCGAGCCATCGGCAAGGCCATTTACCACGTCCACGCCAAGGACACGCGGATCGACCCGATCAACACGGCGCTGAACGGCACGCTGGACACGAAGCCCTACGGCGACGAGCTTGCCCGTTCGTGGGTGTTCCGCACGGTGGGATACGGCCACGATGCGATCTTCTGGCGCGACTTCGTCAGCACGCTGCGGATGGTCGGCTACGACGGTGTGATCTCCATCGAACACGAGGACAGCCTGATGAGCGCCGGCGAGGGGTTCGCCAAGGCTGTCGAGTTTCTCCAGGGCATCCTGCTGAAAGAGAAGCTCGGCAAGATGTGGTGGGCCTGACGCGGAGAGTCGAGGAGACGGCTGAATGCAGGCGATCTTGCTGATGGCGGCCCTGTTCGCGGGCTACCTGGTAGCGTACTACACCTACGGACGGTTCCTGGCACGACGGATTTTCAAGCTGCGCCGGGCGTGCCCCGTGCCGAGCGAGCAGCTTCGCGACGACATCGACTACGTGCCGACCAAGCCGATCGTCGTCTTCGGCCACCACTTCACCTCGATTGCCGGCACAGGCCCCATCGTCGGACCGGCCATCGCGATCATCTGGGGCTGGCTGCCCGCGGTGCTGTGGGTTTTCTTCGGCAGCATCTTCATGGGCGCCGTCCACGACTTCGGGGCCATGGTCGTCTCACTCCGCAACGAGGGCAAGAGCGTCGCCGAGGTGGCTGCCCGGTATATCCATCCGCGCGTTCAGGTGCTGCTGTTCGGCGTGGTCTTCCTCGAACTGCTCATCGTCATCGCGATTTTCGGACTGGTCATCGCCTTGCTGTTCAAGATATACCCGGCCTCGGTGTTCCCGATCTGGTGCGAGATTCCCATCGCCATGGCCACCGGCTGGGCCATCGCCAAACGCCACTGGAACGTTGCCGCCGTGAGCATTGCAGCCGTGACGCTGATGTACGTGACCGTGGGCATGGGGCACTACCTGCCGATGCAGATGCCGGCCATTGCGGGCGTACCGGCCACGGGAGTCTGGACCGTCATTCTGCTGATCTACGCCTACGTGGCCTCAACACTGCCGGTGACGATGCTCCTGCAACCGCGCGACTACATCAACGCCTGGCAGCTGTTCGTGGCCATGGCGCTGATGATCGTGGCAGTGGTGGTATCGGGACTGACGGCCGACCTGACGATAGCGGCGCCGGCCTTTCAGCCGCACCCGACCGGTGCGCCGCCGATCTGGCCGCTGCTGTTCGTGATTATCGCCTGCGGCGCAATCTCCGGGTTCCACAGCCTGGTGGCTTCCGGCACATCGAGCAAGCAGCTTCGCAGCGAGCTGGACGCCCAGCCGGCGGGCTACGGGTCGTTGCTCATGGAGGGGGCCCTGGCGGTGCTGGTCATCATCGCGGTGTCGGCGGGCGTCGGCCTGGCGGCCCCGTCGGGCGACACCATTGTGACGGGCCGGGCCGCATGGCTCCACTACTACGGCCAGTGGACGGGCGACAGCCCCCTGGATATTCAGTTGGCAGCCTTCGTGGAAGGCTCGGCGAACATGATCCAGCACCTCGGCATCCCGCACCACTTTGCCTTGATCGTCATGGGCGTCTTTGTGGCGAGCTTTGCCGGCACGACGCTCGACACGGCCACGCGACTTCAGAGGTACGTCATTGGCGAGCTGGCCGGTCGGGCCCGGGCGCCCGTGCTGGCCAATCGCTGGGTGGCCACGGGCATCGCCGTGGCGACGGCCGGCGTGCTGGCGTTTGCCAACGGCGCCGGCGGCGCGGGCGCCAAGAAGCTGTGGCCGCTGTTCGGCTCGCTCAACCAGCTCCTGGCGGCCCTGGCCCTGCTGGTCGTAACGGTGTATCTGCGCAGAAAAGGCGGCATGAAGTTCCTCGTATCCGGTCTGCCGTGCCTGTTCATGCTCGTGATGACCGTCTGGGCGATGGTGCTGAACGAGCTGACGTTTGTGCACCAATCGGACTGGCTCCTGGCGTCGCTCAATGCGGTGGTCCTGGTGCTGGCCGTCTGGATGGTGATCGAGGTGGCCGTGTCGCTCGTGCGCCGATGGGGCGAGGCGCCCGAGCCCGAGGCGGCGGCCCCATAGAGTCCTGGCCCGTCCCGGCGGCAGCCCCGGCCAAGCCGATTTCGTTCAAGGACATGCGCATCCGTGGGCGATAATGCTCCTGTGGGCCGCTGTCCGGGGAGTCTGGAGAGGCCATGCAGGACTACCGCGAGAAACGACGTTACGAGCGTGTGCCGCTGTCTTGTCCGGCGAAGATAACCGACAAACGGCGGCGTCTGCTGGTCAAGGGCAAGACGGCCGACATCAGCGCCGGCGGCGTGAAGATTCTCGGTCCGCTGGCCAGAGAACTGAAACTCGGCACGCAGGTCCAGGTCCAGATCGAGCTCCAGATGCCGGATGCCCCCAGGAGCCGCACGGTTCAGCGAACCGCCAGCGTTCGCCGCGTCGAACAGATGGGCGACTGGGCGGCCGTGGCCCTGGAATTCGTGGACCTGGTGGACCTGACGCCGCAGAAGCAGAACCCGTGATGGCGGATCGGCGTGAGCCGACGGTCGTCCCGGCGTCAGGCGGCTAGAGAACCGGCAGAGGGCCAAGCGCGACAGTGCTCCTGGCCTCGATGCGGCAGACGCCGCCCTCGAGCGGACGAAGGCTGAAGGTGCTCGACGCCCCGCGCACGTCCACGGTCAGATCCGCGGTGCGCAAGGCGCCCCGGCCCCGAAGATCGTTCCACGCAAAGTTGATGACGCCGACAAACCGGCTTCGGTACGGATCGTTGCGGAGCAGGTCGGCGTCCTTCCATTTCTCGGTCATGCCCAGGCGCATCCGGTCGCGGGCGAAATCGATCAGTCGAGCGACCAGCTCGTTGTCCTGTTCGGCTTCGCGCACACGCAGGGCGTCGGCCAGATCGTCGGGCAACGGCCCCTCGTAAACCATCTCGATGTTGAGCGTCTGGACGGCGATCATGTGAACGACGCTGGCAGTCAGGGCCGTCTTCGATTGGACGGTCCCGCCTTGCGGCACGGAGGCGTGGATGACCCTGATGACCGTGGGCCAGGAGGCTTGGGTTTCGAGGGTGTAGCCGTCGGGCGTCTCGACCGCCTGGGGACCTAGTACCTGGGCAACGGCGTGTCGCTGAGTATGACCGATGGCCAGTCGTGCAAACGGGTCCGACGTGCAGCCGGCCAGTCCCGCCCCCGCCGCGCGGCCCCCCCCCAGAAGCCAGATTCGATAGAAACGGAATAACCTCCCGAAGGTGTACCGCACGAAGTCCGAGTGATAGTGCGGTCGCCGGACAACGACCGCAGAACAGTTTGATTGACCCTGGGAAAACATGCAACTAAAATCCAATGCACCCGGTCGGCCGCCGTCGGGGGCCCGCCGAGACGTTGGACAAGGGGCGCCGCACGGATTGTCCGTGGCGGCCGGATCCAAAAGGAGAACGCCGTGAAGTACTCGATCTTCACTGTCTGCATGCCGGAATATACGCCGCAGGAAGTGGTTCAGCGGCTGAGGAAATGGGGCTACGACGGGGTGGAATGGCGGTTCTACAACCGCCCGGAGCAAGGGACGCCGCGCGCGGGGTTCTGGGGCGCCAACCTGGCGACAATCGACCCGCGGACATGGGAGCAGGAAGTGCCGGAGATTCGCCGGCTGTGCCGCGCGGCCGGACTGAAAATGCCGTCGCTGGCGGCGTATGCCGGTTGCTGGGAACCCGACAAGTACAAACCGGCCATCGAGGCCGCGGCGGCGCTGGGCGCGCCGCTGGTGCGGATCGGCGTGCCGCGGTACGACAAGTCCGTCGGCTGGAAGAAGCTCTACGCCAAGGCCGTCAAGGACTACGCCAAGGTCGTGGCCTACGCCCGGCGGTTCGAGGTCAAGCCGGTCATCGAGATTCACATGGGGATCATCACGGCCAGCGCCGCCGCGGCCGCCCAGTTCTGCAGCAACTTCTCGCCCAGGGAGGTCGGCATCATCTACGATCCGGGCAACATGGTGTACGAAGGGTACGAGCAGTACCAGATGGGGCTGGAGATGCTCGGGGGGTACTTGGCCCATGTGCACGTGAAGAACTCGCGGTGGGAGGTCACCGGCGCAACGCGCGACGGGGCGGTGGTGTGGAAACCCACCTTCGCCGCGATGAAGAACGGTTGCGTGGACTTCGAGGACCTGCTGCGCTCGCTGAAGGCCGTCGGTTACGATGGGTGGCTCAGCTTCGAGGACTTCAACACCGCCCAGAAAACCGACGAGAAACTGCCCGAGGACCTCAAGTATCTGAAGACTATCGAACGGCGGATCAAGTGAGCCGGGCGTTGACAGCCCACGATGGCGCTGTGACTGGTGGCATGGCCACGCTTTGCGTGGCCATGATTTTCCCCGGCCAGTCCACGCTATTGTGACGCCGGCGACTCGCGGGGCGGTGCCAGGGCTTCCTCCGGGTGCTCCAGCAGATACGTCCAGCGGCGAAGGTGGCATTTCTCGTCGTTCCACATCCCCACGAGCAGATTGTACGTAGCGGGATCCCAGTCCACGGCCGCCGTCAGGTGCGCGTAATGGTCGACGGCCTTGGCCTCGACCCACGCTCCGAGCCGCAACATCGCCCCCAGCCCGAGCCATCGCGAGACCCGCCCGAGCACCCAGCCGACGACGTAGAACGGCCCCCTCATCAGCATCGGCCGGCCGCCGTACTCCATCAGCCGCGATAGACTGTCGGCCTGGTGCGTCAGCTCGTTGTCCATGGCGGCGATGAGTTGCCGGTTCAGTTCGGTCGGCGCGGGCGACCACTGGGCGCGATAGACCTGGACGGCCATGGTTTCGAGGCGGTTTGTGGCTCGCAGCGTTCGCCGCACGGTGCGGAGTCGGGCGGGCGCGACCCCGGCGGCGCGCAGACGAATGTCGCTGGTGCGGAGTTCGCGGCGGAGCGTCTGCTCCATGCCATGGGAGGTGTCGTCGCTCATGGTCGGTCCTTGCAGCACGTCGCCGCGGCATCGCGTGCGTTTCACACGCCATCCTATCAGGACCGGCGCGCCGGGGCAACCGAATCGGAGGCCGCCGCCGACTGCTCAGTGGACAACCGCCCTGCCCTGGGCTAGACTCCCGTCACGGATCGCCGCCGTTGCGGCGGAAGCCGATGCGTCAGGAGCCTGTCATGAGTTACGACTTCGACACTGTCATAGATCGTCGCCACAGCAACAGCGTCAAGTGGGACCGATACAAGGGCCGCGACGTCATCCCCATGTGGGTCGCGGATATGGATTTTCGCTGCGCGCCGGAGATTCTCGCTGCACTTCACCGTGTGGTGAATCACGGCGTGTTCGGCTACACTCATGTGCCGGACGAACTGATCGCGTGCCTGCTCAAGCGGCTGCGCGACCGCTACGGGTGGACCGTCCAAGTCGAGCACTTGGTGTGGCTTCCGGACCTAGGGACGGGGCTCCATCTGGCGTGCCGCGCGGCCGGCGGCGAGGGCGACCAAGTGCTGGTCATGCCGCCGATCTATCCGCCGTTTCTGTCGGCGCCGAATCGCTCGGGCCGCCAGCGGCTGGACGTGCCCCTGACGCTGCACAACGGGCGGTGGGCCATGGACCTGAACGCCATGGCCCGAGCCGTCACGCCGCGGACGCGGGGCGTGCTGCTGTGCAATCCGCACAACCCTGTCGGGCGGCTCTACACGGCCGAAGAGCTTCGCAGCCTGATGGATCTCTGTCGCAAGTACGACCTGGTCGTTTGCAGCGACGAAGTGCACGCCGAGTTGACGCTCGACGCGGATCGGCGGCATGTGCCGACGGCCACGTTGTCGGACGATGCCGCGGCACGAACGATCACGCTCCTGTCGGCCAGCAAGACATTCAATGTGCCTGGACTGCGGTGCGCCGTGGCGGTGATCGCCGACGAGGGCTTGCGGCGGCGGTTTCTCGACGGGTTTGCCGGCCTGGTCTCGGGCGGCAATCCCTTCGGCTACGCAGCGTCGTTGGCCGCATGGCGCGACGCCGAGTCGTGGCGACTGGCGCTGGTGGAGTACTTGCGCGGCAACCGCGACCTGGTCGAGCGGACCATCGCCGAGACGCCGCCGCTGGCCATGACGCACGTGGAGGCGACGTACCTGGCGTGGATCGACGCGCGGTCGCTATGTGCGGACAACCCGGCGGCACTGTTCGAGGAGGCCGGCGTCGGGCTGATGGACGGCAAGGCATTCGGCGCGCCGGGTTATGTGCGGCTAAATTTCGGTTGCCCGCGGAGCCTGCTCCGCGAGGCCCTGGATCGCATCCGCCGCGCGGTGCTCAAACGATGATGCCACCGGAAACCAGATCGACGCGTCGGCGTCCGTCACCGGGCGGTTTGCGCCCGCTATTACCCTTCGATGACCTC
Source organism: uncultured Anaerolineaceae bacterium (assembly GCA_964500225.1). GTDB lineage: Bacteria > Planctomycetota > Phycisphaerae > FEN-1346 > JAACEH01 > JAAYDY01. The sequence continues at coordinate 50,596 of CAZCOA010000009.1, read as the reverse complement.
GCCGGGCAGGACGTAGAGAGGCTTGGGGTACTTGAAATCCTTGAAGATGCGGGCGGCGAAGATGTTGATCTTGCCGTCGTCGTCGAGGCAGTCCTTGCGAATCCAGCCGCCGACGCAGCGGCCGATCATGAACGAGTGGCCGGCAACGGGCACTTCCTGCTCGAAACGGAACTCCACCGCGGCGACGCATTCGGCGATCGACGGCACAGCCACCTGGCGTCCGGGCCGCGCGGTCAGGCCGGCCTCATCCAGTTCGCTGCGATCCGGCGGAATGTCGTCGGCCAGAACGGCGATGGTCTTGACGAGATCGGCACCCGGCACGTTGACGACAAACTCCCGCGTGCGGAGCATATTGGCGTAGGTGTGGCTCTCCTTGTGAACCGCGATGCCGACGTGCTCGGCCGAGAGGTTCGTATAGGCCCCGAAGACGCCCGCATTGACAATGCCCGAGGCGTGCAGCGTCGTAACGATCATGGTCGGCTTGGTGGCCAGATAGCCCATGGCCCGGCGGTCGTTGACTTCGTGGATGGTCATGGTTGCTTCTCCTTCTCGCACGGGTTCGCGCAACTGCGGCAGGGGCTCTGCGCCTCGCGGCCGCAAGAGCAGCCGCCGCGGTCCGACAGTCGGCGCCACATCGCATAGCCGATGGCGCCTGCGGCTGCGACGACGGCGAGGATGACGATCAGCATTTCCATGCCGACAATCACTTCCCGATGCAGTACATGTGCTTCAGCCCGCGCACGTACATCCGCGTACCCTGAAAAACCGGCGTCGAGCGGAACGGTTCGAGCTTGTTGCGGGCAACCTCCTTGAACTCGCGGCCGGGAACAATGACGGCCGTCTGACCGCTGGAGCCGCTGACGAACAGATACGTGCCGGCCAGGACAACGCTGGGATAGGCCTGTTCCCGGCCAAGGTTGAGGTTCTGCTCGTACACGACTTTTCCCGTGGCGGCGTCGATAGCGCTGAAGACGCTCGCCTGGGTGACATCGTAGATGAGTCCGTCGTGAACCACGGGTGAGGCATAATAGCGGTCCTTCTTGGGTTCGGTGGTCCACAGCGGCGAGGCGTCGAGCCTATCGCCGGAGAGCTGCTCAGGCAGTTTGTAGGCCTTGCCGCCGTTCTGGATGAAGTAAACCACGCCGGCCTCGATTACGGGCTGGTTGTACTCCAGGGCAACGGTGCGGTCCAGCAACTTCTTGCCGTCGCTGACGCGGAAAAACTCGCCGCCGGCCGTCACGAGAATCTCCGTGCCGCCGACGGTGGCGAGCGTGGGCGTGCCCCAGCGGGCCTTCGCCGGCACACGGTAAACGAGCTTGCCGGTGGCCGCCTCGAGGGCAACGAGCGAGTCGATGATTACCAGCAGTTTGTCGCCGGCCAGAACTGGCGAGGCGCAGAAGCCCCAGCCGTTGGGTTCCTTCGGCTGCTCGACGAATGTAATCCACTTGCGGTGGCCGTCCAGATCATAACAGGCCACGACGCCGGTACCGAAAACCATCCAGACGTGCTTGCCATCGCTGACGGGCGTCGCGGACGTGTAGCCGTTGACGCCGTGTGTCGGCGGATCCATGTACCGGGCTACCGGCTCGAGCTTCTTCTTCTCGGCGGCGATCTTCTGCTGAATGTCACGATCTTTGGCCTTGAGGGTCTCGTCGTCGCGATTCTGCCGCATGTCGCGCCGAACCTGGTTGAGTTCGCGTTCCAGCGTCTTGACCGCCTCTCGCACAGCAGGCACGCCGATGCGATCCATGTCGGCCTTGGCTTTGGTCTGTTCTTCGGGACTGAAAGCCTCCATCAGCGGGTTGGCCTTCTCCCAAAGGATTTTTCCGTCGGCCAGGTTCAGGCAAACGACAGAGGAGGGTTCGCTGCAAACGATGATCTTGTCGCCGACAAGGACGGGGGTACTGTTGCCCGGGCCTGGCAACGGGGTCTTCCAGACGACGCCCTGGGTGTCGGACCATACCAGCGGCGGATCGGCATCGGGATACTTACCGGTCCAGTTGGTGCGCCACCCCACGACGTCGCCGCCCATGGCGGGGCAGACCGCCACGGAGACCACGAGAGACAGTCCCACGACGATTCGACTCATGGCATTGACCTGTGTGCTCATCGGAGCGCGAGGACGGACGATTCCTTGAACCCGCCCGTTGTCAGCGGGTGGCGATGGAACCGGATCAGGGTTTCTCGGCGGCTTCGTAGTAGGCCAGGCCGCCGCGGTCGCTGCGGCGAATGAGGCCCGATTCCAGCAGGTGGCCGACAACCTTCGCCACTTCGTTGGCATGGGCGCCCAGGCCGACGGCGATGTCGTCGAGGGTGACCGGCCGGCGACGGATCATGGCCAGGACCTGGTTCTCGTTGACGGCCATGGCCTCGGTGATCCGCGACGCTTTGAACGAGGCCACCACGTGGGCCTTGGGGCCGAGCCTGGCGGCAATTGCCGCCAGCCGCTCGGGGCTCACGGCCCGGACATCGGCGTCCGCAGTAGGCCGCGTGGCTGTGTTGAGGTCGATGCGGTCCGGGTTAATCCGTTCGATGAGTCGGCCCATGGCGGCCACCTGCTCGTCGGAATCGTTGCGGCCGGCCGCCAGGAACACTTCGAGCCAGAACTGTCCCCGGAACTCGCGCCGAAACGTCACGAGGCCCGCGACAAGCCCTTCCAACGTCAGGCCGCGAGCCGGCCGGTTGACCGCCTGGAACGTCGCCTCGTCGGCGGCATCGAGCGACGGCACCACGAGGTCCGCCTTGGCACAGTCGCGACGCACGTCGGCTTCCGTCAGGAGCGTCCCGTTGGTGATGACCGCCACGGGCACGTCGGTGATGCGACGGACGCCGTCGATCACGTCGCCGAGTCGCACGTTGAGCGTCGGCTCGCCAGAGCCGCTCATCGTAATGTAGTCGGGCCGCGGCACGTGCGGCAGGACGCGCGTGATCTCGTCCAGCACCTCGTCCACGGGCACGAAATCGCCGCGACGCACCGTGCAATCGGTCGTGCGGCCGACCTGACAGTAGATGCAGTCCTGCGTGCAGACTTTGCGCGGGACCAAGTCCACGCCGAGGCTCAGCCCCAGGCGGCGCGACGGCACCGGGCCAAAGGTGTACTTGCGATCCGCGACCGAGTCCGTCATCGTTCCTCCTGGAGTAGGCGCAGAGCCTTCGTTACAGCCGCGGGGAAGCAGCCTCCGAGAGGGGGCGCGTGCGCTGCGCAGCATGTCATAGTTGACACTGCGGTCCACGGCAGGACGCCAACTGCATGCAAAGGTTACTGCCGCACCGTCTCCGCTATTCCAGCCCGCCGCGAAGCGGACTCTGCCGCTTTTTGGCCGGCTTGGCCGCCTCGACGCTCGGTGCCGCCTCGGCCTCGGGAGCCTCCTCGCCCTTAAGCGTCAGCGAGATGCGGCGATCCGCCGCGCTGACGTGAAGCACGCGGGCCTGCACCTTCTGCCCTTGCCGCACGGCATCGCTCGGACGCTGAATCGGCTTGTCCGACAGCTCGCTGATGTGGGCCAGCCCGTCCACGCCCGGCTCCAGCTCGATGAACGCCCCGAAATCCGCCAGCCGCGTGACCGTGCCTTCCACGGCGGCGCCGATCGGGTATTTCCGTTCCACTTCGGACCACGGATCGGGCTCCATCGCTTTCAGACTCACGCTCATGCGCTTACGCGCAGGATCTACCTCCAGGATGCCGACCTCCACAGTCTGCCCCTTCGACAGGATCTCCGACGGGTGATGGATCCGTTTCTTCCACGTCATCTCGCCGATGGGGATCAGCGCCTCCAGGCCCGGCTCGATCTCGACGAACGCCCCGAACTTGGCCAGGTTGGTCACCTTGCCCTTGACGGACTGCCCGGCCTTGTACTTGTCGGCCACATGTTCCCACGGGTCCGTCTGTAACTGTTTCAACCCGAGACTGATCCGCTTGCCGCCCTGCTCGATCTTCAGAATCTTCACATTGAGTTTCTGGCCGAGCTTCACCACGTCCTTCGGATCGTCCACGCGCGAGTAGCTCATGTCGCTGACGTGCAGCAGGCCGTCCACGCCGCCGATGTCCAGAAAAGCACCGAACGGCATGATATTGCGGACCGTGCCGGTGCGGATTTGACCCTCGGCCAATTCGGCCATGGTTTGCTCACGTGCTTCGGCAGCCTGACGTTCAAGCATTTTGCGACGCGACACCACAACGTTCTTGCTGTTGCGATCCAGCTCCACGATTTCGGCCGTCAGCCGCTGACCGATCAGCATGCTGACGTCCTCAATGCGAACGATATCCACTTGGCTCGCCGGCATGAACACCCGGATGCCCTTCAGGTCGCACTCCAGGCCGCCCTTGTTGACGCCCGTGACGCGGACCTCCACGATGTCGCCCTTGGCCATCGTGGCCCAGGCCGTCTTTTGCGCCACACCCTGACGCGACAGAATGAGCATCCCTTCGCGTTCGTCGTAACGCTCGATCTGCACCTCGATCGTGTCGCCCACGTGCGGCAACTTGTCCGGCTCGAACTGATCGCTCGTGATCACCCCCTGGCTGCGACCGCCGAGATCGACGAAGATGTCGCTGCCGGTGATGCCGATGACCTTGCCTCGCCTCAGTCCAGGCACTGCCCCGGCCGAGTCCGAAACGTCACGCGATGCGTCGGCCTCGTCCATCACCTCCTCGATGCTCTTGCCGCCCAGCGCGTCCTGAATCTCCTGCTCCAACTGAGCGTCCAGCCGATGGTCCGCATCGCTGCGGAACGTGTTGCCGCCCTCTGCTTCACTGCCCATGCTCGATTTTCCTACTCGCGTCGCCTTCTGACCGTTGTCAACGTGACCGTTGCCGGCGGAACGCTGCCACGGCGGCAACGACTCCGCCAATCGACCCGGTATTATAGCTCACGTGCAGCTCTTGGCGAGACCTTGTCAACGAAAACTAAGTCATTTTTGATTGCCGACCGGCCTTGTGTCGCCGCTGCCGGAAGCGGTATCATATCGCCTTTGCGTCTTCGAACCACAGGGGTGACAAGGGAGAGTAGGGCATGGCGTACGACGTTTTCGACCGTAAGCACGAGATCCTGGTGGCCGGCGGCGGGTTGTGCGGCTGGGCGGCGGCCCTCACCGCCGCACGCGCAGGACACAAGGTTCTGCTGGTTTCGCGACGAGCCCAACTCGGGTGGCAGATTGCCCTGACCCACACCGTCCGCCTTTGGGACCGTGCCGCGCCGCCGGACAACGGACTGGCCGCCGAACTGATGAGCCGGCTTGCCGCCCAAGGCGCCGCCCGCGACGGACTCCTCTGCCCGCCCGCGGCCGAGTTGATGATGCACCAGATGGCCGAGGAAGCCGGCGTCGAACTGTTGCTGTATGCCTCGCCGCTGTGCCCGGTGCAGGCCGACGACGGGCGCATTGCCGGCATCATCGTCGGCTGCAAGTCCGGCCAACACGCACTGCGCGCGGACTGGGTCGTGGACGCCACCGACACCCTGGTACTGGCCCGCGACGCCGGATTGCCGTTTCGGCGCGTGGAGTCGGCGCCCGCGCGCGTGACGATCCTGCTGAACGCTTTGGAAAAACCGCTCGGCGAGGCCGTGGACCTGGGGCCGTGCGGACCAGCGACGACCGTGGTCGTGCGACCGTCGCTGTGGGTGGGCGAGGCCGCTGTCGAGTTCACGATGCCCACGGATTCCATTATTGACGCGCACCTGGCCGTGCCGCAGATTCTGCATGCCGTTCGCGACCGCGTGACCGTGGCCCGCGACGCCCTGGTCACGAGCATGAGCGTGGAAACGTTGCCCCTTGGGCCGCTGGTCGTGGCCGATGCCGCGGCCGAACCGGCCTCGCGGCCGGGGCTGCTGACGGCCGCTGCCACGGGAGCCGAGGGCGACGCCGAGGCCCACAGCCCGGCGGCACTGATTGCCTTGGGCGAAACCGTGGGCGCCGAAGCGGCGCGGGTATATGCGCCGCGGGACGATGCGCCGCTGGACGAGGCCGGGTCGCTGCTTCCGCCGCCGCCGCACGAGCGGGCCGACGTCGTGGTCCTGGGCGGCGGCACCGCCGGGGCCCTGGCGGCCATTGCCGCGGCACGCCAAGGCGCCGACACGCTTCTGGTGGAGCCGCTGACCTACCTGGGCGGCATCGGCACCGGCGGCGGCATTCACATGTATTACCACGGCCGCACCGGCGGGCTCCAGGACGAGGTGGACCGCCGCACGCAGGAACTCGCGCCGCTGTTCATGGGACGACACCGGGTGCGGGCTTGGGAGAACCCCTCTTTCCATCCCGACGCCAAGAAGGTGGTGTTGCTGCAAATGGCTCGCGAGGCGGGCGTGCGGCTCGCCCTGGGCACGACGGCCACGGGCGTCATCGCCGAACGGTACGAGCCCACCGACTGGCGATCCAAGGCCTTGGTACGACGCGGCACCACGGGCGGCGAGTCGCCGATTCGCGTGACGGCGGTCGTGGCGGCCGGCCCCGAAGGGGTGCGCTTCTGCGAAGCCGCGGCGTTTGTCGATTCGACCGGCGACGGCGACGTGGCCGCCATGGCCGGGGCCAAGTTCGTCTATGGACGCGAGGGCGACGGGCTGCTGCACGCCTTCAGCCAAAGCGCCGGGGCGATCGCGCCGGCCAAGGATGCCGAAGGAAAGCCCCTGGGCTACCTCAACATGATCCTCGTCAACTTCGATGCCGGCTATGTGGACCCCGACGACGTGACCGACCTGACGCGCGGACGCTCGTTGGGCCTGCGTCATTTGCGGCTCGATGCCTGGACCGATGACAAGCGGTGGACCTACATTGCCCCGCACCTGGGCTTGCGTCAGGGACGCCAGATCGTCGGCGATTACCAGTTGACGCTGGCCGACCAGATCGCGGGGCGGCAGTTTCCCGACGTGATCGGCTACGGCTTCAGCCACTACGACAACCACGCTATGGACTACGAAAACGAGTCCGACGTCGGGGCGATGTGGGTCTGGCTGCTCGGTCAATGGCGCACACCCATCGGCTGCGAGATACCGTACCGGTGTCTGTTGCCGCGCGGCATCGAGGGGTTGCTCGTGGCGTGCCGCGCGCTGTCGCTGACCCAGGACGCACACCACCAGTTGCGAATGCAGCGGGACATGCAGCGAATCGGCGAGGCGGCAGGTATCGCGGCGGCGTTGGCGGCGCGCCACGGCCTGATGCCGCGGGCCATCGACGTGGCGGAGCTTCAGCGCCTTCTCCGTGAGAGCGGCGCACTACGCGAATCGGACCGCCCGTTGCCGGCGCTGCCGGAGGCGACTACCGAGAAGCTGGTGGAACAACTGGGCGAGGACAAACCGTTCGACGCTGCGTGGCAACTGGCCGAGAACCATCCGGACGCCCTGCCGGCACTGCGCGAGAAACTGGACAGCGACGTGCCGGCCCAGCGGTTCTGGTCGGCGGCGACGCTAGCCCTGGCCGGCGACGGATCAGGAGCAGGCGAACTGATTGAGGCAGTGCGCCGGCGCCGACAGGAGACCCTCCAAAGCAACAAGGCGGCGCCGCAATGGATGTCGTCGATCGTGCTGCTGGGCCGCGTGCGCAGCCGCGAAGCCGTGCCGGCTCTGAGCGAGGTGCTGACCGATCCCGAGGCGCCGCTCAGTGCGGTCATCGCCGCCGTAAGAGCCCTCGGACGCATCGGCGACCCATCGGCCGAAACAGCTATTCGCGCCGTCTTGGCCCGAACCGATCTGGATACCACCCGAAGCCTCCAGGTCAGCATGGGCGGTCGTGGAAAAGTGGTCGAGGACGCCCGTTGGCAACTGGACCTGACAGCTGCCGAGGCCCTGGCCCGCCTCGGTCGGCCCGACCGGTCCCTGGCCGAGCGGTACCTGACAGACGAACGCGCCTACGTTCGCCGCCGCGCCAGAAACGTGCTGGCCATGTCGTGATTAGAGAAACGACGCCGTGAGAGGTTCGGGAATATCTCGGCGGCGTGTTCCGGCGGTTCCGGAACCACGGGGCTGCTTTATGCACGGGCCTTGACAGGACGGCCCCTGCGCGGTCTGATGGGGCGACATATCCAATCCACGATGCGATCGAAGGGACAAGGGGGCACCTTGCGCGAGGGCCGTCACCATGGGAAAACGCAAGACCATCGTAGCTGTAACGTTGGCGGCGCTGGCCGGACTGGTTGTCGGCGCCGGCGGCGGACTGACCGTCGGCCTGGTGTTGCGCCGCAGCGACGCCGAGGCATACCGGAAAGAGCGGGCCCTGCTGACCAATCGCTGCGACACCTTGACGCAGCAGGTCCAGGGCCTGGAAGCGGCCGTCAAGACACGCGACGAGAAGTACCGGCTGGCGGTCGCCGATCTTGCCAAAACCAGGGACGAGGCCAAAGACAGATATGACGAGCTGGCCGCCCAGCACGCCGACCTGAAGGTGCAACTGGTTCAGCGGCAGACCGAACTGCAACGGCTTCAGAACGATCTGACACAACAGCAGCAAGCCCACGCCGACGCCCAGGCCCGGATGCGAGAGACAATCGAAACACTCAGCAAGGAACTCCAGCAGCTCAAAGCCGGCGCCGGGCAGTAGTCGTTGCCCGCACCGCATCAGTCCAGCTTGATCCGGACCACCTCGATGCGCGAGGCGTCGGCGTTGCCCAGGCCGATGGTCTGGCCCCAACGCACCATCTCGCGGGCGTGCTCCAGCGGCCACGGACGGCCGAAATGCTCCTCGCGCTTCTTCTCCAGGATGTCCAGACCCACCGCGTCCACGGCTACCGGGTCCGTCCCGACAATCAGGCCGCCGAACGTCCAGCGAAAGTCCGGATTGTCCGACGGCCCTTCGGCAAACAACGGCCGCGTGGCATCCACCACGATCAGCCGCGTCCGCGTGCGGATCGGATCCAGGCGGTTCAATTCGGCGATGCTACGAGCCATATTGCCCGTGGCCCAACTGTGGAACGCCGACGGATTGTTGATCGAGCCGAAATGATTCTTCATCGCGATCGACGCGCCGGTGCCCGAGTGCGTTTTCAGAACGGGCATATTGACGATGGCCGGCGAGTCCTTGACGAGCACGGCCCGCAGGCGCGTTTCTTTGCCGCGCGTCGGCAGAACAAACGGCTCCGAAAGTTCCAGATCCTCGCCGCGCAGGTCCGGCCGGTCCCAGATGCGGATGCGGTCCTTGTCGCTCCCGGCGGCCTCGATCAGCCGCTCGGCCACATAGGCCGACAACTCGTCGTGCGTCTTCAGAAGGTCGCCGCCGGCGCGCGTGGTCTTGATCGAGACCGGCTCGCCCGGCAGTGCCACCTGCTGCCAGGCCTTCTTGTCGCTGTCGGCCCCGGTCAGCTCCCGAACGGCCCGCTCGAGCATCTGCTGAAGAACCGGACGATTGCCCACATACTCCCGCACCAGTGCCTCGGGATGCGTGATGACGATGACGCGGCTCTTACCGGCCACACCGCCCGCGCCGGCGGCGTCACCGGTGCCGGCAGCCGCAGCCTGTCCGGCCGCAGGCGTCTCTTGCCCGAACAGCCGCCCCGCCAACGGCGGCAGCGACGCCGCCGCGCCCACGGCCGCCGCCGCGGCCAGTCCCTGCCGCAAAAACTCCCGACGCGATAGACGCTCCCGTTCGGAGCATGGATCGGACCTGTCCTGGCTGTGGCTCACCGCATTCCCTCCGCAGGCGAACTTGCATAGGGAAAAGTGCTTCGACGGGCAACGCCCCGCATTCCAGCCCCTTGAGCATTTCAGGAGAACGTCCTTCGCCCGGCGGCCTCGACAAGACTGCACCCGACGGCTCGCGCTTTACCGACGAATCGCCCCGAGGACAGGACCAAAGTGGCCCTGCCCCCGCCCACGCACACTGCGGCGAAACCGCATGTGCCATCGGATTCAGGCCAGCAGATCGCGGACGGCATCGACCACCGTCTGCTGATCGGCAGGGCTGAGATTGTTGTGGAACGGCAGCGCGACGGTCCGGTCGGACACGAACTCGGTGACCGGGAAGTCGCCCTCGGCGTAGCCGTACATCTCACGGTAGAACGGCTGAAGGTGAATCGGCGAGAAGTAGTTGCTCGCGCCGATACCACGCTCGCGGAGTCCGTGGATCAGGGCGTCGCGGCGATCGCGACCAAAGCGGTCGGCCAGACGGATGACGTAGACGAACCACGACATGACCCCATCGGTGTAGGGCGCGGGCGTGATGACCTCGTCCACATCGGCCAGGAGACGGTTGTACCGTTCGGCCACGGCGGCGCGAGCGGCAACGAACTGGTCCATGCGGGCCAGTTGCGAGATGCCCAGGGCGCAGTTGATGTCGCTCAGACGATAGTTGTAGCCGAGGCGTTCATGGGCGAGCCATCCGCCCCCTTCGCCGCGTCCCTGGTTGCGCATGCTGCGCGCCAGGGCGGCCAGCTCGTCGTTGTCGGTAACGATGGCCCCGCCCTCGCCCGTGGTCATCTGCTTGTTGGGGTAAAAGGCACAGTGCCCGCACTCGCCGAACGAACCGGCCCTGCGTCCCTTGTAGGTGCTGCCGATGGCCTCGCAGGAGTCCTCGATCAGCAGCAGGTCGTGCCGTCGGGCGATCTCCTCAAGCTCATCGAGCCGGGCCGGTCGCCCGAAAACGTCCACGGCCAGGATCGCCTTGGTCTGGTCGGTGATGGCATCCTCGACCTGCGACACGTCGATGTTATAGTCGGTCGGATCGATATCGACGAAGACCGGACAGGCGCCCTCGAACAGAATGCAGTTGGCCGATGCGACGAACGAAAACGGCGTCGTGATGACCTCGTCGCCGGGGCCGATGCCCAGGGCGCGAATCGACAGGTGCAGGGCGCTGGTGCCGCTGTTGACGACCACGGCGTGACGACGGCCGATGTACGCAGCCAGCTTCTGCTCGAACTCGGGCAGCTTCGGCCCGAGGCTCAACGTCGGCGTCTTCAGGACGGCCACCACGGCATCAATGTCCGCCTGGCTGATATCGGGCGACGACAAGGGAATACGCATGCGACACGGACTCCTTTCCATAGCACCACCGACTTCGCCGGCACGCGCGTCTTGCCGTGGGCGCCGCCGGTCGCAATCCAAGAGGTCTTTGCCTTCTCAGGTCGCCGACTCACGATCCTTTGCTGCACCGTCGGTCGGGACCGCCGCGGACGACTGATCCACGCGGACCAGCCCCAGCTTGAAGGCGGCCACGGCGATGCCGGCGAAGATCACCAGATAAATCGGCAAAGCGTAACGCAGTTCGAGAAAGATAATGCCGACACCGATCAGACCGAAGAGGGCCGACAGACCGTAGTTGATCAGCACGCTCGTTTTGACGCTGCATCCACGGTCCACGAGCTGATCGTAGAAGTGGCTGCGGTCGCCGGCAAAAATGGGCCGGTGGTTGACCAGGCGACGGATCAGCGCCAAGCCCGTGTCAAAGATGGGCAGCCCGAAGATCACCATGGCCCCGAGGAACCACTTGAACCCGACGGGTTTCTCGGCAAAAAGAATCATAAAAACCGCCGCCATGTAGCCCAGGAACATGCTGCCGGCGTCGCCCATGAAAATCGAGGCCGGGTTGAAATTGTACGGGAGGAATCCGATGACCGCTCCCAGCAATGCAAAGCTCAGCAGCACGATTGGCTCGCTGTTGACGTAGGACGTGCCGGTCGGGCCGTAGAGGTCCCAGGCCATCAGGCTGGTGGCCAGCAGCAGGAACCCCGCGCTGATAAAGGCCGTGACGCCGCTGCACAGGCCGTCCAGGCCGTCGAGCAGGTTCGTGGCGTTCGACGCGCCGACAACCAGAACCACCTGGAACGCGATGCCCAGGGCCAGCACCCACCAGGCATCAGACGGAAACAGGACAAAGCCGCCTATGTCGTCCGGCATGCGGGTCGGCAGGGCGCGAAACGTCATGCCGCCGGCAACGAGCAGCCCCGCAGCCGCCACCTGGCCGATAATCTTGGCCTTCGGCGACAGGTTGCGCGTATCGTCGATAACGCCAAGCACCATCATCAGCAGCCCGCCGCCGAGGACCCAGAACAGCGACTCCGGGTTATGAATCCAGCGTTCGGGCACATCGCGGCCCACCTGGCGGATCACCTCGGCCGTCTCGGCCGGCACGTTGCCCGGCCAAAGGGTCTGGATCAGAGCAACGACAAACACCGGAATGGCCCAGGCCAAAAAGATCGCAATGCCGCCCAGGTACGGAATCGGCCGCTTATGGGTCTTCAGCCGCTCGTCCGGCATGTCGTAGATTTTGTAGCGCAGGGCGATGGTGCGAAAGACCGGCGTCAGCACAAGTGACAGAACCATCGACCCGGTCAGAATCCAGATATGCGGCCCCCAGATGCCATGGAGCAGCGTCCAGTCATCGACGTTCGTGTCGGGCAGGAATGAAGCCAGCATGGGCAGAGTCCTCACTCAACGTTGCAGCCCCAGGACTGCGGGCAGATCGGCCAGGGTGTCTATCGTGTGATCCACCTCGTCGGCGGCAGCCGCCTCGCCGCTGTGAAGGCCGCCCGGCCGCACGATCCGGACGGCGGTCCACCCGCGCGCATGCGGCGAACGAAAATCCTTCGTCGGATTGTCGGCCACATAGGCGCACGACTCGGGCGAACAACCCGTCCACCGCTCAAACTCCTCGAACGCCCGCGGGTGCGGCTTCCAGTACGCCACGCCCCAGCGGTCCGTAAAAATCACGCAGCCCACCACGCGCTCCAGCCCCACGGCCCCGGCCTTACGCTGTTGCGTCGCCAGGGGACCGTCGGTGATGACGCCGAGCCTCTCTCGCGGCAGACCCAGCCGCCGCAGGGCCGGCAACACATCATCGCACAGTGCGATCCGCGGCCGGTGTTCCCGATAGCAGCGCACGAGCCGCGCGACCAACGCCTCTTCGGCCGTCACGCCGGCCGCGGCGAGCACGCGGTTGAAAGCGTCGCCGCGGACGCCCTCCTGGAATCCTCGCCACAGGCACGCGAACCAGTCGCACCGGGGGCCGACGAGGCGATCCAGTTCGGCCGCCACAGCGGCGAACCCGCTGCGGACGTAGTCGCGCTCCATGATGAGCGTGTCGTCCAGATCGAAAGCCACGGCTTCAATCATGTCGGCAGCCGATCCCTGGGCACGAAGAACGCCTCGTCATAGCGCAACATCACCAACTGGTCCGCGAAGGCCATCGGATCGATCTGCGGCGTGCGTCCCAGGGTGCATTGGATGATCCATCCAGGGATGTCGGCCCCGGCCGCAATAGCCAACGGCACGCCGCCGCCCAGTCGCGGGTTGATCTCGATGACGCTGATGCGGCCGGAATTCGTCCGGAAACACTGAAGCGTAATCGGCCCCATGCAGCCGCCCAGCGCTCGGGCCGTTGCCATGCCCACTTCGATAATCTGCGGATCCTTGACGGTCATGCTCTTGACGACTTCGCCGCCGCGCACCTCCAGCCGCTGCCGCGGCACGGCACACCGCGGTTCCCCTGTGAAATCGCAAAAGATGTCGAGCGTGAACTCCTCTCCCGGCAAATACTCCTGGATGATCGCGCTGGGCACTTCCTGCCGGTAGAACTCCAGTTGCCGACGCGTGCTGATCCGGTGAATGTCCTTGGCGCTGCTTCCGTCGCGCGGCTTCATAAACAGCGGCAAGTCCTCGTCGCGCACCTCGTCGTACGACAGCAGGGCCGGCGTGTCGATGCCCGCCTTCTTCAGGAAATCGTGCGTCCGCACTTTGTCGCGGCAGATGCGGATTACCTCTTTCGACGACAGACACAGCGTCGTCCCGACCTCCCGGAATCGGGCGTTCAGGCCGGCCAGGATGTGCAGTTCGGGATCAATCAGCGGAATCAGCAGGTCCACGCCCTTGTCGCGGCAAAGGGCCACGAGTTGGTTCACATAGTCCTTGTGCGTGCTGCTATGCACCACGTGGGCCTCGTCGCAGACCTGGAACGCCGAAGAGTGCGGCGCCATATCACTGCCGAGGATGCGGCCTTTCAGACCCAGCCGCTCCATCGACTCGCGAAATGCATTCACCAGCGCCACGCGGCGGCCGATGCACGAGAACAAAATCGTAAAGTCGCTCTTGCTCACAGGACACACGTTTCCTTCAGTCGAACCTCGAAATGCACCGTCACCATTTCTGGTAGACTTGCCTGCGGCGGAAAACGTGGCCGACGGTCCTGCACAGCAGCTTCAGGTCGAGCCACAACGACGCATTTTCCACGTATTGGACGTCCAGTTCAAGCTTTTCCTCGTGCGGCAGATCGCCCCGGCCGCTCACTTGCGCCAACCCCGTCAACCCCGGTCGGACCTCCAGGCGACGACGTTGCCGCTCGGTAAATTCGCGCGCCTGTTTCATGTAGAGCGGCCTCGGGCCCACCAGGCTCATGTCGCCCTTCAGCACGTTCCACAGTTGGGGCAACTCGTCGAGGCTTGTCTCGCGAAGCCACCGGCCGATGGGCGTGAGCCTCGGATCGGCGGCGTCGGTCGGGCTGTCGCCGAAGGGGTCCGCGTCGGCCCGCATAGTCCGGAACTTGTAGAGTGCAAAGGGCTTCATGTCCCGCCCGGCGCGCTCCTGCCGGAAGATCGCCGGGCCGGGGCTGCCCCGCCGGATGAGCCACGCAATCAGAAGCATCGGCAATGCCAGAACAACCAGCGCTACCGCCGCAAACATCACGTCGCACATCCGCTTGATCCCTCGCGAGATGACAGTCATGGCATCTCCGATACAGTCGGATCACGCCGCCCGCGGACCTCGGGGTTGTCCGGCACCCGCTTCAATCCATGAACCACCAAGCCCGCCAGAGTGCCGCAACCGTAAACCAAGTGCGTCAGCGGAAACAACCAGGGCATCACCGCCAAGAACCTCGCACCGTGCGCCATGGCGATACGAACGGAGAAGTATAGGTCCAGAACAAGGTATGCCGCCAAGACCGCCGTGCCGATCCACGCCAACGGTCGGCAGACCAGCCACATGGCCGCCGTGCCCAACAGACCGAGAAAGAAGAGCATCGGAATAAAGTGCCGCGGGCGAAGGCTCCGCGGGTTCAGCCGCCATGTCATGCAATGGTAATACCCGTTCACCCAGTGCATCCGAAGGCACGCCCCAAGCGAGCCCCGCGTGAAGTACGTCGACTCGATGCGCGGATCGAAGTAGATCTTGTATCCGGCGGCAATGATGCGGCTGGACATCTCGTTGTCCTGGTTGCGCGGCAGCCGCTTGTCAAAGAGACCCACGCGGTTAAACACCTCGCGACGGTAGCAACCGTACGGCACCGTGTCCACGTAGCCGGCCTCGCCGCCGCTGCGCCAGCGGGAACCCCCTGTCCCGAAGGAACTCTCCTGCGACAGGCGGATCGCCTCGGCCAGCAGCCCCTTGCCCGACGACTCGGTCAGCATCCGGCCGCCCACGCAGGCCGCCCCGGTGGCCTCCAGCACCTCGACGCAGCGCGCGACGTAGTCGTCCCTGTACACGCAATGGCTGCCCATGATGATCACGGCGTCACCCGTGGATTCGCGGATACCCAGATTCAGTCCCTGCGGCGCCCGACGCTCCCGATTGTGCAAAATCCGCAGGTTCGGCAGCCGAGACTCGAACGAACGCGCAATGTCCAGCGAACGGTCCGTACTGCCCCCGTCGCACAACAGCACCTCCAGGTGCTCGTGCGGATAGGTCTGACGCGCCAGACACTCCAGGCACCGACCGATGTACTTCTCCTCGTTGTAGAGAATGACAATGGCGGACACTCGAATAGGCATAGTATCGTCCACAGACTACACACCTGTTCACTACCAAGCGTTCCCAAGATCAACGCGTCCCTGCGACCGTCCCCCAGCCTCAGCAGCCCCGAACCGACGCCGCCCCGGCGTCCGATAGAGCATCCTTATAGCATTGCTCCGTTTGCTCAACCATCCGCTCGATCCCAAATCGCTGAACGGCAACCGCCCTGGCACGCACTCCGGCTTCTGCCCACAAGCCGCGCCGGGCCGCCACATCGCGGATCGCAACAGCCAGAGCGCCCGCATCGCCGCGCGGCACAATCTGCCCCGTTTCACCGGGCACGATCTGGTCACGAGCCCCTTCGCTGTCAGTGCGAATCACCGCCCGGCCCGTAAACATTGCCTCCACCGGCGCAAAGCCGAACGATTCCTTGTCACTGGCCAGAACGAACGCATCGGCTGCCGCCAGGGCCCCATGCGGGTCGGCGAACCCAAGAAACGTGACCGCCTCCGACAGCCCCAATGCTCCGGCCAAGCGACCTAGCGCCTCCCGCTCTTGGCCGTCGCCCACCAGTAGCAACCGCAGGCCGGCTCCGGCCTCGGACCGCCGCGCCTCGGCCAGCGCGCGAAGCAGCAGATCGTGCCGCTTCACGGCCTCGAGCCGCGCTACGCAGACCAACACGGGCGCCTCCAACGGCAACCCGATCTGCCGACGAGCCTCCACCTGCCGCTCGGCCGTGGTCGCCGGCCATTGCTCACAGTCCACCCCGTGAAAGATCAGACGAATCCGTTCCCGAGGCACGCCGAAATGCGTCTGAAGATAGGCGACCGCTTCGCTGCACGGGGCAATCGTCAGACGGCCCCAATGGCTCAGGCGACGGTACAGCCACGAGTCGGGAATGCCTACCAGGTGCAGCGTCGTGACATAGGGCACGCCCGTGGCCTTCTCGGCCAGGTGACAGGCCATCTGGGCACGACGCCAGTTGCCATGCAATATGTCGGGCCGCTCAGTCCGCACGATGTCCGCCAACCGTCGCGCCGCCACGTACGACCGCAGCGGTCCGCGGCACAGCGGCAGATGGTGGTAACGCAGACCGCGCCGCCTCACCTCGTCGGCATAGACGCCGCCGTCGCTGACCAGAAACACCTCGTGTCCTCGATGGCGCATGGCCTCAGCCAGACGCAAACAGTACACCGTTACGCCGGAATCTTCAAGGCTTCGCAAGATGTAGCCGATCTTCATGGCTGCCCCTGCCCTTCGACGAGCGAGAAGACGGGGTCGCCCAGTTCGCCTCGAAGCTGCGACGCGTCGATGCCCTTGGCCTCCAGGGCATCGGCATAGGCATCCAGTTGGGCCCGAACTCCCTGAGCAAATCCGAAGGTGCTCGATATGCGACGGCGTCCGGCCTCGCCCATGCGGCGGGCCAGCTCGGAATCATCCGTCAGACGCCCCACCGCGGCAGCCAACGCCTCCACATCCCCCGCCGCCACACTGTAGCCCGTCTCGCCGTCCACAATGATATCGTCGCTGCCGCGATTACGGTAGGCCGCCACCGGCTTGCCCGCGGCCCCGGCTTCCATGAGCACCGTCGGCAGCCCCTCACGATACGTGCTGGGCAACACCAACACGTCAGTCAGCCACATCAACGCCACGCCGTCGTCGCGCCAACCGAGCAGGCGCAGACGGTCGGCGACGCCGCGGCGCGCCGCCAGGTCGGACATCGCCTGCTGGAGCGGCCCCGTGCCGCCTATCACCAGCACCACGTCGCGCCCACTCTGACGCAGCAGGGCGAGCATCTCGACCAGATCCAGAACCCCCTTGGTCTCCATGAGCCGGCCCATGTAGGTCACGACGCGGGTGTCCCGGCCAAGCGATAACTCCTGACGAAGGGCCGCGAGCTTCTCCGGCGACGGCGCCTGCTGCCACCGGCCGACATCGATGCCAGGACCTGGAATGTGGCGCACCAACCCGCCAGGCTTGACCAACCGGTGCTCTGCCGCCGCCGCGGCGTCCACGGAGTTCACCACCAAGAGCAAATCCGTGTACCGCGCACAGAACTTCTCCACCGCCAGCAGGGTACAGTACGTGAGCGGCCCCTGCCGCTCGAAGAACGGCAACCCATGAGCCGTATAGGCCACTACAGGAATGCCCGCCGCGGCAGCCATGCACCGCGTGATCCAACTGATCGCCGGCGTGTGGACCACGCAGATAGTGTAGGCCTTGCGGGCCATG
The DNA here is from genome assembly GCA_964500225.1 of uncultured Anaerolineaceae bacterium. Taxonomy (GTDB): domain Bacteria; phylum Planctomycetota; class Phycisphaerae; order FEN-1346; family JAACEH01; genus JAAYDY01. The sequence continues at coordinate 32,723 of CAZCOA010000009.1, read as the reverse complement.
AGGTCGCGCAACTGGCGATGCAGCGTGAGCCACGTTCCGGCCGACGTCCACGCCCCAACCGTCAGCGGCAGCACGTTCATGCCGGCGCTTCGGAGCTTTTCGAACCGCTCGTCGCCCGAGTTGCACGCCACGTCCACCTCGATGCCGCGGCGCATGAGTTCGAACACCAGCGGCCGCAGGAAACAGTAGAACGGCCCAGGCTGGTTCGCCACCTGAAGCATACGAAGCGGATTGCTCTGCGCCTTCGTCGTCATGCCCCGGCCTCCGTCGCCGCCAGGCCGCCGGCCAGACGCTCGAAAACGATCTCCGTGGCCTCGGCCACCGCCGCCCAACTATGCCGCCGACAGGCCGTATCGTGAAGCTCCTGGCGACGCGTCCGCAAACGCGGCAGATCGGCAATGACACGCTGCAACACAGCCGCCAGATCCGCTGCATCGCCCGTGCGGTAAACCGCCGGCCACTTCAACTCCGCAAGCACGTCGCCCAGCCCGCTCGCATCGGGCACGAGGATCGGCAACCCCACAGCCAGCGCCTCCCAGAACTTCAGCGACGACAGCCCGTAGCGCAATGTCCGCTCGTCATGGACGCAGATCACCTCCACGTCCAGGGCGTCCAAGTACTCGCGCACCGCTTCGTGCGACACCGCCGGACGCAGAAGGAACCGCTCCTGTTGGCGGCTTCGCTCGATATGCTCAACGACCTCGCCATGGCGGTCGCCGCTACCGACGATCACAAAACGAACCGGCCGCTCCCCGTCGGGGCACTGCGCCGCCGCGTCGATCAGCAGATCCAATCCCTGATACACCGACAGCGTACCGACGAAGCCCACCAGCACCGCCTCGGCCGGAAGGCCGAGCTTGCGCCGCGCCGCGGCCTGGTCGCCAGGCACAAAGACGCCGACCTCCGCCCCGTTGTGAATCGCCACGACGCGCTCCGGCCGGTTGCCCCGGCGGATCATTTCCTGGCGAAGCCCCTCGGTTACGCAGATGAACGCCGAGGCCCACCGAAGGTTCAGCCGGTCGGCCAGCCGCACCAGGCCCAGCGTTATTCGCGACAGCCCGCGCATCTCCAGCTCATAGTGAGCCATGCTGTCGATGCCGGCGACGTAGGCGCACCCGAACAACCGGCAGATAAGGAAGATCAGAAACGAATGGAAGAGTCCTCGCGTAAAGACCACCGCCGGGCGGTACCGCAGCAGAAACCACGGCATCGCCGCCGCGAGCAGGAGGTGAAACAAGGCAAACGCGGCCGTGCTGCGGCGAAATGTCGGCACATACGACACCGGCACCCCCAGATCCTCAGTGGTTCTCGGCGGATACCCCGGCGCCACAATGCGAACAGTGTGCCCGCGGACAGCCAACTCCCTGGCCAGGTTGACGAAATGCGTCTTCCCGCCCCCGGGCTTGTTCAGATTCTCGGACCAGATCATGAGGATGCGCATGCGACCTCTTTCATCCGGCCGGCACCTCTTGTCCAGATGCCTTGGCCGCAGCGCCCGGCTGCGGCTTTCCAACATTGGAGATAATCGCCAAGGTCTTCCCCGAGGACGTCCGCAACACATCGGAAGCGTACTCGACGCGGACTTCGGTCTGCTCGCCGACCCGCAACCGGAACTGTCTCAGCAGTTCGGCTTCGTCCTCGGCGGAGAAGCAGGGCCCCTTGACGACGCGCAATCGCATGGTACCCGGCTCGTCCTGGATACACTGCACGGCGTTGACATTGCGACACCGCGTAACAATCACACTGATGTTACTGATCTTTCGTCCGTCGCCCGTCACAATCACGTGGTTCGTGCGGCCGTAGATGGCGCTCACGATTCGCGACGGATGAGCATTGCAGGCCGGTGGATGGTCGGGCAGAAGCGCCAAGTCGCCGCAGCGATAGCGGATCAGCGGCATCGCCTCGTTGTACAGGGCGGTCCCCACAATCTCTGCGACCGTGGCGTCGCCCTCGCGGCCCACCGGGATGAACTCCGTGATAGCATATTCCATGTCCTCGTGCATGTGGCCGCACGGGTACTCGGTGATGCTGCATGTCTGCTCGTGCAGACCGTACTGGTCGTAGAGCTTGGTGTGGAACGCCGTCTCAATGGCCTCGCGATAGCCCGGAAGAAGTTGCTCGCTGGTGGTGAAGACCGCTTTCGGATAGGCCGTGAACGGGTACCCCTTGTCCAGAACGAACTCAGCCAGGAGGTAGATTGGCGTGGCGTATCCTTGGAACCAGTCCATCGGGTGCCGGTTCAGGTCGTCCAGGTAGAGCGGCATAGTCTCGTCAGTCATGTGAAAGACGCTGTAGCACCGTTGTCGCGAGGCCCAGTTCATCCGCCAGAAGGGCGGCGTGAAGGAATCGGACCTGACGATATGTATGCCGGTGAAAGAGGCATACGGCCTGCCGCGACAAACCCCCGGCCGACGGCGGGCCCAGGTGAACGCGTACTCCATCTGGTTGGACCGGCGGCTCCGCCACAGGGTGAGTGGATAGCCCGTGGACCCCGACGTGTTCGCAACGAGCGCCTTTCGCCGCGGATAGCCCCGGGCCGTCATGTCGGCGCCGGCACCGCGAATGTCGTCCTTGGTCAGCAGTGGCAGTTTGGGGAGGTCGTCCACGGTGCGGATGTCGTCCGGCCGAAGCTTCAACGCGTCGAAGCGCTGCCGATAGAAGGGCACGTAGTCGTACGCGTGGCGAATCACCTCAGTCAGTCGCTCGTTCTGGTAGGCCCGCAGTTCTTCGACGCTCCATCCCTCGCAGGCCCGGAAAAACTCGAGAAATCGCTTATAGTCGTCGCCGCGGTAGCGATCCAGCCGCTTCTTCAGGCCGTAGATCGACGAGAACAGGTTCTGGGCGCAGACGGGAGAGTGATCGTACAGCCACCGACTGTATCTATTCTCCATGTGTCTCCTCCGCCGTTGGGTATGCGGGCGTGTGCCTCACTGCCTGAGCGGGGCCGACAGCCCGGGCTCGCCGCGCCAGATTGCCTCGTACATGGCCGCTAGTTGCTCGCCCTCGCGTCGGCAGTTGAACCGCTCGTCGCTGAACTGCCGGGCCTGCTCACTCAGGGCGGCACGGTCGCTGCGCGCCGCCAAAGCCTTCAGGGTCGCACCATAGGCCGCGGCGTCCTCGTCGGCAAACGTCACGGCGGGGCAGTCCTTCACTAGGTTGACCAACGCCCGGACGCGCGTCGTCACCGTCGGCAACCCACATGCCAGGTACTCAAACACCTTCAATGGAATCACTCGCTGCAAGTGCGGCGCGCCCACGGGGTGGAAATTGACCCCGATCGCGGCCCCGCACAGTATGGCTGCCACCTCCATGTGATGGACCTTGCCCAACCCTCGCAGGCGCGGGGCCACGTCGCCGTGCACGTGCTCCCGGAACCAGGCTTCCTGCTCGGGGAAGAGGCCCACAAAAGTCCATCTCCATTGCGGATGGTCCCGCAGGAACTCGCCCGCCATGCGCACGAGGAACTCCAACCGCGGCGTGGAGAGTGTGCCGAGATGGACAACCTCCTGCCCGCGCTCCGCATAGGGCCTCCAGGCCGCGTCCCGTTGTTCCAGAAATCTCGGTGCCGGAAAATTGAGGAACCGTACGGCACGGCGCGCGTAGCGAGAGTACCCTTCGTTCTGCTCCTCCGATGTGGTGACGATGCCGTCGAGCGTTCGCGCGCAGAACCAATCGAATTTGCCCATCAGCCAGGTGATCGGCCGCCGCAACGGTCCGGGAATCCAGGGTTTTGTCATCAGCAAGGCCACGTCTTCGTGGGCGTCGAAGACAACGCGCTTCCGTAGTACCAGCCGCGCCGCCAGCGCCGCCGGCAAAAGCTCGGGGTCGTGAAACTGGTACAGGTCGGCCGGGGTCCGCCACACGACGGCCAGGCCGCGCGCGGCCGACGTCAGGAGACGCACCCAACGCCTCTTCGGAGCCCCAAGGCGGCGCACTCGGACGCCATCGACGACGGCGTCCTCGTCCCGGACACCGAACACCGTCACGTCGTACCCCAGGTCACTGACCGTCCGCGCCTCGCGGTAGAAGATGCGGCTGTCCATCGCCGGATGGAGCGTCGAAATATGGACGATGCGCCGGCGACGGTCGGGATTGGCACTCTCCGTCAGCAAATTCGCGTCTCCCTCACTGCAGGCTTCACAGGAATATCACAACTGCACGTCGCTGCCGGACGGCCCGGCGTCCTGCCAAGGATACAGGACAGGCTACAGCTCAAAATAGGAAATCAGTTGAATGCCGTTCTCCTCAATGGCCGCCCGTATTGAGGGGTCAGTGAGAATGGCCAGTTCCTGAACACGCTGCGCTGCCATCGCCGGGGTGTCCTCCGAGTCGTCGTGCTTCAGGCCCGGGTGGCATACCATTTCGCTGGTTCCAGTGGCCACATTTCCGACAAGTCGCCGCCACATCACGACGCCGTTCTTGTCACTCACATCCGTAACCATTCTGTCACGGCGATGCAACCGGTCGGGAACCGTCATCCCGAAGGCATGCCTTGCCACGAAGTGGCTTGCGATGTAGTACAACCGCCTGTGCAGCGACGCGAGCGCCAGGCGAAGGCGCCGGCGCCGAAGGTCATCCTGGCTCGCCGCCAATCGATCCACGAAGTAGGACATCACACCGGTGCGGCACCTCGTGATGCCCAGCCGCCTCCCAACGCGAAGTGCAGCAAGTTGGGTTTGAGGATACATGCAACAATAGTGGTGGCTGTCCCAGTGCGTCGGAATCACGCCTCGATCGAGCATGAATCGGACTTGTGCCTCCAGTTCGGCCTCCAACTCTCGCTGTGCAAATCCAAAGCGACAAGACCTGCGAATAGCCTCCCGCGAGTTGAGGAAGCGGCCGTCCGGGCCGACGAGCGATGGCACCTCGCTCGCGGGAAGCAACGGCTTGTACTGCGTCAGCGTGAAATGAATGCCAATCGACAGCCGCGGAAGTGAAGGTGCCAACCGGCAGGCGTACTCTGCTCCGGGCATGTTCGCCATCAGAGTCGTCGACGTGACAATGCCGTCGCGATGGGCCTCAGCGATCCCATCAGTAATCGCCTGATTGTAGCCGAAATCGTCCGCGTTGACAATCAGGCGTTTCTGCTTAGCCATAGGATGCCACTCTCGATTGAACTCTACCATCATGACGGATCCGTTGTCACGGAACCGCCCCCTGCGCGAACTTCGGCAATATCTTGTACCATACTCAACGCGTCAATGCGCTAAAACAGTGCCGGACGCCATCGGCGCATGCCCGCGATGCTGGCCAGCGCCGCGCCCCGCACCGAATCGCGGCAGCCACGCCGGCGGCCCCTTCCTCTATCGGTTGCAGAAGGGTTCCTTCATAAGCCCACCTTGCCTATTGTGACGCGCGCCGGTATCCTCTCGGTGGCCGGGACTGTGTGGTCCGCCGCTGGGGACAAAGTCGCATTACGGAAACTCCGACGCGCAAATGCGCGCAATGCTATAGGCCATATCCAACGCCTCGATCCGTTTCAGCAGCCCCGGATACCATCGGCCCATCCCAGCCATCCGGGCCCACCGCACCACGCCCAGCCGCAGTGCCGCCGACACCCCGGCACGCATCTCCAGACGCAGCGGGCAATAGATCTTGCGATAGCCCATTGACTCCAGAAATTCCTGTATGTTCGACTCATGCTGCAACACACGCATTCCACTAATGACATAGGTCATCCGGCGATCCCGCAGATAATGCCTGGTCATTTCAAACCGGAGCGCTTCGTTGGGGTTGCACTTGAACATGGCAGGGTTTGACTTCGATGCCGACACATAAACCACATCGTCCACAACGATGCACGTCGCGTAGGCCGCCAGCCGACCACCGACGAACGCTCCCCAGGTTTCCCGCCCGCCGTACTCGGCGTTTCGCCGAACGTCCGCCACATAGGCTTCACGAGACAGCGGCTTCGCGCCCGGAGCATATCTGTCAAAGGCAGCAGCGTATACGTCGTACCCGATTTCCCCCAGTTCGTCCACCCCAATCATTCGTGAAGAGCATTGGCGCAGTCCTCGCTTGACGCACTTGCGTCTGCTGCCACTGCGTATACGCTCCAAGTCGTACTGCCGGTCGTCGCAGCAGACCCACCACCACGGCCCAGGCGACGTGTCCCAGGCGTCGTTCCACAGGGCGGCAATCGCGCCGCTCTGGCGCAGCGCGCGGCGGACCTCCGTCCGGTCCACCGGCCCCATTCGGTGCGGCGGAACCGCCGGCGTCAAGCGGCGATCCGCGAGCATCCACGGCACGTCGCCCACGCGCACCAGCCACCCGCGGCGCTCAAGATACACCATGTAGGACGCCAGGGTTGCTTGTGTATCCGACATCGCCAAACGACCTTACCATGACAGAAGCAGAACGTGGGAAAACTCCGGCGCCGACTAGAGTGGTCCTTCCACCGGATAATAGACCTCTGCCCACTTCGAAGCCGGCCAAGGACGACCCCTCGAACGAAAACGCCAAAGGGCCTCGGCACGCGGCATCGTCTCTATGCTTCGCTGAGGCCAGAAGCCTTGAGTTCTTCGGCCTGCCATCTTTGCGGCCTTCAACAATTCCTTTGCCGCGCCCCCGTGCGCCCGCCCCGCACCTTGCTTTTCGGTGTGTCGCTGCTACCATGTCAGACACCTTGTCCGGCCTTCCGCCGGGGCATGCAACAACGATGAGGATCGCCCAACAATGATCAGAACGTTCATTGCCCGCACCGTTCGCCTGGCGTGGATGACGGGCAAGCGCGCTGCGGGGACTGCGGTAAGCCTCGGCCTCGAAAAGCTCCTGCTCATGCCGAAGTTGATCGAGATTCTCGGCAAAGGGCCCATGGGTGAGTTTATCGAGGCCTTCGGCTGGTGCCAACTCCTGCTGAAATTCCCCGGCGGAGGCGTAAGCGACGGGCTTCTGAGGCTTTACAGCAGCGCGGCCACAAAGAACCAATGGCCGGACCTCCTCAAGGCCGGACTCCGCGTTACGTGGGCCGCCATGGGCATCATCGCGCTGGCGGCCCTGGCCGTGATGCTCATCATCACCCCGGCCGACCGTCTGACGAACCAGATGGTCCTGATCCTGCCCCTCGGGCTGGTCGGGATCCTTGGCGGCATCCAAGTGCCCATGCTCACCTCGCTCCGCCTCAAGCTGCGATTCGGCCTGATGAGCATCCTGGAAGGCGGATTAGGCGTGCTGCTTCTGGCGGCCATTCCCTGTGCCGTCTGGTTTGGCATGAGGGGAGTCGTTGCCACTTACTTGGTTGCCCAGACGCTGGTGCTCGTGGTTGGAGGCTGGTTCGTCTGGCACGAAATCAGCGGCCACAAGACGTTTGTCCGCGAGTGGATGCGTCCGGTTGCCTCGGCCTCGGCCGCCATGGCTGCCGTGACCATGATCTCCATGGCCTCGCGCCTGGCCGGCAGACTAGCCCTGGGCGCCCTCGACGCCAAGGAACAGGTGACCGTCTTCTTCGCCGCGGAGGCCGTGCTCGGCATGTTCTTCGTCCCGATCGGCCAGGTCAACAGCATCATCTACACCCTGGTCTGCCGGAAGCGCAACAAGGACGAGATTCCCCTGTCGGCCCGTATTCAGCACATGGTAGGATGTCTGGGCGGATCGGCCCTGTTTCTGGTCGGGGCGTACTTCATCGGCGAGTTCCTGATGCGGACGTTCTACGGGGTGGTGGTCGAGCAGGCCCTGCCCGTCTTTCGCATCATGCTCTGGGGAGCGTCGGTTTCGGTTCTGCACGACACGACGCGCGGCTTCATCTTCCGATTCTGCACCAAGAGAACCATCCTGTTGCTAACCGGCAGCAAGCTGGTGGTGGTGGCCACTCCCGTGGTCGCCCTGACATGGACCCACGGCCTGATGGGAGCCGCCTGGGGCACCTGCATCGGAAGCGCAGCCTTCGGTCTGCTCTCGTTCGCCGTGTACCTGTGGGTGTTCATCCTGCGCCGGGGCAGCGGCGACCATCCGGACGGACCGCCGGCCTCGGAACGGTAGGTCACGGTTTTCGCAATGAGCTTGTGTTTTCCTCTACGCGATTAAAACCGCAGGAAACCTTTTCCCCGGCTACGCTGTAGCATCCATGGCGGGGTTGTCTGAGCGAAGTTCCGGGGCATATTCCAGCGTCTCGCCCAGGGAACCCGACGGAGAATAGAGGCGGTCCAGCCCGACCATCATCCCCACACCAAACCACAGGGCGTACTGCGCAGGCAGGTCGCCACTGAATTGTGCGTTGACCATGCCGAAAACGCCGATGGAAACCACCCAGTCGGCAGCCGGCCCGACCAGGGGCCGAAGCCTGTAGCAGCGAACGAGATACTTCATGAAATAGGCCAGCAGCAGCACGCTGGCCAGAAGACCCCACACGCCGTGTTCCACGCACAGCTCAATGAAGAGATTGTGTGGGTACGCCAGAGCGGTCCCCACCTTGTTATAGCCGCCGGTACCGTTACCAAGAAACGGGTTTTCGGCCGCTTGTTCGAGCCCCAAAGCCCACAAACGTGTTCTTCCCGACATCGTCGGGTCGGTGCCCCCTGTCGTCGACCTGACCAGCCGGTCGTACACGGCCGGAGGGGCGTACTCGGTCAAGACGACGTACCCTATCAAAAAGACCAGCAACAGGGCCATCGAACCGATCAGCAGTTTACGCGTTCGCAGGCCGTAGGCGGCAATCACGGCTGCGACAAACGACAGAAACGGTCCGCGAGAGGCCGTCAGGACCATGATCACGATGCCCGCGGCGATCCCGGCAAGCCAGAGGGGCAGACCGAACCGCGAATGGCGTGCGACCAGCAGGTAAATGAACGTCAGCACGCCGATCCCCACGCTTCGGGAAATGGCGATCGGGTTGCCGAGTTCGCTGTACCGGGCAATGCCCATGAAGCGGATCGGATCGCCGCCGATGAAAACGAAGTGCGCAGCGTAGGTGGCCAGGGAAACGATGGCAATGACGAGGGCCAGTTCCTTCATACCCTTCTGGGAGTCCATGAGGAGTTGCCCCGACAGCACCAGCATCACCGCGAGGGCGAGGAACTGCTGCATCTTGGTCCAACCATAGTCGTAGTTACTCGTGTATTGCAGCCCAAAGGCCATTATCAGCACAACGAACAACACAATCCCCACAAAAGGCGACCACAGCCGGTGCCAGGCCGGATAGCTCAGCCAGGCAACCAGAATGCCGTACATGAGGAAGATACCCTCGAAGTAAACCACCCACCGTTGAAGGCCGGCGTAGTACTGGGCCACCAGCAGCAGCGAGAACCCGGCCAGAACGAAGGCTGCAGGAATGGAGTGGCGTCGAACAGTGATCAGCGCCAACGCCAGAATCGCCACAACAAGAACGAGCCGGAATAATATCATAGCCGCTATCGCCTGTGAGAACCTGGGTAAATCCTCGCAACGCCGGATTTTACATCGCCGCCCATATCGGGTCAAACCCTAACTCGTGCCGGCGTGGCGGCGGACATGGGTCTGAACGGCCTACCCGGTCAGGACGTCCTTGCCCGTCCGTCATAGTCCGGCCAAGATGCCGACGATCCGCTCGGCCGCACGGCCGTCGCCGTACGGGGCCGCCGTGCGGCCCGGGCCCGCTCGCGATACAGCCTCCAAAATCTCCTCCGTCTCCGTCCCGGCCACCTGGTTCCACCCCGTCTCCACCAGCTCGACCCACTCCGTCTCGTCTCGCAGCGTCACGCACGGCACGCCGCAGAAGAACGCCTCTTTCTGCACGCCGCCCGAGTCCGTCAGCACCAGCGACGCATGCGACTCCAGGGCCAGCATGTCCAGGTACGACACCGGATCGATCACCCGCAGCCGCCCCAGATCCTCGTCCGGCGCGTCGCCCAGAGCCCGACGCGTCCGCGGGTGCAGCGGCAACACCACCGGCCGCTCCATTTGTCGCAGTGCCGCCAGAATCGACTTCAGCCGCCGCGGATCGTCCGTGTTCTCCGCCCGGTGGACCGTTGCCAGGCAATAGCCGCCCGCCGACAGGCCGAGCCGGCGAAGAACGTCGCTGCGGCGGTTCGCCACCTCGCGGCTGGCGAGCACCGAATCGTACATCACGTCGCCCACCTGGTGGACGTTCGCCGTGATGCCCTCCCGGCGCAGGTTCTCCACGGCCGCCGACGTCGGGCAGAACAGCCACTGTGACACGTGATCGGTCACCACGCGGTTGATCTCTTCGGGCATGCGACGGTTGTAACTGCGAAGCCCCGCCTCGACGTGAGCCACGGGCACGTGCAACTTCGCCGCCGCCAGAGCCCCGGCCAGCGTCGAGTTTGTGTCCCCATAGACCAGCACCACGTCCGGCGGCTGCTCCAACAGCACCGTCTCGATCCCCGACAACATCCGGCCCGTCTGCTCGCCGTGCCGCGACGAGCGGACCCCCAGGTTCACCAGCGGCCGCGGTATCGCCAACTCCTCGAAAAACACCTCCGACATGTTCTCGTCGTAGTGCTGTCCGGTGTGAACGAGCAGTTCCTCGATGCCGCGCGACCCGCCACCCGCGCACGAGGCGTTCCAGCGGGCAATCGCGCGGCTCACGGCGGCCGCCTTGATGAACTGAGGCCGAGCCCCGACAATGGTCACGATCCTGGTCAACTGGCTACCTTCCGACCGCCCACGGCAAAACCTAGTGTGTATCGGCATCCCTACAGAGGGACAGCAGCCTATTTCCAGTCCGTCGCTGCCCCGCCCGTGCTGATATGGCACTTTGCGATGTGGACCCGGCGCCCGCAGGCCCGTCCCGTCACGACCGAAAATCGGCAATAATTGCTTTTAGAGAGGCATCCAACGACACGTGCGGCCAGGCCGACCCCAGCACCACCCGCGCGCGGACAAGCGACGGGCAGCGCCGCTCCATGTCGTCAATCGCCTCCCCGTAGGCCGCCTCGTAGCTCACCTGACGCACCTCGCTCGACGACCCCGTCAGCCGTATCACCCGGGCCGCCAGGTCCGCAATCGCTATCTCCTGCTCCCCGCCCAGGTTCACGATCAGCGGCTCCGGGCCCGCGCGGTCCGTCAGCCGGTGGATCCCCTCCACCATGTCGCGCACGTCGATGAACGACCGCGTCTGACGTCCCGTGCCGTACACCTCCAGCGGCTCGCCTGCCAGCGCCGCCTGGACGAACCGCGGCACCACCATGCCATAGGCCCCCACCTGCCGCGGCCCGATCGTGTTGAAGAGCCGCCCCACCACCAGCGGCAGCCCGCGCTCCCGCGCATAGGCCACCGCCAGAAACTCCGCCACCGCCTTGCTGCACGCGTAGCCCCAGCGACAATAACGGCTCGAGCCGATCAGCAGGTCGTCGTCCTCGTCGAACGGGATGCGGTTGCTCTTGCCGTACACCTCGCTCGAGGAAGCCAGAAAGAACCGCTGCACCCCCGCCCGCGATGCCTCGGCCAGCACCGTCTCGGTGCCGCGCACGTTCGTCTCCAGCGTCCGCACCGGTTGCGCGACGATCAGTTTCACGCCCACGGCCGCCGCCAGATGGTACACCGCCTCCACGCCGCGCATCGCCGTAGCGACGCAGGCAGCGTCGGTGACGCTGCCTGCGATCACGCTCAGCCTCTCATGTCCAGCCACCGACGACAGGTTCTCGCGGCGACCCGTCGAGAAATCGTCCAGCACCCGGACCGCGTAGCCCTCGCCCAGCAACCGCTCGACCAGGTGCGACCCGATGAACCCGGCGCCGCCGGTGACCAGGGCCGTCGTCACGGTTCGCCCCCTTCAAGACGGCTACAGCGCCTCGATGACGCTCGCCACCACGTAATCTTTCATTTCGTCGGTCAGTTCCGGATAGATCGGCAACGCCAAGGTCTCTTTGGCCGCCTTCTCCGCCTCGGGCATCGACCCTTCGCGGTACCCCAGATAGGCGAAGCACTCCTGCAAATGAAGCGGCAGCGGATAGTACACCTCGCACCCGACCTTCTTCTCCTTCAGGTGCGCCATGACGCGGTCGCGGTTCGGCACCCGGATCACGTACTGATTGTAGATCGTGTAGTTCCACGGCTCGATGTACGGCGTCACAATGCCGTCCACGCCGGCGAACTTCCGATCGTAGTACGCCGCATTGGCCCGACGGGCCTCGTGCCATTGCGGCAGGTACTTCAGCTTCACGAGCAACGCCGCCGCCTGAATCGGATCCAGCCGGAAGTTGCCGCCGATATACTTGTGGAAGTACTTCGGCTTCGACCCGTGGTTCCGCATGACGTTGCACCGCTCGGCCAGAACCGCATCGTTCGTGACGATCATGCCGCCGTCGCCCACGCCGCCCAGGTTCTTCGACGGGAAAAACGAGAAGCATCCGCACGTGCCCATCGAGCCCGCCTTCTTCCCACGGTACTCCGATCCGATGCTCTGGGCCGCATCCTCGATCACCGCAATCTGCCGGTCGCATGCCGCCGCCAGAATCGGGTCCATGTCCGCCATCTGCCCGTACAAATGAACCGGGATGATCGCTTTGGTCTTGTCGGTGATGGCGCCCGGAATCAGCTTCGGGTTGATGTTGTACGTCTTCGGGTCAATGTCCACGAACACCGGCGTCGCACCCGTTCGGGCAATGCACCCCCCCGTCGCGAAGAACGTGTACGGCGTCGTGATCACCTCGTCGCCCGGACCGATGTCCAGACTCATCAGCGCGTTGAGGATCGCGTCCGTGCCGCTGGAGGCGCCGATGGCGAACGTGCACTTGCTGTACGCCGCCACCGCCTTCTCCAGCTCCGTCACCTTCGGCCCGCCAATGCATTGCTGGCTGTCCAGCACCTCGTCAATGGCCGGACGAATCTCGTCGCGAAGCGTCGCGTACTGCGCCTTGAGGTCCAGAAGAGGCACTTCCATGTCGGTCTCCTTCCCTTGCCGAAGCGGACAGCCGCAGCGGCCCGCTACAGGTTCTGCCGATACCATTCAATGGCTCGGCGCAATCCGTCCTCAAAATCCACCGACGGCTCGTAACCGATCAGCCGCCTCGCCGCCGACACATCCGCCCACGAGTGCAGAATGTCGCCCGCACGAGCCGCTGCATACACCGGCGTCAGCGACGTCCCCAGCAGCCCGTTGATCACGCCGATGATCTCGTTCAGCGAGATCCCCCGGCCGCAACCGATGTTCACCACGACCGGCCCGTCCACCGTCGCCTCAGCCGCCTTCAAGTTCGCCTGAACGACGTTATCCACATACGTGAAATCCCGCGACTGCTCCCCCGTGCCGAACACCACCGGCCGCTCGCCGCGAAGCATCCGCGACACGAATGCCGGTATCGCCGCCGCATACTGACTCGTCGGATCCTGACGCGGCCCAAACACGTTGAAGTACCGCAGGCACACCGTCTCGACACCGAAACACCGGCTGAACATCGCACAATACAGCTCGCCGATGGCCTTGCTCGCCCCATACGGACTGATCGGCCGAAACGGCAACGTCTCCACCGCCGGCAACGCGGCCTCCGGCCCGTACACGGCACTGGAGCTGGCGAACACCAACCGACGCACCCCCTGCTCCCGGGCCGCCACCAGGCAGTTGTACAACCCGTCCACGTTCGTCCGGTGCGTGTTCTCCGGATCGATCATCGACCGCGGCACGCTCACGTCCGCCGCCTGATGAAAGATCGTCTCGCAGCCCCGCGCCGCACGCCGACATGCCTCCGCCGAGCAGATCGTCTCCTCGATCAACTCCACATCGTCGAGAATATCGGCCAGATTCTCACGCCGGCCCGTGGTGAAGTTGTCGAGTATCCGAACTCGCGCCCCGCGAGCCAACAGTGCCCGCGCCAGCGACGACCCGATGAACCCCGCACCGCCGGTAATCAGCACTCTGCCCACTTACTGTTCCTTCCCTGTGCCGACTTCCCGACACAACCCGTTCTCCAGAACGTAGCTCCACCCGCACTCGGCGCAGGTCGCCTTGCCGTCCTTGAACTCCAGCCCCACGCCGCATTGGCACATCCACCCATGCTGCCGCGCGGGGTTCCCGTACACCAGCGCAAAATCCGGCACGTCCTTGGTCACCACGCTGCCCGACCCGACAAACGCGTACCGCCCCACCGTGTGCCCGCACACGATCACCGCGTTGGCTCCGATGCTCGCGCCCTTGCGCACCAGCGTCGCACGATACTCATGCTTCCGCGAAATGTGCGACCGCGGATTCAGCACGTTCGTGAACACCATGCTCGGACCACAGAACACGAAGTCTTCCAGCTCCACACGGTCGTAGATGCTTACGTTGTTCTGGATCTTGCACCCGTTGCCGACCACCGCCTTGGACCCCACCACCACATTCTGGCCGATGCTGCAATTGCACCCGATTTTCGCGCCGCTCATGATGTGACAAAAGTGCCAGATCCGCGTGCCGGCCCCAATCTGCGCCCCTTCGTCGATGTACGCACTCTCGTGCGCCTGGTATGGTGTATCCGACAATGCCCGTCCTCCCAAAAGCCCGTGACCTCTCCTTGTCCCGCACTCACTCCTGCCACACCCCGAAACGCCTCGGCCGAACTCTCGCCCCCCCTACAGCTCCACCGGCACGCCGCCCTGGCGAAGGCTCTGCGTCGCCGCCTCCAGCACCTTCACCACGCGCAACCCGTCCCGACCGTCCGACAACGGCGCCTTGTTGTTCAGGATCGACTCCACAAAATGCTGGCACTCGTCCTTCAGCGGCTCTCCGCCCTTGACCATCGGCACGTGGATGTCGCCCTGGCGGATCGTGATCGAGTCGGCATAGCTCACCGTCCCGGGAACCACGTCCGCCGACTTGTCGTACACCCGAATCTTCTCGCTCGATTCCATGTCGTCGAACGTCGCCATCTTCTTCGTGCCCACCAGCGTCATCTTCCGGATCTTGTGCGGATCCAGCCACGACACGTGGATCGACGCCATGCGCCCGTCCGCAAACTGGATCTGCGTGAACACCACGTCCTCGACGCCGCTGCGCAGGTAGGCATGCCCCTGACTAGTGACCGTCTTGGCCTCCGCCCCGAACAGGTACAACACCACCGACACGTCGTGCGGCGCCAACGACCACCACGCGTTTTCGTCCTTGCGCACCACCCCCAGGTTCAGCCGCTGGCAGTACATATAGTACAGGTCGCCCAACTCGCCCCCGTCGATCATGTCCTTCAGCATCCGAACGCACGGGTGGTATTCCAGCAGGTGGCCGACCATCAGCTTGCGGCCCGTCTGGTCCGCCAGGGCCACCAGACGCTCCGCCTCCGCCGCCGACAGCGTCATCGGCTTTTCCACGTAGACGTGCTTGCCCGCCTCCAGGGCACGACGGGCCATGTCGAAATGCAACGGCGCAGGCGACGCGATCACCACCGCGTCGATCTCCTTGCTCCCGAGCACCTCGTTCAGATCCCGCGTCGTCCGCAGGCCCGGATACAGCGACTCATTCTGCGACAGCTTCGCCGGATCCAAGTCGCACACCGTGTGCAGCCTGCAATCCTTCAGCCCCGCGAAGTTGCGGATCAGGTTCTTGCCCCACCCGCCCGCTCCGACCACAGCGACATGAACCACGTTCGTGCCTCCTTGCGGCGATTGCTGTCTCGTTGTCCATCGAAAACGGCGGGCCCCTGAGGACCCGCCGCTTGTCATACACCAGACTTCACCAGCCGGCGGCCGGGCTTCCTACTGACTGTCCTCGAGCCCATGCTCCGACCTACGTCGCCTCCGACTCCCCTCGACTGGCGGAACCGGGACCGCTCAACGCGTCCGAAGTCGTCTTGTCGCCCGAACGCGCCGTCGCCAACGTCCCCGAGGCTGCGACCGCCGCCGGCTTCGCGTAATCGTAGTAGTTCCGGTACGTCTCCCGGAAGTATCCGCCCTTCTGCGCCCGGATGCGGTTCAGCACCGCGCCCACCACGCGGGCCCGCAACCCCAGCAGCATCCGACGGCTTCGAATGGCCATCCCGCGCGACGTCTTGCGGCAGTTGATCACCATCGTCACGCCGTCCACCAGCCGACACAGCACGTGCGAATCCGCCACCACCAGCACCGGCGTTCCGTCGATGATCACGTTGTCGTAACGCCGGCGGGCCTCCGCCAGCACCTTCTGCATCGCCTCGCTGCCCAGCAGGTCCGCCGGGCTTGGCGGCACGGGACCGCATACCAGCACGTCCAGATTCGCCACCGATGTGCTTCGCACCGACTCGTCGAAACTGCTCAACCGCGCCAGAACGCTCGACAGACCCACCGTGTTCGGCAGATCGAACACCCGGTGGATGCGAGGACGACGGAAGTTCGCGTCGATCAACAACACCCGGCAGCCGCTTGCGGCCAGCGTCGCCGCCAGGTTGCACGCCACCACCGTCTTGCCCTCGTCGGCCTTCGGACTGGTTACCAGCAGCGTCTTCAGCTCCGTGTCACTCGAATACAGCAATGCCGTCCGCAACTGCCGGAACGACTCCGCCGTCAGCGATTGCGGCGCCTGCGCCGCCACGCGGGCCAACTCGCCCACGCGCCGCGCCGCCTCGTCCTCCTTCACATCCGGAACCGTCCCAAGCACTGTCATCTGAACGCTCCGGATCACCTGCAACGGCGTGCGCACCCGGTTGTCGATCAGATCGATCACCAACGCCATCCCGATCGCCACCACCAGCCCCGCCAGAATCGATGCCGGAATGTAGAGCAGCAGATTCGGTTCCTTGACGTCCGACGGGTCAGGCTCCATCGCCTGGCGGCCGATCTGCACGTTGTTCGACGACACCTGCGACCGAATCCGCTGCTGGACAATCGCGTCGTTCACCAAATCCACCTGACGTTGAACATTCAGATAAGTCTGCTGCAACCGATCGTACCGAACCAGCGCCGAAGTTACTTCGCGCAGACGCGCTTTGGCCTCGTCCAGCTTGGCCTTGATCTGGTTGCGACGCTGCGTCGCCTCCGCCAGCCGCGCCGCGACGGAGTCCGCCTGCTGCCGATACAGAAGATTCAACAACTCATTCTCACGCGCCTTGACTTCCATCTCCGCGCTGGCAATCTGCGCGTCCACCGCAAGCACCGACTGGTGCGTCTTGCCGTAACCCTGCTTCAGGAGCATCTCGCGGTTGCTCTTGAGGTTCGTCAACACCCCGCGCAACGCAGCCAGCGCGCGGTCGCTCTCCATCGTCAACTGGAGCTCCGGCGTCATCTTCGCCGCAGGCGGTTCGGCCCCCTCCGCACCTTCCGGCCCCGCCGATCCCGTCATCTGCGCCTGAAGCACCTGGAGCTGGAACACCTCCAGGTCCGCCTTCGCGAACTCGCCCTCGTAGTACTGAACCTCGCCGGCGATGTTCGGACGATCCATCCCCACATACGGCGTCACCGCCAGCTCGCGTTCGGCCGCCAGGGCCGTCTCCGCCTTCCTCAACTCCGGAAGCAGGCTGTCCAACTGCTCCTGAAGCCCCGTCAGACTGCTCTGCTCATTGCGCCGCCGACGTTCCCGGTACGCCACCATGTAGCTCTCGAGCACCGAGTTCACCAGGCTCGCCGCCAGCTTCGGATTCCTGCTGCGCAGCTTCACCTCGATCGTGAACGTCTTGAACGGGTTCGTCACGCGCAACTCCTTCTGGAGCCACACCACCATGGCCGACATCGACGACGCCCGACCTGCCGGGAACAACTGTTCCTGAATGTACGCCGTCCGCTGCCGCACGCGCTCGTCCGCCGCCTCCATCGACGCCCGGTCCCGTTCATTGCCGCCGTCGATGCGCTCGGTGTCGCGCGCCAGTTCCTTGATGATCTGGTCGGCAACGTCCGGACTCAGCGACTTTTGCAATACGTAGTCTTCACGAATCCGCTGCACCTGTTCGTTGATAAACGATTCCAGAACGCCTACCGGCAACGCCTGCTCAACGGTGTTGACGATCCCCTGTTGCTGGCCGGCCGTCGCCGCGGGAAGCACCACAATGGTTCCCGACGCCTCATAGATCGGATGGTACTTGTACTGATAGATCGTGACGGCTGTTCCCGCCCCGGCCACCAGCACGAACAGCACGATGATCAGTACCATATGCCGCCGCATCGTGCCCAAGACTTCGGCCAGACTCAGTGCGCCCATCGGCGCCGCCGGCTCGCGGACGGCCGCACCGGCAGGGCGGCCCACGGGGTTCGATGCAGTCTGTCGCTGGGTATCGTAGCTCATTGTGCCCCTACCTCATGGTCCTCAATTCGGCCCGACAAAGCGAACCTGTTTATTATCGGTTGGCCCTACAGGCCTTTCAAGACTTTTTCGGCCTCCGTCCGCTCCCGCTCGTGCCCAGGATCCTTGTCCTCGGCCACAAATTCTCCCAACAGCTTTTTCGCTCGCGCCTTCAGGTCCGCCTTCGCCGACTCCGCCGTCGCCTGTTCCGCTCGTTTCACCAGCGTCATCCCGAGGTGGTATTTCGTGACCGCACTGGGCGACGCCGCCAGCGACTCCTCCAGCTCACGCTCCGCCGACCGGTAGTCCCCCGTCAGGTAGTGAACCCATCCGCTGGTATCCAGCAAGGCCCAGTGACGCGGCTGAAGCCGCAGAGCCTGGTCGATTCGTGTCCGGGCCCCCGCCAGATCGCCCTTCTCCGTCGCCAACGCCCACGCCAAGTTGTTCAAGGCCTGCCACAGCCCCGGATCCAAGGCAACGGCCGCCTCCAACTTCTCGATCGCCGCATCGATGTTCTTCTGGCTCAGCTCCAGTTCCCCGAGGTCCATCAGCACCAGCGCGAACTTCGGCTGAATCTTTAACACCTCCTGCATCACGCGCCGGGCTTCGTCCGCCTTGCCCTCCAGCAGATACATCCGACCCAGGTACCGCGCCAACACCAAGCTCTGGCCATTCTCCGCGCTCGGCGGGAAATCCTTCAGCGCCTGCTCCAGCAGCCGAACCGCCTCGCCCGCCCACCCCGGCTTCTGCCCGTCCGTCAGCAACGCATACGCGTCCGCGTACGCCGTCAACACCTCCGGAGCCTGCCGGTGCGATTGAATCAGTCCGTCCAACACCTTGCGGGCGTCGTCCCGGCGGTCCAGCCTCAGATATTGCGCCGCCAGCAGCCGACCGAACGCCACCGACGACGCCACCCCGGCCGCCGGAGGCTCCTTGGCCAACGCCTCCAGTTTCGCCGTCGCTTCCCCCGACTGGTTCAGCGCGTTCTTCGCCGCCGACCACGAACCCCATACCTCCGAGTTTCCCGGAAACCGCTCCGTCAGCCCCGTTGCGATCTTCAACGCACGAGACGCCTTCCCCGCGTCACGCTGCATCAAGAGCGCCTGGCACAGCACCAGCTCCAACTGCGGATGTCCCGGCGCGTACTGCAACCCCTCGTCCATCAACTGCTCCACACGGTCGTACGCCTGGTCCCGGGCGAAAAGATCCGCCAATTGCAGCCGCGCGTTGAGGTTCTGCGGCTGAAGCTTCAGCAGCTCCGTCAGCGTCGCCATCATCGTCTGCCGGTTGCCTTGCCGACGGCTCACCTCCACCAACAGGGCCAGCGCTCGCACGTAGGCCGGATCCTCGGCCGCCACCTGACGCAACTGCACCGCCGCCTCGCTCAGGTTCCCGCCCGCCATCTCGATCTCGCCCGACAACAGCCGCGCCTCGCCGTACGTCCGCTGCTCGTTCAGCACCCCCGACACCACCTGACGTGCCTGCGACAGCGACTCCGCAAACTCCGCCTCCCGGCCATTGACCTGCGCCGTCAGGGCCTTGTCCAGCAGAATCCGGCCCAACAGCGTCCGCGCATTGGCCGCCTCGGGCGACTTCTTCACAATGTCCCGCGTCAGCGATTCCGCGTCCGCCGCGCGGCCCGGTATCCGACGCAGCACGTCCGCCAACTGAATCCGCATCGGCAATTCGTCCGGATGCTTCTTCAGATACGCCTCCAGCAGACCCGAGGCTTCCGTCAGCCGACGCGTCCGCTCCTCCACCGTGCCCGACGCGTCACCCGCCGTGATGCACGCCGACACCGTGAACAACACATCCCCCGCCAGGGGTTCCGCCACCGACGACTGCGCCCGACGCGCGTACTCGACCGCCTTGTCGAACTGACCCACGTTCTGCCAGTACACGCTCAACGCCCGCAACGCCGCCGCATCCGACGGCAACGCCTTTTCCAGGTCGGCCATCAACGACTCCGCCTCCGCCCGGTTCCCCCGGCGGACCAGCAGCAACGCCAACGCCAGCGTCGTGTCGCTCTGGTGCGGCTGAATCGTCAACAAGTCCCGGTACGTCTTCTCCGCTCCCGCCAGATCCCCCGTCGCCTCCTGGGCCTGACCCAGAACATACAGGTTCCCCGTGTTCCCCGGCTGCACCCCGCGGATCTGCTCCCGCAGACGCACCACTTCCTTGCGGTTCCCCTGCATCTGCCGGGCCTGCGCCATCCGGTCCAACGCCACCACGTCGTTCGGGCTCAACTTCAGCAACTCATTCGCCTGCGTCACCACACGGTCGTAGGCCGGCATCTGCATGCACACGTCCAACAACATATAATGACTCTGGAGATCCTGCGGCTGAATGCGGATCAGGTCCAGGCAGTATTTCTCCGACTGACCCAGCGACGCCGCCCGGTCCGCGCCCCCCTGCATCGCCAGCAGATAGTACGCACGGGCCAACGCACGCATGATCCGAACGTCCGTCCCCAGTTCGTCGCGGCTCTCCAAGTCCTTGAAAACCCGGATCGCCTCGTTGATCCGCCCTGTCCGGTACGCCGCCTGCTCGGCGCTGCTCATCCCCTTGATCCGATCCGCTGCAGGCTCCGCCCCCTCCATCAGCGTCAACAGCCCTTCGGCCATCTCACGCTCGGTCTTCATGTCCGCAGGAAGCCGCTCGATCCACTCCTTCGCCTTCTCCCGACCGCCTTCCCGCGTCAGAAGCAGCGTCCACACGTTGTCCCACACCAGACGCACCTGCGCGTCCTTCTTCCCCGCCAACGCCAGCTCGTACGCCCGCCGGTACAACTCCAGCCCCTCGTCCACCTTCCCCTCGTGAACGTACCACATCGCCTTGCGGATCACCGGATCCGGATTCTGCGGATCCGACGCCATCTGCTGGTCCAGTTCGTTCGGAATGTCCGCCGCCGTCCTGTCGTACAGCGCCAGCCGCTGGCGGTCCTTGGCCGTCAACGACGCGTCGCCCTCGATCCGCTGCTTCAGCTTCTGCGTCTGATCCTTCAGGTCGTACTGCGCGCAGATCCTCCGCGCCTCCTCGTACAGCGGCATCCGCGGATCCGCCTGCTTGTCCAGGCCCGCCGTCAACGCCGACAACGCTTCCGACGGCGGACGACCCGCACTCAGCAGAATCTGCGATTTCAGAAGATACCCCTGCGGCATCTTCTCCGCCAACTTGATCATCTGCTCGGCCACCGACAACGCCTCGCCGTACTTGCCCTGGCCCGTCAACGCCTGCGCCAGAATCATCGCCGCCACATAGTTGTTGTTGGCTGCGATAACGCTGCGACTCTCACTCTCGGCCAATGCAAACTGACGCAGGGCCAGAAGCAACTGGGCTCGCTCCAGACGTATGTCGAATCGTTCCGGCATCAGACGCAACGCCTCGTCGTACGATTCCCGGGCCTTCCCCAACAGGTTCTGCGCCTGGTAGATCTGCGCCAGACGCCGATGATACTCCGGGTTCCCCGGACGCATCTGCACCGCCTTCTGAAGCAGCCCCTGCGCCTCGCGCACGTCCCCGTCGCGCGCCGCCAGACGACCGCGAAGGTACGCCATCGCCGCCTCGTCCGCCGGCTTCAATTGCTCCATCTCGTCCACCCATCGGCGAGCCTCCTCCGCCGCGGCCGCATCCCCCACCTGATCCAGCAACATGTTCGCCACAGTCGCCAGCACTTCCCGACGAGCCTCGATCTGCGGCTGCTCCGTCAGTTCCGCCGTCGGCTTGCACTTGCTCAGCGCGTCACGAAGCACCCTGAGCACCTCAGCCGCCTGCCCCTCCTGCGCCTTCAATCGCGCCAAGCCGAGGTACCCCGT
Organism: uncultured Anaerolineaceae bacterium; assembly: GCA_964500225.1. Lineage (GTDB taxonomy): Bacteria > Planctomycetota > Phycisphaerae > FEN-1346 > JAACEH01 > JAAYDY01. The sequence goes on along the minus strand of CAZCOA010000009.1, from coordinate 10,820 downwards.
GTCGCTCGTCGGATCCGCCGCAATCGCCGCCTGGAAGCGACCTTCCGCCTCTTCGTACAGCTTTTCTCGAGCCGTCCCCTTCTCGCGCTGCGCTCGCACCATGGCGATATGGCCCAACCCCACCAGCGCCGATACGTTCTTGCCGTCCTGCGACAGCACCTCGCGGTATGCCTCCGAGGCCTCCTTCAACTTCGCCTCCGACTCGCGCGGCTTGCCCGAACCCTGCAAGTGCGACGCATGCTGCGTCAGGATTGTCGCCACCCTCAGCATCGCCGACGTCTTGTCCTCGCACGCCGCCACCGCCGCACGCGCCGTCGCCGCCGCCAAAACCAGATTCTCGTCCATCCGCTCCTTGTCGCTGCTGCTCAAGAGAATCTGGATCTTCATCTCATAATTGGCCATCTCCCCTGGCGACAGCGCGATCGCCTTGTCTGCCGACGCCAGCGCCGACTCCAGCCGACGACGCTTCTCCACGATCCCCGATTCCATCTCCGACTGGAAAAACTCGATCTTCGCCATCAGCCGATACGGCTCCGGCGACTCCGGCTGAAGCTCCTGCAACCGCTGTGCCTGCCCAAACGCGTCGCTCAGCAGACGACCCCCGATCAGCAGGTCGATGTACGTCTTCCGGTACTCGACATTCTCCGGCGACCGCTCCACCGCGTTCCGGTAACACTCCAACGCCATCCGGTAATCCGGCTGAGGCAGCTTCCGGTAGCACTCCCCCAGCATCATCCACACATCGCCCCGATTCTGGCCCCCCGACCCCTTCAGCACCATGATCGCTTCGCGGTACTTGGCCGGATCCGTCGCCGCCTGGGCCATCAGCTCCTGGGCGCGCGCAATGTCCGCCGTCGGATCCTTCGGCCCACGCAGCAACACAAACAGCCCTACGCCGATGATCGCCGACATCGCCAACACCAGCACCAATACCACCAGCCTGCGGTTCATCCGATCAGTCTCCTCTTGGGCCACCGACGCCGCCTACGCCGCGACAATCGCCGACCTACGATCATTCCCGCGGCGCCGGCGGAAGATATTCCCGCTCCAGCACCGGCACCACATAACGAAGCACTTCCGCCGCCCGAACAAAACTACGACTCTGCGACACCCGACTCGGGTCGATCTGCATCCACTCCACGCCGCTGAGCGCCATGCTCACCCGAGTCTGTGCATAATACCCCCCGGGACGATCCGCCATCACCCGCACGTCCACGCGGCTGTCCGTGTACAGCCCATTGATGCAATAGAAGTTCACCACCATCTGACGATCCACGTCTTTCTCGAACAGAAACACGTTCACCGGCAACGGCCCCATCGACCCGTCGGTCAGGCGGACCGTCAATCCGTCGATCTTCGCCCGCAGGATGCCGTATGGAAGCGACCAGCCTTGGGCGCCGTAGCACACCTGCGGCTCGTGCTCCACCATCGTCGCGCCCTTGCCCACATAGCTCGTGTACAGCTCCATCAGGCTCGTATCGCCCTTGCGGAACCCCGTCATCTTCAGGTACGCCTCGGCCCCCGTGGCCTTCTCGATCGCCTCGTCCAGACGCCCGTGACGCCACTGATATTCCAAAAAGTCCGTCGGAAATGTCGTGAACGCCTTCCGCAGCGGCGTTGACGGCCTCGACGATTCCCCGCGCGACATGCTCCGAATCCGATACCCCAAGCCCGACGCCAGCAGCACCAACACCACCGCCGACGTCAGCGCCACGCTCGCCGCCTGCGCCGACCCGCGACACCAGACGCCTCCGCGACGAATCGCCCGCCCCCGCTCGCCGAACCGGCACCTCGTCATGGCTCGACCTCCTCGCCCGACGCCGCGCGACCTTTGCGGCTCGGATCCGCCGCCACCCAGTCCGCAATGCGCTCGATCCCGTCCAGCGCCCGCATCTCGGCCCACAACAACAGAAACGCCAGCGGCAACATCGCAAAACCCGCCAGTTCGTGCGTCATCCCGTGCGCGATCTCCTTGAAGCCCCACCTATACAACAACGCCATCAACGACACACGAACGAAGTTGCAGAACACCGCGATCGGCACCGACGACAACACGATCACCGCCCGACGCCACGCCGGACGAGGACTCAGATAGGCGTACACCACGCTCAACGCCACGAATGCGAACAGAATCCTCAGGCCGCTGCACTCATCCGCCACCGTCAGACCCTCGCCCGTCGCCGGGTCCATGATGAGCTTGTTGCCTTCACGCCACAGATCGTATCCACACAGATGCATGAACCGCTCGGCCATGATCGCCGCCCAGCGCTGCGGCCGTAAGGCCATCGCCACATAATACCGCTCCGGCCACGGCACCCCCAACGCCACAAACAGCACCGGCGCCCACCCCACCCGTCCCAGACGCCCCCCCCCCAATGCCACCAGCGACCCCAAAACCACAGGAATCAGCGTAATGTCCGCAAAATACCGCACCTTCAGCGACCCGGCGTGCCACCGCCACAGCGCCGCCGCAATCACCAGCGCCAACCCCGCCAGACGCACCGCCACGTCCCCGCGATCCGCCGACGCCCATCGCAGCCACAGACCCAGCGCCAGCGCCGCGCCGCCCGCCACGAGCGGCACGTACCAGAACATCAGCACCATCTTGATCGGTTCGGCCACTTCCGCCGTGCCGCCCACCAGCCGATCCACCCAGAGCGGATGCGTCGCCCCCGCCAACGCCACAAGCCCGAGCACCACACCCACCAGGCCCCAGGCCGTCAACAGGCCACGAGGCCCAAACGAGGCCGACGGATCCACCGCCTCCGTCGTCGCCGGCGTCAGCAACACGCCGGCCTCATGTCCCCGCCCGACCTCTTCTTGCCCGGACAACTTCCCCACCAGCCCGGTCCGTTCCAGCAACAGGAAGTAAAAGAGCATCGCCGCAACCGGACCGATCAAATACCCGTAACCCCACTGCGAATGCGTGTCCCACAGGCTGACCCAACTGCCCGACTCCGTGCCGTAGCCCAGGATCATCAGCCCCATGAACACCGCCCCCGGCAGCCACACCCGACGCACGCCCGCGCGGCCCGCGTAGGCATACACGAAGCCCCACGACCAGACCACCAGACTCAGGTAAACCGGGATCAGCCAGCTCAGTTCCATCCACAGCCCCGGCCGCCACGGCACCGCATCCCCCTGGTGCGCCACCACCGCCTGCACCAGCACACTGTGCCGCCAACCGCCGAGCCAGAACACTCCCATCGCCGCCAGCGCCACGATCAGCCCGCGATTGCGAGATCCGTCCGACAACGCCCCTTCATAGAGCGCCTGACGCTCGGACACATCCAGCCGGTACCAGATCGCCGCCATCACCAGCGGCCCAAGGAGCAAAACCAGCGGCCACAGCTTCACCGCCGAGAAATTCCACGCCGCCGCGGCCTGCTTCATCGGTTCCCGCAGATTCCGTATCTCCAGCTCCAGAGCACTCTTGCGATCCTGAAGGTACGCCGCACGGCGCGTCGTCAGCACCGGGCTCTTGAGTTCCTCCTCCACGCCGCGCAACTCGACGCTCAGTTTCCGTATGGCCGCGCTGGCGCCCTGGCGGTCGAACCGCTCGGCGACCCCTTGTACTATGTCACCCTGGAAGGCCATCAACGCCAGTGGAAGGATCATGATCGCCGCACAGACGACATCCCATCGTCTGCGGGCCAGGCGGGCATCGTGGAAGGCCTCGTGAGGAGTGTCTGGATTCACCGAATCGTCCCTGCCCCAGTCAACAATGGTCACGCCGGCCGCGGACTCCCGCTGCGACGCATCGCGCCGGCAGACGTCCGCGGACCTTGCCATATGCCCCGGCCCGCAGGGGATTATACGGCAGAATAGGCGGCCCGGCTGCCGGATGACACTGTCAGCATACATGAACGCGCCAAGGGCCGTGCCGTGGCCTGGGTCTGGTGCCCATCCGCGGGGACTCCCTGCCCCGGCATTCCCGGAACGCTATGCAGCCACACTGTCTCAGTTGCGGCCGAACAGAGGCTGTATGTCCCCTCTGAAGGGATAGATATCGGCGAAATTCTGGTCGTACACCAGTCCAAACCCATAGGTCGCCCGGAACGCGTTGCGAAGCACCGCCATCCAGATCGCTCCCTGGTCCGTCCCGATGTTGATATAATCGTCCGGCTGAAGGAAAAAGTCCGGCGACTCGCCCTTGGCGATCTTCGCCAGGTCGAAGTAGATGATCTCTTCCTCGTTCTCCCCGACCCGACGCACCACTTCCCCGCGCTTCGGAATCGCCACTTCCGTCAAACCGCCCGCCGCCGCAATCGCCTGCAACAGCGTAATCTTCCGACCCGTCAGGCTGTACACCCCGCGGCGAGCCACCTCGCCGTTGATGTACCACTCGCCCGCCGCCGGTTCCGGAAAGTTCACCACGTCACCGTTGCGCATCACGGGATTCTGCGTCGGATCCAGTTGCAGCGCCGCGCGAATGTCAATCCGGATGATCCGCCGCAACCCCTCCCCGCCCTGAACAATGCCCAGCCGCGCCAGCTTCTTCTGGAGCGACTCCGGCAACGTCGCCAGATCCACCTTGCCGTCCTCAGGCAGCGTGAACCCTGCCGCCGTCGCGCCGGCGTCGCCCTCGGCAGGCGCCGCCGCGGCGCCCGTCTGGACCCACCGGCCGTCCACGAATTTCCACTCGCCGCCGTTGCCCGACGACGGAGCCGCCGGCGCCTCGGGGACCAACGCCTCAGCCGGCGCCGCCGGCTCGGCCTCCCCGGCCGCCGCCTCCTCCTTCACCGGAGGCGTCCGCCCCTGCGTCAGCAGTTGCAACTCCTCCATCGGAGTCAGCTTGTGCGATCCGTTCGAGGCCGCCGCGCCCTCGGACGACGCCTTCGGCGACTCCGATTCCGCCTCGCCCGGCGCTACCTCCGAACCCGTATTCTTCTTGCCCTGCCCCTTCTCTTTGTCCTTATCCGCGCCCTCGCCGTCCTCGGCATACGATTCCAGCAGCAGCCGGTTCAGCTCTTCCGCCGTGAACCGCCGCGACAGATACGCAAACTGTTCGGCCATCGGCGACACGCCGCCAGCCTGCGCCACCACCTGAAGCAGTTCCATATCCGGCGTCAGCAAAGGGTACATCCCGGGCTGATTGACCGCACCCATGAAATAGCAGAAACGGTTCCGGTACTCGCTGATAAACACCGAAATCTTCGGGTCCGCCAACGGATCGGGCGAGTACATCGCCATCAGCCGCTGCTCCAACCCTGCCGCCGACAGGCCCGCCGCCTGCACACGACCTACATAGGGCAACTGAATGTTCCCGTCCTCGGCTATGCGCACCCGCTCCAGGTGACGCACCCCAGGCTGGAACAGGTCGTTGATCGTAATCTCCAGAAGGTCGAACGGCCCCAGAATGTAGTTGCCCTCCGGCGGCTTCAGGTCGCTCGGCAGCGGCCCCGGAAAATCCACTTCCTGTTCGAGTTCTTCCTGAACCCAGTACCGCAGATCCTCGTACCACTCGTCGAACGAGTCCCAGATCGGGTTACGCACCCGCTTCGGCGTGCAGAACGCCAGTTCGTTGTACCGGCCGATCCAGTTCGGCGCGCAACCCTCGGTCAACGCCAGGGCCGCCAAAACCATCAACAGCAACGCCGCCGGCATGCGGCGGGTAATGCGGGCTTGTTTGACCACGCCAAGGTACTCCTTCTTGTTCGCCCTGGTCTAAATCAACACCCGAACGGCTGAAGCCGCAGAATCGGGATCGCAACGAGCCCCGGCTCCCAGCCGCCAACAAAAACCGCCCCCCCTGCGCCATGCAGCCGCGGGGGTCCGAACGACGATTCCACGGACCACGCCGCGACCGGCATCAACACGCAATGCGGCAGCCAAAAAGTATAGCAGAACTCATATCCCTGTCAACACTACTGATACAAGGCTTTTCCCGACGCCGGCACCCCGATGGGAACGGCCCGTTGATGGCTCCATGCAGCTACACAGAAGAACACAGAGAAGATCGGTCGGCTGACGTCGCCGGCTACGCCTCCACGCTCGCAGCGTCGTCGCCGACCCGATTATCGGGCGTTGCCGTCTCGTTTCTGCACAGAAACCGCCTTGTTGGCCACCGAAATGCCCCCTCCCGGCCGGCCGCCCACGGACGCCCTCCCAGGCGTCATGCCCTCAGGCGGCCCAGACCCAGGCCGACCCAAAACGTCGTCCCAGCCCTCCGCCGCCACCGGTCAGGCGTCCTCGAAACCCGTATCGCGCAGACGACGGTACAACTCGCACCGGGCCATCAACTCGTCGTGACGGCCGATGTCCACGATGCGGCCGCTGTCCATAACCACAATCCGATGCGCCAACGCCACCGTGGACAGCCGGTGCGCAATGATGAACACCGTGCGGCCGCGGACGAACCGTTCCAGGGTGTCCTGCACAAGCGACTGGGTTTCCTCGTCCAGGGCGCTGGTGGCCTCGTCCAGAATCAGAATGGCCGGATCGCGAATGATCGCCCGCGCCAAGGCGATCCGCTGCCTCTGGCCGCCCGAGACCGTCGCCCCTTGAGGGCCCAGTTCGGCATCGTACCCTCCGGGCATCCGTTCGATGAACTCGGCCGCATGCGCCAGTCGCGCCGCCTCGACGATCTCTTCCCGCGTCACACGCCCGCTGCGACCACGGGCACGAACCGCTGGACGGCTCCCGTAGGCGATATTCGCCGCCACGGTGTCGCTGAACAAAATCGTCTCTTGGCTCACCACGCCGATCTGGTCCCGCAGGCTGCGCAGCGACACCTCGGCCGTGTCGCACCCGTCGATCAGAATGCGACCCTCGGTCGGCACGTAGAACCGTGGAATCAGGTTCACCAGCGTGCTCTTGCCGCAACCCGTGCGACCGACAATGGCAATGACTTCGCCGCAGGCCACCTCGAACGAAATGTCGCGCAGCACCTGCTCGCCCGCCGGATCGTACGCGAACGACACATGATCGAAACAAATGCTACGACTCAGACGCGGCAGATGCTTGCCCTGGCGGCCCGAGTGGGCCTCCGGCTCGGCGTCGGTCAGCTCGAAAATCCGCTCCGCCCCGTTGATCGCCATCTGGATCCGGTTGTTGATGTTCGTCATCTTGCGCAGCGGATCCAGCGCGCCGACCATCGCCGCGAAGAACGCCATCATGTATTCCTGCCGCTGGCCGATCCGCTCGCCGATCAGAAACGCCCCGGCGATCACCGCCAGCGCCACCCCCACCGTGGCCATCAGTTCCAGGCTCGGACCCGTGGCCACCTGCGTTCGGAATGCCTTGAGCGAGTACTTCAGGAACACACGCCCCTCGCGGAAAAACCGCTTACGCTCCCGGCCTTCCATCGAGTACGCCTTGACGATCCGCAACCCCGCCAGGGTCTCTTCCAGAATACCCAGAATCTGTGCCGCCGATTGAAGTTGCCGCTTCGTCGCCCGCTTCATCCGTTTGGCAAACGTCCGCACCAACCAGGCCGTCAGCGGCCCAATCACCAAAATCAGCAACAGCAGGCGCGGATCAATCTGCGTGGCGAACCACGCCGCCGCCGCCAGACACCCCGCCGCCTTCAGCGGCTCGGTCACCACCTTGCCGAAGATCGATTGGAGCCCTTCCTGCACCGCGAAGGCGTCGTTGATCAGGCGACTGGAGGCTTCGCTGGCGCCGCCGCGCTTTTGAAAGTACCCCAGCGGCAGCCGGAGCACCTTGTCGAAGGCCCTGAGCCGCAGGTCCAGCACGCTGCGGCACGCCACGTACGACACCAGCGACTCGTTCAGATAACGGAAGATGCCGCGCAGGGCCGTCAGAGCCACAATGAACAGCATCAGAACGGCCAGTGCCCGGGCGCGGTCCTCGGGCATGCGGTCCACCACGGCGGCTATGTACTTCTGATACCATTTGCCTTCGGCCTGGAGAACAAACCGCTGGAGGCCGCCGGGATAGATCCGGTAGCCGTCGGGCACCTCGGCTACGCGGGCCTCCTGGTCGATCCTCAGCGGCTCCCCCGCCGGCACCAGCCGAACGGTGTAGCCGCTGGGAAGCGTCACCGAATGGACCCTGTGGACGGACCCGTCGGAAAGTGTCTCGTCCACGGCATCGACGCTGACGCCCGTCTGGCCGAACAACAGCCGAAATAGCGGCAACGTGGACGAAATACTGGACGAATAGAGCACGCTGACCATGATGGCGCAGAGCCACGCCGCCACGATCCGGTAGCGATAGGGCCAGCAGTAGCCAAGAGCGCGAATGAACGCCTTCACACGGTCTCCCGCAACGAAAAGGCCCCGGATCAGTCCAAGGCCGGAGCATTATACACAACCGACCCCGACGACGAAAGCGCCTTCGCGAACGAGCCGCACGTCAAGGTTTGTTGCGGGCCGTGACCGCAAGGAACGGCCGCCCGTCGTCATCGCCGCCACAGTCGCAGGGAATTGCCGACGACGGTGAGGCCGCTGACGGCCATGGCGATTTCGGCAACGACCGGGTGTAGCAGCCCGAGAACGGCCAGGGGCACGGCGACCAGGTTGTAGCCGAAGGCCCATGCGAGGTTTTGTCGGATCACGCGCGACGCGGCCCGCGAGAGCCGCACGGCAGCGACCAGCGCATCCAGGTCGCTGCGAACAAGGGTCACGTCGGCCGACTCGATGGCCACGTCGGTGCCGGTGCCGAGGGCGACGCCCACGTCGGCGGCCGCCAGGGCCGGGGCGTCGTTGATACCATCGCCGATCATGGCCACGGGACCGCGGCGGGTCTGCTGAAGATGCCGGATGGCATCGGCCTTCTGGTGCGGCAACACCTCGGCCGTCACCTGGCCGATGCCGGCCTGCCGGGCGATGGCCTCGGCGGTGGGTCGGTTGTCGCCGGTGATCATGGCGGCCTCGACGCCGAGTCGTCGCAGCTCGGCCACGGCCTCGGCCGCGCCGGGCTTCAGCGCGTCGGCCACGGCGACCAGCCCCAGCAGCCGCACGCCACGCGAGACGATCATCACGGTGCGCCCATTGCGCTGAGCCGCTTCCGCCGCAGCCGCCACGGGGGACACCTCGATGCCGGCCTCACTGGTCAGCTCTGCGCGGCCGACGCGGACCATGTGCCCCTGATCGTCCAGGCCCGTCACGCCCCGTCCAGGCACGGCCTGCACGTCGCGGACCGCCAGGGGAGCGACGCCGCGACGACGCGCCGCCTCGACCACGGCAGCCGCCAGCGGATGCTCGCTGAAGGCTTCTACGCCCGCCGCCGCGGCGAGTAACTCGCCGTCGCCGACCCCCGGCACCGGCGCCAGGTCGGTCACGCCCGGACGGCCGACGGTCAGCGTCCCGGTCTTGTCGAAGACCGCCAGCCGCACGCGACCAAGCGTTTCCAAGGCGGCGGCATGGCGAAAGAGCAGCCCGCGCGAAGCCCCCCAGCCGGTCGCCACCATCACCGCCGTCGGCGTGGCCAGACCCATCGCGCACGGGCACGCGATCACCAGAACGGCCACGGCGGCATAGAGCGCCGCCGACACACGCCCCACCTCCCGGACCGCCGGAATCCAGGGAATGTACGGTCGCACGCGGTCGGCCACGGCGGCCACGGTCTCCGGAGCGGCCAACCAAATCACCAGCGTCGCGGCGCTCAGGGCCAGCACGGCCGGAACAAACCACAGGGTCACGCGGTCGGCGAGGTCCTGGGCCGGTGTTTTGCCGGCCTGGGCCTGCTTCACGAGGTGCACGACCTGGGCCAGAAACGTCTCGGCGCCGACCTTCGTCGCGCGGACGCGCAAGACACCCGACTGGTTCACTGTGGCGCCGATCACCGCATCGCCGGGCGCCTTAGCGACGGGACGCGATTCGCCCGTGACCATCGACTCGTCCACGGTGCTGCGGCCCTCCTCCACGACGCCGTCGGTGGGTATCTTCTCGCCCGGGCGGACAAGCATCAGGTCGCCCACGGCCAGGTCCGCCACGGGGACATCCGCCTCGCGTCCGTCGCGCAAGACGCGGGCCGTCCGCGCTCCCAGTTCCAACAGGGCGCGGATGGCCTGCCCCGCCCGGCCCCGGGCCCGAGCCTCCAAGTGCCGCCCCGTCAGATGAAACGCCATGATCATCGCCGACACGCCGGCAAAACTCGCGCCGGCCACGCCTGCCGCGTGCAACGGCCCCGTGAACCATGCCGCCGCCGACCCCAGAACGATGAGCACATCCATATTCGGCGCGGCCCGGCGCGCACTGCGCAGCGCGCTGCGCCACGCGGCCCCGCCCGCCCAGGCCAGCACCGGCACGGCCAGAATCATCATGGCCGCCTCGTACAGAACCATCGCGCGGCCGTGCGGCATGAGATCCAGCAGCATGTGCGCAGCCATGAGCAGAACCATGGGCGCCGTGAACGCCCAGGCCACGACGAGCCGCCGGCGCGCAGCGGCCGCCTCGGCGTCGGCCTGGTCCTGTGCAGCGGCGGCCTCGGCCGCGTCGGCGGCGGCAATGGGAAACGCTTGATACCCGGCCTGGCGAACCACGTCGGCGAGTGACTCGGCGCCGGTCTCGCCGGGCCGGAACCGGACCTCGGCCTCGGCGGCGGCGAAATTGACGTTGGCCTCGACGACGCCTGCTGCGCCGCGCAGGGCCTTCTGGATCGTTGCGGCGCAGCCGGCGCAGTGCATCCCCCCGAGCCGCAGGGTCAGTCGGACGGTCGCATCGTCGGCCATGGTCGAACCTCCTCTCTCAGGGCATTCTAGGCGCAGCCGGGACGCCGAACAAGGATCGCCCCAAAGCCGCCGCCATTACGGAATCCGCAGCGACGACAACCGATTTCATGTTGTTTCGAATCGTAATTGTGTGGAATGTGCAACCGAATCGTGATGCAGTATATTGCGGATGTGTCGTTGA
>CAZCOA010000008.1:0-77122 GCA_964500225.1 uncultured Anaerolineaceae bacterium | reverse complement strand
CCCCCCCGAGACCCCCGGAAACTGCACCTACCTCTGCAAACCTCAGGTCGGCCTCCTGGCCTCGTTGCACCACAAGTATAAACCACGCTCAGGTCGCCAGCAACCAAGACAAGTGTATTTCCGAGGCGAAAAAAACACGACATGCGGCCTTGTGGAATTCCTTGTGGCGCAGCGACTTGCGGCCCGCCTGCGGTCTCTTGCGACAGTTTCCGCCCCCTGCGTCCGCCTCGTCGATTGACAGGTGCCGCGAAAGAGAGTATTCTTCTTTGAACCACCACGATATACCACCATGTGTGTCCATGGTACATGGTATTAGTCGTAAGGGGGGTGGGAGTTGTTGCGGTGAGACGCACTCTGGCGGATCTGGTGCGCGACGGGTTGCTGCGGCGATTGGCCGACAGGCTCTGGGATGAAGGACAGCGCCTTCCGGTCGTCCGGCAACTGGAGAAGGAATTCGCTGTTTCTCGCGTGACGATTCTTGCCGCCATGAAGCGATTGACCGACGAGGGGCTGATCCGCGTCTCCCCTCGACACTTTGCCACGGTAGCTCCGGGGGCTGCCGACCGGGCGACGAGATTGTTTGTCGCGAGCATGGCGATACCGGCGCATCGCCGCGTTGCCGTATTGATACCTGAGGGGTTTCTACCGCCCCGGTTCACGTTCGGCCAGGCTATCGAGCGGTTTTTGCCGCAGGCCGCAGCCGACAGGAACATGACGGTCAAGATCGTCCCCTGGCCCGCCAGCGACCAGCCGCGCTTCGTCGAACGGTTGATCCGCCGCGGATTCATGGGGGCCTTGGCGTTCGGGCTGAGCGGATGGCTGCTGCCGACGGTTCACGAGATGCGACGCAGGCGTTTTCCGCTGGTCGTCTTTAACCGCCGCATTCCGGAGACCGATGTCCCATCGGTTCTTCTGGACGAGCGCGGCGCGGTCCGCAAGATTGCCTCGGCGCTGGCGGCGATGGGCCATCGCAACATGTGCATGGTTTACATGGCCTTCGACGACCGGCTCGGCGAGGCGCGGCAGCGCGCCGACGCCTGGGTCGGTTACCTTGCCGAGACCGGACTGCTCGGGGAGTGTACCATGCCGCTCTACTACGTGCGGCCGCGCGACGACGTGGACCTGTTTGCCCCGCTGCTGCGGCTGGAGAACCGCCCGACCGCCATCGTTTTCGGATACGGGTATCTGCTGGAAAGGTTCCTGATGGGGCGCCGCGACCTGGGGCTGCGGGTTCCGGAAGACCTGAGCATGGCTACGTTCGACATGCTGTACCGGACGAGGTTGCCCTCGTGGTGTCCGCCGATGACGGCCGTGTACGACGATCCGAGGCGTTCGATCGAGTGCATGATCGAGATGCTCGACCGCATCTGGCGCGGCGACTGGCATCCGCCCAGTATTCGTATTCCCATGGACGTGCACCGGACCGACAGCATCGGCCCGGCGCCGCAATGAAGATAAGTCGAAGCGCGTGCAGAGCAGGGGATGGAGATGGTCGCGTGAGCAGGCCCGACAAAGCTCAGAGCGTTCTGGAGCAACTGCTTCGCTGCATCGTCGCCGGCGACTGGGCCGCGGGCGACGAGTTGCCCACCGTGCGGCAACTGGAGCGACGCTTCGGGGCCTCGCGCGTGACGCTGGTCGAGGCCCTGCGCCGGGCGGCCGACGCCGGCGTCATCCAGCCAAGGGCCCGCCGCCCCGCCGTCCTACAGACCGAAGCCCCCCAACGGGCTCGCACTCTGCTGCGGGACATGCGGTCCGACGACGTGCATCGGCGCGTCGCCCTGCTGGTTCCCGAGTCCGTCCTGCCCCTGCGGTATCATCATCACGACTTGTTCGAGACTCACCTGCCGCCTCGGGCCGCCGATCGCCACATCGACATCCGCGTTGTGCCGTGGCCCATCGCCGGACAACAGGAGTTCGTCGAGCGGCTGCTCCTGGACGATTTCGGCGCCGCACTGGCCGTGGGCGTCAATGCCGAGAATCTGCTGACGCTGCATCTGCTCCGCCAGCACCGGTTTCCGGTCCTGGTCTTCAACCGCCGAATACCCGATATGGCTTTTCCCCTGCTGTTATTCGACGAGTACGCCGCCGCGCAGCGCATTGCCGCCGCGCTGGCCGATCTCGGTCACCGCAACCTCTGTCTCATCTATCCCGCCTACGACGAGCGGCTCGGTTTCGGCGAGTCGCGAGTGAACGGCTGGATCGACTTCCTCCGTGGCCGAGGCCTGCTCGATCAGTGTGCCGTCCCCGTCTATTACGTCGCCACGAAGCAGGAGGCCAACCTCTTCGCGCCGCTGCTGAAGCTCAGGAACAGGCCCACCGCCATGGTCTTCGGCTATGTCGGCCTCTGGAAGGAGTTCGTCGCGCGGTATCCGACGGCCCCGTTCCGCGTGCCGCAGGACGTCTCGGTGGCCGTCTTCAACTACCACGGACGCACCGACGAGCCGCCGTGGTGTCCGCCTGTGGCGGCCGTCATGGACAATGTCGAGGAGACCGCCGCTCGCACGGCCGACATGCTGGACCGGATGCTCGGCGGTCAACTGGTCCCCGAGAACGTCGTGGTGCAGCTTCAGATGATGGATGGGCCGAGCATCGGTCCCGCGCCGCAATGAACGAGGTCGCGCCGCCTTGGGTGGCAGGGGGGATGGATTCGCCGTGAAGAAGCCCGACCGAGCCGATACCGTTCTGAGGTCCCTGTTGCGCGAAATCGCGTGCAACCGCTGGCCCCCCGGATCGCGACTGTCCCCGGTGCGGCAGTTGGAGGCCGAGTTTCTGACCTCGCGGCTCACGATGCTTGAAGTCATTCACCGGGCCGAAGACGCCGGATTGATCTCAGTCCAGCCGAGGCAGGGGGCCACCGTCTGTCCGGACGCGCCGCAACGGGCCAGCGCCCTCCTGGCCGCGCGACGCGCTGTTAACCGGGGAAGGCGACTCGCCATTCTCATCCCCGACTACTACATATCCGCCACGTACTATCGTGAGGTCGCGCAGAGACTCATCGACGCCGCCCTCGAGCAGGACATCGCCGCCGAAGTCGTCGAGATTCCCGTTTTCAACCAAGTCGGGTTCGCCGCCGAGTTCGCCACGCGCGGCTTTTCGGCCGCCGTCGTGCTCGGTTATGCCCAGAGCTACCTCGTCGCCGTACACATTCTCATGCAGCAGCGGTTTCCCCTCCTGCTGCTGAATCGCCGGCCCAGGTCCCTCGACCTGCCCTGGGTAAACCACGACGAGGCCGGCGCCGTGTACGCGGCCGTTGCCAAACTGACTGCCCTGGGTCACCGCAACCTCTGTCTTGTCCGGCGGCCCCTGGACGTCGGCCCCCTTCAACTCCTGACGCGAGAAATGGCATGGGTCCGAACCCTGCGGCGGGCCGGTCTGCTCGACGACTGCGCGCTGCCTCTTTTTTACGTTCCCTTCGCCGACGTGAACCTGACCCTGGGCGGCCTGTTCAGTCACCCGCAACGTCCCACGGCCCTGCTCTTCGAGAACGGCGACCTCTGCGAGCGATTTCTCCGCAGTCCAAAGTTCAGTTACCTGCGCATCCCGCGGGATCTGAGTGTGATCACTTTCGACCGAATTCATGACGATGGTTGGGTGGTGGATTGCCCGCCGGTAACCATCATCGAGCCCGACTGGCACGCCCTGATGTCGGCCATTGTCCAGCGGGTCAACGAGATGTTTAACGGAACCGTGCGGCCCGAGAATGGGCTCGTGCCGATGAAGTTGCATGTGACCGACAGCATCGCGCCGCCGGGAGGAGGATAGGGGCCACCGACGCCCCGCGCTGAGTCGATGGGAGGGATGGGGCCATGGGTAAGCCACGCAAGGATGTGGCCGACCGTGTTTTTGAGGCGCTGCTTGGACAACTGGCCACCGGGCACTGGCTGCCCGGCGAACGTCTGCCGCCCGTGCGGCAGCTCGAAGCGATGTTTCACACGTCGCACCTGACGATGCTCAAGGTGCTACGCCACGCCGCCGACCAAAGACTCGTGTCCATCGAGCCGCGCCGCGCCGCCACGGTGCGCGAGGGCGTCGTCGAGCGGGCCGCACGCCTCCTGGCCGTCCGCCAGGCCGACCTACGCAACCGGCGTCTCGCCGTCCTGGTCCCCGACCGCTATCTGCCGCTCCAGAGCGACAACGTCCTTGGCGTCACCGTGAACGTCCTCGTGGACGAAGCCCTGCGACGCGGACTGGCCGCCGAGGTCGTTCAGTGGCCCCTGCTCGACCAGGTCTCCTTTGTTCAGCGGTTCACCAGTCAGGGCTATGCCGCCGCACTGGCCGTCAGTTTCCTCTCGGGGTACCTCACGACGCTGCACCTCCTCAAGGAACAGAAGTTTCCCGTGCTACTGGTCATGCGTCAAGTGCCCAGCCTTGACCTGCCCTGGGTCATCCCCGACTCCTACGGTGCCGCGCAACAGATGGCAAAGGTACTCGCCGACCTCGGCCACCGCAATCTCTGCATGGTCGGCCGAGCCCACGACACCCTTTTCTCCAGATTCGATTTCCAGCACGATGGGTGGATGGACTACCTCAAGGAATCCGGACTGATCCGCACGTGCTCATTTCCCTTCTACTACGTGCGGCTCTATGACACGGACCTGTTCATCGATCCGATTTTCGACCACCCCAACGGTCCCACGGCCGTCGTCTTCGAGGGCGGCACCCTGTGCGCTGAGTTCCTCGGTAAAAAACGCTTCGCTCACATCCGCATTCCCCAGGACGTCAGCGTCTGCTCCTTCAACTGGATGCCCGAAGGCCCGCGAGAGGTCGCCGCGCCGCCGATCACGGCGGCCACCTTCGACCCCATCGAGATGACGCGAGCCATCCTCTCAAAGGTCGAGGCCATGATCGCAGGCAACCACGATCCAGGCAATGCCACTGTGCCCATGACGCTGCACGTCACCGATAGTATCGCGCCGCCCATGGGCAACGAAGTCCAGGTTCTCTGAGTACGTAGGTCGGGCCGACAGAGGTTGTGAAAGCACGTAGCTCGAGGCAACAGATCCGACGTACAATGAGCAAGCTCCTGGGCGAGGTCTCGTCCGGCCGCGGTGTCGGTCAGAAGTTGGCATGGGCGGTCGCGCGCATCGCCCGGACCGCGGCGACGACGGACCACGCAAGGGCCCCGAGAGCGATCGCCCCGCAACCACAGGCCAGCAGCGCAAACATCGTCTGAGCGATGGCGATTTCAGTGCGCGACAGGTGCAGCACCTCCTGCGCCCGATAGCTATCGGTGAAGACAGAGACAGATGCCAGTCCTATGGCCGCCGCCATCGCACCGGCCACGCAGAAGACGATCTGCGGCGCCGATACCGAGTACCAGGCCAGCCGCCCCAGTTCATCCAGACGCGACGTATTGCCGCGCAGCCGCGACACGCAGACGGCGGTCAGCGCGATCGCCGGGTTGCCCAGCAACAGCACCGCAAACGTACAGGCGAACACGAACAGGGATGCGGTCGTCAGTGGCCACAGGTCGTCGGAGTCAAAATCCTCGAACAGCACCAGGACCACCCCGAACAGGACGAAGAAGATCAGCCCGGCGGCCGTCGCCGACAGGACCGTCAACGCCAGCGAGGCGTTGCGTGCCTTGCTCCCGTCGGTGCGGACGCGCTTGTCGGCCCAGAAGGTGACCGGCCGCAGCGCAGCGTGAACAAAAGCCGCCAGCCACATCCCGAGCGGCGCTTTGCCGGGATGCTGCTCCGGCAGGGGCAGCCTGCGCCGGGCGCCGTCCATGCTGAGCTCGGCCGCATGGCCGCACTCCGGACACGTGCCCTGGTCGCTGGTCACTGTCAGGTCGTAGCCGCACCGTTCGCAGCGGCAATGGCCCGTTTCGTGCTCGGGCGTTGGCAGGCCGTACCCTTCGTTGCGTAGTCCCAGCCACAGCAGGCACAGCGGCCAGAAGCACAGCGCGCCGCCGGCGATGATCATCGCAAAATAGGAGTTGTATCCGAACACCGGGTGCAGCCATTGCCGCCGCAGGGCGTCCTCGTTGATGACCATCAGCGCAAACAGGAGCGTCGCCACGGGGAACGCCGACGTCATGCCCGCGACGACGGACGCCGACCGTCGCGCCGCCGCTGCAAACGTCGCCGCACACGACATCGCAGGCGCCGTCGCCAACGCTACGCACGCCGCGAACGCAAGGCCCACGACCCACACCGCCGCCATGCCGAACAGCAGGCCGTACCACTCCTTGCCGCTGATGTGTTCCTCGCTGAGAATGCTCAGGGCGATGATGGCGACGGTTACCGTGACGTTGATCGCCACGCTGATGATCGCGCTGCCAAGGCTTTGGTGTTGGACCTGCCGGCGAAACATCGCCCTCGGCCGCAAGACGACCCACAGCCAGACTATGGGCGGCAACAGATGGGCCGGCGACGCCGTGCGCCGAATCTCGGGCATCTCGACAATCGGGGCAGGGGGCGCCGGCGCGGGCGACGCTTCGGGGTTAGTGGCCATAGCGTTGTTGGACGAGCTGTTCATGGTATGCTACGCCCCACTGAGGATGTCTCATATGGAGTTGATTCCCGTCGAACGCGTTGATGTCCGGCGACGGCCCCGCCGCCGTGGTTACCGTCGCCGGCACGATACCACGACCCTGCGCGGCTGTCACGGACGATTTTCCCGTGGCTGCGGCCTTGTCTTCGATACGAGTCCTCAGGGAACCGCGCGTTGTCGCCCGTATGACTGCGGTACGGTGCTGCTTAGAATCGGACGCCCCAAACACGTGCCGCACGGCCTCTCCCGCAGAATCCGCTCAGGCGGCGTGGTGTTTCCGAATCGCAACACCATGTGATCGGCTGTCAACAAGGCGTAAGACATTGATAAATAATGGATTAGGCGATTCTCCGGCTTTTTCGGGTCGATCCTCAAGTCGCTCCATGGCCACACGATGGACACAAGACCGTGAGGACGGAGTGGATTGCGAAACCGACGAGGGAAAATGCCAAGTCATTCGTGGACAGCTTGTTATGAGATTTGTCATGCTTTTTTCGAGAATCTGTGTTTGTCAGTGGCACGGCCCTTGCAACTAGGGAAGGCCGTGAGGGATGTTCATTGAAAAGAAAGCCCGCTCGCTTGGCGTTGCTCAGACGATCTTGCATAAAGCCCTCCCCCGGGTGCGAGAATCTCAGCAATCATGCCAAACCCCCTTCACACTCTAGCGGCGGGCTTCTTTTGCGTACGACCCGGCCTCGGCCGGATTGAATGATAGTAGTACCCGATGTGGACGTGACAAGTTGAGCTTCAATCCCCGCAACTTGGGCGGCGCCTTCCCTCCAGGTACCGCCCACCTGAACGCGGCGGTCCGCAAGGGCCGATGGGTATAAATAGGGGGCAGCAAGAGTTGTAAGACTCGTCCCCCAGGGAGCTTCAATCCCCGCAACTTGGGCGGTGCCTTAGGATGGGTCGCCGCCCAGGCAAACGACCGGGTCGTCCCGGATACTCCGGACGACCCGATTCTTTTTCCAATCTTCGGTCTGGACGACAGGGCCGCCTTGGCGTCGCCGTAAAGCGCGGCCTCACGGATCCGTCCGCTCCGCCGAGGGACACACATCCGCCAGGATACACTCCGCACATTTGGGTTTTCGAGCCTGGCAGACTTGCCGGCCGTGAAGAATCAGTTCGTGCCCTGCGCGAACCCAATCCTCCTGCGGAATCAGCCGGTTCAGGTCCTGTTCCACCTTGACGGGGTCGTCGTGGGCGGTCCAGCCGAGCCGCCGCGATACGCGGCCGACGTGCGTATCGACGACCATGCCCCCGGGCCGGTGGCCCGAGTTGCCCAGGATCACGTTGGCGGTCTTGCGGCCAATGCCCGGCAGCGTTACCAGGGTGTCCATGTCCATCGGCACACGGCCGCCATGGTCGTTGACAATGGCCCGGCAAGCGCCGCGGATGTTGCGGGCCTTGCTATTGAAAAAGCCCGTCGATCGGATGTCCTCCTCCAGTTGTCCCGGCGGCGCATTGGCGTAATCGGCCGCCGTCCGGTACTTGGCGAACAGGGCAGGCGTGACCTGGTTGACCCGCTCGTCGGTGCACTGGGCGCTCAGAATCGTCGCGACCATCAACTGGAGTGGATCGCGGAACGTCAACGTGCATTGGGCCTGCGGGTACGCCTTGCGCAGCCGTCGCAGACACTCACTCACGGGGGCCTGCTTTTCACGGGGCATGGGGTTTCTCCTTTCGGCGTTTGTCGCGGCGCGGCCGGGCCGACGACGGCCTGGGGCGGGCGACCGTGCCATGATAGCCGACAGGGACACAGGGGCGGACGAAAAAAGTTGCCGCCGGGAGCGCCTCGGGATAGAGTGTTCGTACCGCCTGGGACAACCGCCACAGCCACACAAGGAGACGGCCGTGTCGCTGCTGAAGGACTTTCAGGATCCCCCGAACGAGTATCGTCCGGCCCCGTTCTGGTTCTTGAACCATGAGTTGACGTTCGACGAACTGGAGCGGCAGATTCTGGATATGAAGTCGCACGGTATGGGCGGCTTCGTGATGCACGCCCGCCACGGGCTACTGACGCCGTACATGGGCCGCCGCTGGATGGAGGCTGTCGAGCACTGCGCCCAGGTGGCCCAGCGCGAGAAGATGTCGGCGTGGCTCTACGACGAGGACAACTGGCCGTCGGGCACCGTGGGGATGCGCCTGGTGCGCGAGCACCCCGAGTACCGGATGAGCCAGCTTTACCTGAGCGACCGCGCCGACCTGCGCCGGGGCGAGACCCTCGACCGAGACCTGAAGATTGGCGACGAGCTATACTGCGTTCTGGCCATCCCGACCGTCGGCGGCGAAGCGCAGCTCGGCAAGGAAAAGGACATCACCCGGCAGGTGCGTGGCGGCCGCCTGAAATACACAGCGTCACGCGACGAGGAGACCATAGCGGTGTTCTCGCGTGTGTACTTCCGGCCGGGCTTGTTCTTCGACGGGTACTTGGATGTGCTGAATCGGCAGGCGTGCGCGTGGTTCATTGCCGAGACGCACGAGCGGTACGCCGCGGCGCTGGGCAAACATCTGGGCCGCGCCGTCAAGGGCATTTTCACCGACGAACCGAGTACGTGGTATGCCAATTACTCGACAAGCATCCAGTTTACGGACGAGCTGCCGCGACGTTTCGAGAAGCAGCACGGCATGGCGTTCGTCCGTGCTCTGCCGGCGCTATTTATGCCGGCCGGCCCGCAGACGGCCCGCGTGCGACTGGGGTTCCACGAGACCGTCAAGGCCATGTACCTGGAGGCCTTCTTCAGGCCGATCCGCGAATGGTGCGAGAATCGCAAAATACAGCTCATCGGCCATGTCCTCTACGAAGGCGAGTTCGCCGGCCAGGTCAAGCACAACCTCGACTACTTCGCTTCGGCCCAGGAGATGCACTACGCGGGCGTTGATACGCTGTGCGACCTGACGTTCGCCGGCGACCTGGGCGGCATGAGCTTCAACAACCACCTGGCCTGCAAGTTCGCCTCCAGCGCCGAACACCTGCTGGAAAAGGACCGGGCCATGGCCGAGGCGTTCGGTGCGGCCGCGGGGTGGCAACTGACGCTGCCGACGCTGCGCCGCTTGGCCGATTTCCAGGCGGCCTGCGGCATCAACTGCTTCATGCCGCACGCCGCCTATTACTCGGTGGCCGGGTTCCGCAAGTGGGAGTGCCCGCCCGCCCACTCGTACCAAGCGAGTTTCTGGCCGTTCTACAAACTCTTCGCCGACCACGTGGCGCGGCTCTCGGCGGCGCTGCACGGCGGCACGCACCTGGCCCCCGTGGCTCTGCTGTCACCGGTGGCGTCGATGGCGGCCGCTTTCGATCCCAATCCCGGTCCGCGCCTGGCGTGGATCGAACGCGACCGCGAGAACCCCCAGACCAAGGCTATCGAGACGACGCTGGCTCGGACCGCCGAGACCTTGTCGCGGCACCAGTTTGATTTCGACCTGGTCAACGAGGAGATGCTGGAGCGCGGCCGGGTGAACGTCGAAGGCGAGTTGGAGCTTCGCAGCCGTCGCGGCAAAGTGCTCGAACGGTTCCGTTGCCTTGTGGTGCCGCATGCCACCGTCCTGAGCCGCAAGACCGCCGAGACGCTCGAGCACTGGGCGAGCGAGGGGCTGACGATCCTGTTCGTCGAGACGCTGCCCCAGCAGAGCGCCGAGCAAGGCGTGGATCCGGTACTGGCCGAGCGTGTGCGCCGGATGGTCGAAACGATGGATACCGTGTGTCGCACGACGCTTGCCGACGACGCTTTCGTACGCGAGCTGCGCGACCGCGTGGAACCGGACGTGGACCTCGGCGGCGTCCGCGACGTGGTGTACTTGTTGAAGGACAACGACGACCGGCGTCTGCTGCTGTTGGCCAACACGAGCCGCGACCGCGGCTACGAGCGGTTGAAAGTTCGCGTCCGCGCCCGCGGCGTGCCGCACATCATGGACACGCTCACAGGACAGACGCGCTGGATGGAACCGCTTGCCCAGGAGGACGAATGGACGGAGCTGGAAGTGGACCTGCCGCCGGGCGGTTCGCGGCTGCTGGCGCTGGCCAAACGTCGGCAATCCGGCGAACGCGTCGATCCGCCGCTGGCGAGCGTCGAATCGAGCCGCCTGACGCTGGCCCGCGAGTGGCAGTTCGAGGCCGAGGGCGGCAACTATTTCCCGTTGCGCCGCTGGCAACTCGACATCAGCGGTTCGGGTCCGCCGGAGCACTGGCTGTCGTCGTTCACCAAGACCTACCGCGCGGAGTTCCACGCGGCCATCAGCCCCAGTCGGGCCGCCCTTCTGGCCGACGGTCTGTTCGACCAGGGGATGTACGTCAACCACCTGCGGCCCCAAATTGTTGTGCTCCTGAACGGTCACGAACTAACAGACTGGCGTGAAGGATCCCATTTCGACCGCTTGGTCCGAGAGGCTGACGTGACGAGCTTCATCCGCCAGGGCAAGAACGAAGTGATGGTCCGGGCCTCCAGCACGTTCCGTCCGGGGCTCAACCTGGACCAGGTGCTATACCTGGCCGGCGACTTCACTGTGGCCGGTCAGGGCGAGCACGAGGTGCTGAGCATCGCGCGCAGCATGGTCCAGACGGGCAGTTGGGCGCAGCAGGGGTTCCCGTATTTCAGTGGCATCGGCCGTTACGAACAGACGTTCGATGTGCCTCGCGACCTGGCGGATCAGCGGCTATTTCTGGATTTCGATCAGGTGGCTCACTCCGTCCAGGTGTACGTGAATGGTCAGGAAGCCGGTGTGCTGCCCTGGGCGCCGTACACGCTGGAAGTGACGGGCCTGGTCAAGCCGGGCCGCAACCGCATCGTTCTGCGCGTGGCCAATGCGATGGCGAACCTCTTCCACTTGAAGCCCGAGCCCAGCGGCCTGCTCGGCAAGGTGACCCTGGTGGCCAAGCGGCCGCTGGCATAGGCCGGAATCGGATCACGGGCTGTCGGGGCGCCGCCGGTTTACAGGCCGGCGCCGTCGAGCGTCACGGGCTCGTCGCCGGGAGCCTGGATGCCGCAGCGGATCAGCAGCGAGCCGTCCAGGCGGTACAGGTTCACCACGGCGATCATGTGGTTGACGACGGCCTCGATCTCGGCAATCTGGGCCGAGAGCAGGTCGCGCTGCACCTGAGCGACGAGGAGCGAGGTGGACTTGCCGACCCGGAACTTCTCGGTTTCCGCCCGAAGGTTCTCTTCCTGAAGCGCCCGCGTGGCGGCCGTGGCCGTCACCTGTTCCCGCGTCCGCCGTACCTCGATGTGCGCCGCCCGCACATCCATCTGGACGAGCTGTTCGAGATTCGCCAGCGCCTCGGCGGCCTGTTGACGCGACAGTTCCGCTCGCTGGTGCCGCGCGCGGGCCTCGCGATTCAGCGGCGGCAGCTCGAACACCATTCCGACGGTCGCGTCGCGGCTATGGCCGTCGAAGAGGTCCTTGGCCGATGCGCTGAAGGAGTCGGCGTATCCGCTGCGTCCCAGGGCGACGAACAGATCCATCCGCGGCAGCAGACCGTTACGCGTGCGGACCAGCTCCAGGTCGTTGCGCTGGACGCCCAGGCGAGCCTGGTTCAGGTCGCCTCGCAGCCGCAGGGCCAGTGCCACGTGGTCCTCCACGTCGTCGCCGGCGACCGGCGGAACGGCAGGTTGGCTCTCGGTGTCGATGGGTCTGGACCACAGGCCGGCCCCGGGCGGGTTCAGCAACCGCAACAATCTCAGCCGTGCCGTGGCCTGGGCGCTACGCGCGTTGATCAGACTTTCCTGCCTCAGGGCGACCTCGGCCTGGGCGGCGGCCAACTCCGTCTCGGCCAGCCGACCGACGTTGATACGTTCCTTGGTTTCGTCGAGTTGCTTCTCGGCCAGCTTCAGCGAGTCCTCGAAGATGGCGATGCGTCGCTGTGCCAACACGTCGTTCCAGTAGGCCTCCTGCACCGCCGCCAGCAGTGCCTCCGTGAAACCGCGAAGCTCGTACCGGCTGCTCAAGACATCGAGCCGCGCTTGTCGCAGACCGACCAGGTTTACGTCCAGGCCGTAACCGCGGAGCAGGGCCTGCGTGAGCGTCAGGCCCGCGCGGGTGGTATCGTAGCGTCCCGGAGCGAGCGTGCGTATGCGATCCGTGGCCAACTCCGTCTCGATCGTGGTTCCCGTCGGCAGATACTGCCTGGCGCCGATGCTGCCGCCGGAGTCGCGGAGGCCGCCCTCGTTGATCTGGCTTACACGCTTGCCGGGGTGAACCTTGGTCCGCGAGAGCGCATACTCGGCGGTCATCACCGGATCGAAGACGGCTCGCTCCATCTCGACGGCGGTGCGGGCGATGGACGGATTGAGCCGCTCGACCACCAGTGCCTGATTGTGCTGAAGGGCCAACAGCATGGCCTGCTCGATGGTCAGCCGAAGCGTGCCCTCGGGCGGCACGGTCACAGGCGTCTCGGGCACGGTCCCCAGGCCAGTCGCCGCCGCCGCGGCTTGCCGCTGGGCGGCCAGAGCCTCGATCCGCTGCGTCAACTCGGCCCGCCGCTGCGCGGTCATCGGGCCGATGGCTTCGCTCTGCGGCGGCATCGGGGCAGTGCTCAGACATCCGCCGCAGGCAGCGACGACGGCCGCGGCGACGGGTGCGACCCCCACGACGCGGGCTGCCGCAATGGCTGTGGCGATCAGGCCGTTATGGATCAAGACTCGGATTCTCATTCGACAACCTCCGTCTGAGGTTTCTTGCGTTCGAAGATGCTGTACACCACCGGCACGACCAGGAGCGTGATCAGCGTCGAACTGGCCAGCCCGCCGATCACCGCCCGGGCCAGCGGCGCCTGGGCCTCGCCGCTCTCGCCGAGCCCCAGCGCCATCGGCACCAGGCCGAACACGGTCGTCAGGGCGGTCATCATGATCGGCCGGAGCCGGCGACGCCCCGCCTCCTCGATCGCGTCGCGCAGGGCCATGCCGTCGCGCCGTCGCAGCAGGTTGATGTGGTCCACCAGGATGATCGCATTGTTGACCACGATGCCGCCCAGCATGATGCAGCCGATGTAGGATTGGATGTTGAATGTCGTCTTGGTGAGGAACAGAATCAGCAGCACGCCCACGGCCGCCAGGGGCACGCTGAACATCACGACGAACGGGTCGCGGAGCGACTCAAACTGGCAGGCCATGACCATGTACACCAGGACCAGCGCCAGCACGAAGCTGAGCAGCAACTCGCGCTCGGCCTCCACTTGGTCCTCGTAGTCGCCGCTGAAGACGATGGCGAAGCCCTGCGGCCGAGGGACGCTGCGGAGTCTCTCCTGAACGTCGGCCAGCACGCTGCCGAGGTCGCGGCCCGAGATGTTTGCCGAGACCGTGACCAGCCGTTCCTGGTCCTTGCGTTCGATCTTCACGGGGCCGGTCTGAGGTTCGCTCGAGACCACATTGCTCAGCACGACCGACTCGCCGTTGCGGTTCAGAAGCGTCAGGTCGAGAATGTCCCGGATCGTGTGCCGCTCGGCGTCCTTGAGCTTGACAAGAATGGCGTACTCGTCGCCGCCCTCGCGGAAGTAGCCGGCCGTCGTGCCGCCCAGAGCCGTCTGGAGCATGTCCGCGATCTGCTCGACCGACACGCCCAGGTCGGCCGCCTTGTCGCGGTCGATGTGAATGAACTCTTCCGGCGTGCCCGACTCGCGGCTGAGCTGGGTGTCGGTTACCCCGGGCACTCCCTCGACGATCGTGCGGACCCGCGCGGCCAGCTCGTCGGCGATCCGAAGATCGTGGCCCCGGATGTCGATCTGCACGCTGTTGCCGCCCGAGCCGCCCATCATGCGCCCCACCATCCCCTGGCCCGCCCGCGTGCGGATCGCCATGCCGGGTAATTTGCCCAGCCGCTTGCGTAGCTCCACGGCGATCTGTTCGCTCGACCGTGTCCGCTGGCTGATCGGCACCAGCCCTATGCGCATCTCGCACACATGGCTTCCCCCACTTTGCCAGGGATTGCCGCCGGCGCTAACGACCATGCTTTTGATTTCCTCGGGCCGGATCGTCTGCTCGACGATCCGTTCCACCGCGCGCATGTGCTCCGACACGACCTCCACGCGGGTGCCCACGGCCATCTCAGCGCTGATGCGGATTTCGCTCTCGTCGGTCGCCGGCATCAGTTCGCTGCCGATCAGCGGATACAGCGCCAGACTTCCGCCCAGCACCGCCAACGACGCGACGATGACCGTCGGCCGGTGCGACAGAGCCCAGTGCAGGATGTCTTTGTAGCTGCTCTCGACGGCCGCAAACGCAGCGCCGGTGAGCATATACAAGCGATGTCCAAGCGTGTCGCGGATTTCCTTTTGTTCCTCGCGCCGCAGCAGTTTGGCCGCCAGCATGGGAACCAGCGTCAATGCCACGCCCAGCGAGCACAACAGGCTGAACGACACGACGAACGACAGCTCCTTGAACATGACGCCGCTCATGCCGCGGACGAACACCAGCGGCAGGAACACCGCCAGCGTCGTCAGCGTGCTCGAGATGATCGCCGAGGTCACCTCGCCGGCGCCGTCCACGGCCGCTTCGGTCGGCTTGCGGCCCGACTCGTGCAGGCGGTGGATGTTCTCCAGTACGACGATCGAGTTGTCCAGCAGCATGCCGATGCCCAGTGCCAGACCGCCCAGCGTCATGATGTTGAGCGTGAAATTCCCGAAGTACATCAGCGCGAACGTCGCGATGATTGACACCGGGATCGCCGTGGCGATGACCGCCGTGCTCCGCAGGCTGCGCAGGAACACCAGCAGCACCAGCACCGCCAGCGACCCACCGTAAACAGCCGACGAACCGACGTTCGAGATCGACCGCTGGATGTAGTCCGACGAGTCGATGATCGGCACCAGGCGCAATTGCGGCAGGTCGCGGTTTATGGCCTCGATTTCGGCCAGGACGCCCCGGGCCACTTCGACCGTATTCTTGCCCGACTGCTTGTTCACCGACAGCCGGATGCCCGACCGACCGTTCACGCGAACGATCCGCGAAACCTTTTCCCACGAGTCTTCCACGTCGGCCACCGATCCCAGTTCCACCGGCACGCCGTCCGGCGAACCGATCACCGTGCGGCGAATCTGATCGATGCTGGTGAACGTGCCCTGCGTTCGGACCATCACGCCGAAGCTGCCGCGGTCGAGCGACCCGGCCGGAACGTTCACGTTGCCGGCCCTGAGCCGCTGCATGATCTCCTCCAGCGACAGACCCAGCGCCTTGATCCGGTCGGCGTGAATGTTGACGTGAATCTCGCGGCTGAGGCCGCCCCAGATGTCCATGGCCGCCACGCCGGGGACGCGCTCGATCCGGTACTTGACCTGGTCTTCGATCAATTCGCGCATCTGAACCGGATCCAGTTCGCTCGAGGCGCCCAGGATCAGGATCGGGAAACTCGCCAGATCGAATTTCCGGAGCACCGGCCGGTCGGCATCGTCCGGCAACCGCGGGATCACCCGGTCCAACCGGTCCCGCACGTCGTTGGCCGCGGCGTCCAGGTCCGTTCCCCACGAGAACTTGACGGTGATGCTGCTGGCCCCTTCGACCGACGTCGAGGCCACTTCCTCCACCCCCGGCACGGCACTGAGCGCCTCTTCGATCGGCTTGGTGATGAGTTCCTCGATCTCCTCCGGGCTGGCGTTCTCGTAGCTCGTCGAAACGCTCAACGTCGGATACGATATGTCCGGCATCAGGTCCACCGGCAGCCGCAGCAGCGCCACCAGGCCCAGCAGCACCACCACCAGTGTGACCATCGTTGTGAATACCGGACGATGCACTGTAAAGCGGGAGATGTTCATCGCGTCGGACCTCCCGCGGACGGCGCCGCCGGTTGTTTCGTCGCTGAGTCCGTTGCGGCGCCCTGCGTGGCCGCTGCCGGTTTCGATTCCTGGGTCGGCACAACAATCCGCCCGCCATCCTCAAGCAGGTGCTGCCCCAGCACCACGACCAGCCCCGACAGGGCCGGGCGGCGGATTTCCGTCATCTCGCCTTCGACAATGCCCACCTCGATCGGAACAAACCAGGCCACGCCCGCTTCCAGGTCTGCCAGGAACACGCCGACCTGCTCGTTGCGCCTGACGACGGCGTCGCTCGGCACGATCACGGCATCCTGGCGACGGTCGAACTCGATCTGGGCACGCACGAACATCCCCGCCTTCAATAACCGCTCTGGGTTTGGGACGGACACCTCGACGCGAGCCTGGCGCGAGGTTTCCTTGACGACCGGCGACAGGCGAGCCACGCGGCCCTCGAAGGTCCGGTCGCCAAAGGCGTCGGTCGTCACCAGGACGCGCTGACCGACGGTGATCTTCGGATAGTCGCGCTCCGTCACGTGCACGACAGCCTTGACGGTGCTGAGGTCCAGCAGCGAGACGATCGGATCGTTGGCCCTCAGCATGTCGCCCTGGTCGGCGAACCGTTCTCCGACGACCCACGTCGCGGCGCCCTCGGACCACTCGGGCGCGATCCGCGTGTATCCAAGCCGCACCTGTGCCGCGTGCAGAGCGGCTTCACGCTGGCTCACCTGTGCCTGGGCCACCTTGAGTTTGGCGTCGGCCGCCTTGAATTGCGTCTCCGCCGTGTCCAATTCGGCCGGGCTGGCAATGCCCTTGGCTTGAAGTGCCTTGGCCCGATCGTATTCGCGGCGGGCCATCTCCAGAGTGCTGGCGGCTTCCTCGACGTTGGCCTGGGCCACGTCACGCTCGGCCTGCGCCACTTCCACCAGACGCTCGTACTCCTGGTCGTCCAGCGTGGCGATGAGCGTGCCGCTGGTGACCTCGTCGCCGATGTCCACGGTCAGGGTCTCCAGACGTCCGGCCGTCTTGGGCGACACCACAAACTGCGCCGCCGGCAAGAGCGTCCCGGTGAACGTCTGCACGTCGCGGATCAGCCCTCGACGCACCTCGGCCACGGCCACCGGCGTGGCCGGCGGACCGTCCGGGCCCTTGTCGGACGCGGCCTCCGTCAGACGCCGGTGCACGAGCCATCCCAGCCCGCCGAGAACCGCCAGCACCAGAACCAACGTTACCGTTCTTTTCATTGCCACTCCTTCTGCACTCCGAGAGCAGCGGTCCGCGAGCCGGCCTACGACTGCGTTGCCGACCGCCGCTCCATGATGCGCTGCCGCATGTCACGAATTCCTGCCAGGCTGAACCGGGCGATGTGATCGGCCACCACGTTCACGTCCAGAGGCTGGGCCGGCAGGGGATCTGGTCCGCGGGCCAGGGGAGGACGTTGCCGGTGGATCATTATGTCGAAACACTGGGCCCGGACGCTCATCTGGCACAGGCGGATTTCTTCCGCCGACGCGCCCGGGCCGATCAACTCGCGAACCAGCTCCTCCAGCCCCTGGCGGATCGGATTGATCGACTCGGCCATCACCTCGGCCAACAGCCCCGTCGGCTGGGCGAGTTCCTTGTGGATGATACGGAATTCGTTGCTCTGAACATCGGCGACGCGGTGAACCAACGCCCGGATGCGTCCGCAGAGCCGCTCCTCGGCCGACGCATCGGGCGGCACGCCGCCGTCCGGCGGGTGGCGCGCGATGGATTCCTGAAACGACACCCGCCACGCCTCCACATACAGCGACGCCTTGTCGCGGAAATAGTAGTTCACCGCTGCAATGTTCGCACCGGCTCGTTCGCAGATCTCCGCGATGGTCGCCTCACGGTACCCTTTGGCTGCAAATACCTCGCAGGCACTCTGAAGCAATCGCTCCCGGGTTCCGCCGCCCGGCGTGGCTTCGTTGCATGCCATTCTGAGGGTCTCCAGTGTCAAATGGCCAATTCAATCGACTATTTAACCACTATAGCGACTGCAAGTGTTGCTAGCAAGAGTATTTCCGGCTGTTTGAGAAATTCAGGGGCGGTGCAATTCTGACGCTACGGCGGGATCAGCCCTTGGTCAGCAGGTCCCACGGCCCGGGACGCGAGGAGATGTCGTCGCGGATCATGGCGTCGATGCGGTTGAGGTAGGCCTGAGTGGGGCCGTCGCCGGGGCGAACCTTCAGTACGTCCTCGAACTTGGCCTTGGCCTCGGCGAGCCAGCCTTCCTCGAAGTCTTTCATGGCGGCCTCGTAGAGGTCCAGACCGGCCCGGGCGTCGGGCCGCTGGTCGTCCAGGAGTTCCCAGACGTCAATCGGTTCGGCGCGACCCACGACGCGGACCAGGCCGATCCGTCGAACCAGGAACTCGTCGCCCACCTGGCGGCGGGTCTCGCCGGTCATCAGCACGGTGGTGCCGAAGAAACGGTTGGCCCCCTCCAGCCGCGCGCCGACGTTGACCGTGTCGCCGATGACCGTGTAATCGAACCGCCGCGATGACCCGATGTTGCCGACGACCATCGGCCCCGTGGCGATGCCGACGCGGATACGAAGCCGGGCTCCTTCGGGCATCAGTCCCTTGTCGCGCAGGCGGCGGTCGATGTCGCCGAGAGCCCGCAGGTGGGCCAGGGCTGCACGCAGACACCGCACAGCGTGGTCGGTCATGGCCACCGGCGCGCCGAAGAACGCCAGAATCGCGTCGCCCTCGTACTTGTCGAGCGTGGCGTCCTGATCCAGCAGCCGGTCGGTGGCCTCCTCCAGGTACTCCTGGAGAAACGCCACCAGCGTCGGCGCGTCGAGCTTTTCGCTGATGGACGTGAAGCCGGCAATGTCGCTGAAATAGACCGTCATCTCCCGCCGCTGGCCGCCCAGGCTGAGCATCTCGGGGTTCGTCACCAAGGCGTCTACGAGCTTGCCCGAGGTGTACTGCTTGAAGACGCCGGTGATCCAACGGCGGTGGCGGCCTTCGGTCAACTCGCGGTACGTCATGACGCCGAGCAGGGCCGTCAACCCGGCCAGCCACACCCCCAGGATCGGCACGAGCAAGCCGTTGTGGCGGAACAGGTGGACGCACAACAGGTGATACGCGGCCAGCCCGGCCACGCTGAGGACGACGGCCCGCAGCGTCGGCAGCGACGCGCTCAGCAGCGTAACCAGCAGGCCCGCAGCGAGCATGACGGCTACGGCCGGACCGATGCCGATCTCGCGGACGAACCGGCGGCGGAGGAAGTTGTCGGTGATCGACACGTGGGCCGCCACGCCGGGATACTGTTTGTGGATCGGCGTCGGCTTGAGGTCCGGGGCCAGGCTCGTGGCGGTCATTCCCACAAAGCAGATGCGGTCGCGGACGTAGTCGGCCAGGTCGGTTTCCAGGGTGCGGCGGCGCCGGCGTTCCTTGTCGCGCGTTTCCTGGTACGCCAGGAAACGCGAGGACACCTTGCGCAGACGTTCGAACTCGTCGTCGCCCATGCCCGGCGGCTTGCCGTTGCTGAGCGACATCCGCAACTGCATCTCCACATCGGCGTCAATGTCGGCCAGCAAGTCGTCCAGCTCGGTCACCTTCTCGGGCGTTGCGGCCGAGGCCAGGGCATCCGCCAAGCGGCGCCAGGCCGCGCGGCGCTCGTCGCCGCGGCCGAACCGCTCCGCGGCCGACTGCATCATCTCGTGGTATTCGTCCTCCAGCCGCTGAAGATCGTACAACTCGTACACCTTGCCGATCTGGAGCCGCCGGAATTGCGTTCCGGTATCGGCGATCTTGCCGCCGACGAGCGTGCTCTCGGTCCAGTTGACCACCATCTGTCCGTCGGGACCGACGGGCACGGCGATCGTTGTCCCGTCGGGGCGACAGATTTCCATGCGATCCGCAGCCGTGCGGCGCAGTGTGAAGTTGCCGGCGCCCATGGCGTGCATCGCCGTCTGGAGGGCCAGTTGCGGCAGCGCGCGGTCGCCGAACCGGATGGCCAATGGAATGCGGCGCATGACGCCGTCGCCGTCGGGCTGCACATTGGCGAATCCCGTGGCCAAGGCGGCCCGGGTCAGTTCCACCAGGGGCCCGTCGATGCGGGCCGCCTCGGGCACGGACCAGGACGGGTCGTCGCTCTCCAGATGCACGGAGCCGGTGGCCAGGACGGCCTGTTGGCGGAGAAAGGCGTCCACGGCCAGTTCGCGCGAGAAGGCCCGCTCGGCCCGTTCGGCGTCCGGCAGGGCGGCGAAGGCCTTGTCCAACACCGCCTGCGCGTCGGCGGCCGTAGCGTCCAGCGGCAGGGCGGCCGTCAGGTGCCGCTCCAACGCCCGCCGCAGGGCCAGGTGGAAATAGCGGTCGATCTTGGCCGGGTCAGTTCCGAGTCGCTCTGCCAGATGCACGCGGTTCAGGCCCGGCTCGGCCGACAGGGCGTCTTCGATGCTGTGGTACAGCGGATCGGTAATGGCTTCGCGCGAATGGACGGAGTAGGTGAGGATGACCCGGCCGCTGCGGCGGAGGGCGTCCTCCAGATAGGGTACCGGATCCACGGGGCGAACCTGTTCGGCGGGCGTCGCGCCGCGCGGAATCTCGTAATCGGGACGCCGCGGAAACGTGATATCCAGCACGATCAGCCGCGCGCCCAGACGCGACAGACTGTCGATGATGCCGGCCAGCTCGCGCCACGACCAGGGCCACCGGCCGATCATCTCCAGGGCATTGTCATCGATGCCGACGATGGTCACCTCGGGCGAGACGTTCTGCCGCGGCCGCAGATCCCACAGGAGAATGTCCTGGCCCTTGGACTCCATGAGACGGAGCTTGGGGATCGCGCCGCCCAGGGCCGTGACGAACCCCGTCAGAGCGAGTCCGACGATCAGAGCCTTCCAGCGGCTGAAGCTGCGAATTCGCGATTCGGCCATGGCGACGCGACCGGCTCCTGAGAAAAAAACAGGGGCGACACGTCATGTGCCGCCCCTGGATTATCCACGGATTCTCGGGCCGGTCAAGCCCGCATCAGTGCCCTTGCGTCTGCCAGATTTCTGGCTGCCGTCATCATCCTCCTCCGCTGGGGCCGCACGGGCCCGAATGCGGCGATGGCGGCGGTGGCACGTAGTTCGGCAGCCGGTTCGGATTGTTCAGGTAGAACAGGGACAACCCCTGTTGGCTGAAGCTGAACAGGCGACCATAGCCGCCCAGGTGGCCCATGCCGCCGGGGCCGAAGTTCTGGCCGGGACCGAACCATGTCTGCCCGCCGCGGTTAGCACTGTCGAATTCGCCTGACGTCAGGCCGTTCAGGGCGTATAGCGGCACCAGGGAACCGTTATGCAGCGTCAGGATGGGCGGATTCATGCCCGAACCCACCTGATCCCCGACGCGGACGAACTGGCCGCGGCCGGTCTGGTTGTTGTTTGCGTAGAGCAGGCCGCCGCCGAGCAACTGCCCGGTGAACCCCATGTCTTGGTGCTGCATGGCGTGAATGCCCCGCGTTCCGTGGACGGCCAGCGTGGCCTCGGGCGACACGACGGCGAAATCGCTCGTGAACCGCGTCGGCTCCACGTCGGCCTGGACGGTGCCTTGCTTGAGGTAGATCCGTGTGCGCACCTTGTCGCCGTCGCGGGAAAACTCGCCGATACGCACCATGGACATGGGCTTGACGTCCACGACGCAGGCGTCGTCGTTGAAGACCAACCGGCACGTGGAGCGCAGGCCCGTGCAGATGTCGGCGCCCAAGGGCAGCTTGTCGCCGACTTTCATGGCCTGCGGTTTGGCGTTCTGGCCGAGTTGCCACATGACCGTCCGCTGGACGTCCGTGACCGTGCAGACTGTGGCAGGAGGCTGTTGCGCCGAGGTGGCGGTTGCCGTCTCAGGAGCTGAGGCGGCCGGCGGCGTTGCCGGCTGCGGCGTCGCGGCCGGTGCGACCGCCGGGGTTGCCGCAGGCGTCTTGGCGGTCTCGGTCGCCGGCGCCGGATCGTCGGCACGAACGGTTTCACCCGCAAGAAGCAGTGCGGCCGCAAGGGTCATTGCTGGGATCATGCGCATGGCAAACAATTCCTCTCTAGCAGAAACAACGTTCCATCGTGTTGCGTGCGGCCGGTTTGTCCTGTGTCCGGCTACATGCCGCTGCCGCCGTGATCGTCCTCGACCGCCGGCGTCGGCGTCAGCGGACGGCCGCCCGGGAGCAACTCAGGATGATTCCTGAAGAACCGACGAAGCCCTTCGGTACGGCTTCCGAGGAGGCGTCCGCGGTCGCCGGCGTTGCCTTGACCGCCCGGGCCCGGCGCCGAGCCGCCCGGAGGCCCTGTGAAAATCTGAGGCCGGTTCACGATGCTCAGAATCTCGTGAGGCGTAGTGCCTCGCTGGTCGTACGTCCGCACGAGTCTTCTCAGCAGCAGCATCCAGATCGGCGGCTGGAAATTCGTGCCCGAGGCGACCGAATCGCCCGGCCGCAGGAATCGGGACCGCCCGTTTGTGTTCTGGGTGGCCAGGAGCAGGCCGCGCGTCAGCAGGCTGCAATGCGCCCCTGTGTCGCCGAAATGTTTGAATTCGATGCCGTTGGTGCCCTGAACGGCCAGGGTGACCTCGGGCGACACGATGGCGAAATCGCTCTGGAACCGGGCCTTCTCGACGTCGGCTTGGACGGTGCCTTGTTTCAGGTAGAGCCGCGTGCGGACCTTGCCGCCGACCGTTTCGAACTCGCCGATCCGCACGATGGTCATGGGCTGCACGTCCACGACGCTGGAGGCGTCGCTGAACTCCAGGCGGCAGCCCGCCCGCAACCCGGTGCAGATGTCGGCGCCCAGCAGCAGGCGGTCGCCCACTTTCATGTCCTGCCAGGCGGCCTCGGCCGAAGCGCGCCAGCGGACCGTCCGGGTTACGCTGATGACCTTGCAGGCGATCACCGGGTCGGCGGCGGCTGGGGTTTTGCCGGCTTCCGTGGCTGTCGGCCGGCCGGCCGGATCTCCCGCCTTGGCGTCGGCGACCGGCGCCGCCTGGGTGCTCTGAGGCTCGCTTGTCTTGTCTGCCGCAGGCGATGTCGCCGCCGCCGGGGAGGCGGACGTTTCGGCTCGCTCGGCGGCTGGCGCATCGGCGCCCAGGGCTGGACACGCCCCGCAGGCCCACAGCGCCAGCACTGCCGTCACCCATGACCATCGCATTTAAGGTGCCCCCTCGGCGACTGACAGATGCAGACGTTTACGGCTCGACCGGCGTCATGTACGGCAGATTCTCATTGTTGGCGGCAGGGCTTCCTGCGGCCGGGGCGGCCGGCTGGGCCGGTGCTGTTGCGTCGGCGGCTGCCGGCAGATCGGCCTTCGGCGCGGCCGTTGTGGCCGTTGCCTTGGGCTGCGCGGTCGCAGCGTCGGTAACCGGGGCTTTCGGCGTCTCCGTCGGGGTGTTCACGGCCGCCGAGGCGGCGGGAGGCTCCGACTGGGATGCCGGCTGAGGCGCCGCGGCCTGTTCCTTCGACTGCCGGTACTGGTCCGCACGGTCGATCACGCTGACCAGTTCGCCGCCAGTCACGTGTTCGTACTCGGCTCCGCCGGTCATCAGTTCCAGGTACTGGCACTCGGCCAGGCAATAACGCTGGCTTGGCCCGAACAGCCGCATCGTCACGCCGCCCTTGATGCCGAGGGCCTGGCAGACCATGTAGGCCAGCCGCCCCTTGGTCAACGGTGCGTCGGCCGCCGTGGGCCAACGGCTTCGGGCGATCTTGCTGCCCACCAGGTAGTCGCGAGCCGCCGCAGCGTCCTTCAGGTCGAACTGGCCGCGAGACAGCAGAGCCACGGCCTTGTAGCCGTCGTCCATCATGGCCACCTGTTTGTAGGTCAGGGCCATGAAGAACTCGGCGTCGGTGTCGCCCGGCGTTTCGGCCCGGACCGTCGCGGCGACGGCGGCCAGTGCGACACCACCCAGGACCATGCCTATTACCATTCGACGCGAACCTGTCATAACCGCTTCTCTCCCAAGGGGGACTATACCGTATTAGCCGCCAAAGGCAAACCGCCCCGGCCAGGGGGGCGACCGCGCGTCGCAGCTCTAGAAGCTGTAAATCAGCCCGGCGTACAGATAATCGCGTTTTTCGTCGTCGCGATAGGCCTCGCCGGTCCAGAATCGGCCGTAGCGCACCATGACGGCCAGGTCGCTGAAAATGCGATAGTTGGCGTAAACGTCCACTTCGGTGCCCAGCTCGCGGCCACGGCCGTCGGCCCGGAAATCGCTCACCGGACCGTCGATCTGCTGTTTCCAGTACCAGAACAGGTCGGACCCGATTTCCAACTTGGCCAGGGCGGGGCAGTCGGGCATCGGTTTGAAGCGGAAGCCCGTCCGCAGGAACTGGAGGTTCGTGAACTCGTAGGCCGACGAGTAGCCCGTGTTGATGTAGCCGAAGCTGCGGAAGGCGTTGTCGCGGCCGCTCCTGTTGCCGGCCACCGTGTCGGTGGCATGGGTTCGGTCGGCGTCGCCGGTGGCGACGGCGTACTCGACGCCCAGGACCGGGTCGTGCTTGACCGGGACGTAGTACTCGAACAACTGGTCGAACGCGAAGGCCGCGATGGGCGACTTGCCCAGGTTGTTCTGCCGCTGGCTGGTGCCGGTCTGGAACACGATTTCGGTGGCGTACCGGACGTTCTGGACGACTTCGCCGTTGGAGCCGAAGCCGAAGTAGTTGGAGTCGTAATCGTACTCCTGGCGGTAGTCCTCGGGTTGTTCCTCGGTCGAGTCGTGCTGGACGAGGAAGTAGGCGAACGGCTGGTGGCCCGAAAGGCCCAGGTAATCAATCTGCATGCCGCCGAAAGTTCGGTCCATGTGGTCGGCCACGAGGGGGCTGTGGTCGATATTCTCGTCGCTGCGCACGGTCGTGGCGAACAGGCCGGTGGCCCGCCACTGGCCTGTCTCGACGGCAAACGTGCCGCCATCGAGGATCGTTGATAACGAGAGGCCATTGCCGAACTCGACGAACTGGCGCCCGACGGTGACGCGCGAATCCACCGGCAGGTCAACGCCCCAGTACTTCTTGAGGGCCTTCGACAGCCGCACCTCGTAGAAGCCCTGGTCGAGGTTCGGCCCTTCGAGATCCTGGTTCCAGCCGAAGGGGCTGTCGCCGGGCCCGAAGTTGGTGTGGATGAGCTTCATGCGGGCGTAGAACTGGTGGACCTCGTCCACGACGACGTTGCCCCAGAGCCGCAGGTCGATCTGGCGGAAATTGGACTGTTTGCGGACGTCGTCGTACTGCTGCCACTGCGGGATGATGTAGCCGCCCCAGGTGGCGAGGGTTTTCTGTTCCTTGGGCATGTTGGCGTCGAGCTGGCGTCGGGTGTCTTCACGGAGGAACTGTTCCCGCTGGAAGAACTGGTTGGCCTGCGGCGACTGAGCGGCCAGCGGCGACGCCAAGGCCCCCGCCACTACCGCAACCGCCATGCCCCATCGAGACACGTGTGACAGCCCCCTGAGTGTTTCCATGCGCGTAGCCCTTGCGTCCTTCGGATCGAGTTTCCGCTGGAGGTGAAGTCCCCGGCGCCCTCGCAAACAGGTTTCTCAGAGTATCCCCCGGCGGCTTGGGCGTCAATCAAAAACATGGACTGACGTTGCTGCGAAGAGGGCGGCATCCGCTCGACACGGTACGGAGGGGGTGCTATGATTCGGTGGCGCAGCGAACGAGGGAATCTGATGGGCTGGGCGGTGCTGGGAGGGCGGCACGCCGAGGCGAGAGGCGACACGATGCCGGACTTGGAGCGGCTGGATGAGAATACCGTTCGCGTGCCGCGTCGGGGGCGGATGCTGACCGACGCGACGGTATTCGTCCGCGAGTCGATTCCGCTGGAACCGGACGCCCTGGACCAGTTGTGCGACGCGGCGTCGATCGATCCCGAGGGACACGTCCTGGCCACCCCGGACATTCACACGGGCTACGGCGTGCCGATCGGGTGCGTCTGGGCGAGCCGGCGGTACATTTCGCCCGCGGCCGTGGGCTACGACGTCAACTGCGGCATGCGGCTCCTGACGACGCCGCTGGAGGCGGCCGATGTGGACGTGCGGGCGGTGGCCGACTCGATACGCCGCGACATTCCCCTGGGCGAGGGCGGTTGCAACGCCGAACTGCCGCGGGCCCGCATGGCCGAGCTGCTCTCGCGCGGCACCGCGGCGGTGGGGTTGCTCTGCCGCATGAATCCGCGTTTTGCCAAGGCGTTCCGCGACGACGAGCTGGCCGAGGACCTGGCCCACATGGAGGACGGCGGCGCCCTGGCGGCCGATGCCTCGTGCGTTCCCGACCGGGCGGCCGAACGAGGCCGCGTCCAGTTTGGTACCCTGGGCGGCGGCAATCATTTCGTCGAGTTGCAGCGCGTGGACCGCGTGTTCGACGCAGCGACGGCCGATGCCTGGGGGCTGTTCGCCGGGCAGTTCGTCATTATGATCCATAGCGGCAGCCGCGGCCTGGGACACGAGATCGGCGGCCATTTCATGCGCGAGGCCGCCGCCGAGGCCGAGCGGTTGGCCCTGCCGCTGCCGAACCGCCAGTTGGCCTATGTTAACCTGGAGAGCGACCTCGGTCGGCGATATCACGAGGCCATGAAATGCGCTGCCAACTTCGCCTACGCCAACCGCCAGGTGATGGCCACCCTGATCCGGCACAATGTGCGGTACCTGCTGGAGGGCGACTTGCCGATCCCGTTGGTGTACGACGTGGCTCACAACATCGCCAAGATCGAAGAGGTGGACGGGCGGCGCTACTGTGTGCATCGCAAGGGGGCGACGCGGGCGTTTCCGCCGTCGCGGATGGGTGGCACGCCCTTTGCTGCGACGGGACAGCCGGTGCTGATTCCTGGGTCGATGGGGACGGCCAGTTACCTGCTGGTTGGGATAGAGTCGGGGCGTCGGAGCCTATATAGTGTCAATCACGGGGCGGGCCGCGTCATGAGCCGCACGGCCGCCGCCGGCGTGGGCCGTCGCGGCAAACCGGTTGGCGGCGCGGCGATCAGCGACCAGGATTTCGCCCGAAGCATGGAGGGCGTTTATTTGGTGTGTCGCGACCGGCACCGCATCAAGGAGGAGGCGCCCCAGGCCTATAAGGATATCGAGGCGGGGATCGACACCGTGGAAGGCGCCGGGCTGGCCCGCCGCGTGGCCCGGATGGTGCCGCTGGCAGTATTGAAAGGATAACTCCTGGCGGCCGGCTCCTGGTAGAATTCTCCGGCCGTCGGTCGCTTTCGCTCGTACCAATCCTATTCTGGTGCAGGGGTTGCGAGCGCCACAGCATATTGGCCAGGTCGTCAGTGGGGAGTGGTGAAGGGATGACTGTAATGGATATTCGATGGTGGCAATGCCGGGCGGTACTGCTGGCG
This sequence comes from uncultured Anaerolineaceae bacterium, assembly GCA_964500225.1. Taxonomy (GTDB): domain Bacteria; phylum Planctomycetota; class Phycisphaerae; order FEN-1346; family JAACEH01; genus JAAYDY01. Next base: position 49,570 of record CAZCOA010000008.1, on the reverse strand, counting down.
TCGGGCGTTTTGGCGGCGGCGTCCATGCTCTGCGGGGACTGTCCCGCGCGGGCCCAGGATGAGTCGCCCTACCGATTCCAGGACTCCGATTCGTATGATGAGGAAGAGGATACAACCGACGACGCCCAGGCCGACGATCCTGCCCGCAAGCAGGCCATCGAGTCGCTGGTGCAGCATTATCTGGCGATGTACGGCGAGCACCTCCAGAGCAAGGACTGGATCGTCCGGGCGATGGCGATCATCGGCCTGAGCGTAATCGACGATCCGCGCGTCTCGGAGAAGCTGGTGGAGGTGATGCTCAAGGACGAGTCGCCGCTAGTGCAGGTGTATGCCTGGGAGGCGGTGTTTTCGCGGCACAAGTCGTTGAGCGACGAGCAGAAACTGGCATGGAAGACCTGCGGCAAGGATCTGGTCGCCAAGGGGCGCCTGCGCGGCGATCTGCGCATCGGGCTCATCCAGATCATGCAGGACGAGGGGCCGAGCGACGAGAACCTGAAGCTGTTCCGCTACTTCTTCGACAACACCAACGCGATGGACCCGTCGGACAATCCGACGCTGCTGGCGATGCGTCGGTGCCTGGCCCGATGGAAAGAGCCGAAGCTCATTCGCCAAATGATCGAGGCCATGAGCGACATCAACACGTGCTGGCGGGCCGAGTCGCTCCTTTTGAATCTCAACGCCGGTGTTCCGTCGTCGCGGTCGTTGCTTCAGCAGGATTCCCAGAGTATCTGGCGGCAGACGCAGGCGGCCTGGGTCGAATGGTTCAAAACGGTGGACTGGTCGAAGCTCCAGCCGTTTGCCGGTCCGTTCTACGGGGAAGACTCGGTGCTGCTGCCGCGGCCGAAGAAGATTCGCAATCCGGCGGCACCCGAGTGGCGCAAGAGCCTGGAGCTGCGGCCGCTGCGATTGCAGAACCTGGACGTGGCGTTTGTCGTGGACAGCACGGGGTCCATGACCGACGTGATCCGGTGGATCCAGCGGGACGTGGCGAAGATGATGAAGGCGTTTGGCCGTATCAGCCGCGAGCCGCGCATCGGTTTGGTGTTTTACCGCGACCATGCTGACGAGTACCTGACGCGTCTGGTGCCGCTGACGGACGACGGGGAGGCGCTTCAGCGGGCCATCGCGTCCGTGGAGGCCAAGGGCGGCGGCGACATCCCGGAGGCGGTGTACGAAGCAATTGCCACGACCGTGAAGAAGCTTCGTTGGGCGTCGAACAACCGTGTGGTCATCACCGTGGGCGATGCGCCGCCGCACGACAACACGAAGGACAAGCTCGTGACGCTGGTCAAGGAGTCGGCCGAGAAGGGGTTCCGGTTCCACTTCATCAAGGCCCGCACGGAATGGGGCAGCGGGGCGGTGGCGATCTTCGACGAACTGGCCGAGTGGGGCAAGGGATCGTCGGTCTGGGTGAGTTTCCGAGGCGACCCCGGCGAACCGCGGACCGTGGAAGTGCGCGACACGATGGGCAGATCTCAGGACGTGGAGGTCGGCGCCAGCCGCGAGTTTCTCGCTCGTCTGGCACCGGCCGATTTCGGCGAGGCGGCCGATCGCCAGGTGGTGGCCAATGTGTTGCGGTCGGTCTTGAGCGAAGAGTACCACGACCGAGTGGACCCGTTCGTGGCGATTCTGCTGGAGTACGTCGAAGAACCGATACCGGAGAAGCGGCGGCACTTCGGCCCGGCCCCGGCGCCGACGCCCCACACGGACGGCCCGGACCGGCATCAGGACATCGCGCGGCCGAATCCGCAGTTGTAGCCTGAAGGGGCCGTCAATGGGAGGCGCAGTGCCGATGGTCAAGACACAGGGGGCTCGCGGGGCAACGGCAAGGCTCCGGACAGCCGCGGCACTAGGCTTGATGGCGTTCATCTCGGCAGTGGTGGCGGCGGACGACGGCGTGGCTCCGCCGCGGTCGCCGGGGCAGCCGGCGGAAGCAGTTGCTGCCGCGCCTCAGCCTCAGCCCGTCGCCATCGAGCGCATTGTCGCCGTGGGCGACGTTCACGGCGACTATGCGCAATTGGTCCGGGCGCTGCGGGCGGCCGAGGTGATCGACGCCGAGGGCAAGTGGATCGGCGGTAAGACGCACTTGGTCCAGACCGGCGACGTGTTCGATCGCGGCCCGGATTCGCGGAAGGCGATGGACCTGCTGATGCGTCTGGAGGGGGAAGCGGCCCGGGCCGGCGGCGCCGTCCATGTCCTGATCGGCAACCACGAGGCGATGGTCCTGGCGGGCCAGTGGTCGTACCTGACGGCGGAGGAGATCGATTCGTTCGGCGGCGAGGAGGAGTTCCGCAAGGCCGTCGGGCCCGAAGGCAAGTACGGCCGGTGGATCCGCTCGCACGACGCGGTGCTGAAGCTCAACGACGTGCTCTTCGTTCACGGCGGCCTGCGGGCGTCGTGGGCCGACAAGTCGCTCAAGGAAATCAACGACGCCGTGCGGCAGGAGCTGGCCGAAAGCAAGATGGAGGGTGCGGCGGGCGATCCGTCGGGACCGCTGTGGGACCGCCGCTACAGTCTGGACGAGTCGCCCGAGGTGATCGAGGAGCTGGAGGCGGTGCTGCGGCGGCACGGGGCACGCGTCATGGTCGTCGGCCACACGGTGACGCGCGAGCGCGTGGCGGTGCGTTGCCAGGGCCGCTTGGTCTGCATCGACGTGGGGATGAGTGCGGCTTACGGCGGTCCGGCGGCGTGTTTGGTGATCGATAAGAACGGATTCCGCGAGGTCAGTCACGACCGTCCGCCTCGCAGGCTGGAAGTGAGGGCCCCGGCGGCAGTGCCGGCAGCACCGACGCCGGTTCCGGTAACGCCGCAGGCGCCCGTCGGGCCGTCGGATACGGCTGCGCCTTCCGCGTCGCCGCTGCCTGAGGCGTCGCCATCCCAATCGCCCCACGGCGAGCCTGTTCCGGCAGAGCGCTGAGGGCCGATGGCGTCAGACGCTCGGCCGTTTTCTTTGAGAATCAGGACAAGAGGGGCAAGACATTTCCTGTCGCCGGCGGTTCAACAGAGGTACCCGCGTCATGGCGGCGCGGCGGCACAGTGTTGGACGGGAGAGCGATCATGGCGAAGCGTAAATCGGGTGAGGCGTCGATACCGTTTGCCGACGTTCGCATGGAGTTGATGAGCTCGCGCGACGTTCAGGCGTACCAGCGTCGCAGTGACCTGGTGGTCCTTCCGGTCGGGTGCTTCGAGATGCACGGGCCGCTGGTGCCGCTAGGGTGCGACACGTTCATTGACTGGGCGATGGGGCTGCTGCTGGCGCGGCAGTGGAAGTGTCTGTGCCTGCCGCCGATTTATTACACATTCCCCGGCGCGTCGGGGCCGTGGCCGGGCACGGTGGACATTTCGAGCCGCGCGACCATCGACTACCTTCAGGCGGTGGTGCTGTCGCTGCTGAAGGGCGGGTTCAAGCGGGCGGTGATCGTCGGCAGTCATGGGCCGCTGGCGGCGATGGCGCAGTGCGTCATTCGCGATGTGTTCCAGGCGACGGGCCATGCCGTGCTGCACGTTCAGCCGTACGCCAAGGTGATCGCGAAGATGGAGGAGTTGGGCGTTCCGTATGGTGAGCCGGGCTTTGTGCTCGGGGCGATGCGTCTCCTGGGTCTGGACGAGGCGTTCGATCCGTCGTCGTGTGTGGACCGGCCTTTGGAGTTTCCCCTGCCGTCGATCGGCGCCCTGCGGAAATGTCAGGCCCAGGCGCCTTGGATATTCGCGAAGGACTATCAACACACGGGCATGAACAAGAAACTCAAGGCCTCCCACGCCGACCGGATCGTCGAGGCGATGAGCGAGGCGGCCCGTGAGATGAAAGACCTGCCGCGGCACTTCAAGCAGTACCAGAAGGAAATGGCCAAGCTGTTCAAGGACAAGCCGTGGGCGAATCCGAAGACCTGGACGCGGACGCGGTGAGGGTCTGAAGAAGAATTGCGTGCGTGGCCGGCTCCCGGAGGACGGGCCGCCGGCGGTCGGTGCCGCTCTTGGTCACTCGACGGTGGCGGTCAGGGTGTACGACGCGCCGTTGAGGACGGCGTGTTGGCCGTGGACGCCGAGGAAGTAGTCGCCGGCTTTCGTCTTGGCAATGATAACGGTCTCGTCGGCGGTTTTGCCGCGCGTGCTCTTGGCGTCGCTCTTGCGGAACGTGGGCGGCAGGTCGTGCCGGACGTACAGGTCGCAGTTCTCGGTCATGCCGGTGAGAGTGACGGTCAGCTTCTTGCCTTGCTCGACGGGGAGGCAGTAGTACTGCATCTGCTGGTCGCCGGCGACGGCCTCGATGGGTTTGCCGGATTCGATCATGTTTCGCGGGACTTCGTAGTCGTGATAGACGGCGTACTGGGCCATGGCGAGCAGGAAGTCCTTGTGGTTCACCTCGGGATGGCCCGTGGCGATGACGCATCGGCCTGAACGGCCATTGTCCTTAGGACGATAGGCGATGCAGAACCAGTCGCCGACGAGCTCAGGCATGGCGCCGCCGACGTACTTGCCGAAGTATTCGGTGTCGGGGACGTCGCTCTGGACGCCGATGGGGCCGCCGCTGTAGAACATGTTCTTCAGCACGCCCTCGTTCGTGGCACGAAAGAGCGGGTGCTTGCGTTGGGCCGCATCGAAGACGACGTCGGGGAACGGCTGCCGGCCGCCCGGGCCGATGTTCTGGACCTTGCCGGGCCAGAGTTCCCACCCGGTACTCAGAGTGTCGGGAATCAGGTACCCCGAGGTGGCGACAAAGAATCCTCCGCAGCACCCCAGGTAATTCATGCCGGTCTTGAAGGCGGCCTGCGGCGTTCGGCGATGCTCCACGAATCTGTTCAGTTGGGTCTGGGAGTCGGTGACGCCGGCGATGTCCTTCATGGTCTTGTGCCCGTTGCCGCCGGGCATCAGGAACAGTTCCACCCGGGCCGTGCCGTCGGGATAGACCAGAATGCCGTTGCTGTCGCCGTCGCTGGGCAGGAGGTCATCCTTGTGGATCTCCCTGTACGGTCGTCCGAGGGTCTCGGCGATGGCTTGTCCCACGCTCTCGAAGGCGTCCAGTTTCTGGGCATAGGGGCCGGTGAAATAAACAACGCCGAGGCTGCCGCCCTGCCACCAGGGACCGACGATGCGGCCCTCCTGACGCTGAAAGTCGCCTGCCGGGCCGGTCCACGGCTTGGCGGTCTGGGGCCGCGGCGGGGCGGCGGTCGCCTCATGCATCAGGAGGCCGCCCAGGACGACACATACTACCGCGACGAAGCCTGGGCCGCGGGGGCTACGGATTGGGGAACGGACTTTCCGCGTCCCGTGCATCTTCACTTCTCCCAATAAGTTACGAGGCCTACAAGTCGCATACGGCCGGCACACTGTACCCCGTGGAGGTCTTGCGGGTCAATACCCCGTGTCGTCGCGGGAGTCTGTCGCCGCCGGACGCAGCGCGGGTGACGAATTGCTCAAGCCGGCAGCCTGGGGCGGTCGATTCTCGATGGTGGTGCAGGGATGTCTGCTTTACCGCACGGGTGCTTGGGGGGGCCTGGGGCAACGGGCGGTGGGCACTTCCTGTCCAGATGTCATGAGCTACGCGAAACCGGGACGGACTTCGCGGCAGTGGAGCCCCTGTCACGGCGTCCAGCAGCTCGATGGGGGGATGGACCACGGAACCTTCTGTCATGTTCCAATGCCGCATGAGGAAATGGCCGTTCTATGTGGTCGCCTGGGTGGCGGCTTTTCTGCTGCTTTGGGGCAGCGTTGACCGCTGGCTGACCGGTCATGGTCGGCGCATCGCCGAGGAAAACCTTCTTACGGTGGCCATGACGGCGGCGGCCGGATTGGACGCGTCGCACGTGGCTCGCCTACGCGGGGACCCGCAAGACGTTGGCGGGGATTCCTACACGATCATACGTCATGCGTTGGTTCGGTACCGCGACAGCAACCCGTTGTTGCGGTTTGTCTATTTGGTGCGCGAACGGGACGGGAATGTGGTCTTTTTGGCGGATGCCGAGCCGCCGGATTCGGAGGATTACTCCGCTCCGGGCGACGTGTACGAAGAGGCATCGGACCGGATGCGTGTTGCTTGCACTGCGGGGGAGGCGTTTGTCGAGGGACCGCTGGAGGACCAGTGGGGCACATGGGTGTCGGGGCTGGCGCCGGTCCGCGATCCCCGGACGGGCGACGTGGTGGGGCTGCTGGGGCTGGACATCGATGCCGCGCGGTGGCACGAAACCATCGCCGTGTACCGTTGGCTCGGCACGAGCGTGGTGATCTTCCTGATGGTGCTGTCGTCCACGCTCCTGATCGCCACATGGCGCATTCACCGCAACAACGTGTTGCTCCGGCGCGAGGTGGCCGACCGCAAGAAGGCCCAGGCCGAACTGATGCTGTCGGCCAAGGTGTTCGAAAACAGCGGCGAGGCCATCATAGTCGCCGGTGCCGATCGTAGAATCCTCTCGGTCAACAGCATGTTTGCCCTGATGTTGGGCTACAGTGTGGAGGAGGCCATGGGGCGCCCCCTGAACATGCTGCGCAGCGACCGGCACGACGATGCATTCTACGAGGACCTCTGGCGAACGGCCCACGAGAAGGGCATCTGGCAGGGCGAACTCTGGACGCAGCGCAAGGACGGCACCGTATTTGCGGCATGGGTGACGGCCGGCGTCGTGCGCGACGAGAGCGGTTCCGTAACGCATCTGATCCTGACGCTTTCGGACATGACGCAGCAGAAGGCGGCGGCGGAACGTATCCGGCGGCTGGCGTATTACGACGAACTGACGCAGTTGCCGAACCGGACGCTGCTGGTGGATCGGCTGACGACGTACCTGGCCCGCGCGCGGCGGAACGGCACGCTGGTGGGGGTGCTTTTTCTGGACCTGGACCGTTTCAAGAACATCAACGATTCCTTGGGTCATCGCACTGGCGACCACCTGCTGCAAGGGGTGGCCCGGCGGCTGCGAGGCGTCGTGCGCGATGCCGACACGGTGGCCCGCATGGGCGGCGACGAGTTCGTCGTGATTGTGCCCGATGCGGACGACTCGTCGGCGGTGGCGTCTGTGGCGATGCGCATTGCGCGAGCGTTGTCCGAACCGATCTTTGTTGATGGTCGCGAACTGGCCGTCCGTGCCAGCATCGGCATCAGCGTTTTCCCGAACGACGGGGCGGACGCGGATTCGCTGATGAAGCACGCCGACGTGGCGATGTACCGCTGCAAGGACAGCACCCACGCCGTGTACCGCTTCTTCACGTCGGACATGAACGCAAAGGTGCTGGAGAAGCTGACGGTGGAGAACGAGTTGCGGGCGGCGATCCGTGACGGACAACTGTGCCTGCACTTCCAGCCGCAGGTGGACGCCCGGACGGGTCGCCTGGTCGGGGCCGAGGCGCTGGTCCGTTGACGTCACCCCGAGCGCGGGCTCCTGATGCCGGGGCAATTCATCACTGTGGCCGAGGAGACGGGGCTGATTGTGCCGCTGGGCGAATGGGTGCTCCGTGAGGCGTGCCGGCAGTGCGCAACGTGGGCGGCTGCTGCGCCGTCGGCGGCCGTGCCCGTGGCCGTCAACATCTCGGCCGCACAGTTCCATCGGCACGGATTCCACCGGATGATTCTGGACGCTCTGATCGAGAGCGGCCTGGCTCCGAACCGGCTTGAACTGGAACTGACCGAAACCGCGATCATGGAGGACGCTGCGGCAGCGGCCGATTGTCTGGGTGAGTTGAAAGCCATGGGTATTGGGGTGGCGATCGACGATTTCGGCACAGGGTACTCCAGCCTAAGCACCCTGAAGCGCTTCCCCGTGGACCGGCTCAAGATCGACCGGACGTTCATCAACGACCTGACGAACAACGAGGGCGGCGATACGATCACCCTGGCGGTCATCGCCATGGCCAACAGCCTGAAACTGAAGGTGCTGGCCGAAGGTGTGGAGACCAGGGAGCAGGTCGATTTCCTGCTGCGGCACGGGTGCTGTGAGATGCAGGGCTACTATTTCGCCCGCCCGATTCCGGCCGAGGACTTCGCGGCCTGGCTCCAGTCGCGGCAACCGGTTGCGGTGGGGTAGGGGGTTGCGTCACCGCGTGTCAACTCCCTTTCGGGAGCCTCTTGAAGGGGCTTCCCGGGGCAGGCTACCACGTCATCTCGGCTTGGCAGGGGGCTGTGCGCCGGCGAGCCTTCGGCTTCGCTGCCATGTGTGCCATCGGTAAACCACCCCAGCGGTGCGCCGCTTCGTGAACATGACGCGTGCAGCAACGTCGGATCCGACGTGGAATCGCGTTGACCGTCAACGGCCGCGGGACTATAAGGATGGGGCGGCTTGGCCGATGGGGCGGCCGGGCAAGGCAGGGTCCGACGCTGGGAAGGATTGACTCATGGCACACGGCATTCCGTCGCTGAACGATCGCATGGCCTGGTGGCGGCAGGCCAAATTCGGCATGTTCATTCATTATGGCCTCTACAGTCTGCTGGGGCGGCACGAGTGGGTGATGAATCGCGAGCGCATTCCCGTGGACGAGTACGCGCTGCTGGCCGACCGGTTCACGGCCGAGAAGTGCGACATGCGGTATTACGCCCGTCTGGCGCGCGAGGCCGGACAGAAGTACATGGTGCTGACGACCAAGCACCACGAAGGGTTCTGTCTGTGGGACACGAAGCTGACGGACTTCAAGAGCACCCGCACGCCGGCGCGTCGCGACCTGGTGGCCGAGTACGTCGAGGCGGCGCGAGCCGAAGGGCTCCGTGTGGGGCTCTACTACAGCTTGGTGGACTGGCGGCATCCGGACGGGGCCCGGTGTTTCCGCGACGAGGCCGCGCGGCAACGGTTCGTCGAATACACCCACGGCCTGGTCCGCGAACTGATGACGAATTACGGGCAGATCGACATCCTGTTCTACGACGTGCCGTGGCCGCTGAAGCCCAACGGCTGGGAATCCACGAAGCTGAATCACATGGTCCGCTCGCTTCAGCCGCAGATCATCATCAACGACCGCAGCGGCTGGGGTCGCGGCGGTACGCTCATGCCCGAGGACTACGACACGCCCGAGAACCACGTGAAGGCCAGCCCGCCGTATCGCGACTGGGAATCGTGCGACACGCTGAACCATACGTGGGGCTACAACCGCGTGGATCACGACTGGAAGACGGTGCCGCAATTGTTGTCGATGCTGGTCTCGTGTGCGAGCCAGGGCGGCAACCTGCTGCTGAACATCGGTCCGATGGGCGACGGGACGGTGCAGCCGGAGGCGGTCGCGCGGCTCAAGGGTATCGGCGCGTGGCTGAAGCGCAACGGCAACGGCGAGTCGATCTACGGCACCGAGCGGGCGACGTGCGAGTGGATGAACTTCGCGTTCGGCCAGAGCCCGGCCACGGTGCGCGGCAACACGATGTACTGGCATGTGCCGCGCTGGTACGGGCGGGAACTCACGATTGGCGGCATGGAGACGAAGGTGCTGCGGGCGCGAATCCTTAATACGGGTCGGGAAGTGACGTTCAAGCAATCGTTTGAGCCGACGATCCGGCTGCAATTCCACAATCTGCCCGAATCGCCGCCCGACCCGGACATGACGGTGATCGCCCTGGATTGCGACGGTCCGCCGGTACATCGCCTGGGTCCCGGCTGTGTGGTCATGCCCGACGTGCCGTGAGGAAGGTGGTGCACGGCTCCGGCGGAATCGGTATTCTCCCAGTTTCACGGAAGGTGTTACCGCGTCGATGGGGTCAGCGCGCGCCGAGTTGGGTCAGCACCCATCGCCGCACGCGCTGGAAGGGGTGGGCGAAGCGGCGGTGGAAGCTCAGGAGGAGCGACCGCTGGTAGCTGCGGCGCAGCTCGTCGTCGGTCATCAGGTCGCGGCGGAACTTGCGTTTGAGTTTACGGACGTGGTAGAGGTCTTCGCGGCACAGGACGCCGAACAGCCAGCGGCCGAGGAGGTTCCATCGTCGGCGTGGGCAGCGATACGAAATCTGGAAGTCCACCAGGTACGGTCGCCCGTCGTCGCCGACGAGGACGTTATCGGGCTTGTTGAGGTCCACGTAGGCCACGCCGCGATCGTGCAGCGTCCGGGCCAGTTGCTCCAGGCGGTCGAAGAAATCGTCGGGCACGCGGCGCTCGGGGCGTCCCATGCGGGCGTCCTGGGCGTAGTCCAGCAGGTCGCAGCCGTCGATCCACTCGTGGACCATGCCGCTATCGCCCAGTTTGCCGACCAGGGCCGGCACGCCCTCGACGTCGGCCAAGTGGCGGTAGAAGCCGATCTCGCGGTTGCACATATAGCGGCCGGCCCAGCCCAGGGGGATCCCCAAGCAAGGTTCGGTGTGAAAGTGCTTGAGGCAGACGCGTCGGCCGCGGTCGTCGTGGTAACGTGCCGTCGAGGCGAAGAAATCGTGTTTGAGGTGCTTTTCCAGGGTGTAAACGGCACCGTCGAGGGTGAATGTGTCGGGGCAAAGCCGGCCTCGCAGCGAGCGCGGCGGAATCCGCGCCACGTCGTACTGGCCTTTGGGGGGCGAGGCGGAAGAACGGTCGTTTGTGTCGTTCATGGTCAGGGCGGAAGTGTAGCCGCGGCGGGCTAAGACGTCAAGCCGAGGGAATTCGGGGCCACGATCTTGCCTTTGATGGGGAGAATGTCTATTGTATGGCGACGGCAGGGAGTTGGGAGCAGGGGGCTAGGGCGACAGAAATGTGGCCCGACGCCTGAAGAAGCGACAATAATGTGCCAAAGCGGTGGTCCATCAGCGATCTGCCGGAATCGGATTATTCTCTAAGATCTTTTTTGGTATGTGGTTGCGCTTGCAGTCTGCACCGGTGGCATGTGGGTTGCTACAAGGCGCTCGCTGGACTCTATGCACTCAGCGCGGGGTCTGCCGCACGCACGCCACGGTCGGACTTGACAAGAGTTCCCGGGGTTGGGTCCGAAGGCGTGCGGTGGACCCCGCCCTTATGCGCCTTGCGGGTCGTAGCAACAGGGCGGCCCGGCAGTGGCGGAGCGGACCCGAGCAGTCATAAGAAACGGAACGCCGATGATGTCCAGCCGCGAAGCTCTCCTGGCCCTCGAAGACGGAACCACGTTTCGAGGGCGTTCTTTTGGCGCTGTCGGCACCGCCGCCGGTGAGGTTGTCTTCAATACCTCTATGAGCGGCTATGTCGAAGTGCTGACCGATCCGTCCTATCGTGGGCAGATCGTTACGATGACCTATCCGCTGATCGGCAACTACGGCGTGACGCCGGAGGACTTCGAAAGCCGGCAGGCATTTCTGTCGGCCTTTATCGTCAAGGAGTGCAGCCGGCGGGTGTCGAACTGGCGGAGCCGGATGAGTCTGCCGGAATTCCTGGCCGCCCAAGGGGTGATCGGTCTGGAAGGGATCGACACGCGGTCGCTCGTGCGGCACATCCGGGAGGCCGGGGCGATGAAGGCCGTGGTCTCGACCGAGGTGCTGGACGCGGACGCGCTGGTGCAGATGGCGCGGCAGAGCCCCGGGCTGGTGGGTCGCGATCTGGTGCGCGAGGTGACATGCGAGGCGGCCTACGACTGGACGGAGCCGTTGCCGGACATGCCGCCCGCGGAGCCGCGATTCGACGTCGTGGTGATGGACTACGGCGTGAAGTACAACATTCTGCGGCTGCTGGTGTCGCACGGGTGCCGGGTGCATGTGATGCCGGCGTACACGACGGCAGCCGAGGTGCTGGCTCGGGAGCCGGACGGCGTGTTTCTGTCGAACGGGCCTGGCGATCCGGCGGCGCTGCCGGGAATCGTGGCCGAGGTGCGGGCGATGTTGGGCCGGCGTCCGATTTTCGGTATCTGTCTGGGGCACCAGTTGCTCGGTCAGGCCATGGGCGGCACGACGAGCAAGCTGAAGTTCGGTCACCACGGGGGCAACCAGCCGGTGATGCACCTGCGCGACCGGCACGTCGAGATCAGCTCGCAGAACCACGGATTCGTGGTGGACATGGATTCGCTGCCGGCAGGGAAGGTGGACGTGACGCACATGAACCTGAACGACCACACGGTCGAAGGCTTGTGGTGCAAGGACATGGCGGCGTTCAGCGTCCAGTATCATCCCGAGGCGGCGCCGGGGCCGCACGATTCACGGTACCTGTTCGGTATGTTCACGGAGTTGATGGCGGCGCAGAAGTAGGGGCGGTTCGCGGGCCGATCGCGGGAACAGAGGGAAGTCACCGATGCCGAAACGGACGGACATACGCAAGATCATGATCGTCGGGGCCGGGCCGATCATCATCGGCCAGGCGTGCGAGTTCGACTACAGCGGCACGCAGGCGTGCAAGGCTCTCCGCGAGGAGGGCTACGAGGTGGTGCTGCTGAACTCGAACCCGGCGACGATCATGACGGATCCGCAGATGGCGTCGCGGATTTACATTGAGCCGATCACGGTGGAGGTGCTGGAGCGCATTATCGAGCGTGAGCGGCCGGACGCGCTGTTGCCGACGCTGGGCGGGCAGACGGCGCTGAATGTGGCCGTGGCGGCGCACGACGCCGGGATCCTCCAGAAGTACGGCGTAGAACTGATCGGGGCGGCGGCGGAGGTGATCAAGAAGGCCGAGGACCGCGAGCTGTTCAAGGCGGCGATGGACGAGATCGGCCTGGAATCGCTGCGCAGCGTGCTGGTGCACACGAAGGCGGAGGCGATGGCGGCGGCGGCAACGTTGGGGCTGCCGATCATCATTCGTCCGTCGTTCACGCTGGGCGGCACGGGCGGTTCGGCGGCGTACAACATCGAGGAGTTCGAGGGGCTGGTCGAGTTGGGGCTGGAGCTCAGTCCGGTGCATTCGGTACTGCTGGAGGAGTCGGCCGAGGGGTGGAAGGAATTCGAGCTGGAGGTGATGCGAGACCGGGCGGACAACGTGGTGATCGTCTGCACGATCGAGAACCTGGATCCGATGGGGGTGCACACGGGCGACTCGATCACGGTGGCACCGATCCAGACGCTGACGGACCGGGAGTACCAGCGGATGCGCGACGCCGCTGCGGCGATCATCCGTGCGATCGGCGTGGAGACGGGGGGGTGCAACATCCAGTTCGCGGTGCATCCGAAGACGGGGCGGATGGTCGTGATCGAGATGAATCCGCGCGTCAGCCGCAGTTCGGCGCTGGCGTCGAAAGCCACGGGATTCCCGATCGCAAAGATGGCGGCCAAGCTGGCGGTGGGCTATACGCTGGACGAGATTCCGAACGACATTACGAAGAAGACGCCGGCGTGTTTCGAGCCGACGATCGACTATTGCGTGGTGAAGATTCCGCGGTTCACGTTCGAGAAATTCCCCGGAGCGGACCCGACGCTGACGATCCAGATGAAGAGCGTGGGCGAGGCGATGAGCATCGGCCGCACGTTCAAGGAGGCCTTCCAGAAGGGCCTTCGCAGCATGGAGATCAAGCGGATGGGGTTTGGCGCCGACGGGCGCGACCTCGACCCGGCGTCGCTGGACGACGCCGAGCTGCGCAACAAACTTATCACGCCGAATGCCGAGCGGGTGTTCTACATCCGCTATGCGATGCTTCGCGGTTGGTCGGTCGAGGCGCTGCACGAGATGACGGGCATCGACCCGTGGTTTCTGGATCAGATGGAACAACTGGTCGAGGCCGAGCGGCGTCTGGCGGAGTTGGGTCGTTCCGGGCAACCGGTGGATGCGGCGACGCTGCGCGAGGCCAAGGCGCTGGGCTACAGCGACGTGCAGTTGGCGCATCTGCTGAGGACGACGGAGCGGGAGATCCGCCACCGCCGGTGGCGAGAGGGAATCGAGCCGGTGTATAAACTGGTGGACACCTGCGCCGCGGAGTTCGAGGCGTACACCCCGTACTACTATTCGACCTACGAGACCGACGCGGAGGATCGCCCGAGCCACGCGCCGCGGATCATGATTCTCGGCGGGGGGCCGAACCGCATCGGGCAGGGCATCGAGTTCGATTACTGCTGCGTTCACGCGTCGATGACGGTCCAGGCGTGCGGGTACCAGTCGATCATGGTCAACTGCAATCCGGAGACGGTTTCGACCGATTACGACGCCTCGGACCGGCTGTACTTCGAGCCGCTGACGCATGAGGATGTGCTGTCGATCGTGCGTCGGGAGCAACCCGACGGCGTGATCGTGCAGTTTGGCGGCCAGACGCCGCTGAACCTGAGCGAGGGCCTTCAGAAGGAAGGCGTTCCGATCCTGGGGACCAGTCCGGAGAGCATCGCGCGGGCGGAGGATCGCGGCTCGTTCGCGGCGATGATCGAGAAGCTGGGTCTGCGCCAGCCGCCCAACGGCATGGCTGCGACGCCGGCGGAGGCGCGGCGCGTGGCCGCGCGGCTCGGGTATCCGGTCATCGTGCGGCCAAGCTTCGTCCTGGGCGGCCGGGCCATGGAAATCGTTTACGACGACGAGCAACTGGACCGGTTCGCGGCCCAGGCTGTGGCGGTGAGCGACGGAGCGGCCATTCTGGTGGACAAGTACCTGGAAGACGCCACGGAGGTGGATGTGGACGCCGTGGCCGACGGTCGCGACGTTTACATTGCCGGCATCATGGAGCACGTGGAGCCGGCGGGGGTCCACTCGGGCGATGCGGCGATGGTGTTGCCGCCGCAATGGCTTTCGTCGCAGGTACTGGAAGAGTTGCGTCGGGCGACGCGGGCGATGGCCCTGGAGCTGAACGTGCGCGGGCTGATGAACGTGCAGTTCGCCGTCACGCGCGACGACCGGGTGTACGTGCTGGAAGTGAACCCGCGCGCCAGCCGCACGGTGCCGTTCGTGAGCAAGGTCACGGGAGTGCCGATTGCAAAGGTGGCCACGCGGATCATGCTGGGCGAGACGCTGCGCGGGCTCGGCCTGGGCGACGGCGCACCGCCGCTGGGGCACGTGGGGGTGAAGGAGTCGGTGTTCCCGTTCAACCGGTTCCGGGGGGTGGACTGCGTTCTGGGGCCGGAGATGCACTCGACGGGCGAGGTGATGGGCATCGACATGCAGTTCGGCATGGCCTTCGCGAAGAGCCAGCTTGCGGCCGGGATGAAGCTGCCGACCTCCGGCAACGTACTGGTGAGTCTGATGGACAGGGACAAGGAGGAGTTCGTCGAGTCGGCCGAGCGGCTGGTGGAGATGGGCTTCACGCTGCTGGCGACCGACGGCACGCATGCGTTCCTGAAGCAGTGCGGGGTGCCGAGCCGCCGGATCAACAAGGTGCGCGAAGGGCGTCCGCATATTCTTGATGCCATGAAGAACCGCGAAATCCAACTGATCATCAACACCCCGAGCGGCAAGACGCCGCGCGCCGACGAGGTGAGCATCCGCACGCAGGCCGTGAGCGAGAACGTGCCGCTGGTGACAACGGTCATGGCGGCCAAGAGCGTGGTGACGGCCATGGGAGCA
The DNA here is from genome assembly GCA_964500225.1 of uncultured Anaerolineaceae bacterium. GTDB lineage: Bacteria > Planctomycetota > Phycisphaerae > FEN-1346 > JAACEH01 > JAAYDY01. Next base: position 34,274 of record CAZCOA010000008.1, on the reverse strand, counting down.
CTGCAGGCCCGCCGGCCCGAAGTCCGGACGATCCAGGAGTACAACGCGGGTTGCCAGTTCGCGGAGATGTAAGCTCCCCCGGTGTCGGAATCATCGGATGCGGCTCGTCAGCCCGTTTTTGGGGTTGAAGGGCTTCGGCAATCTGGTACACTGACCGAAGATCGAAGTGGTTGACCGGTGCTCTGTTAGGTGAGGAGCGAAGCATGAATCCGCGACTGCTTGTGTGGGCTTCGGTGGTGCTTGTGGGCGTGGCGGCTGTGCTGGCGGCCCAGGTGGCCGGCGGTTCGAGCGCCGAGTACAAGACGCGAGCCGCGGCGCTGAAGGACGACGATGCGGCCGGTCACTTCGCGCTGGCCAAGTGGGCTCTGGCTAACGGCCTGTACGCCGAAGTCGCTCAGGAAGCCGACAAGCTGTTGGCGCTGGACCAGGGCGACGAGCGGGCCAAGTACCTGAAGAAGGCAGCTCAGTTCTACGTCTCGGGCGGCGGGTCGTCGTTCCTGGAGGCCGAGCCGGCCCAGGTGACGTCGCCGGCGACGGAACAGCCTCCGGCCACGGCTACCGACACTACGCCTACCGCCGGCGACACGACGCCGCCTGCTCCGGCCGGTCCCAAGAAGGGAATCGTGTACCAGCTCACTGATGATGAGGCGGAGGCCGTCTTCAAGGAGATCGGCGAACCGATGGTGACGTTCCAGCGCACGGTCCTGCCGATTCTGTTTACGAGTTGCGCCGGCGCGAAGTGCCATGGCGGCACGGACAACGGGACGGAGTTCTATATCGAGACGCAGCGGCGCACGGACCGCAAGACCGTGGCTGCCAACTTCAAATCGGTGGACCGGTATGTCGATCATACCGATTTGGCCAAGAGCCGCCTGCTGCGGATGGCCCTGGCCGAGAAGACCAATCATCCCGGCGGGCCGGTATTCCGGTCGAACCGCGATCAGGCGTATCAGAGCCTCGAGCGGTGGGTGAAGACTCTGAAGGAAGGCATCTGGTAGACCTGCCGGACTGTGCTGATCCACACGAGCCCCGACGGGTCTGCCCCGTGCGGGGCTCGCTTCATACTGCGGACGATTTGACATAGCGAGGTCGGCAAGGAGCCCCGCGGCATGACGAGCGACGGACCACGCCTGGAACCCCTGGGACTCGGGCAGCTTTTCGACCGCAGCATCAAGCTTTACCGCCAGAACCTGCGTCTGATCCTGGCCCTGAGCGGCCTGGCGTTTGCCGTGACGTTCCTGGTCACGACGCCTCAGATGAATGTGGCCAACCACCTGTTCGCGGATGTGCTGCGTCTGGCCGAGGGCGAGTCGCACCTGGCCTTCGCCTGGCGCGAGGCCGCCGGTCGTCTGCTCGTACTTATTCTCAGCGTGACGGTCATGAGCGCGCTGGCCGAGGGGCTCATCGCCCAGGCGGCCGGTCGCCTGTACCTGGGGCGCACCGTCACGTTCCGCGAGTGCCTGGTCCAGTTCGTGCCGAAGATTCCGCGGCTGGTCCTGACGCGGCTGATGACCCTCGGCCTGTACGGCGTCATCCTGGGCGTCGGCGCGGTGGCCATGGTGCTGGTGCTCATTCACACCGGGACGTATCTGCTGGAGCGCGGCGTCCCCAGCGGGCAGGCGTCGCTGCTCAGCGGAGCGGCGGTTTTTGTGCTGATTCAACTGCCGATGGCGGCTCTGATCCTCTGGCTCTTCCTATGCTGGATTCTCCTGCCGGCGGTGGTGGTGATTGAAGACAAGGGCTATTTGGTCGCCCTGTGGCGCAGCGCGTCGCTTATTCGCCGGCGAGACCCGACCACGCGACCGAGCCGTCACATGACCCGCGCCGCCTTGCTGTTTCTTGCCCTGACGGCCATCTACGGCAGTGTCCACAGCGTCCTGCTGACGTTATATTACACGGTCGGGTTTTTCCGCGGCGGCTCCGGCGGCGCTTGGCACGATGTCATCCTCGGGCCAACGCACCTGCCGTCGGCCGTCACCATTCCGTTCGTCCTGCTGATGAATGCGTGCGATGCGGCCTTGCAGCCGCTGGTGTGGCTGGCGATGGTCGCTCTGTACTTCGATATTCGTGTTCGGCACGAGGGCTACGACCTCGAACAGGTGGCCGACCGTCTGGCCGGCGGCGCGGCATAGCGTGGCGTTTCCTGTTGCGGCAGCGCAACCATGGTCCACCGCTTCTTTTTCTTCCTCTGCATGGTTCCGGCGACGTTCGCGGGCGCCGTCCGCGCCGACCCGGTTACGGCCGACGAACTCGGTCGCACCATGAAGCAGCACCTGGAGTTTCTGGAATCGCTCGAATTGCATGAGGGCGGCGAGACGTTGTTGCCCGGCCGGCGGCAGATGCTGATCGAAGGGCTCCGCCGCATCGAGGCCGACCTGACCGATATCGAGCTGCAACTCGTCCCAAACGACGAACCCATGATCTTTCACACGTCGGTTTTTGCCCGTCAATTCGCCGACGCGATGGGCGCCGAGTCCGAGAAGGTGCTGCGATCCATCCGTGACCTCACGATGCGGCAGATGGAAGGCGCGATCGACGAACTGGAGCGATACCGCGAGGCGGCCGAGGCCGACGCGGCGGCCCGCCGCCGCGACCTCCAGGCGGCACGCGACGCCCTGGCGTCGATTCTCGAAGCGCCGGAGTTCCAGGTACAGCGCGACCGCATGGATGAGGTGCTCGAACTGGTCCAGACGTGGTTGAAACGCCTCTATGAATGGTTGGGCGTCAGCGGGGGCCGAGTCGAGAGTGTCAGCCGCCAGATGCTGAGGGGCGTGTTGGCCGTCTCGGTCGGTCTGATCATTGTTATCGTGGGCCGGCATCTCTGGCATTGGCTGGGGGGCCGGCGACGACGGCGCACCGTGTCGCCAAGCCGTCACCTGGCGGCATCGGTGCGGCTGAGTTCCCCGGAATCACACGCCCAGGACGTTGCGGCGGCCCTGGATCGCGGCCAGTTCCGCGAGGCCATCCATCATGCGTACCTCATGGCGCTGGCGGCGCTGGAGCGGCGGCAACTGGTCCTCATCGACCGCACCCGCACCAACTGGGAATATTATCGCCAGTTGGTAGAGCGTCAGGCTGCGCGCCCGGCGGAACTGCTCGGGCGGCTCAATCGTCAGTACGACGTGAAATGGTACGGCCACGAGCCGTTGAACGAGGACGAGGCCCGCGATTTCGCGCGAACGGCCCACGAGCTTGTCGAGGAGGTGGGCCACGAAGCGGCTTAAGGTGGTCATCCTCGTGCTGTTGATTGTGACGGCCATGGTGTCCGTGGCGGCGATCTTCCACAAGCCGGACCAGTCCGGCGGCGCCGGCACGTTTGCCAGCAGCTACAGCCACACGCCGGGGGGGCTGCTGGCGGTTTTTCGGCTACTGGCCCGTCGCGGCCCATCGGCGCCCGAGCGAATGGAGCGTCCGTGGACCGAGTTGAACGGGCAGGGCGATGTGTTGATTGTCGCCGGACCGCTGCGCGTGGAGCCGACGGCGAACGAAATCGAGGCCCTAAGCCAGTGGATCGCCCGGGGCAACACGCTTGTATATCTTCTGGGCCAGGACCGGGGCATCGATCGGCGTGCGGACCGCAGTGAGCCGCTGAACGAGGCGCTGGAGCTGGACCTGCGGCGGTTGCATCGTGTTGAAGACGACGACCCGTTCGAGCTGTTGCGCGGCCTGGTACTGTCGCAGGGATCGGCATTCCCGGCCTTTCCCTCCAATCTGACGTTGAACGTGCGTCATGTGGCGACGTTTTCGGCCGACGGCCTGCCGCCGGGATTGCCGGCGCCGTCGTTGCTGGAAGACCACGCCGGCCGAGGCCACTTGGTGCGCTACTCGCACTACGCCGGCCAGGTGGTGATTGCGGCCTCCAGCAGCATGTTCAGCAACCGGCTCATCGGCAAGGCCGACAACGTGGTTCTGCTGCTGAATGTGCTGGAGTTGGCGGGCCAGGGGGGGCGCATCCTGTTCGACGAGTATCACCACGGCTACTACGATCGCGAGCCGCTGACGACGCCGTATTCGCGGCGCGTGCTGCTGGCGTTGGGCGGCCAGATGTTCCTGCTGGTGACCATGTTTCTGATGAGCCGCGGACGGCGTTTCGGGCCGCTGCGGTCGCTGCGGCGGCCGGTGCGGCGCAGCCATATCGAGTTCGTCGAGGCGTTGGCCGAACTCTATCGTCGCGGCGGTGCAGGGGGCCATGCCGCCGCACGATTTTACGAGGATTTTCGCGAGCAGGTGATTCACGAACTGCACCTGCCCCGCACCGCCGATGTCCACCAACTGGCCGATGCCCTGGCCGGCCGCACGCGGCGCAGCCGCGACGCCGTGCGACGCATCCTCATCGACGCCCAGCAGGCCGCCGCGTCGCCGCGGCTGTCGTCGCGCCGGCTGCTGGCCGTCGCCCGTCAACTGGCTCACTTGAGCAAGGAGGTTCTCGCATCATGACACCTGTTGCCGAATTGGCCGACCGACTGCGGGGCGAGCTGGCCAAGACCATTGTCGGGCAGGCCGCTTGCATCGACGAACTGCTGGTGGCTCTGTTTGCCGGCGGACACATTGTGATCGAGGGCGTGCCCGGCTTGGCCAAGACGCTGCTGGCCAAGTCGTTGGCCTTGGCCATCGACGCCACGTTCACACGCATCCAGTTCACGCCCGACCTGATGCCCGGCGACGTCACCGGGGCCAACGTTTTCGACATGGCCGAGAACCGCTTCAACCTGGTCAAGGGGCCGATCTTCACACAGGTGCTCCTGGCCGACGAGATCAACCGGACGCCGCCCAAGACCCAGGCCGCGCTGCTGGAAGCCATGGAAGAGCGGCAAGTGACCATCGACGGTCGGCGCCACGCGCTGGGCGACTTCTTCTTCGTGATCGCCACGCAGAATCCCATTGAGTACGAGGGAACGTATCCGCTGCCCGAGGCCCAGATCGACCGGTTCCTGCTCAAGTCGCTGATCGACTACCCGCCCGCGGCCCAGGAAGTGGACGTGCTGAAGAAGCACAATGCGGGCCTCGATCCGGCCGACATCTCCTCGGCGGGCATCGTCAAGGTGCTAACGGTCGAACAGTTGCTGGCTGCACGGGCCGGCCTGCGCGGCGTTCGCGTGGATGACGGACTCTACGACTACATCGTCCGCATCGTCGGCGGCACGCGGATCCATCACCACCTGACCCTCGGGGCCAGTCCGCGGGCGTCGCTGGCGTTTCTCCAGGCGGCGAAGGTGGTGGCCGCCATGCGCGGACGCGACTTCGTGACGCCCGACGACGTAAAGCAAGTGGCCCACCCTGTGCTGCGACACCGGCTGATTCTGAAACCCGAGGCGGAGATCGAAGGCATCTCGGCCGACGACATCGTCGAGCAGGTGCTGGCCGAGGTGGAGATTCCCAGGTAGTCCGTCCGGAGGCGTTCGAGCGAGCGTGATCTTCACGGATCGAGTCATCGTTCTGCTGTTCGTCGGCGCGGCGATTATGGCCCTCGGTCTTATCGGCCCGATGATCCAGATCGGCGACGCCGGTCTGGGCCGGGCGGCCCTGCTGGTCGGCGCGATCCTGGACGCCGTGGTTTTTGTCCTGCTGGCCGTGGACCGTCGGTCGCTGGGCCGCGCCGCCGACGCCCAGCGCGACCTTGTCGTACGGCGCGTCACCGAGGACATCCTCAGCCAGGGCGCTGCGAATGTCGCCCGCGTGCTGATCGAGAATCACACGGATCGTCCGGTGCGGCTCTCGATTGCCGATACGTTGCCGGACTCGTTCGAGGCCGGCGAGACCCTGCCGCTGGAGACCGTCGTTCCCGCCTCCAGCCGCACGGAGCTGACCTACCTGTTTACGCCGATGGTCCGCGGGGAGTTCGAGCTTGGGCCGCTGCATGTGCGGAGGTATGGGCGCCTCGGATTGGTCGTGCGTCAGGAACAGCGGCCGGCCGGTCGGCGTGTCTCGGTGTATCCCGACATTTACGGCGTGGCCCGCAGCCGGCGGCTCATGGCGCGGGCCGGTCGTCATGTCAGCGGCTTGCGGCGCATGCGGGTTCTCGGCGAGGGCCGCGAGTTCCACCGCCTGCGTCCTTACGTGCAGGGCGACGACACGCGGCTCATCGACTGGAAAGCCACCGCCAAGCATCGCCAGCCGACGGTCCGCGAGTTTGAACTCGAACGGAACCAGCGGCTGATTATCGCGCTGGACGCCGGCCGCCTGATGACCGCCGAGGTCAACGCCCTGACCAAGCTCGACCACGCCGTCGCCGCGGCGATGGGGCTGGCCAACGTGGCGCTGTTGTCGGGGGACCGCGTGGGCCTGATGATCTTCTCGAAGGAGGTGCGTTTCTACCTGCCGCCGCGCAAGGGGGCCGGGCAGTTCCGTCGCGTGGTCGATGCCCTGGCACGGACCGAGGCCGACCTGTTCGAGTCCGACTACGCGCATGCACTGGGACACCTGGCCGCCCGCGTCAGTCGCCGCAGCCTGATCGTGATGCTCACGGACCTGGCGGCCGGGAGCAGCAACTCGGCGATGGTGGTGCGGTTGTCGGCCATGTTGCCGCGCCATCTGCCGGTCTGTGCGACGATCCGCGACCCGAAGCTGGCAGAGGCGGCCGCCGCAGTGCCGCGTGTCGCCTTCGATGCCTACCGCAGCGCCGCCGCACGCGAAGTGCTCCGCGAGCACGCCATCACGCGGCAGGTGCTCGCGTCGCGAGGTGTCATGACCCTTGATGTGGATGCCGACAAACTCCTGGCCGCACTGGTTAATCGCTATCTGGACATCAAGGCTCGTGGCAGGCTCTGACCTTCGGCCGCAACGCGGGCTTCACCGCGGCCGGCAAGCAGCAGGTACGACAACACGGCGGCGACGAGCGTCAGGCCGCAGAGCACGCGGGCGAGGTCGTAGCCGCGCCCGACCACCCAGAGCGGCGTGCCGCCCGAGACGACGCCCTCGACCACGCCGGCCACGACCAGCAGCGGCATGCTGCCGACGATGAGCTTGACGGCCTTCTCGCCGCGCAATCGCAGGGCGTCGCTGCGTCGCCAGGAACCGGGTGCCACCAGGGCCATGGCCAGTTCGAGGCCGGCGCCGCCGGCGATGAAGATGACCAGGAGTTCCAGCGGCCCGTGCGCCGCCACGAAGGACCAGAAGGGGCCGCCCATGCCTGCCGAATGGCACAGGCCGCCGGCCGCTCCCAGCGTCAGACCGTTCAGCCCAAGCAGAAACACCGTGCCGACGCCGGCCGTCATGCCCAGGGCCAGCAGCGTGAACGTGACCGCGATGTTGTTCGTGAAGAGCTTGGCGGAGAGGTAGTCCCCGGGGGCCATGGCGTAGACGTCGCTGGTCCACATGCGGCCGGCGTCCACGCTCTGGACGACGTGTGCCGGCAGAATCCGCCGCGCCGCCGACGGGTTCTGCCACGTGCCGAAGTACCCGACAAGGGCGGCCAGGACGAAAATGCCCGCGGCCGTGGCGATAGAACGCCACGAGCGTCGGAACGTCTGCGGGAAATCGCGGCGGAAAAACGCGATGACGTTGATCGGCGAACGGCGCGAGCGATTGTAGAGCAGGGGATGGATGCGGCCGACCACGTCATTGAGGTACTCGGTGACCTTACTGTCGCTGAAGAATGTGCGGGCGTAGGCCAGATCGTCGGCGGCCTTGCGATAGAGCAGGGCAAAGTCGTGCAACTCCTCGGCGTCGAGGTGCTGGGGCCCTTGTTGCTCGATGACCCTGAGCCGATCCTCCAGTGCCTGCCACTGTTCCTGGTTGCGGGCGACGAAGCGGTCGAGGTTCATGGGCGGCGCTCCCCGCCGTCCGTTACGGCACCGGCCGGCTGCCCGGCCTGCGACTGGCGAGCGTATACCACGAGGGCCAGCAGGGCCTCGTCGTCGAGGTCGTCGGCGCGGATCGTCTCGCGCAGGCTTTTGGAATCGGCGATACTGCGGCGGATCGGGGCGGCGAATTTGCGGGCGATGCGTTGCCGGGCGTCCGGCGTCAGGCGCTCGGCCCGTCGCAGAAACTCGACGACGGCCTCGAACTGTTCCACCGTGAGCGGTACACGGGCCAGCCGCTGCGAGGTGTCGGCGTCGGCCTGTCGGTGGGCGGCCAGGATGTCGTCCAGCGACGACCGCCGCGCGGGCGAGTGACGCACCACGAGCGTACCCGAGACCAGGTCGCCGATGCGCTGATGGCGCTGGGTCAGAAACACGCAGACGATTCCCAGGCCGTAAAAGACGGGCAGAAAATCAACCGCGCGGACGAGGTTCCGCAGGGCCGAGTCGAAGAACGACAGTGGAAACCCGCCTTCCTTGATAACGCGGATGCCCATGAGCCGCTTGCCGGGCGTCTGGCCGTTCCAGAAGGCCTCAAAGAGCGTCGCGTAGCCCCAGTGCAGCAGAAAGAAGCCGACCACGGAGGCGGCACGGACGCCCGAGGTCACGGCAGCGAAGCCTTGCTGTTCGTAAATGACGAAGAAGGCGATGGTGACCAGCAGGAGCACGGCGACGCGCACGGCGAGGTCCACCAAGTAGGCCAGCACGCGGGTGCCAAGGCCGGCGACGTCGTAGGTCAGCGCCACGCGTTCGGGCGTTTCGATGGTGGTCAGCGTGGTCACGTCGGCCCCCCCCCGTCCTTTCAATGCACCGCGGCCACGATAGCCGCACCGCCCGGACGTGTCAAGCGCAGCCGTGCGATTGGCCGTTGACGGGCCATGGCCGGCGGGCTACAGTGTGCTCCATCAACTCCAGGAGGCCGCCATGTCGGCATTTCCCTTTTTTGTCCCGGCGATGTTCGCCATTCCGTTGGTCTTCTTCGCTGTCTTGGCGGTCCTTGTGATCCTTGTGATCATCGCGATCATCGGTCAACGGGCCGCGATCAAACGGCGGCGAGACCAGTTGCATACCTTCGCCGCAGCCCGTGGATTCACGTTCATGGCCGAGGACTTGCTAGGGCTTCGCGACCGCATGGGTGTCTTCGCCTTGATGCGCAGGGGCCACAGCAAGAAGGTGAGGCATGTGCTGATCGGCGACCACGGCGGCAGACAGATCATTCTGTTCGAGTACGTCTATGTGACCGGTGGCGGCAAGGACAGCCACACGCACACACAGTACTGCTGCACGTGGCAGGCCCCGGCGGCGGTATCGCGGCTGATGGTGCGCCCCGAAGGGTTCTTCGACCGCATCGGCGACTGGTTCACGGGCAAGGACATCGACTTTCCGGACGATCCGGCTTTCAGTGATGCCTACGTGGTGTCCGGCGACGACGAGGCGGAGGTCCGCGGCCTGCTGACGCCGGCGGTGCGCGAGTTCGCGATGCGCAACAGCCTGGAGTCGCTGGAAATGGTCGGCGACCTGGCCTTGCTCTACGGCCGCGGGGGCTCGCTGGAAGTCCACCGGTGCGAGGAGCTGTTGCGGCTGAGCGAGGGGCTGGATCGGGTGCTGGCGGGGCGGGGCGGTGCATGAAAACAGACGCCCGAAGTCGGTCGGGCGTCTGTAAGTGATGCTTGAAAAGGCTTTTGTGCCGACTAGCGACTGCGACGACGGTCGCGGACGAAGCGGCTCTTGAGCTTGCCCTTGCAGGGTTTGCGGCCGTGGTTGGCCCTCTTCGACCGGAAGGCCAGGTTGGCGTTGCGACGCGGACGTGCCATATGTCGTATCCTTCCACACAATGCAGTGTCAGCGATTGCCCGAAAACCTAAGACAGGCTATTATAAACTCAGGAAGCCGCTTGTCAAGCGCGTCCTGAGCGAAGTTGAAGGTTGGTGCCGTGCGGCGGGCGTAAACCGGCCGCAGCCCGACCATGCCTGACGGGGCAGGCTTGGCGCTCAACACGTCCTGGGGCGAAGCAGCTCCGATCAGCGGTCCCGACGGCCCCGGTCCGATGGGTCCAGGAGGAACAGCTATGACCGTCCGCGGCAAAATCATCCGCCACCGCGTCCTGCCTGCGACCACGTGTTTGATGCCGACACCGGTCGCATTGGTTTCCTGCCGTGGTAGGGAGGGCAAGAACAATATTATCACGATTGCCTGGACGGGAGTCGTGTGCAGCCAGCCGCCGCTGGTGTCGGTGGCGGTGCGACCCGGGCGGTTCAGCTTCACGCTGCTGGAGGAGAACGGCGACTTTGTCATCAATATTCCGTCGGCCGGGTCGGCGCTGCACGCCGATCTGTGCGGCACGCTGAGCGGCCGCGACCACGACAAGTTCGCCGAGACCGGATGGACGCCCATCGACGCCAGCCAGGTCAATGCACCGATCATCCGGGAATGTCCTTTGGCGTTGGAATGCCGGACCACTCAACGGCTACCTCTGGGGTCGCACGAGGTGTTCATCGCCGAGGTTCTGGCCGTGCAGGTCCATGAGGAATTGCTGGACGCGAACGGGCGGCTGCTCGTGGACGCCCTGGAGCCGCTGGCCTATTGTCCGAACGTGAAGGGGGCGGGGCAGTATTTCGCACTGGCCCAGAGCGTGGGCCACTACGGATTCTCGGCCGAGCATCACAAGCGGGTCTGACGGTCTAGGATCGCAGGACAAGGTTGTCGCGGTGGATCACCTCGTCGTAGGGTTTGGAGCCCAGAATCGCCTTGAACTGCGAGGACTTGCACCCTCGGATTTTGCGTAGCGACTCGGCATCGTAATTGACCAGGCCGCGGGCGATCTCGCGGCCCTGATCGTCCACAATGGCCACGACGTCTCCGGCTTCGAAGTCGCCGGCAACCTGGGTGATGCCGCCGGCCAGCAGGCTTTTGCCGCCCTCGACCAGGGCACGCACCGCCCCGGCGTCCACCGTCAGCTTGCCGCGGCTGCGGGCACTGAAGGCAAGCCACCGCTTGCGGCTAGTCATGCGGCACGGGTTCGGCAGAAACAGCGTTCCCACCTTCTTGCCGTCGAACAGGTCCACCAGGACGTTTTTGCGGCGCCCGCAGGCCATCACGGCGGCCTCGCCCGACTGGGTGACGGTGCGGGCGGACTCGAGCTTGGAGCCCATGCCGCCCGTGCCGCTGCGGCTGCGCGAACCGTCGATGAGCGCGGTGAGGCGGTCGTCGATGGTCTCGACCACGTCGATCAGGTCGCCGCGCGCTTTGTCGCGGTACAGCCCCTCGACAACGGTCAGGAGCACCAGGGCGTCGGCCCGCAGGTTGTGCGTGACCAGGGCCGCAATGATGTCGTTGTCGCCGTAGCGGATTTCGTCCACGCTGACGGTGTCGTTTTCGTTGAGGATGGGCACGGCCCCCATCTGCTGCAAGGCGCCGATGCAGTGGCGGATGTTGAGGTATCGGCTGCGATGCTCGAAATCGTCGCGGGTGATGAGAATCTGGGCGGCATGGAAGCCGTGGCGGCTGAGGGCCTGATCGAACACGTGAATGAGCCGCGCCTGGCCGATGGCGGCGCAGGCCTGAAGTCGCGGCAGGTCGTCGGGGCGGCGCGTCATCCTGAGGGCGTCCATGCCGGCGCCGATAGCGCCGCTGGAGACGACGGCCAACTTGATTCCGCGTTTCAGCAGTATGGCGATCTGACCGGACAGGTCGCCGATCAGGTCATGATCCAGGCGTCCGTTGTCGTCCGTGAGGACGTTGGTGCCGACTTTGACGACGGCGCTGGAGACTTTGGAAAAAAGCTCCTGGCGTATCTTCTCGCTCATCGCACGGCCTCGCGGGCCTCCAGGGCCCGGGCTATCAGGTCCACGTTGCGGGCAGTGGCGCCCTGGCGGCTGCCGATGGCCTCGCGGGCGCGCCGGCCCATGGCCGCCAACTGCTCCGGAGATTGTAACACCTCGATCAGGGTCTGTGCCAGCGACTTCGCATCGGTTGCGATGCGAGCCGCGCCGCCACGGACGAACAACTCCTCGGCCTCGGGAAAGTTGAATATGTGCGGCCCGAAGATCAGGGGCAGGCCCAGGCTCGCCGGGTCGATGGGGTTGCTGCCGCCCAGCGGGACGAGGCTGCGGCCGATGAAGGCGATGCAGCCGATCTGGTAGAATTTCATCAGTTCGCCCATCGTGTCGCCCAGGAGAATCGCCTCGGCATCGGCCGCGGCAGGGCGGCTTGTCGTCTCGCTCCGCCGCACCAGGCGATAGCCGCGAGCGACGATGAGTTGCGACACCTCGTCGAACCGTTCGGGCTTGCGCGGCACGATGGCCAGACGAATGTCGGGGACGACACTCCGTACGGCCGCAAAGGCATCCAGCAACATCGCTTCCTCGCCGGGCCCCGTCGAGCCGGCGACAATGACCCGCTCGCCCGGACGCAGGCCCAGGTCGGCCGCCAGGCTATCCGCTCCGGCCACCCGGCCGAACGTGACGTTGTCGTACTTCATCTGTCCGGTGACGGCGATCCGGTCGGCGTCGGCGCCGAGGCTTTGCAATCGGGCGGCATACTCGTCGTTCTGCACGCCGATGGCCGTCATGCAGTTGATCATGCGGGCGACGAGGCCGCGAATCCATTTGTAACCGCGTACCGCCTTTTCGGTGATCCGCACATTGACGGCCACGACCGGGATTCGGCGGCTTGCGGCCGTGAAGAGGAAGTTGGGCCACCACTCCGGTTCCACTTCGACGACAATCGTCGGTTGAATGCGACGCAGAGCCATGCGGACCGACCACGGGAAATCCATTGGATAGTGAAACAGCGGCAACTCCGGGAAGAGTTTCGCGGCCCTCTGGCGGCCTGTGCGCGTGGTCGTCGAGAAGAGGATCTCGGCCGCGGGAAATCGCTCGCGTAGCGCCGGCACCAGGCTCCGCGCGGCCTCGGTCTCGCCGACGCTGATGGCATGGACCCAGATCCTCAGCGGGTGCGCAGGAAGCACCGGCACGCCGCCCATCCGCTCGCGCAGCCCCTCGCGCCACTTGCGCTTGCACAGTAACAGTACCAGCAGGACCGGCCATGTCAGTAGCACGAGCAATCCGTAGAACATGTCCACGGCCAGACGGACGGCGAACGATGGAACCCGAGGCGATTTCATGGATGAAATACCGACGGACCTCCGCGGTGCGCGGGCCGACCAGCGTCCGAGGGACACCTAACGACCGCAACACTTCTTGTACTTCTTGCCGCTGCCGCACGGGCACGGATCGTTGCGGCCGACCTTCGGCCCCGCGCGGACGATAGGCTTGGGCTTTTCCTGTCCTTGCTGTTGGAGGCTCTGAAGTGCGGCCTGACGCTGCGCTTCGAACTTCGCCAGGCTCGGGTCCACTTCGGCGTGCTCGGCGCTTTGGCCGGACCAGATGCGATTCAGGGCCTCGCGCTGCACCCAACGGGCCTTGAAGAACAGGTCCGTGAACTTGTCGTTGATATTGTCCAGCATCTGCTCGAACAGCCGCAGGCCCTCGCGCTTGTACTCGATCTTCGGGTCCACCTGGGCGTAGCTGCGCAGCCCGATGCTGCTCTTCAGGTGGTCCATCGCGTACAGATGGTCCTTCCAGCTCGTGTCGTACACTTGGAGGAGAAGATAACGCTCCAAGTGATTCATGTCGCCGCGGCGGACGGCCACGGCACGTTTCAGCAGCTCGGACTCCAGTTCTCGGCGGGGCAGGGCGGCCAACGCGGCCATCTGGTCGGGCGTCAGTTCCACGCCGAGCGTCTCGGCCGCCCACGTCCGCACGAGCGGCTGGTTATGCTCGCTCAGCACCGCATCGTCCGACGACAAATACCGTGCCAGCCCGCGATGGATGGTTCCGGCCAGCGCATGATCCCGCCGGCTGCGCTCTTCCACCGACAGCAGGCGGTCTCGCACCTGGGCGAAGCTTTCGAGTTTCAGTTCCTCTTCGCTGACCGGCAGAGCGTAGAACCACGTCGCCCACCGCGCCAGCCGCGCAAAGTCGAATGCTCCCGCGCCGACGTTCGGGTTCAGGCACTCTTCGATGGCGTGGTCGATGGGGTACTGCCGCTCCTTGGCGTCGTACAAGGCCTCCAGCTTTGCCTTCAGCCAGTCGCTCAGATCCGAGGTCAGGTGCTCGCGCAGCTCGGCCGGTGTGACGGTGAGGTCGAACTTTCGCTTAACCCACTCGGCAATGACCTTGAGCGGATAGTCCGGATCCAGATATTCGTTCACGACGCTGCAATCGAACCGGAGCACTCGCTGCTCGGCTGCCTGCTGGGCTCGTTCTTCGATTTGTTCGATCGAGAGCTTGCGCAACTCGTGCGGCGGAAGGTCCACTTCGAACTGCCGCCGCAGCCAACTGCTGAGGCCCTTGTAGTCCACCTCGGGCTCGGATTCCCGACGTGGCGCGTCCTCGGCGTCCTCGGCCTCGTCCTCGCCGTAGTCGATGAACTCGCCTAGCGTCTCGACCGCCCGGCTGGTCGCTTCGTCGATGGCACGCTCCTTGATGTAGTCAATGATGTCCGACGGTTCGCGGTCCTGCAGGGAATCGCTCGTCACCACCACGTCCAGATTCCGCCGGGCCCAGTCGGCCACGCACTCGTACGGATACTCCTCCCGAAGCCGGTCCGCCAGCGTATCGTCCAGGCTCTCGGCCAGAAGCTCCCAAACCACCGGACGCAGATTCTCCGTTTCGAGGATCTTCTGCCGGCGTCCGTAGAACACCTTCCGCTGCGAGTCCATCACCTCGTCGTATTCCAGGAGGTTCTTGCGGATGCTGAAGTTGTGCTCCTCGACCTTCTTCTGGGCGTTCTCGATGCCGCGGCTCAGGAACCCATGCTCCAGCGACATGCCTTCTTCCATGCCCAGACGCTGAAGCATCTTTGTTACCCAGTCCTTGGCGAAGATGCGCATCAGGTCGTCTTCCAGCGACAGGAAGAAGCGGCTGCTACCGGGGTCGCCCTGGCGGCCGCTGCGGCCGCGAAGCTGGTTGTCGATGCGACGCGACTCGTGGCGTTCCGTGCCGACGATGTGCAGCCCGCACGGCGGATTCTCGCGGCACTCCGTCCGGCCCCGTTTCGGGAACGACGGGTCCAGCTTCGGCTTGAAGCAGTGGGCGCAGACGCCGTCGTACTCGGGGCAATTGATGCAGCACTTGTTGCCGAAGTGGTCGGGCCGGTCCTGGAACTTCACGTCCCACGGACCATAGCATTTCTCGTACACGACGCCTTTGGCCAGCTTGATGTCCGTCCCGCGACCGGCCATGTTCGTGGCGATCGTCACGTTGCCGCAGATGTGCCCCGAGCGGTCCACGTGCTGCTCGCCGGCGTGAGCCACGATTTCCGCCTCGCGCTGGTGATGCTTCGCGCTAAGCACCTCGTGCTCGATGCCGTGGGTTTTTTCCAGCAGGCCCGACAGCTTTTCGCTGCTTTCGATGCTCACGGTGCCGACCAGCACCGGCCGCCCGCGCTTCGAGTAGGCGTTGATCTCGTCCACGATGGCTGAGTGCTTCTCGCGCAGCGTCATGAACACCACGTCGGGGTGGCTGATCCGGTTCAGCGGGCGGTTTGTCGGAATCGCCACGACTTCCAGTTTGTAGATTTTGTGGAATTCCTCGGCCTCGGTCATGGCCGTGCCGGTCATCCCGGCCAAACGCTTGTAGAGGCGGAAGAAATTCTGGAACGTGATCGTGGCCAGCGTCTGCGTTTCTTCCTTGATGCGGATTTGTTCCTTGGCCTCGATGGCCTGGTGCAGACCGTCGGACCACTGACGCCCCGGCATCAGGCGGCCCGTGAAGTCGTCCACGATGATCACTTCGTCGCCCTGCACGACGTACTGCTTGTCGCGGTGATACAGGTAGTGGGCCCGCAGGGCCTGCTCGATCTTGTGCGGCCACTCGGTGTTCGGGGCAACGTAGAACGAACCCACGCCCGCCAGTTCCTCGGCCCGCTTCGTGCCTCTGTCGGTCAGCGAGCAGGTGTGCTCCTTCTCCTTGACCTCGAAATCCACGCCGACCTTCAGCCGCCGCGCCACCGCGTCGGCCTGGGCGTACAGTTCCGTGCTCTCGAACGCCGGGCCGCTGATGATCAACGGCGTCCGCGCCTCGTCGATCAGCACGCTGTCCACTTCGTCCACGATCACGAAGTCCAGATCGTTCATCACCTGCTCGGCGCGGCTCACCTTCATGTTGTCGCGCAGGTAGTCGAATCCGAACTCGTTGTTCGTGCCATAGGTGATGTCGCACCGGTATTGCGGAATGCGCTGCTGCGGCGT
This sequence comes from uncultured Anaerolineaceae bacterium, assembly GCA_964500225.1. Lineage (GTDB taxonomy): Bacteria > Planctomycetota > Phycisphaerae > FEN-1346 > JAACEH01 > JAAYDY01. Next base: position 18,221 of record CAZCOA010000008.1, on the reverse strand, counting down.
CATCGGCGTCTGAATGCAGCCGACCGTCAGGCCCAGCTTTTCGTAAATGGGCCCCATCCACGTCGCGTCGCGGCGGACCAGGTAATCGTTGACCGTTACCAGGTGCACCTTGCCGACCAGCGCTCGGAGGTAGTTCGGCAATACGGCCACCAGGGTTTTGCCCTCGCCGGTGGCCATCTCGGCGATGTTGCCCTCGCTAAGCACCTGGCCGCCGATCAACTGCACGTCGTACGGGCGCAAACCGATAGCGCGCTGTGCAGCCGTGCGCACCAGGGCGAACGCCTCCGGCAGGATCGACTCCAGCGGCTCGCCGCCCGCCAGACGCTGCCGGAACTCGGCCGTCTTCTGCGGAATCGCCTCGTCGCTCAGGGAAGTGAACTGAGCTTCCCAGCGTCCGATCTCCTCGGCCTTGCGCCGATAGACGCGGACCAGGCGCTCGTTGCGGCTGCCGAATATCAGTCGAAGCCCCTTGCCGACCAGGGCCGCCAGACCTTCCAGTCCCATGCTTGCGATGCTCCCCGCCGCGACCCGCCCCGCGCCGACGCCGAAACGCCGCCGGGCAGCCGATCCGGACGATTCCGCCCGCTGCTTGTCTCATCTTCTGCGGATGCGTGCCGCCCTGCGGCGCCGGCGGCCCGACGTGTCTTCGGCCACCGAGGCCCGCGTCGCGCCGCCCCGTACACCGCCGCCGGAACTCCCGAACCGGTCACGGCAGGGACGCCATTCTATCAGGGCCGCATGCGAGTGTCAAACAGCCCCAAACCTCCGACTGTGGCATTGCGGACCGTGGGGCGGCGAAGTAGAATAGTCCTGTGCGCGGGCCGGCCGGCGCCGCGTCCGTGCGGATACGACAGGCTTTCCTCCGGTGGCGCCTCTTGGGGGATGACGACGGATGAATCACATCGCGACAGGGTTCCGGTGGACGATGGCGGTAGCGATGGTCTGTCTCCTGAGTGACATCGCCACGGCCCAAAGGCGCATGTACGGCGCCAGTAGCTTGCCCAGCGAACGGCTGGGCGAGAACATCGGCGCCGTGACCTCCGCATCGCAGTTTACTCGCCGCGGCTATGGCGCCCCCACCGGCCTGCTGGCGGCGCCCTTCGGCGTCAGTGCTTCGCGATTTGGCGGCAAACTCTCACCGACGAACCTCGACCTGGGGCAGTTGCGGCCCGAGTTGGTCGGGCGGCGGCTGCGCAGCCTCGAAAGCTTCGCCCTGGGCGAACGGGCACGCTTCGCCGAGCTCCAGAAAGGCAGCCTCGAACTCGGGCTCCTGCTGGCCGGCGAGAAGACCGCCCGGCCGGGCGACCTCCGGCAGGCATTTTTCCAGTTCGTCTTTCCGTTCGGCTTGCGCGACAAGCCCGAGCAGTACGATTACGGTTACTACTGCCTGAATTGCCTCCAGCGAGGCCGCATCAAGAACCCCGAGATTTTCCTCCGCGAGTTCACCGAGGAGGCCCAGGGCACCATCGCCAACAAGGCGTTTCTCGATACCGTGGCCGCCGTGTACCGCACCGGACAGCCGCCGCAGGGGCAGTCCCTCGACGCTCTGTACGACAGCCAGTTGGCGGCCATGGGCAACTACCTGTTCAGCAACGGCCACTATCCGGCCGCCGCCGACGTCTGGTCCATCCTGGCCGCCCGCGACCCCACGAGCAGCCTCTTCGCCCAGGCCGCCGGCCAGAGCCTCTTCGCCGCGCAGCGGTTTCCCGAGGCGTCGCGGTTGCTCCGGCGGTCGCTCGTGACCGCGCACGGATGGAAGAATGACTCGCTGCGCATCGGCGGCGTGAACCTTCAGGACATCTACCACGACGTGGGCGCCCTGGCCGAGGCCCGTCAGGTGCTGGAGCTGGCCTTGCAGCGGACGCCCGACGACCGGGATCTCCAGTTCCTGATGGCCTACATCGACCTGTTCCACGGCTTGTGGGACCGCGCCGACGCGCGGCTGGAGTCTCTGGCCGCCGGCGGCGACCGCGACGCCGACGGTCTGCTGCGGGCGCTGCGCGGCGGGCGCGTGGGGCCGTGGATCAAGTTTCCGGCTCCGCCCGATGGCAAAATGTCCGCCGCCGAGTTCGAGCAACTCACCACGTCCATCGCACTGACCCGCGAGGAGCGAGCCGCCCTGGTCGAATCGATCACCCACCCCAAGACCGTCGAAGATTATATGCACCGCGGCGACTTCTACTTCTTCATGGGCAGCTACCCCATTGCCGCCGAGGCTTACGGACGGGCCGTCCAGATGGCCCCCGACAATGCCATTGCCAAGTTCGCCGAGAGCCATGCCGCCTTTGCCAACGGCGAATACGCCTATGCCGCCAAGCGGCTTAAGGAGGCCCTCGCCATCGAGCCCGACATCGGCCTCTACAATTTCCGCCTCGAAGAGTTCTACGGCGACCGGAGCCAGCTCGACCGGCGCCTCAGGGACCTGGAGCACATGACCAAGCTCCGCCCCAACGACATGCAGCAGCAGTTCCTGCTTGGCTACGTCTACTACTTCGACGGACGCTACACGGAGTCGGCCAATACGCTGCTCCAAGTGCTGACGGCTTCACCCGACTACGACGTCGCCCGCAACCTGCTGAAACTGGCCAGGTTGCAGAGCTAGGCGCCGTCTGGTCCCGGCAGACATCCGGCCTGTGCGCGGCAGGGGAGGAGCCATGGCCGCACTTTCTTGGGATGCGATGCACATCCGTCCGCGTTATCTATGGAAAGCGAGCCGCACCGTCGTGGTGGCGGACCGAGTGACCCCTGGTAGGAGCCTCGACATGTTCCGTATCTCCATATTGGCCGTTCTCGTAGTGCTGGCGGCCTGCGGCCCCGTTGCTCAGGCCCTGGCCCAGGACGATATCCTGGCCAAAGTGCCGCAGAAGGCGGTTGGTTTCATCGTCATTCGCGGCCCCGCGACGCTGGACGGGCAGTTGACCGATCTGTTCCGCCGGGTCGTGCCCGTGCAGAACGGGCAGCAGGATCTGCAAATCCACGCCTTCGCCGATGCGCTGACGAAACTGAATATCCCGACCGAGCAGTTCGACACGGCCGCACCTATGGCACTGGTGTTCGTGGTAACACCTGACGGCGGTCGCGAGTGTGGCATCGGGGTTCTGGTCAGACCCAAGGATATTCAAACGCTGATAGGGCAAGTCCAGCCTGACCAGAACGGCATCTACAAATTACGGGAAACCGAAGACTCTTTTCTGCTGCGATACGATGACCACGTCTTGATTTCGCATTTAGAGTTTCTTCAAAATGTGAGAAACAGCCCGTTGGGTGTGGCGATGTCCCCCTCGCAGCAAGCCCTGGCCGCCGACGCCGACATGTACGGCATGGTCGATTTGGCTGCTCTGAAAGCCGCGGGCGAACCGCACTTCCAGAAGCTTCGCGCGAAGCTGGCCGCCGGCATCGAGGAAGCCAAAGCCCTGGGCGCCGACGGCGCCGCCGAGGCGGCCCAGCAGGAGAGCGTCCTGAAGCTCCTGGACGATGCGTGGGTCCGGGCCGGGGAGCTTCGCTGGATCGGCTTCAGTTTCGGCGTCTCGCCGGCCGGTCTCGATTTCCAGGTTCGCGGCAGCGCCGACCCCGAGGGCCGGATCGGCTATTTCCTCAGCGGCCACCCCGTCCTGGGCGAGACCCTGACTCCGAACCTCCCGGCCGACGGCCTGCCTTGGATGGCCGGTTGGTATTCCCTCGATCTGCCGCGTGTCATCGACGCCTACAAGGCACTCTTCAACGTTGCAGCACAGGTTGGCGGACCTTTCTGGGAGAACAATCCGCAGTTGGCTCCGCTCGGCGGCATGATGAGGGCTTACGGCGATCTGATCGAGAAAACCGGAGACCTTGGGCAGGCCATGGGATCTCGCGCCGCCTTCGCCGCCTATGCCGTGCCCAACGGGCCATTGATGGGCAACATGGTCTCCGCCACGGAAGTCAAGGACGCCGAGGCCTGTCGTACCCAGATTCAGGGCCTCATGGAGGCCTACCAGAAGCTCGTTGACGACCTGGCCGCCTCCATGCCCGCGGACGCTCCGAAAATGAGTATCGTTACACAGTACGTCCGCGACGCCCGAAAGGTCGGCGACCTGTCGGTAGATAACCTTATCACGAAATTCCAGATGCCGCAGGTGGAAGGCAACCCGCCCGGCATGAGTCCGAACGAGTTGCTCAAGAACGTTTACGGCGCCGACGGCATCAGTCAGTGGATTGCCTTTGCCGATGGGCACATGCTCGCCGTGACCGGCGACAAGCCCGATCGCATCGCCGATCTGGCCGTCGCGGCAAAGCTCAAGGAGGGGGGTCTGGCCGGGTCGCCGCAGATTGCCGCCGCGAGGAAGAAGGCCCTGCCCGAGGCCAACGGCATTGTCTGCATTTCTGCCGCCGCCTGCCTGGACGCTATTACTGATATGATGGCCAGGGGCGCCGGCGTCACCGTGCCGCCCGCCGCGCCGCCCGCCGCGGGTCCCGAGTTGGCCATGTCGGTGATCAGCATGGCCATGGCACGCGGCGAGGCCGCCGTCAAGATCCACGTGCCCCTGGGCGACATGCAGCGGTCGTTCATGAGTTTCATGCGTTTCCAGATGGCCGCCCAGCAAATGCAGATGAAAATGCAGGAGGAGATGCGCCGCCACATGCAGGAGCAGCAGGAGCGGCAGAATGGCGCCCCGAAACCGGCCCAGGAGACCGACCAGGGCGACGGCCCCGTCGATTATCGTCAAGACCCAGGCCGGATCGGGCCGATGTGAGTGACGTTGCGGTGGGCCCGGCAACCGGGCAAACCGCGAAAATCAGTTGAAATTGCCGCCGCAGGGGAGTATGATTCCCTGCTCGACCGGACTGCTGGCGTAGCTCAATGGTAGAGCACCGGTTTTGTAAACCGGCGGTTGCCGGTTCAAGTCCGGCCGCCAGCTCCAGTGTCTTTCTCATGCCGGCTGCGACGACCGGGATGATGACAAGTGGATAGTGCCTCGACGGTTATGGGCGGCTTTTGGCGGCCCGAGGCCCGAGAGTGGTCCACAGACATAATGTGTGGGCGGATTCCCGAGCGGTCAAAGGGGACAGACTGTAAATCTGTTGGCTATGCCTTCGGAGGTTCGAATCCTTCTCCGCCCACCATTTTCTTTTCTTCGCCGGGTCGCCGATCCGTGTCCCGTCGTCCTGCACGCTGTGCGGGCGTAGCTCAATGGTAGAGCCCCAGCCTTCCAAGCTGGTTGTGTGGGTTCGATTCCCATCGCCCGCTCCACCGACCATCACCGACGCCCGCTGACCCCTGAGGTCGCCGGGCGTCTGTCTTATGCACGGGCCGGACGGGGGACCTCCTCCGGAATGCACGCTGTTTTGACACGGAGCCGCCGACGATTGCGGCTGCCCGCCGACATGCCCGCCGAGGTGAGCGGCGAGCCAGACCTCCGTGCCCCTCATCGAACCACCTCCTTCGCCGGCAGTGTTTCACTGGGCCGGTTCTGTGTCCACCGGTTGTCACTCCCACCAGCACAGGCGGTTTTGCGCGGTGCAGGGTGTGCGGGTGATTGTCGCTCCCCACGCGGGGGCGTGGATTGAAACGACGCGGCGCTGCGCGAGCTCATCGCGGCGTGCGGGCGGTGGCAGGGGTGGCTCGAATCGGACACGCCGCAGGTGAAGGACCGGTATGGGTACCGGTACGACTACAACTCGAACCGGCGGTACCGCAAGAACGAGCTTCGGCCGCGACGGTCAAGTGGCGGGGCGGGACCGTTGGCGCGGGGCAAATCTTTCGAGTTCGGCCGGATTTTGGGTTGCACGGGGTGCGGCGGGAGTGCTACAATTTAATTACATCTCTGTAAACTGTGTGGCCGCCGTCACTTCCCCATGGGCGGCGAGCTGGGCTGGGGCCCGCTGGGGACCATATCTGCATCGAACGCGGGCTGCGTACGACAACCTCTGGCGCGAGGGTGGCCCTATGGGCATTCTGGTGACGTGCAAGTGCGGCAAGAAGCTGACGGCGCCGGACGACGCCGGCGGACGGCACGGGCGTTGCAGTGAGTGCGGGCGGACGGTTTTCATCCCGCGGTCCACGGATCGTGCGTTGATCATCTGGACTGGCACGGACATGTTCCTGATGGAAGAGGCCGTCAAGCAGACGGTGGGGCGGTTGCCGGTGGTGACGCGCCAGGCCATGCTCGACGAGGCCGACAAGTGGGCCAAGGCGTGGCGACTGCCGCCGGAACGCCAGCCGCACGAGGCCGGCGAAGAGCTCATCTGCGACATGGTGGTTTCGTGCGTGCAGCGGGACGCTGCAGTCGGCATGGACCGCATCGTCGTCCTGATGGCCAAGGGCGAGCAGATGCTTCGCGTTCTGGTGGCTCGCCAGGGCGAGCAACTGCTGCACTTCGTCGCCCGGATCGGTCCCGATCAGTACATCACCTGGCACCACCGCGACGCCGAGGACGATGAAATCGAAGACGCCAAGCAGAAAAGCGGCGTCATGCAGTCGCTTGCCAGCGGCGTGGTCTGCGACAAGTGCGGCTACAATATGGGATACTGCGACATGCTGTCGAAACCCGGCCTGTCGCCGATTGTCGGATACTATTGCAGCCAATGCCAGCACATGCTCTGCACGAAATGTCAGGGCAAGATCGAGCAGGGATGTACCGAGTGCGGCGCCGGCCGCGACAAGCTCCAGTACCTGGCCCGCCGACGGCGGTAGGGGCACAGCGATGGGTTGCGGCACAGCCGCCCGCGGCTGCGGCGACCGGCAAGCACGGCGTGCCCATGTGCTATTCTCACGCGTAAGGGGCGGCGTGCCGCGCCTGGGCGTCGGCTTTCGGCGACAGGCAGACAAGAAGTCGGCGCCGCCGGATCGCGCGGCCCATCGGGGAAGACCGCCATGAACGTCAGCCACATCCATTGGTACGGGCACGATTCGTTTCGCATCGAGGACGGCACGACGCAGATCTACATCGACCCCTGGAAGATGCCCGACAGGCTGCCGCGGGCCGATGTCATTCTGATCACCCACAGCCATTATGACCACTACAGCGCCACCGACGTTGGCCGGCTGAGCACGCCCGAGACCACGGTTGTGGGCCCCGCCGACGTGGCCGAGAAGGTCCGCAGCGAGACCGGGGCGGTGGCCCTGCCGATTGCCCCAGGACAGACCGTCGAAATCGAATCGCTCCGCGTCACGGCGGTGGCGGCGTACAACGTGAACAAGAAGTTTCACCCGAAGGCCAGCGGCTGGGTGGGGTACGTGGTGCGGCTCTCGGACGGATCAACCATCTATCACGCCGGCGACACCGACTGCATCCCGGAGATGACGGGTCTGGCGGTGGACGTGGCGCTGTTGCCTGTGAGCGGCACGTACGTGATGACGGCCGCCGAGGCCGCCCGCGCCGCCGAGGCCATCGGGGCCAAGACGGTCATCCCGATGCACTACGGCGACATCGTCGGCACCGACGCCGACGCCGCCACGCTCAAGAAGACGTTCAAGGGCCTGACGGTCATCAAGACGCCGGAAGGATGATGGCGCGGGGGTGGCCGTCTTGTAGCCGTGCCGATAGCTGAAATCCGCATGGGCCGAGGCCCACAAGTCGGTGTGACAGAGGGCGGGCCAACTTTTCGTTGAACTCCCCCACCTGCGGCGGTACGATGACCCGCGCCGGTCGCGACGGCGCAGCCCGATGCCGCGCCGCCGCGCGGCGTCAACCTCCCGGTGACCCGCAGTGAGGATCGCAGCCCATGGCGAAAGAGCAGTTTCAGTCCCTGATCGAGCAGTTCAAGACCCGCCGCGACCAGGTTGTCGCCGAACTCGGCAAGGTTATCGTCGGTCAGTTGCCCGTGATCGATCAGATGCTGGCGGCCGTGTTTGCGCGCAGCCATTGCCTGCTCGTGGGCGTGCCGGGTCTGGCCAAGACGATGATGGTCCGGGCGCTGGCCTCGGTGATGGACCTGTCGTTCAAACGCATCCAGTTCACGCCCGATCTGATGCCCTCGGACATTACCGGCACGAACGTCATCGACGAGATGCCCGACGGCACGCGCGAGTTCCGTTTCGTCCGCGGCCCGCTGTTCGCCAACATCATCCTCGCCGACGAGATCAACCGCACGCCGCCGAAGACCCAGGCCGCGCTGCTGGAGGCCATGCAGGAGCGGCAGGTCACCGTGGGCCAGACCACCTATGATCTGCCCGACCCGTTCTTCGTCATCGCGACGCAGAATCCTATCGAGCAGGAAGGCACGTACCCGTTGCCCGAAGCGCAGCTCGACCGGTTCATGTTCAACATCCACGTGGATTACCCCACGCTGGCCGAGGAGCAGAAGATCCTGACGCAGACCACCGGCGGCCAGGCGCAGCCGCTGTCGCACATTTTGTCGGCGCAGGGCATCATGAACATGCAGAAGCTGATCTACTCGGTGCCCGTCAGCGACTTCGTGGTGCAGTACGTGGCGCGACTCGTGCGAGCCACGCGGCCCCACGACGCCGACGCGCCGGAGTTTGTCCGCGAGATGGTCGATTGGGGCGCCGGGCCCCGCGCCGGACAGCACCTCATCATGGCCGGCAAGGCCTTCGCCGCCATGGCCGGCCGCATCCTCGTCTCGGTCCAGGACATCCGCAACGCCGCCGTGCCGGTCCTGCGGCACCGGATCAGCACCAACTTTGCCGCCCAGGCCCAGGGCGTCGGCCCCGTCGAGATCATCCGGAAACTGATCGAAACGATTCCCGAACCCGACGTGCCGAAGTACGACCGCTGATGCCGACCGCCGAAAGCTATCTTCGACCCGAAGTCATCCAGCAGGTTCAGCGGCTGGACCTGAAGGCCCGCTTCATCGTCGAGGGATTCATCGCGGGCCTGCACGATTCGCCCTATCACGGCCTCAGCGTCGAGTTCTCCGAGCACCGCAAGTACGCCCCCGGCGACGACCCGGCCCTCATCGACTACAATGCCTGGGCACGCACCGACAAGCTCTACATCCGCAAGTACCGCGCCGAAACCAATCTCGCCTGCTGGCTCCTGGTGGACCAGAGCCGGTCCATGGACTACGCCTCCGGCGGCGGCATGACCAAACTGGAATACGCCATCTGCCTGGCCGCGGCCATGGGGTACATGATGACCGGCCAGCAGGACGCCGTGGGCCTGGTGACGTTCGACGACCGCGTGCGGCAATTCATCCCGCCGCGCAGCTCACGACGTCAGCTCATGGGCATCCTCGCGGCGCTGGCCCGGCCGCCGGCCGGCACCGGAACCGCCCTGGCCGATTGCTTGAACCAGGTGGCCTTGCGCATCCGCAGACGATCGCTCATGGTTCTGTTCTCGGACCTGCTGGACGAGGACGTGGACCGCACGGTCGAGGCGCTGCATCACCTGCGGTTCCGCGGGCACGACCTGATTGTGTTTCACGTGCTGGACGAGGCAGAGGCTCATTTTCCCATGGAAGGCCCCCTCCAGTTGCACGACCCGGAGTCGGACGAGTCGCTGGTCACCGACGCCGAAAGTGTGCGGGCCGAGTACCTGGCTCGCCTGGCCGCGTTCAGGAACCGCCTCCGCAATGCCCTGGAAGGCCAGAAAGCCGACTTTGTTCCCGTGGACACGTCGATGCTCTTCGACAAGGCCTTGACCAGCTATCTGTTGAATCGACGGAAGAGGTTCTGATCCATGTGGATCAACGCCGCCATGCTTGCCGCTCTGGTCGTCGCCGTGCTGCCGGTGGCGGTCCACTTGGTGATGCGCGGGCGCCCGCGGCAGATGGACTTTCCGGCCCTGCGCTTTGTGCGGCAGAGCCACCTGGCCTCGGCCGGTCGCACGCGCCTGAAGCGGTGGTTGCTGCTGGCCCTGCGGGCGGCGGCACTGGCCCTGTTTGTCCTGGTTCTGGCTCGTCCGATCGACTCCAGCGGCGTCGCGGCGTCGTACCAGGACGTCCCCGCGGCCGCAGTCTTCTGTTTCGATACGTCCGCCAGCATGCAGTACCGGTGCCTGGGCCAATCGCGCCTCGAGGCGGCCCAGCAATTGGCCGCGCGGATCCTGGCCGGTCTGCCGTCCGGTAGCCGCACGGCGGTGCTGGACCTGGCGACGGACCCGGCCACGGTCACCCTGAGGGACGCCGCCGGCCAGGCCGCCGACGACATTCGCCGCCTCACCCCCACCAGTCGCAGCGACTCCGTGGCCGCCATGCTGCGCACGGCCGCCCGGTTGCTCGATCGCGTCGGCGAAGCCCGCCGCGAGATCTACCTGTTCACCGACATGACCGACGGCGCTTGGGACGGCCTCGATGCCAAGGCCCTGGCGTCCTTGGACCACATTCTCGTGTACGTCATGGACGTGTCGGCCGGCGAGCATCAGAACCTTGCCCTTGGGCCGGTGGAACTCTCCTCGCGACGGGTGAGTGTCCACACGCCGCTGGCCATCACGACGAGTGTCTCGTGCGGCGACCGACCGGCCGAACGCACGGTGGTTCTGGAGATCGACGGCCAGATTCGTCGGCGGCAGACCGTGAAACTCGACCAGCCCCACTCCGTCCAGGCCGTGACATTCGACTATCAGCCCACGGAGCAGGGGCTTCTTCAGGGGAGCGTGGCCCTGCTGGAACCCGACCCCCTGGCGGCCGACAATCGGCGATTCTTCACGGTCGAGGTCTGCGAACCGGCGTCCGTGGCAGTGGTTTACGGTGGCACTCGGGTTCCGCAGGCCGGAGATGCCGCCTTTATGGTGGACCAGGCGTTGGCCCCGTCGCTGCTCAGGGCCGAGGGTCGCGCCGGGGCTGCCCCCGAACTCGTGGCCGCCGCCGATCTTGCCGCGGCGTCGCTTGGCGGCTATGAGGCGGTGTTCCTGGTGGACGCTCACGGCCTGACGGACGATGCCTGGCAGGCCCTGGACGATTTCGTGACGCGCGGCGGCGGGCTGGTCGTCATCGCCGGCGATGGCACGGCCGCCGAACTGGCCGCCGGACATTCCTCCTACGACAGCCCTGCGGCACGGCGCTTGCTCGGCGTGCGGCTGGGCAAGGCGGTGTCGTCGCCGAAAGGTATGCCCATCGACCCGCCGGACTACACCGATGCGGCTCTGGCGGCCTTCGATGGGGGGGCTGGCGGCGACCTGGCGGCCGTGACCGTCTATCGGCGTCTGGCCATCCAGCCCGAAGCCGGCCGCCGCACAGTGTTGACCGTCGGCGGGCAGCCCCTGCTGGTCGTCGGCGGCCATGGGCAGGGAACCGTGGCGGTGCTGGCCGCCGGGCCTCAGGCCGAGTGGTCGTCCCTGGGCAGTTTCCGCCGCGCCAACGAGTGCGTCGTGCTGCTGGAAAGCCTCCTCGGATACGTCGCCGGTCAGTCGGGTCGCCAGGGTCGCTACGACATCGGCCGCGAACTCACGTTTGCCTTTCCCCGGGCGATGGGCGGCATGGACTGCGTCCTCACCGGGCCCGGCCTGGAGGGGGCCGTCACGCGCCGCATCGCCGAGCAGACGGCCACGGCCGTGTTGCCACCACTGGAGCAGCCGGGCAACTACCAACTGCGGGTGGACCTGCCCACGGGGCCGCGCAGACTAGGGCTGAGCCTGAATGTGGATCCGCAGGAAAGCGTCCTACGCGTGCGACCGACGGCGGAGGTGGAGAAGATTTTCGCCCCCGGCCTGGTCCATGTGACCCAGAGCGTCGAGGGTCTGCGGCACGCCGAAACGCTGGTGCGGCAGGGGCGGGAGAGAACCGGGCAACTCATTCCTATCCTTATGGCCGTCATGGTGTTAGAGCTTCTGGTGGCCAACCGGTTCCATCGCGACGCAGTTTCCGGGCAGAGTGGGCCGAAGGCTGTTTTCTGAGTTGCTAGGGCCGATTTCCGCGGCCCCAGAGCCGCCGTCCCGCCCGCAATTCTCCAAGAATGTCCATTGACACCGATTCGCGGCCGGTTGTACCATCACAGCCGACCCATTCGTACGCGAACAGCCGAAAGGCGACCCTGTCCACTTGCACGAGGAGGCGACCATGGAAGCGTACACGCGGCTGAAAATGCTGGTTGAGGACGTAGCGAACGATCTGGCCAAAGCCGAAGGCGGAAACAAGGCTGCAGGCACCCGTGTCCGCAAACAGATGCAGGAAATCAAAAAGGCCGCCCAAGATGTGCGGCAGGCCATCCTCGAATTGCGGACCAACTGACACCGTCAATCCCACCAAGGCATCGGCACCCGGGTGGCACAAGGCTCATGCGGCCCCCGGTGTCGTCCACGCGGCCCCGGCTCCCGGCGTTCTCCTGCGGTCCGGGCCGCTCTTGCGGAGTCGGTGCGCAACCACCGCAGGCAGGCATAACGCCGAACAGATGCCTGGAAAACCCTGAACTCGCCGCACTATCGGCTTGACAACGGCTCACTCATAGAGAACAGCGCGGCCAACTGCTTCAAGCGGCCATGGCACCGGCTCATGTCACCTCCGCCGTCGGCCGCCTTTGCCGCGCGGTTTGCCGCCGGGGCGACGCTTGCCGCGCGAGGGGCTGCTGCCGCGGTCTCGCGGAGGCTTGCCCGCACCCTTGCCGCCCGAGGGTGTCCCGCCGCGGCCTGAATGTTTCTTGCCTTGGCCGTCGCCCCTGCCGTCCGTGGCCGCGCTGTTCCGCCTTGCGGCCCTGGCGGCCTTGCGATCCGCCGCCTTCGTCGAGGCCTTCGCCGACGGCCTGGCCAGGTCCGAGTCCGGCGCCGGCACCAGGTTCAATTCTCGCCGCGGAATGTCCACCGACGCAATCGTCACGCGGATGGCGTCGCCTACGCGGATCGTGCGGCCGTGACGACGACCTTTCAGCGCGAAGCTCCGCCGGTCCAGTTCGTAGGAGTCGTCCCGCAGGTCCCGCGTGTGCAGCAGCCCTTCGACCAGGTACTTCGGCATCTCCACGAACAGCCCGTAATCGGCCGTCGCCGCGACTACTCCGTCGAAGGTCTCGCCGATGTGTTTCTCCAGAAGCGTCAACACCTTGACTTTGGTCAGCTCGCGCTCGGCCGCCTCGGCCCGCCGCTCGGTCTGGCTGCACCGCGCGGCCGTTTCCTGAAGCGCCGCCTCGGTATCGGCCGCCGCCTTCGACCGCCGCCCGCCGCGACGACCGCGACCGGCCTCGCCCTGGCCGTCGCCGTCCCAGCCCTCCACCTCCGCCAGCGCCCGGTGAACCGTCAGGTCCGGGTACCGCCGGATCGGGCTCGTGAAATGGCTGTAGCAGTCGCTTGCCAGAGCCCAGTGCCCCTCGTCACTCACGGCGTACTCGGCTCGCATCATGCTCCGCAATACGGCGATGTGTACTGGGTACGACGCCGGGGATTGTCGCGTCTGCTCCAGGAGTTGTTGAAGCTCGTGCCGGCTGCGCGGATTCTTGATCGAGTAGCCGCAGCTCTTGAGGAACCGGTGCATGGTCTCCAGGCGGTCGCCTTCGGGCTCGGCGTGGACGCGCCGGATGAATGGCACACGATGCTTCGCCAGGTGCCGCGCCACGGCTTCGTTGGCTTCGACCATGAACATTTCGATGATCTTGTGGCTGAAACTCGTGTCTTCCGGGTGGGCGTCCACCACCTCGCCGTTGTCGTTGAATTCCAGGTCCACTGCCGGAAGTTCCAGCTCCAGGTACCCGGCTCGACGGCGACGCTCCAGAATCCGCCTCGCGAGCGTGTCCATGCGATCCAGCAGGGCGGCCACCTCGGGCTCTACCAGGTCGCGGCGTCCTTTCTCCAGCACCTCGTTGACCTGCTCGTAGGTCAACCGCTTGCGGTTGCGGATCACGGCGTTGGCGAACGCGACGCGGCGCACTTTGGCCGTGGCGTCCAGGTCGATGAAAACGCTCTGGGTGAGTCGGTCTTTGCCTTCCTGGAGGCTGCATATGCCGTTGGAGAGCAGCTCCGGGAGCATCGGCAGCACCAGCGTCGGCAAATAGACGCTCGTGCCGCGTTTGGCGGCTTCGTTGTCCAGGGCCGACCCCGGCCGCACGAAGAACGACACGTCGGCGATGTGGACGCCCAGGCGCATCAGGTCGCCCTCGAGCGGCTCGATGCTGATGGCGTCGTCGTAGTCGCGTGCGTCCTCGGGGTCGATCGTGACGATCGTGAGATCGCGCAGGTCGGTGCGGCGGGCGATTTCGGCATCGGTAAAGCGGTCGGCAGCGGTCCGCGCTTCGTCCAGCACGGCCTCGGGGAACTCGTCGGGCAGGTCGAACTGCCGGATTACCGCCAGGGTATCGACGCCCGGCGCGCCGCGGGGCCCCAGCACCTCGACGATGACGGCCTCGGCCCGCTGGTTCAAGGCCGGGTATGTCAGCAGTTCGAAGACCACTTTGTCGTTGGGCCGCGCGCCGGCCGCCGAGGCGTCGCTGACGGGAATCTCCTCGGTCAGGAGGATGCCGCCGTCGGGTTTGATCGAACCGTTGCGGCCGTGCAGGCGATAGGTGCCGACAAAGCGTTTCTGGCCTCGTTCGAGCACCTGGACGACGCGGGCCACATAGTTGAGCTGCCCGGGCCGCGCGTAGCCGCGACGCACGCGGACGGCCAGGACCCGGTCGCCGGTGATGGCGTCCATGGAGTCGCCGGGCGGCACAAAGACGTCGTCGCCCATGGACGGATCGTCGGGCGTGATGAAACCGAAGCCCTTGGGGCTGAGCCGCAGCCGCCCTGTGAACGAGCCGGGCGGGCCTTTGGCCTCGGGCCGCGGGGCCAGTAGCTTGCCGCCGGCCCCCTCGACGATCTCTCCCTCGGCCAGCATTTCGCGGATCAGGCTGCGAAACTCGCCGTACTCGTCCTCCTGGATGTCGAAAAAACGGGCTAGGCCGCGCATCTTCACGGGGGAATACTTGCGGCTCTTCAGGTGCGCCAGAATGTCGTCGCGAATGCTCACCTTGGATTATTCCTCACAGGGGTGTGGAATTGGGTTGCTACTATAGTACCGTGGCAGTATCGTGCATGCAAATTAATCAACACGAAACAGAAACAATCCAGGGGAGCCATGCTATGGACGAACTGATTCGCAAGGCCGAGGAACTGGGCCACCTGTTGGCGTCGCACCCGCGATTTGCCGCCCTGATGGCCGCCCGCGACGCCGTCCGCGCCAACGAGACCTCGCGCAAACTCATGGCCGACTACGAGACGCACGTGCAGCGGATCGAGGATCTGACGCTGGCCAACAAGCCCATCGAAGTGGCCGACAAGCACAAGCTGGCGGAACTGGAGAAGGTGGTGGCCGCCGACGTGCGGATCAAGGAACTCACGAAGGCCCAGATGGAATTCAGCGACCTTCTCAACCGCATTAACCGTGCCATCTTTGGTCAAATCGCCGCTCAGAGCCAGGTCGGCGGCGAGGCGAACTGACGGCCGGCCGATTTTTCGACACAGGCGCCGAACGCCGTGCTATGACGTGTGGCATGGCCACGCTTGTGTGAGATGAAGCCGGCTACTCGAGGCCGCCCTTGCGCGGCGGCTGCATGTTGCCGAGGATGCCGTTCTCCTGCTCGTTGGCCGATTCGGGGCCGCTGCTGCGTTTGCGGTCGTCGGCGGCGCCGCGGAAGAGCATCTGATTGTCGAACATGTACTGCCGCGAGGTCCACGCGTCGCCGTCCACGGGGTGGTTGTCCACGGCCTGGGCGAACGCCACGAGCTTGGCGTCGAGGTTGTCGAGGAAGTGCAGGGCCAGAGCCTCGGCGGTCATGGGAAGCTTGGGACTGCCGAACTCGTACTGGCCGTGATGAGCCAGGATCATGTGCTCCACCTGATGCACCACGGCGTCGGGAATGTCGCAGCCGCCGGCCCGGAGCTGGCGGACCTTCTCCTGGACCATGCCGACGCCCATGACGAGGTGGCCGACCAGTTGTCCGGCGTCGGTGTAGGCGAACTCGCGGTCGCAGCTCAGCTCGGCCGTCTTGCCGATGTCGTGCAGGAAGATGCCCAGCAGGAGCAGATCGCCGTTCAAGATCGGGTAGAGCGGCAGAATCCGCTGTGCCGCTCGCATAATGCCGAGGGTGTGTTCCAGAAGGCCGCCGATGTAGGCGTGGTGAAACGTCTTGGCGGCCGGGGAGCGGCGGAAGGCCGCCATCAGCTCTTTGTCGTCCAGGAATGCCTGGGCCAGCGACCGCACCGGACCCTCGGCCATCGTGCCCATGATCTCGCGCAACTCGGCCTCCATCTGGCCGATGTCGTGCTGCGTCGCGGGCAGGAACTCGCTGATCGTGACGTCCTTTTCGTCCACCGGGATGCAAGCTTCGATGACCAGTTGCGGCCGCCCCTGATACAGCTCGACGCGGCCCTTGGTGCGGACGAATCCGCCGCGCGGCAAAGCCTCGTAGAACTTCTCCGTCGCTTCCCAGATCATCATCACGGCCTGGCCGGTGCGATCCTGAAGCGACCCGCGGATGAACATCTTGCCGGTTCGGGCCGTTTTCAGCTCCTTCTCAGCCAGCAGGAACACCTCGTCGAACCGTTCGCCCTCGCGAACCAGATCCTTGATATACAGTCGTCGGGCCATCGGCCGTCTCCTTCCGGTGTATGCCGACTCGAGTTGTAGCCACAAGTCCATCGTACCAGAGAGTATTCGACGCGGCAACCGCCGTTTGAAGACAAACCGCAGAACCCACCTGCCGGTTGCATGGTCTGAGCGTTTTCGCTATGATGACGGCCCCTATGGGGGAAGGGCCGTTTTTTTTCCTGCATCTACCGAGAGGGCACGAGGAAAGCATTCATGCGTTGGACCCAATCGCTGATTCCGACACTCAAGGAAGTGCCGTCCGAGGCCGAACTCGTCAGCCACCGGCTGATGATCCGGGCCGGGCTGATCCGCAAGCTTACGGCCGGGGCGTACACCTACCTGCCGCTGGGCTACCGTATCCTGCGCAAGGCCGAGCAGATCGTCCGCGAGGAGATGGACCGCGCCGGGGCCTTGGAGATCCACATGCCCGCTCTTCAGCCTCAGGAGCTCTGGGAAGAGTCCGGCCGCATGGCCAGCTTCGGCCCCGACCTGATGATCTTCAAGGACCGCCACGGCAAGGCGAACATCCTCGGCCCGACGCACGAGGAAGTGGTGACCGACATCGTTCGCAACTACATCAGCTCGTACAAGCAGTTGCCCGTGACGCTGTACCAGATCCAGACGAAGTTCCGCGACGAGATCCGGCCGCGGTTCGGCGTGCTGCGGTCGCGCGAGTTCCTGATGAAGGACGCCTACTCGTTCGACTGCGACGTCGCCGGCCTGGAAAAGTCGTATCAAAAACAGTACGACGCCTACTGTCGCATTTTCAAACGTTGCGGCCTGCGGTACGTCGTCGTCGAGGCCGAGAGCGGCCCCATCGGCGGTTCGGCTTCCAGCGAGTTCATGGTGCCCTGCGACGCCGGCGAGGACGAATTGGTCCAGTGTCCGCAGTGCGGCTACGCGGCCAACATGGAGAAG
Source organism: uncultured Anaerolineaceae bacterium (assembly GCA_964500225.1). Classification (GTDB taxonomy): domain Bacteria; phylum Planctomycetota; class Phycisphaerae; order FEN-1346; family JAACEH01; genus JAAYDY01. The sequence continues at coordinate 878 of CAZCOA010000008.1, read as the reverse complement.
GCGACTGCGCAGCCGCTACCGCCGCCGGCCGAGAAACCGCCCTTGGCCGAACTGAAAATCGTCGCGACGCCCAATCAGCGGACCATCGACGAGGTCACGGCTTTCCTTGGCGTCAGCGCCGACCGGATGATCAAGACGCTCGTTTATGTGGACGCCGCGGGCAAGCCGTTTGTCGTCTGCGTTCGCGGCGACCACGACGTGAACGAGATGAAACTGGCCCACGTGGTCGGCGCCGGCGCTCAACTGGCCGACGAGCGGACCATCCGTGAGGTGACCGGCGCGCCGGTCGGCTTCGCCGGGCCGGTGGGCCTGAAGCAGAACGTGCCCGTTTATATCGACCAGGCCGTCAGTGTCATGGTCAACGCCGCCAGCGGCGCCAACCAGGCCGACGCCCACGTCACAGGCGTCAATCCCGGCCGCGATTTCCCTCTCGACCGGGTCCACGACCTGCGGTTCGTCGTGCCGGGCGACCTCTGCCCGCATTGCAGTGTGGCCATCGCCATTTGCCGCGGCATCGAAATCGGCCACGTCTTCAAACTCGGCACCAAGTACAGCCAGGCCATGGGCGCCACCTACCAGGACGAGGCCGGCGCCAGCCACACGATGATCATGGGCTGCTACGGCATCGGCATCAACCGCATCGTCGCCAGCGCCGTGGAGATTCTGGCCGACGAGCAAGGCCTCGTCTGGCCGATGACCCTGGCGCCGTACCACGTGCTGCTGGTGCCGCTGCGGGTCGATGGCGAGGAGATGGCCGCCGCCGAGAAACTGTACCAGGAGCTCCAAGCGGCCGGCGTCGAAGTGCTGCTGGACGACCGCGACACGCGGGCCGGCGTGAAGTTCAACGACGCCGACCTGATCGGCGTGCCGCTTCGCGT
>CAZCOA010000007.1:63246-85971 GCA_964500225.1 uncultured Anaerolineaceae bacterium | reverse complement strand
CCCCCACACGCCCGCGCACCAGCGCGTCGCTGCGGTCCACCGCCTCCAGCAACGTCCGCTCGCCTCCGGCGTCGTACCCGAACCGCGGCCCCTCCACGTACCCGTCGAACAGCCGCACCGTCGCCCCGCCCCGAAGACCCAGCGTCGTCCCGCGCACCAGGTCCACCGTCACCCGATCCCCAGGCCTCACCGCGTTCAGCACCGACTCGGGCAACCACCGCTGCGCGTCGCCCGCCGCACGGCCCGTGTCCAGCTCCAGCCACAGCCGCGGCACGTCCCCCGCCGACTGCCGACACCGCACCGGACGCAACCCGGCTCGCCAATGGCCGCCCACTTCCACGCGCAGCACCGGCTCCCTCACCACCGGCACGCGCGACTCCTCTGCAAAATACACCGCCGTGTTGCTCATCGCCGTCTCCCGAAGTCCTCTCATGGATGGGGGACACGCCCTCGCCGACGCGGCCATGCACCACACAGGCACGCCCGCGCCTCATGGCCGCACACGGCCATGCCGCTCGGCGCCCCGCCCGCCTCCCCCCACCCCGGCTGCGCCCGCACCAGACCCGCCGCCGCAGGCCCCGACGCGTCCACCGTCACCGCCACCTCCGGCGGATCCGCGTCGCACCCCCCCGCCGACGTCTCGCTCCGCACCGCGAACACCATCCCCGACCCCTGCGCCAGCGGCCCGCTGGTCCATCGGTACTCCCGCCGCCCCGCCTCGCACCGCACCTCGCCCATCGGCGCATCGAACGATACCGACCCCTCGCCGCCGTAGATGCGGAACACCTCCGTTCTCGCCTCGCCGCCCTCGGCCGCCGCTTGCCACGAGAGCCGCACGCGACCCCCGCCGACCCCCTCCGCCTCCAGCGCCGTCACCGACGCCGGCCGCGCCGCCACACGCTCGCCCGACGCGCCCAGCTCCAACCGCACCTCCGCCGACACCGTCGCCGCCTCGCGACCCTCGGCGTCCACGCTCCGCACGCCGAACCAGTGAACCGCCGGATACGCCAGACCCGACGCCGACCACGACAACCGCCCAGGTCCCACGCGCGCCGCCGCAGCCGCATAGTCCAGTGCCGCCGCAGCCGTCGCACCCACCCCGTGATACACGTTGTATCCCGCCTCCGACGCCGTCGCCGCCACCGACGACAACACCGGCGACGGCCACCCCGAGCCGTTCGCCGCCGGAAGCAGCAACGCACGCCACTGCAAGTACCGCCCCGACGGCAGCCCGATCAGCGGCATCGTCCATCCCGCGTCCACGCCCCCGACGCCGTCCAGCCTGTCGCCCCCTCGCACCAACAGCACCAGCGAACTGCCCGACGGCGTCGTCCCCTGGTGCTCCACCGCCGTCCACACAGCCCCTTGGCGCGCCGTATCGAACACCGGCGAATCAAATCCCCCGGCCGCCGCCACACGACGCGCCGTGAACCCCGACGTGTACCGCACCACGTCGCTCACGCGCACCTCGTCCACCGTGCCCGTCATTCGCTCAATATTGGACCTTGCCGCTACACTGAACCGCGTCGAAGCGTCGTCCGACAGGGGGGCATCCGCCGTGTCCGCACTCGCCACCACCTGGCCGTCGTACCACAACTTCACCCCGCCGACGGCGTTCCGCTGGAACGTCACTGCCGCATGGTGCCACGAACCCGCCGTCACCAAACCGGAGGCCGACGACAACGACACCGAGCCGCCGCCAACGGCCACCCCGCGCAAGCTGCACTGCAACCGACCCGACGAACCGAACGTTAACGTCACGTTGTAGTTCTGAGCCACAATCCGGGCCCCCGGCTCCTGCGGCGACGCAACACGGAACCACGCCTCGACCGTCAGCGCACTGTACGGACGCACGTCCAGCGTGCAATAGGCATAGTTGGAGCCGTCGAAGTACGCCCCGTCTTCACGTAGCACCGGCGACCCCACCGGCGTCAGCGTCAGGCCATGACCCGACGCATCACTCCAGGTGCCTCCCGACAGATGCCACAGCCCCAGCGTGTGCTCGTCCGCCTCGTGCCGCGCCCAGTCCAGCACCACGCCCGACGAACCGAGCCGCACCCCTTCGCCCACGCCGCCGCCCAGGTACGACCCGAAGTTCCCCGCGTTCATGTCGAAATGCAACATACGATGCCTCTCCCCGGCCGGGCCGCCGCGCCTGTCGGACCGCACTTCCCGGCCGCACCGGCCCCGGAAGCCTCCGCCTCGACGCCGCCTACACCGCCGTCAACGCCGCCTTGTACGTCGTCGCCCCCACACGCACGCGAAACTCGCCCAGGTCGCTCCGCACCCACATCTCCCCGGCCCGCGGCGACGACGGATCCGACGTCCGCACCGGCGCCGTGAACATCGCCGCGTCGATCGCGTCGAAGTTCGCATTCATCACCGCGTCCCACGCGTCCACATGGTCGTTGTTGCCCGGCTTCTCCAGCCCCAGCCGCTCCGTGTACGTCGATGCCATCTCCCACCTCGTTTCTTGCGGCGCGCCGCGGCGCCTCCCTTCAAAGATCCTCGCTCGCCGACCACGACACCTCGGCCGTCCGCGTCTCGGCGTCGTACCCCGTCACCGACACCGTCGCCGGCGGCCGCGCGTACCCCCGCACCGTCGCACGCACCGTCGCCGTCGGACCGCCCGTCGCGTTTCCCCACGCGTCCACCGCCACCACCTCAAACTCGTACTCCCCCGGCCCAAGCTTCTCCGTCACCAGCTCATAGGCCGTCGCACTGCGACCGTATCCTCCGCGGCCATAGCCGCCGCGACCGAATCCGCCCAGCCACTGCCCGCCCACCGTCGCCGCGATCGGTTCGGCGTTCAGCGGATGCTCGCGATCCACCGACCCCGCCGGGCCGCCGTACACATCGAAGTGGTCCAGGTCGTCCCCCAGATACCGACCCCCGTACCACGTCACACGCACACGCGACCCCTCCGGCCCCGCGAACCCCGACAACTCGCCGCCGAAGTCCGTCCACCGATCCTCAGGGTCCACCGCCACCACTTCCACCACCGACGCCGCCGTCGTGCACGCCGCCGCCCGCAGCACGCGGTCCGCCGTCGTCACGCTCACCGCCGCCAAGCGACCGTCCACGTACGCCTGATGGTGCTTGCCCGCCGCCGACGACTCGAACCGCACCTCGATAAAGCCCGGTTCCACGGCGGCCACGCCCCGGTCGTCCGCCGACACCGCGCACGGCAACACACGCACCCGCGAGATGCCCGCCGTCGAATACCCCATCGCCGCCTCCCGCTTTCCGATCCACGCCGCGCACGCGGCACGGCCGCGCCCGCGCGGCCATGACGCGCGCTTATCCCTCGCGCAACAACTGCGTGTACTCGATCCGATACGGTCGATGCCACGCACGCCCCGATTCCACAGGACCCGTCCGCTCGAACCGCTCCAGACGCACGTATGGATACGTTGTCCCGTCCCGGTCCACCAGCTCGTGCACGTCGCCGGCGGCCATCGCCTCGATCGCCGCCTCCAGTTGCGCTAGCGCCGTCTCGCTCGCCGCCATCAGACGACCCTGCTGCACCAGACGCCGCGCCCGCGCCCCCACGTCCACCACCCCCCCCCCGCGAAGCCCATTGAAAAGCCGGTCCGCCGACAGCCGACGTGGACCCTCCGCCATCAACTCCGACGGGCCGCTCTCAAACAGCGGCGCGCCGTCCAGCGTGATCGACTCCGTCGGCGACTCGATCAGACTGCACAACACCACTTCCGTCACCACCGTCAGCGGATCCCCTGCGCGACCGTCATCCATCGCCGTCCGGCCCACACGCACCGGTCCGATCGACCCCGACCACTCCGCCCCACTCAACGCGGGACCGTCGCTCAACACCGCCAGCAACCCCGCGTCGCTCGTCAGCGCCGCCAACGCCGCCCCGTGCAACGACGCCACCTGCTCCTGCGACGCCGTTCCAGGACGGCCACGCCCCACCGTCGCCAACGCAAAGCGGTTCACCTCGTAACGCCACCCCGACGACTGCGGCCACGACACCTCGCGGCTGTCCAGCGGCTGCACCAAGTGCGCCGCCATCTGACCCAACGGCAGGCTCTCCTGCCGGCGGTCACGCACCATCCGCACCGACGCCGACCCCGGCAAAGCCGCCAACGCACGCCGCACCATCGCCATCAACGACATCCCGCGTCCCGTCATCGTCTCGTCTCCCGATTCCCGTCACCCGCGCTGCAACCGGATGCTGCCCGGCGCGCGCAGATCGTCGCCCCGGCCGTCGCCGTCGCGGTCCAGCCGCACACGCAGCGTGCTCAGTTCCTTGTCGTAGAGCCGCCGGTACAGCGCCGCCTTCGCCGCCAGGTTCCGTCCCTCGGGCCCCGTGCCGCTGGCCCCCTCGAAGATCATCGCCAGACACGCGAACACGCTCGCCCGACGCAGCGACCGCGGCTCCAGAACCAGTGCCGCTTGATCTGCCCCCTCCTCGTCCACCGCCAGCCCCAGCCGCGACAGCAGCTCGAAACCCACCTCCTCGGCCTGCGGATCGAACGTGTCGATCGCATAGCGCCACGCCGTCCCCGACGGCAGATCCACCGGATCGTCCGTCCGCCCGATCGCCGTCGCCAACATCTCCGTCTGCGACACAACGCTGAGCACCCGGTAACATCCCGCGTCGTCGCCCTCGGCCGTCACCAGACGCACGACGTGCCCCGGTGCGACGGCCGCGTCGGCGAAACGCGCCCTCGCGCTGGTCAGGCTCAGCCCCGACGTCGCCCCGTCGCTGCCGCTGCACAGACGCTGACCAGGCACCGCCAGGTCCGCCATCAACGTCGGTTCCCACGTCACCAGGTCCGCATCGGTCGAGAATTTCGCCATGGTCTTGTTCTCCCTTGACTGCTGCACCTCGTTGCGGCACCGAGCCGGCGGCGGAGGAAGCCTCGCGGGCCTTCCGTCCGCTCCACACAGGTCGTTGGGCGACGCGTCCGTCGCCTCGCAAGGGGTCTGAGCCGGTACAGCCCGCGATCGCCTCGCCCCGCTCGCCTGCCCGATACGCGCCTCCCGCCTCAGGCCGTCGCCAGGCCGCTGATCATCCCGTGCGCGCCCTCGTTGCGCAGCTCCACGGTGTACTCGCCGATCAGCTCGCCCTTCTCGAAATCGCCCGTCGCCGCCAGCGGCTTGTAGTGGAAACTACGCCCCGACAGCGGCAACACGCTCACGCGGCTGGAGTCCAGCAGCAGCACCGTGTCCGCCGGCACCCACCGCGACAGCACCACCCGCTGCACCCCGAAGTCGCTCTCGTACACGCCCACCACCCGACGCACCCGATCGTCCTCCGGGCTGTACCGCTGCGCCGTCGCCGTGAAGCTCGAAATCACCCGCTTCTGGTACCCGTTGACGACGATCGTGTCCACGTTCCCGGCCGAGTGCTCCCAGATGCGACGCAGCGCCGTGTTCAGCATCGCCTCGTCCAGCCCAGGACCCGACGGGAACCCGTTCTGGCCCGGCACGAACCGGTTCGTCTCCAGCGACGCCAGGATGCCCCGCATCGTCCGACGCACATACGGGCTGCCTTGCGGCGTCGAGGCCGGCGCCGCCCCGTTCAACACCGTGTTCTCCAGGTCGCGCAGCAGCTCCCGCAGACGCTCCTGCTTCTGGTAGTCCAGCTCGTCCGCCACTGCGTGGTGACGCACCGCCAGGTCGCTGCCGCTGACGAGGATCGTCTTGCTGAAGATCTGCGTCCAGTTGCCGCGCCGCTGCCGAACCGTAAACCGCGCGTCGTCGGCCGTGCCGCCCTCCAGGCCCGCGTTGCCCAGAATCTCGATCACGTCCCCGGCGGCCACCGACACCGCCGTCGTGTTGCCGTAGCCGCGGATCACGTCCACCGCAGAGGCCCCCATGTCCACGTCGGTCACGAGCATCAGCTCCGTGCCCACCTTGATCTGGTCGCCGATGCGGAAACTCGCCGGCGTCACGACCTCGATCGTCATCGCCAGCAGCGGACTGATCGGCGTCGTCTTGACCGCGTCCCGATTCGGCAGCAGCGCATCCTCCAGCCACTCGTGATGCGTGCTCAACGCCGCCCGCTGCGGATCGCCCAGTACATCCAGCAGCGGCGTCTCGTACGGACTGACGATCCCCACCAGGTCCGACACGTCCTCCACCATCTCCGGCAGCGTCGCGCCGCCGTCGTACGTCGCTTTTCCAGTAAACGACATGGCATCTTCCCTTTCTTGTGTTCCCAGAAACCGATTGTTCGTCACGCTCTGTTCCGACGCACCGCGGAGCATCCCAGGCCGTCAGGAGTTCCTCGTGCGGCGAGCCTGCATGTACCGCAACAGGTCGGTGCGGCGTCCCGTCTGGCGCGCCTCGGCCGCCAACCGGCCGCTGCGAGGCTTCTGCTGCGACGCCGTCGGACGCACCACCGCGCTGGGACGCCCCAGGGGCGGCACCACCTCGCCGGCGCCGCCGTCGGCCCTCAGGTACGGCTTCTCCTGAAGCACCTGGGCCGCCACAGCCGCCAGGTCCGCCTCCGCGGCGCCGCCGCCCTGGGCCAGACGCTCCCGAACCACCAGCAACGCCGTCTCCGGGTCGCGGGCCCCGAGCCGCAGCAGCTCTCGCTCGATCCGACGGTCGCGCGCCAGCGCCGCCGCCTCCTGCTCCGCCTGCTCGCACCGACGACGCCACTCGGCCAGTTCCCCGTCCAGCGACTCCAGCCGCACGCTGTGCTCCTCGTGCAGACGCTCCATGGCACGTTCCAACTCGGCCGCACGCTGTTCGGCGTCCTGTGCCCGACGCCGATACCGAATGCTCTCGCGCACGTCCGTCTTCTTGGGCTCCTGCCCGTCCTGCCCCGTCGAGGGCCTTTGCTGATCCACCGGGATCGTCATCGCCTGTCTCCTGTCAGAGGTCGTACCCCAGCTCCCGCAGGACCGTCTCCCGCGGCACGCCGAGGTCCAGCTTCACTTTCGCGTCCTGAAGTTCGTCGTGGCGGCTGTCAGGCAGTGGATTCGGCCACTCGATCCGCGTGCGCCGCTCCTCGGGCGACGTCGCCAGCACGCCGAGGCGGTCCAGCAGATCCAGAACCATGTCGTTCAGCCGCACCATCCCCTCGCCATAGGTGATCTGCTTGCGCTGAAGGCGGGCCAGGGTGCCCATGAGCGTAACGCGCAGGGCCGCGGCGCTGGTCAGCCGGCCGAGCCGGTCGCGGATCAACCCGGCCGCCACGGGCGTGATGCCGCTGGTCTTGTCCATGGCCTCGCGCAGTTGCGCAATGTGCGCGTCCTCGCTCGGCGATTCCGAGTCGCCGCCGAAGACCTCGATCGAGGCGTCGGGATTGTCCGTGGACCACATGCGCCCGGGGGCGATGGGCCGGTTCTCGAAGTTCTCGATGCCGCGGCCGAGGTACATCTTGAAGCTCTGGAACGTCACGCGCGTCGCGCGGTCGCTCAGACGCGTGTTCAGTTCGTCCTGGAGCGGAATCAGCGGCTCGACCTCGCCGGCGCCTTCGTAGTTGCCCGGCAGCGGAAGGTTTTGGATATGGACCACGGGCACGCGGCCGAGAATGTTGGGTCCTTCGGCAGCCAGCTCGCCGTCTTCGTAATACTGCCACCAGTCGGCGCCGAGGATTTCCGTGACGTCGCACACGGCTTGGTGCCCGACGCGCTCGAACAGGGCGTGCGACGACATGCGGTTCAGAAGCTTCGTATAGTGCAGGACGTAGGCGTCCAGGCGACGGTAATCGTCCTCGCTCAGAATCGGCATCGCCCGGCCCGCCTCGATCGGTTCCACCTGAACGGCCGTCAGCGGATCGATCGGGCGGCGACCATCCCGGTCGTCGATGAACCACCGGCCGTCGTGCCGCACCAGACCGGCACGCGGACGGACCACCAGGTCCACGAAGCCAAATACCGCACCCAGCAGCGCCGCTTCCTGCCACAGCGACACGCCCCCGTTGGCGTCGTACACGGCCTGGAGCGCCTGCTCGATGCGGCGGGCCCGCTCCGCGTCGGCGCACAGGCTCACCAGACGCGGCGCCTGGCCGAACAGGTAGTGGACCCCCGTGTCGATGCGCCATCCGATGTCGTTCTCGATGACAACTTCCTTGCGACGGATCTGTTCGCCGCCGGAGGTCGTGGCCGCATAGCCGAGCCGGTTGATTCCGGTGATCCGCGCCGGCAGGCCGAACTCCTGCTCCTGGACATACGGCCGCGCGACCTCCGCCCAGTCGTCCGAGGCCGAACTGAGCCGGTCGCCGGCCAAGCCGTCCAGCTCGTTGCGGTAGTAGCCCCACAGACGCCGAAACACCACGGCCCGGTCGGGCATCTCTTCCTGGATCAGGTACCGGATGTAGGCCTCATCGAGCGGCGGCCGAACGAAACGGCTGAAGTCGAAATCCATGGTCGTTCCCCTGTGGCTCGGCGGCGGGCGTCGTTGCGTCGGAGGGCCTCCGCCGTCGTGCGGCCCCCTCACCCTGACCGGCCGTTGTCGCGGGGCGCACCGCCGCCGCGGGCGGTCTTTCACCGCACGAACACGACGCGCCACGCGGCCCTTTGGAGGCCCGGCGCATGGGGAAAACGATTTCCACGGAGAATCTGCTTTTTGCGATGCCCCTGTAGCGCTGCAACGTGACAGCTTCTTGGCGGGATCAACGCGGTTGCGCGGGCCGCTCGAACGGGCCTTCGCGGACGGTTGTCGCCCGCCGCGCCACGGACCGGACGACCGCGCAATCCCCGCTGCGCCCGGGCATTACACCGCAACGCACGTGCGTCGCGCCCGGCCTGCAGGTACGCGGCATACATGCGACCGGCCACAACGCCCCGCGCGTGACAGCACTGCGGCTATGCGGGCCGCTTTGCAGAATCGGTTCGTACGCAACAGAAAGGCATCGCGCCCGCTGGCGGGGGCGCTCTACGGTTGGCAAGGCAAAGCATCGGCGGGCAATCGGCGCAGGGAGGCGTCCTGCGGACGTTGGAGGAAGAGGATGACGGTCACCGCGCCGCAGCCGGCCATGAACATGTCTTTCTGGGCGTCCCAGGGGTCGCCCTGGGTGCCGAGGAACGCTTCGGCCGAGGCGCCTTGCGCGGCGGCAACCCACCACTCGATGAACTCATACAGCACGCTGACGGTCAAGGCGAAGCATAGCAGGATAAAGGCAAGCCATTTGCCGCGACGGATCGCCGACGTGCGCAGCAGCAGCTCGCGGCCGACCAGTGCCGGGATGACGCCCTGGAAGAAGTGGCCGAACCGGTCGAAGTGGTTCCGCTGCATCTGGAACGCCTCGCGGGCCCACGACCACCCGAACGCATCGCCCAGCCATGTGCCCAGCGCGCCCAGGACGTCGTTGGCCCAGAACCCGAGCGGCACGCGGGCATAGGTCCAGTGGCCGCCCGTGATCAGGATCAGCGAGAACAGCCACATGAAGCAGTAGCTCAGCGTGCTGAAGCGGAACCGCCGGTAGGTCAGCACGAGCAGCGCGCCGCCGACCACGGCCGGCGCCACTTCCTCGGCCCACGTGACGCGATCGTGCGGCCGCACGCCCGACCAGGCCAGATACGCCAGGGCCGAGAGCAGGAGAAACAGGTGAAACCGCTTCGCGTGGTCGCACGGGCGGGGCTCGGTCATGGTCGTCGTCGCTCCTGGTGCACAGCTTATGAACGTTCCGTCTGCCGTCGAGTCTGTGGCTTCGCGTAACCACCGTGCCAAACGGAGCAGGCACGGCCCCGGCGATAAGGTGGCATGGCCGCACGTGCGCGGCCACGAGGGGCCGGACCGGCACTAGACGCGCAGCTCCGGTGCCGCGGCGTCGCCCAGGGCGTCGGCGTTGGCTTTCAGGATCGGCTCGACGACGGCGGCCAGGTACTCGTCGGTCTGCTCGACGCTGCGCCCGATGAACTTCTCGGCCTTCAGTTCGGCGTCGAGGTCCACGCGGGCGAAGGCCGTGTCGCCGCGCAGGCGCTCGATCAGGTCGTTCGGACGGCCTTCGACCTTGACGGTGCGGGCGGCCTCCTGGCTGTGGCGGCGAATGCGTTCGTGCAGTTCCTGGCGGTCGCCGCCGGCGCGGACGCCGGCCATCAGGATGTTCTCGGTCGCCATGAACGGCAGTTCCTCGGCGATCAGCCGGTCGAGAATCTTCGGGTACACCACCAGCCCGTCGGCCACGTTCGCGTAGATCAGCAGAATCGCGTCGGCGGCGAGGAACCCCTGGCTCAGGACGAGCCGCCGCGCGGCACTGTCGTCGAGCGTGCGCTCCAGCCACTGCTCGGCGGCCGTCTGTGCCGCCGTGGGTACCAGGCCGATGACGTACCGCGCCAGGGCCGTCATGCGTTCGCTGCGCATGGGGTTGCGTTTGTAGGCCATGGCCGACGAACCGATCTGGTCGCGCTGGAACGGTTCTTCCATTTCCTTGATGCCGGCCATCAGGCGAAGGTCGTTGGCAAACTTGTGGGCGCTGACGGCGATCTGGCCTAGGGCTGCGACGACACGGGCGTCGAGTTTGCGCGAGTAGGTTTGTCCGGTCACGGGAAGCACCTTGTCGAAGCCCATCTTCTCGGCGACGCGTCGCTCCAGGGCGCGGACCTTGCCGTGGTCGCCGTCGAAGAGCGCCAGAAACGAGCCCTGGGTGCCGGTGGTTCCCTTGATGGACCGAAACGCCAGCCGCCCGAGCAACGTGTCCACCTCGTCCAGATCGGTCACCAGATCCTCGATCCAGAGGCAGGCGCGTTTGCCGAGGGTGGTCAGTTGGGCGGGCTGGTAGTGGGTTCGGGCGAGCACGGGCCGCGCGCGATGCCGGCGCGCGAACGCCGCCAGAGGCGCGATCGCGGCCAGCAGCCGCCGCCGCAGCAGACGCAGAGCCTCGCGGATCTGGATCAGTTCGGCGTTGTCGGCGATGTCGCAACTGGTGGCGCCCAGGTGCAGGATGGGCATGGCCTTGGGCGCCGCTTCGCCGAAGGCGTGCACGTGGGCCATCACGTCGTGCCGCAACCGGCTTTCCAGCTCGGCGGCGCGCTGGAAGTCGATGTCATCGACATGCTGCCGCATCTGGTCGAGTTGCTCGTCGGTGATGGGCAGACCGAGTTCCTGTTCGGCCTCGGCCAGGGCGATCCAAAGCCGGCGCCAGGTGCCGTGCTTGAACCGCGGCGAGAACAGGTGCGACATCTCGGCCGAGGCGTACCGCGAGACCAGCGGATTGTCGGCGACGGCAAAGGGATCGTTCGACGGCATGGGGCGTTCTCCGACAGGCAAGGTCGCGCCGCGGCCGTCCGCCGGCCGCGGCAAGGCCGGCATTATAGCAGGTCGTCGCCGCGCGGCCAAGCGTGCCGCCGCGAGTTCGGAGGTTGCCGGCGTTCGCCCCTCGCCGGCTCCAGCGACGCCGGGGGGCGCGCCTCTGGCCGCACTGGGACAGGGGGGCCTGGCCGCGCACGCGCGGCCGGCAAGGGGCGGCGGCCGCCTCAGGTCAGGGTGTCGTCGGCGGGGGGCGGCTTTTTTTCCAGTTCGTCGAGCGGCTGATTCCAAGCAGACTCGAGGAACTTGCGCAGGTGCCCTTTCTCGTAGAAGGTCTGGACGGCCTCGCGGGTCGTTTCGTGGTCCATGCCCCAGACGCTCGCGCGCAGGTCGCCGCCCGTAACGTCGGCCTGGATGACGAAGACGTTGTCCACGGCCAAGGCCACCGGCAGGCGGTGCCAGTACCGCCGGCTCACGGCGTTGACGGCCGGACCGCCCACGGCAATCGTCGGGTAGTTGTGCATCACCTCGTTCGCCTCGTACCACAGGTCGCCGACGACGATGCCGCGGCGGCCCGGATCGTCGCCGCCGTAACGGTCCACCTGCGCCTTCAGAAAGTAGGCCAGCGGCCGGTCTTTCTGTTCGGCGACCAGGTTGCTGCCGGTGACCAGGAACACCGCGTGCTCCAGCGGATCGGTGGGCATGACGGTCGTCTCTCTTGCGGCGTCCGGCTACCGGTCCTTGCCGAAGAGGCCGCGCGCTTCGAGCTTCTGGACCAGACGGCTGACGTCCTGGCTGGTCTGGTTCAGTTGCAGCACGAGCAGATTGAGGTTGCGGTGCAGTTCGTCGCTGGTCAGGAGCTTGCCGACGGTGCCCTGCCCCTCCTGGACGCCCTTGGCCAGCGAGTTCATTGTACGCAGAAGGTCGGCCAGCGAGGCTGCGTCGTCGTGGAGCTTGCCGACGAGGCGGAGGGTTTGTTCCTTGACTTGGTCGATGTCCTGCGAGGCCTTGTCTGCGGCGCCGGCGATCTTGTCGAATGCCACCGACGCGCGGGACAGGGTTTCATTGGCGCGGCGGAGAGTCTCTTCGAGCTCGGCGGTGCGGTCGCTGAGCTGCTTGAGTGTCTGCTTCAGGTGGGCGGCGTTCTCGTCGTCGGCCACCTTGCCGATCATTTCGTCGAAGTGCTCGATGGTGGACGACAGGTTGGGCTCGGCGCGGCCCTCGCGCACGTCGGCCAGGCGGCGCTTCCGGGTCATCTCGGTCAGGTTCGCCACGAGCTGGTCCACCGTGTCGAGCTTGTCCACGAGCTGCTCGACCTTGCTCGTGACCGACCGGGGGATGAGGCCGCCTTCGCCGGTGACGCTGCGGATGGTGGCGGAGCCGTCCTTGGGCAGAACGCCGCGGGGCGGTTCGATGCGGCCGTCGGGCGACGCCGGCAGCCGGATGTCCAGCAACGTCGTGCCGAACCCGCCGACGGCCGATTGCAGCACCGCGTTGGCCGGGATGTCCACGTCCGGGTCGATGCGCATCACCACCTCGACGCGGTCGCCGCCGGGCGCCAAGCTCACCGCCGTCACGTCGCCGACCTCGATGCCGAGGTAGTGAACGGTCTTGCCGGGACTGATGCCCGAGCTGTTGGGCACCTCGGTCGTGAGCCGGTAGCCGCCCGTGGCAAACGTCGCCACTTCGCTGAACTTGAAGATCAGCAGACACAGCAGGACGAAGCCGATCAGGACAAAAAACCCGACGGCCATGTTGCGACCTCGTTCGGTCATGACGATCCTCCGCTCGGCGGCGCGTCGGCCTCGAGGCTGGCGTCGCCGTAGATAAAACTACGCACCCGACTGTCCGTGCTGGCCATGACCCGCTCGGGCCGGTCGTCGATGATGATCCGCCCCTGGTGAATCATCACCATGCGGTCGGCAATCTTCTTGGCGCTGGCCATGTCGTGCGTCACGACGATGCTTGTGACGCCGAGCTGCTTCTGCATCCGCAGGATCAGCTCGTTGATCGTGTCGGCCGTTACGGGATCCAGCCCCGTGGTCGGCTCGTCGTACAGGATCACGTGCGGGTCGCCGGCAATCGCCCGCGCCAGGGCCACGCGCTTGCGCATGCCGCCCGACAGTTCCTCAGGCATCTTATGCTCGATGCCCTCCAGCCCCACCAGCGCCAGCTTCTCGCGGACAATGCATCGGATGTCGGCGTCCGAGAGCCTGGAGTGCTCGTACAGGATAAACCCCACGTTGTCGTTGACGTCCATCGAATCGAACAGCGCGGCCCCCTGGAACACCATGCCGAACTGCATGCGGAGCGTCTCCAGCTCGCGCCGGCCGAGGGAAGCCAGGTCCCGTCCGAACGCCTCGACCCGTCCGGCATCGGGCCGGAGGATGCCGAGGATCAGCTTCAGCAAAACGCTCTTGCCGCAGCCGCTGCGACCGAGGATCACGGTGGTTTCACCGGGGCGGAACTCCAGGTCGATGCCGCGCAGAACGGGCTGCCCGTCGAAGCCCTTGTGGACGCCTTCCAGGCGCACAATCGGCTGATGGCCCGCCGGCACGGCAAGGCGCCGGGGAAACAGCTCCGGACGTTCGGCCCGGGTCGGCGCCGTCACGATCTGCGATCGCTCGGCCATCACAGCACCCCCGGCGGCGTGCCCCAGACCAGGGCATAGAACGCCTTGAAGAAGATCGCCATCAGCAGGTCGATGGCCAGGATCGCGATGAAGCTCAGCACGAACGCCTCGGTGGTGGCGCGGCCGACGCCCTCGGCGCCCGGACGACTGTAGAAGCCTTTGTAGCAACTGATCAGCGCGATCGCCCCGCCGAAAAAGACGCTCTTGATCACGCCCACGGCCACGTCCCAGTTCTCGATGACCAGCGCGCTGTAGTACCAGTAGTCGTGAGCCGACCCGCCATAGACCTTGACGACCATGATGTAGCCGCCAATCACGCCGAGAAAGTCGCAGTAAACCGTCAGGAACGGAATCAGCACCAGGCACGCCAGAAATCGCGGCACCGCCAGGTACCGGATCGGGTCGGCGCCGAGGCTGATCAGGGCGTCCATCTGCTCGGTGACCTTCATGGTGCCCAGTTCGGCGGCCAGCGCGCCGCCCACGCGGCCGCTGAGCATGACGCCGGCCAGCACCGGGCCGAGCTCCTTGACGACGCTGATGTTGATCAGGACGCCGGCCACGCTGGCCGCGCCCAGGTTGTAGAGCTGGTGATAGATCTGCACGGCCAGGACCATGCCGACGAAGACGCCCGTCAGCGACACCACCGGCAGACTGCGCACGCCCACTTCGTGCAATTGCGGCGCCAGCAGCCGCCAACGCGTCAGGTGCGTGAAGATCCAGGCAAACACGCGCGCCGAGAAGATCGTGAAGCGACCCACTTCGCCCAACACGCCGCGCGCCGTTATGCCGACGTGCTCGACCATGGCGACATGATGGCGATGGGTCATGACCTGCGGCTCCCAAGCGCCGGACGCGCCGCGAGCCATGCCGCGACGGCCGGAGAACGCCCCGCATTGTAGTCGTCGCGGCGCGCCGCCGTCAAGCGCGCAGCACGGCGCGGCAATCCGCGGCCTTCGCGAGGCCATTTTCGGTTTGCCGCGCGGCGGCTGCCGTGGTAGCATGGCTGCCCGTGCAATCGACGGGGGCCAGCGGGCGGTGAGCGACATCCACACGGCCACAGCGACATCAGGCAACACCCTTCGCCCGCCGCATCCGGCGACGGCCGAGGCGGCCGGGGGCGCGGAGCGGTCCACCTGGTGGCCGCGGGCCTCGCCGGCCGACCGGCTGATCCAGGCCGTCCTGGCCGGCGCGTGCTGGCTCGCGGTCGCCCTGGGGATCTACCTGGAACCGTCGCCCGACGGCCTGGGAACACACGAACAACTGGGGCTGGCCCCGTGCGGTTTCTACCAGACGACCGGCCAACCGTGCCCAGGCTGCGGCCTGACGACGGCCTTCGCCCACATGGTCCGCGGCCACGTGATCCAGGCCGTCCTTGTGCAACCCTTTGGGGCCGTGCTGTGCGTGCTCGTCGCCGGCGGCGCCGTGGGTCTCACGCTTACGTGCCTGGCCGGGCGCACCTGGAGCCTCGTGCTGCTGCGCATCAACGCGCCCGTGTGGCTCTACGCGCTGGTGTTTCTGGCTCTGGGAAGCTGGATCTATAAGATTCTTTACGGACAAGTAACCGGAGGTTACGCCCCCTGACGCGTCGGCCGACGCGCAGCGGGCCGGGCTCAGGCAAACGGCGATCGACGTCCTGCCGGCAGGCAAGTTATCATTGATTCCATCTTTCGTTGCAGCCGCTGGACACGAACACTGTTGGACCTGGGAACGCGCGCGAGGATTTCCCCGCACGCGATCCGGACGATGGGAGACGACGGCTATGCGAGTATGGCGAAGCAGCGGGACGGCCTGGGCGCTACTGGCGGTCGTTGTGACCGTGGCGACGGCCGGCCTGGGCGGATGTGGCGTGGGACACCTGTTTCTGTGGCCTTTCGCGGAACGCGAGGGGCTGGTTCGCGTCAAGGGCGAGCATGATCTGCGCGCCGACGTGTTGTTGATCTTCCCGTACATGGGATCGGATATTCAGTTGGAACATCCCGGGGCCGGGCTGGAGATCTCGAATTACCTGTTCCAGGAGATCTATGCGAATCTCAAGGGACGGGTCCACGGCGTGGTGAATCCGCAGCAAGTGATCCGATACCAGCAGACCAACCTGGACTGGCAAAACAAGAGCATCCGCGACATCGGCCGCGAGTTCGGCGCCGACAAGGTGCTCTACATCGAGGTCAATCGTCTGACGCTGATGGAGGAGCACAGCGCGAACCTGTACCGCGGCCGGCTCAAGGCTCACATGCAGGTGGTGGACGTGGCGGCCACGGGCGGCGACGGCGTGCTGTACGAAAGCAGCATCTCGGTCGTGGTGCCGAAAGACAATCCGCTGGGCACGACGCAAATCAGCGGCAGCAGAATCCTGGCCGAGACGCTGGCACAGTTCGCCCGGCAGGCGACGTGGAAATTCTATGATCACGACGAGCCGGGAGGGCCGCGGCAATGATCCGATCGCGTGGCGTATGGACGATGGCGGCGGTCGGCGTGGTGGCGACGTCGCTGGCGGGGTGCTCGGGGCTGGATTACATGATGGCCCAGACGGCAAAGGTCTTCACGCCGCCGCCGAAGACGACGCCGGCGTACCGGCTGGACGGCAAGGACGTGCTGATCCTGGTGGACCCGGCCTCGCAGTCGCTGTTGGCCCGGAGCCCGCGGCTGCCGTATGTCATGGCGCGGGCGGTGGCCCAGGAACTATCCAACCGCAAGGCCGCCCGCACGATCGTCAATCCCCTGGACGTCGAGAGCTTTGCACAGAACGAACCGAACTATGCCGCGATGACGGTCGTGGACATCGGCAAGGCGTTTCGCGTGGACGAGGTGGTGCAGATCGTGGTGACGCAGTACGACCTCACGCCCACGACCGGGAGCGACCAGTACGCGGGGCACGTGGCGATTGACCTGTGCGTGATCGACGTCAAGAAGGGGCAACAGGCGTACCCGGCCGCGGGACGCAGCCAGACGATCGAAGCAGGCAGCGCCGCAGGCATCACGGCGTCGTCGCGCGGCGACGCCGAGAAAATCCTCCTCGACGGCCTGGCGCGAAAAGTCGGCATGGTGTTCGTGCCGTACCTGATCGATGAGCGGCCGATGCGGGCCGAAGTCAAATAGTGCGCGCAGCAACGAATTTTTCTTCGGAAAACCGTAAAGTTTCTGCAAGCTGTTTCCGATAGCCTATATGCCCACTTTCACCAAGCCGCTGTGCAGCCGACTACGGCCATGCCAGCGGCCTTTTTTTGCGCCAGGCGTCGGCCAACGATGAGGGCCCAACAAAAGAACGGTTCCAACTCGCAAGGGCCGCTCCGCACGTCGTGCCCCGCAAGGTCTTGCAGGCTATGCCCTTGCCTCGATGAGTCGGAATCTACCGCCACTTTCGCGCAAGGGACGGTTTTCCGCCATGGGCGCGGCGGCCTATAATAGCTTGTAGTGGATCTCGGCCCCGGAGGATGCTCATGCTCGATGACGCCGACGTGGCGCGTTTTCAGGAATTCTGCGACCGTGCGGCCGGGCGACCGGTGGCCGTGGCGTGCCACGACGACGCCGCCGGACTGGCCGCCGGCGAGATGGCGCGGCGGTGGCTGGCCGAGCACGGCTACGGGGCCGTCACGGTGCTGACGCCGGGAAAGGCGGAGCTGCTCACGGGCTCGCTCCTGGCGGCGCGGGCACGCGAGGCCGGCGCCAGGGCGCTGCTGGCACTGGACCTCGGCGCCTCGAACGAGGCCGCCGCCCCGGATTGCCCCACACTCCAGATCGACGTACACCGCCACGATCCGAACCTTACCGTGCCGCTCATCGCGCCGGCCGGGCCGCGGGCGGCGCGGCCCGCGGCCGTGGTCCTCTACGAACTCCTGGGGGCGATGGGCCCCGTGACCGATCTGGCATGGCTGGCCGCCATCGCCGCCGAGGCCGGACACCCGAAGGCCGATCCGCCTCCGCCGCAACGCGGCGACCGACCCTACACGCGCACGGCCGCGCGCGAGGTCCAGGTGCTGCTGAGCAGCGGCTGCCGCGACCGCGAACCGGCGGTTCGCGAGGCACTGGCCCTGCTGGCCCGAAGCGACGGACCGGATGGTTTCCTGGCGGATGAGTCGTCCGACATGGAGCGTCTGCGCAGCGCGCGGGTCGGCGTGATGCAGGCCCTGGGCCAGTGGTCGCACCGGCGTCCGTACTTCATGTGGCGCGTGGCGCTGGCGCCGGTGGCGTCGCCGGCGCGGATCGAAGACATCCTGGCGGCCATGTGGGCCCGTCAGTTGCCGCGCTACATGGTCGTCGCCGCCAACAGCGGCTACGTGCCCGGCAAGGTCCACGTGGTGGCGCGGTCGGACTCGCCCGAGCGCGACCTGCTGCGTCTACTGGACAAGACGGCGCCCGAGGATCTCGCTCGCCCGTTCGCGCTGGGCCGCCCCGACTACGTCGAGGCCGTCCTTCCCCTCGACGCCTGGCAGCGCATGCTCGCGGCCATGCGGTTCCGCGCGCCGCACAAGCTCATCCCTCCTCTGCCGTCGCAGCCCATGCCGTAGGCCGCCTCCGGCGGAGGTCACGTCCGAATGGTCTCCATGGCGATGACCGCGATGGGCGTGAAGAGGAACACCGGCAGATAGGCCGCCAGGACCGGGTGGATGTGGCCCGACTGGCCGAACTCGGTGGCGGCGTACTCGACGGCCAGCACCAGCACAAACAGGCCGATGCACGTGGCGATCGAGGTGAAGTAGCTTCGGCCTTCGCGGCCCACGACGAACGGCAGACCCAGCAGCAACAGCACCACGTTCAGGATCGGCTTGGAGAAGTGCTTGTGCATGGTCACCTGGGCGACGCGGGGATCGACGGCCGAGGGATCGTTGAGCAGCCCGCGCATGGCCGCGAAGGACAGGTACTGGAAGAACTTCGAGTGTTTCCGCCGAACGAGGGCCGTCGGGTCGATGTCGGTCTCGAACTCGAAGACGGTCTCGCCTTCGTCCACGTCGCGGGCGGCATGGGACTGGCCGCGTTCGGGGGCGGGCACTTTCTTGCCGCCGTAAACAAGCCGGCGCGTTCCGTCGGCGCCGACCACCTCCCGATAGAGCCGCCAGCCGCCCTTAGCGCCGATCCGCGGATCGTATTCGGCCCGATCGGCCGTGATGAAGAAGCGGTTGCGGTTCTGTTCGTCGCGCAGGACGATCGTCACCGGATAGCGGAAACGACGCCCTTTGACGTCCTGCACCACGGAGACCATCGCCCGTTCGGCCGGAAGGTACCGTTCGGCGCTGATCAGGGCATTGTTGGCATCCTCGATGTGTCGCACCTCGAACGGCTCGTCGGAACCGACGACGCCCCGCCTGCCGGTCAGTTCCTCGGCCGAGCGCGGAATCAGCACTTCCTGGTTGATGACATAAAGGACCGACATCACCAGGCCGCACGCGATGATGGGCCACAGCAGCCGATAGACGCTGACGCCCGACGCCTTGAACGCGACCAACTCGTTCGTCTTGTTCAGTCGGGCAATCGTGAACGCCGCGGCCACCAGCACGGCCGCGCCGCACAACCACTGGAAATACTCCAGCGTCCGGTAGGCGTAATAGCGCACGATGTGCAAAAGAATGTCCGTCGTGGTCGCCGCCTGTTCCTGGTCGCGGCCGATCTTGAGAAACTCGTCGAGGTTCACGACCATGTCGATCATGATCGTCAGGGCGATCATCGACACGAAGACCACCGCGAGCGAGAACAGAAACCCCTTGAGAATGTAACGGTCGCACAGTTTCATCGGTCGTGACTCGTCCCGGTCCTCGCTATGCTATTGGCGCAGCAGCCGCGGGATCAGCACGGCGTTGATCGCCAGCAGCACCAGGTTGCCGGCCCAGATGACCCATACGAGGGCGTGCATGGCCTCGGGTTGCCGCTCGACCATCTGTTTGCCGACAAGGATGGCGAAGATCGCAAACAGGCCGGGGCCCATGCTGACCGAGAACGCCGTCAGAATGTGCCCGTGCCGGAACATCGTGCCGAGGGTCGCCCCCAGGCCGACCAACAGCACGCAACTGACAACGGACGCGTATCGGGAATGCTCTTCGGCGAGGCTCTCGGCCTTGAGCCTTTCGGCGAGTTTGGCGAGGGCCTTGGGCCCGGCGCCACGGGCTGCGCCGCGACGGTAGGCGTAGCACTCCTGCGGCCGCTGGTAGCGCCGCCGCAACTGGGCAAGCGTCATCTCGCGCGGCCGCGACTCGCGGATGTCGTTGATCGACCGCACGAAGTTGTAGTCGCCCAGAATGAGCCGCGCCTCGTCCGGGTCGCTCCCGTGAACGTCGAACAACTGCATGTGGATCCGCCCGCGGTCCACCACCTCCGTGTCCCAGCACTGGGCGGCCAGTTCCTCCGGTCGCGGCGGCAAGGGGCGTCCGTCGGCGGTGCGGCCGGCGTCGCCGCCGGCGGCCAGTTGCGAGCCGACTTCCTCGGTCACCGCCGCAATCGCCGCCGCCAGATCGTCGCGCACCTGCCGGTCGCTCACGCTGCCGGCGTAGCGGACGCTGGCCACGCACTCGGCCACGCCCCGGCCGTCCTCCAGGTCCAGCACCACCAGCACCCGTTCCACTCTCGGAAACGATGCCAGAAGCTTGCCGGCCCGCTCCCGGGCATAGCTGATCACGTCCTCGCCGATCGACGGCCGGCGGGCCGTCACCTGGACCGGCTCCTGATCGCCCGACACCGGCGGCAGAAAACTGATATGCGCCGCCGGGGCATACGCCCGGTACCGTTGCCCGTCGCCGGCGTCATAGTCGATCACCACGCCGTAGAGCATCCGGTCCTCGACGTGCTTGGCGTGAATGTAGAAGACGTTCTTGAACTCCACTTCCTTCTTCGTCCGCATGTGGTGGAAGAACATGCGTTCGAGGTTTTCGGTGCCGATGCGCTCGGCCCGCCGCCACGACCACGGAATCACGCGGTCGAACAGAACGAAGTTGGCCGCGCCGATCAACAGGCCGAAGACCACAACCGGCCACAGGAGCGTCTGCATCGAAATGCCCGACGCGCGACAAGCCGTGATCTCGTTCTCCGAGGCGAGCTTGCCATAGACGAGGGTCGTCGTCAGCAGGGCGGCTATCGGCATGGCGAAGATGAGCATGGCCGGGATGAAGCAGACGACGAGCTGGAGCGAATCCGCCGGCCCGAGGCCGCGATCGCGCAGGTTGCTTAGCGCGTAGGCCAGGGCCAGAAAACTCGTCAGGGCCGTGCCCGACAGCAGCAGCACCTTCATCAGGTCGCCGAAGATGTAGCGGTGAAGAATCAGCCGCATCGTGTCAGGCCATTTCCTCGCGCAGCGCCTGAGCCAGCCGTCGGACGCCTTCGCGGTTCTCCTGCGGCGTGGGCACGCCGAACGACAGCCGGATGTGGTTCCGCGGCGGGTCGAAGTCCGGCTCCCCCTGGTAGCACGCGCTGCCGGGAACGTAGAGAACCCCTTTGTCCAGACAGCGCTTGAAGAGCGGCCCGTCCAGGTCCGTGTTGATCTGCGCCGGCAAGGTCAGCCAGACGTACAGGCCTCCCAGCGGCCGGGTCCACGAAACGCCGGCCAAGTCGCCCATCTCATGCTCGAGGGCGTCCAGCATCGCGTCCCGCTTCGGCCGATACGCGGCGTGAAGCTGCCGCAGATGCGCGTCGGCCAGGCCCGAGTCCAGCAGGCGGCAGATCAGGTGCTGACACAGGTTCGCGCTGCCGAAGTCGTGACTGCCCTTCTGGTCCAGCACCGGTCCCACCAGCGACGTCGGCAGGATGCCGTAGCCGGTCTTCAGTCCCGGCGCCAGCGGCTTGCTGAAGGTCTCCAGATAGATCACCGAGGCATTGCCGCGGTCCAGGCTCTTCAGCGACGGAATCACCGACGCGCTATCGTACACCAGGTCGCGATACGCCGCGTCCTCCAGCACATAGAACTCCTGCCGCCGTCGCCAGCGGGCCACGACCTCCATCAGCTCGCGCCGCCGCGACGCCGACAGGGTCAGGCCCGTCGGGTTGTCGCAATAGGAACAAACGTACAGAAACTTCACGCGGCCCAGTTCGCCGGCCCGGTCCAGCTCGGCCAGCCGCCGCTCCAGGTGGTCGGCCCGCAGCCCCTCGGCGTCCATGTCGATGCCGAGCGTCCGCGCCCCGAACACGCGCAACGTGTCCATGAAGACGAAATACGCCGGCCGCGGCAACAGCACGATGTCGTTCGGGTCCAGCAGCACCGAACAGATCAGAAAGAGCATCTGCTGGCTGCCGGAGGTAATGACCACATGGTCGGGATCCAGGGCCATACCTTTCGCCGCAGGCCCCTCGCGGTCGGCCAGACGGCGGACCAGCCGCTCGCGCAGCGGCCGGTAGCCCTGGGTGGTTCCGTACTGAAGGGCGGCCCGGCCGGCCGCAGGGTCCGAGAGCATCTCGCGGCAACAGGCCAGCACCTCGGCCACCGGCAGCGACTCATTATCGACGAATCCGGCGGCCAGACTGATCGCGTCGGGCCGCTCGAAGGCCAGGGCCATGAGGTAATTGATCGGCGAGGACTCCGTCCGTAGTGCTTGTGCCGAAAGCAGTTGCGCTTTGTTGCCGGCCATGCAGGAACACTCCCACAATGCATTCACACAGGCAGCGCCCGCAGCGGCGCCGCCAACACGCTATGCTAGCCGCCGCCGTGACCGTCGGCAAGGGAAAACGCTTCACCGCAACCGTCAGGGGAGCCGAAGATTCCGGCATGCGGCGGATCTTCCGCGGACCACGAATCCCACGGCCGGGCAACGCATCGCCTGGCTCGGCCACGGACGTTGCGGCCCGCACGAGCCATCCGGGGCAAAGCGGTAGGGTGATGGTGAAACCAGGAAAGCGCAGCTCCGACCGTTGGCCTGGCCGCGCTTGCCGTGGCCATGATCACCGGCACGGAAAAAAGCCGGAAGGGCGGCCGAACGGTGAACCCGTCCTGCCGCCCTTCGGTGGTTCTG
>CAZCOA010000007.1:0-63146 GCA_964500225.1 uncultured Anaerolineaceae bacterium | reverse complement strand
AAGCCGGAAGGGCGGCCGAACGGTGAACCCGTCCTGCCGCCCTTCGGTGGTTCTGCCACACGGCCCGAAGCGGGAAACCTCCTGCCGCGTGCAGCGTAAGGACCGCTTACCGGCGCTTGCGAGCCACCAGGCCCACCAGCCCCAGCCCGAGCAGCGCCATCGTCGCCGGCTCGGGAATGTACGTCGCCTGGAGCGACGATGTGCCGTTGCCGTTATCGACCACGGCGTAGGTCCAGTTCTCGGTATCGGTGAAGGTAAGGTTACTGAAGCCGGTGATGCTGGCCGCCGTCAGAACAGTGAACACACTATTCAGGGCCGGCATGTAGCCGCTGGCGCAGCTGATGTCCAGAATTGAACCCTGAGCGAATGAGGCGGTGCCACCCACCAGAATCGTCGAAAGGCCGCTACTGTTGACCTCGCCGGCCAAGGTCCCATTTTTGTAAACGAAGAACCCGGAATCCACGGCAATCGTGGCCACGCCGCCGATGACCTTGAACAACGCCTCGACGTTGCCCGTTCCACTGCTGTGACCGACGCGGACGCCATAGCTACCGGTACCGTTGCCGGCCACGTGCAACGAGCCGCCCGAGATGACATAAGCGACCTTGGTGCCGGCCACGTCGTTGGTGCCCAGACCCAGAGCCGGACCATTTAGGCCTTTGTACTTGATGTCCACGTTGCCGCCCGTCTGATAAATGTTGGACGTCGTCAGGCCGTTATTGGTAGCCAAACCGATCCGTACACGGCCGTTGTTGCCGGTACCCGGATCGCCAACGCCCACAGTGAGGTTGCTGTTGATGTTGACCGTAGCCGTCATCCGATCAGTCTGTTTGGCGCCGTCCACCGCGTTCATCCACAACTCGTTGACTATCGTGCTGCTGCCAGGGTTCAAGTTGAGCACGCCATGGTTGCCGGCACCGACCAAGAGGTAAGAGTTCAGGTTCACGGTCCCATTGTTCGTGAGCGTACCGGTCGGGTCTGTGTTGTGAGTCTGATAGTACCCCAACTGGATGGTAGCGGTACTGATAGTTCCACCGCTCTCGACCAGAACCAAGGTATCGTAGCGAGTGGAACTGGCAATGGCTTGGGTGTACGTTTCGCCAGTGTGAACAGTCAGGTCCGTGTCCAGTGCCGCGCCGGCCCCGGTGGCCAAGAGTGTCGCCAGGGCCACAGCGGCCGTAGCGAGGCCCATCGTCTTGAACGTCGTGAGGTGAATCTTCATGTACCAGCTCCTTTCTGAAGGGTCCACGCAGCGGCACCGGCCGCCGGTGGAACTACCGAATTGACACAGCGTGCCGAGGGTCTTCGAACCACCCGCCCGCAGCGCTCCATCTGCCGCAGTGCCCACAATCCCCACCGGCTGATGTGCGTCCCTCCAGACGAATGCCGGTGCAGCGCCGATCATGGTGCAACGCAAGGTACTTAAAGTATGACGATTTCGGCGTCCGGGGCAAGGCTGGAACCCGGTTTGGCCGGGCTCTTCAAAGGCGCCGCCCAGGAAAACCGCATCCCAAGCGCAAACAAGTACTTAGGACCGTTTCGGGGGGCAGTTGGGCCGCCATCGAGGGCATTAATACAGCACAAAATAAACCCCGAATGGGGACTCCGCCTTAACCGCGCGCTACCACGGTGCGCTTCCACCATGTATGTGAATATGTGTGGCGACCCTGCGTGACGGCGGCATGGCCACGCTCGCGCGGCCTTGCCCATCGCCGCCGCCTCACCAGGGGTTCACGGCGGCCGGGGGTCCCTCGCGCCGCGATCCATGAACACACTTGAATTTCACGGACGCTGTTGGCATACTACTGAGCTTCATCGCGGGCGCAACGGGCCCGTTGTCGCCGACCGGGGGCGGAGGACGCGACGAAGGAATCGCCGGAGGCACAGACATGAAGGGCTGGAAGTGGGCGGCCGTCGTGGTGGCGACGGTCATGGCGTACTCAGGCGTCCAGGACTCGGCCGTGCGCGCCGACAGCGAGTCGTCGCTGCTGGTGCGGTTGCTGGATGCGATCCGTGAAGTGGAATCCTATGGCGGCAAGAAGACCCGCGGCGACGGAGGCCGTTCGCTGGGTCCATACCACATTAGCCGCGCGTACTGGCGGGATGCGTGCGAGCAGTTGAAGGCCGAAGGGGCCGCGTGGGTGCCCTGGGACTACGACCGCTGGGTCCACAGCGAAGCCGAGAGCCGGCGGATCGTGCAGGCGTATTTCCGCCGACATGCGCCCAAGGCGACCCCCCCGCGGTCGATGGACGATTGCCAGGTGCTGGCCCGCCGGCACAACGGCGGCCCCGCCGGCGACCGGAAGGCCGCCACCATGAAATACTGGCACCGCGTTCGCAGCGAGATGTAGGGCCCAGACCCGTCAGGGCCGCCCGTTCTCGCCGGATGAAACTATGAAAGCGCGGCTCCGTCCGTCAGCTATCCCGACGGGTGGAGATTCTCCGAGAGAAGGGCGTCATGCCTGCCGCCGCCGGGCATAGGAAGCCATCCCGACTGTCCATGTGGCTGTTCCTCGACCGGCTCGGAACCCGGCGACCGCTCGATCACGGTCGGCGGCAGTGCCACGCGGTCCCTCCACGCGATTGAGCGTCCCCTTTTGTTTTGTGGCGCGGCGCCCAGAGGATATACTACCCGCCGCAGGTGCGGCCGCTGGCGCCGCAACAGCAGCGACTGAGGCGCAACGACAGGGAGGCCCTCATGGCGAGTCTGTGGCTCAAGGGCGGCTGGGTGTACGACGGGTCCGGCGCCGACGGACGCGAGGCCGATGTCTGGATTCGCGACGGCGCCGTGGCCGCCGTGACCGACGCCGGCAGCGCGACCGTGCCGCGCGACGCCGAGGTGGTGGACTGCCGCGACTGCGCCGTGGCGCCGGGGTTCATCGATATTCACGCTCACGGCGAAACGGCCGCCCTGTACCACACGCTCGCCCAGTCGCGCGTATTCGCGGGCGTCACGACGGAGGTCTGCGGCAACTGCGGCGGCAGTCCGTTCCCTCTGGACGAGGCCCTGCGCGACAAGAACCAGCTGGAGGTGGCCGACCTGGGTGTCCGGATCGACTGGCTGGACGGCCGCGGCTACTTTGCCCGGGCCGAGCAGGCCGAATCAAGCATCCATCGGGCCGTTCTGGTCGGCCACGGAAACCTGCGGGCGATGACGGTCGGCTACGACGACCGCCCCGCCACGGCCGCCGAGTTGGACTGCATGGCCCGGCTGCTGGCCGAGGGGCTGGAAACCGGCGCGTGCGGCCTGTCGAGCGGCCTGATCTATCCGCCCGGCTGCTACGGATCGACCGACGAGCTGATCCGGCTGGCCCGGGTGGCCGCCCGCTACGGCGGCCTCTATGCCAGCCACATCCGCAGCGAAGGCGACCGCCTGCTGGAAGCCGTCGGCGAGTTCCTCGCGATCGTCGAGGCCGCCGGGTGCCGCGGCATCCTCAGCCACGTCAAGACCGCCGGGCCGCGCAACTGGCACAAGATCGACGCCCTGATCGAGATGCTCCGTGCGGCCCGCGATCGCGGCGTGCCGTTCTACTGCGACCGGTATCCGTATCTGGCCTCGTGGACCTCGCTGGACAGCATTCTGCTGCCGGACTGGGTGTTCGACGGCGGCCGCGAGGCCGAACTGAAACGCCTGCGCGACCCCGCCCTGCGACCGACACTCAAACAGGCCATCCGCGACAGCCACGGCGAACCCGACCTGGCCGATCGCGTCATGGTCATCAGCGTCAGTCGCCCCGACCTCGGCGACGCCGTGGGCAAGACGCTGACGCAGTGGGCCAGCTATCGCGGCGGCGGGATCGACCCGCTGGATGCCGCCCTGGACCTGGTCGTCGCCGACAACACCCAGACCGGGGCCGTCCATTTTTCGATGAGCGAGGAGAACCTTCGGCGGCTGCTGGCGCTGCCGTTCGTCATGGTGGCCAGCGACTCCAGCGTGCGGGACTTCGAGCATAGGCCCGGCCAGAGCGCCCACCCGCGGGCGTTTGGCACGCCGGTGCGGTTCCTGACCGACTATGTCCGCGACGGCCGCCTCATGAGCTGGGGCGAAGGCATCCGCCGCCTTACCGGCCTGCCGGCCGAGGCCATGGGCTGGAAACGTCGCGGGCGGCTCGTTCCGGGCGCGATCGCCGACGTGGTCGTTTTCGAACCCGATCGACTCGCCGACCGGGCCACCTACGCTCAGCCGATCGCGCCGCCGGAGGGCATCCGCCATGTGCTGGTGGCCGGCCGGTTCGTTCTGCGCGACCGCCGGCACACCGGCGACAAGCCCGGCCGGATGATCCGCCGAGGGGACGACGTATGAACCGCCGAGGGCCCGCCAGACCTACCATCCTGATCGCCACCAGCTACCGCGTCACGACGGATGTGCCGCCGGCCGGGGAAGTCCTGCTCCCGGCCGACTACGTGACGAGCATCGTCAAGGCCGGCGGCGAGCCGCTCCTGGTGCCGCCCGTCGAGGCCCCCGGCGCGGACGCCGCCTGGCGGCAATTGGTCGCCCGCGGTCACGGCCTGCTGCTGGTGGGCGGCGCCGACCTGGATCCGGCCGCCTATGGCCGGAAACGCCATCCCCAAACGGTCCTGACGCCCCGAATCCGCCAGGAGGCCGACGCCCGTCTGGCGGCCTGGGCCGACCGCCGCCGCATGCCCACGCTCGGCATCTGCCTGGGCGCGCAGACCCTTGCCGTGCATCGCGGCGGCACGCTCATCCAGCACCTGCCCGATGTCGCCGCTTCGTATCAGGCCCATGCGCGTCCCGAGGGCGACCCACGGCCGAGGCACCCGGTACGCATCGACCCGACGAGTCGCCTGGCGGCCATCGTCGGCGCGCGGCCGCTGAACGTCAACACCAGCCACCACCAGGCCATCGATCAGCCCGGACGGCACCTGCGGGCGGTCGCATGGTTCGATGATCGACTGATCGAAGCCGTCGAGGATCCGCGGCCGGACCGGTTTTTCCTGGGCGTGCAGTGGCATCCGGAGAACTTGCACCGCGAGCGGCGGCACCTGGCTCTGTTCGCCGCCCTGGTCGCCGAGGCCCGACGGTGGGCGGCCCGGTGAGCCCCGTGACGGCGGACGCGCCGCCGGAACGCCCCCGGAATGGGGTCGCGCTCCCCTGGAACGGAGAGGGCGGCCTCCGGAAAATGTCGGATAGCCGTTTTCCCTGCGTATGTACGTTTGCCCAATCG
Organism: uncultured Anaerolineaceae bacterium; assembly: GCA_964500225.1. Taxonomy (GTDB): domain Bacteria; phylum Planctomycetota; class Phycisphaerae; order FEN-1346; family JAACEH01; genus JAAYDY01. Next base: position 57,960 of record CAZCOA010000007.1, on the reverse strand, counting down.
TATAGAATATGTACTGAGCGCGCATTGCCTCTGAGGGTCCATCTCATGACGCGAACCACACGACGGGTGCTTCTGGCGATTGTTCTGGGCTGGCTGGGCGCGAGCGTCCTGCGGGCCGAGGAAATCATCGAGCGGTACGACGACGGAAAAATCAAGGAACGCTACAGCACCGACGCCGAGGGCCGCAAGCACGGCAAGTATCTGGCCCATCATCCCAACGGCAAGATCGCGGTGCGCGGCCAGTACAAGGCGGGGCAACTCGACGGGTTGCAGACGTACTTCTGGGAATCGGGCAAGGTGCGCCTGAAGGCCGAGTATCGCGAGGGCAAACTTCACGGCGGCTATGTCGAGACTGACGAGAAGGGCAACCTCCTGAAAGAACAAGTCTTCTGGAACGGCCAACTGCTGTACCCCAAGTCGGGCCGCCAGATCAGCGAGATGGTGAACAAAATCATGGGCAGCTTCGGCGTCGGCGCGTCTCCGTCGATTCGCGGCAACGCGCCGGGCGACGGCCGGCGGCCCGGCGGCGCGTCGGCGCTGTGGAGCACCGAAGACGCCGTCGCCCAGGCGGCGGGGGCAACCGATCCCCTGCGCGACCCGACGAATCTCTATGCCCTGGCCCGACTGAACGCATACCGCTACCTCTGCGACGTGCCGCACGACATCAAGCTCACGGCGACCCAATGTGATTATGCCCGGGCGGCGGCACAGCTTTGCGCCCGGCTCGGGCATCTGGAGCACTATCCGACGAACCCCGGCCTGCCCGAGGACCAGTTCAAGAAGGCCTATTACGGCACAAGCCACGCCAACCTGCATCAGGGCGGCGCCACGCGGATGTCGGTGGACAGCTTCATGGAAGACAGCGACCCCAGCAACATCGCCGTAGTCGGCCACCGGCGCTGGTGTCTGAACCCCTCGATGGTAACAACCGGCTTCGGCGAGTGCGGCGTCTTCTCGGCCATGATGGTCGATAGCCACGATCGCAAGGATGTGCCGGACTATGATTACATTTGCTATCCGCCGCGCGGGCTGCTGCCGCTGGATTTCTTCCACTACCGGCACGCCTGGCACGTCTCGGTGAACCCGGCGCACTACGCCAAGCCGGACCCCGCCGCGGTCAAGGCGACCGTCTGGCCGGTCCGTCCCGGCAAGAGCCCCACCGACGCCGATCCCGAGCGGCGGGCCAAGGAGCCGCTCGCCCTGGACCATTTCAACGTCAACCTCGACGGCTGCGGCATCCCCAATGCCATCATCTTCCGCCCGGTGCTGCCGGGGGCGAAGGCCGGCGACCGCTTCTGGGTCGAAATCACCGGCCTGAAGAAGACCGACGGATCCAGCGCCACGATTGCCTACATCGTGGAATTCATGGACCTGTGAGCGGGGAATGTCCTTGCGATTGTGACGTGCGCCCCTGCGCGCGGCCAGGCCGCCCCACGGCCCACCGTCGTGGGCGCCTCGCGGCGCTTGACTTCCGCTGCGCGGCCGTCTATCGTCTGACGCCATGAGCCCCGTCGAGACTCTCTCGCTGCGCGCCGCCGACGGCTACGAACTGTTCTGCCGTCGCTGGGCGCCCGCCTCGGGCCACCCGCCGTGCGGCCTGGTCGTCTATCTGCACGGCATCCAGAGCCATGGCGGCTGGTACGAGGCCTCTGCGCAGCACTTCGCCGACGCCGGATTGGCCGTTTACCTGGCCGACCGTCGTGGCAGCGGACGCAACGCCTCGGATCGCGGTCACGCCGACTCGTGGGAACAACTGGCCCGCGACGTGACGGACCTCGAAGATCGGGCCCTGGCCGACTGGCTGCCCCTGGCCGGACGGTTGCCCCTGGTGCTCGTGGGCGTCAGTTGGGGCGGCAAACTGGCCGCGGCCCTGGCCGCCATGCACGGAACGCGCTACGCGGGTGTCGTGCTGCTATGTCCCGGCATCTGCCCGCGGCGGGATGTGTCGTTCGCCACCAAGGCGGCCATCGCCTGGTCGCTCCTGCGTCGGCACGACCGGCGGCTGTTTCCCATCCCGCTCAACAACCCCGAGCTGTTCACCGCCAACCCCGAACGGCTCGACTTCCTGCGCCACGACGCACTGGCCCTGCACGAGGCCACGGCCCGGTTCCTCTTCGAGAGCCGACGCCTCGACCGGTACCTTGTCGAGGCCGCGCCGCGGATCGTCGTGCCGCTGCTGACGGCCCTGGCCGAGTACGACCGCATTATCGACAACGGCGCCACGGTGCGCTTTCTGGAGCGGACGGCATCGGCCGACCGCACGGTGAAGTGCTACGGCGGCGCGCACCACACTCTGGAATTCGAACCGGACCCGTCGGCCGTGTTCGCCGACGTGGCCGACTGGATCGTCACCCGATGCGAGGCACATTCATGAGCGACCCGACAACGAGCAAGGCCCTGGTGGTCTATTTCAGTCAGACGGGGGCGACGCGCCGCGTAGCCGAGGCCGCCGCCGCCGGCCTGCGGGCCGGCGGCATGCCGTGCACCGTGACCGAGTTGCTGAAGACCGATCCGGCCGAAGCCGCCGGGTACGATGTGGTGGGCATCGGCACGCCCGTGTTCTACTACAAGGAGCCGAGCCTCGTCCGCCGGTTCATCGACCGGCTGCCCGCGGCGGACAACAAGCCGGCCTTCACGTTCATCACCCATGGCGGCAACCCCGTGAACACCCTGCGGCGAATGCAGAAGCGTCTGGCCCGTCGCGGCTACACGGTGGTCAACAGCTTCGCGTGCAACGGCTTCGACAGTTTCCCGATGTACCTGAAGAGTTTCCGCCAGTGGGGCCGCCCGAGCGAGGACGACCTGGCGGCGGCGCGCCAGTTCGGCGAGCGGTTGCCCCGAGACTGCCGCCGGCTGCGCGACGAGCCGCGATTCGCCGCGCCGCGCTATCCGTTCGTCGGCGGCAAGTACTTCCTGCTCAGCCACGTGCTCCAGGGCGGCATGATGAAGCGGACCTTCCCGAACCACGTGGTCGATCCGAACGTCTGCACGCGCTGCGGCCTGTGCGCGCGGACCTGTCCGACGGGAGCCATCCGGCTCGATCCGCTGCCGACGGTCAACGACGACTGTATCTGGTGTTATCTGTGCGAGCGCATCTGCCCGGTGCAGGCCTACGTCAACGACTGGACTCCGCTGCGCAAGAAAATGAAGGTCGAGTAGCTCTTGCCCGGCCCCGCATGGCCAGGTCGGCGCGGCCCTGCCGCCCAACCGCACCGGTGCGCGGCCGCGCCACCCAACGCTTGCTTCAATCGGTCACCGGCCTGGGCCGCGACGATTGCCCGCCCAGGGAGGCGGACCGTCGTTGCCCGACGCCTCGGCCGCCGTCACCGCTTCCTGCTGCTCGGGGGTGAGGATGCCGCTCAGGGCCGTCTTGTACTCCTCGTCGATCGGGGCGGTCGCCTGCTCGGACTGCCGCCGCAGGTCGCCCATCTGTTCGAACAGCGCTCGGGCCGCCTCGCGGTCGCCCGACGACATGAGCTGCCCGACCTGCTCGCGCAGCGTCTCCTGCTGCTGACGCAACTGGCTTGTGGCCGCGTCGATCTTCGGCTTCAGAGATTCTTTCAGCGCGTCAATCTGCTGCCGCTGCACATCACTCAGACGCAGGGCCGCGTTGCGGTTTCGTTCCAGCACGCGCAGACGCCGGTCGCTCGGCAGTTCGTACCGCCGCTGCTCGGCCCGTTCCTGCATCGCACGTTGGCTGATGGCCCGCATCAGGGCCTCCTGCTCCTCACGCGTCAACGAATTCAGGATGCCGTTGATCTTCTCGTCGAGACTGGGGTTCGACGCCGTCTCGGCAACGGGAGCCACGGTAGTCGCTTCCGTGTCGGTCGCCACCGGAACCGCCGCCGGCGACTTGGGCGTTTCCTGCGGTTGCGGCGACGGCCGGCGGCGCCGCGGCGCCACAGGCGCCGGTTCCGGCTCGGGCGTCTCGGCCGGCGCAACCGCCGCCTGCGACACCTCGCCCTGCGGCGCCGGCGGGCGATTCGCCCGATGCCAGACCACCACGCCCACGGCTCCCGCCGCAAGCACCACGACCCCAACCGCCGCACCTATCAGTATCCGATGCATCGCTTCACTCCCGTTCCGAAACAAGCGAAGTTCTCGCCGCCCCACCGCGCGACCGGCCCCGGACCCAGCCTGAGGCCGCCCTGGCCCTTTAACGTCCGCCGGCTCGGATGATTGCGGAAAAAACGGACGCGCCCCGCCGCGCCCTGCGGCGGCACCGTTGTCCGCGCAGCACAACGCCCCGCAGCACGAGCCGGCGGGGCGTTGCGGATACGATAAGATAACGGCCGGGCGCCTCACGGGAAGCCGCGGCGAGGCCCGTTCACCGACGACGGCGGCGGCCTATCAGCGCCACGCCGCCGATCGCCAGCAGGCCCATCGTCCCGGGCTCCGGGCAGATCGTGTCGATGACCACCTGGTCAACATAACACGTCAGCTTCTCCGTCGCCCCGAAATCATAGAACTTCAGCGCCACTTCCTCTTCCCAAGGGTTCGGCTCGATGAAGAACGAGAACACCAGCGTCTTCCACCCATCGCCCTGGTCGTACTCCGCCAGGTCCGAGAGCTCGAACAGCGGCGTGTTGAAATCGTCGTCGTCGCCGTCCCAGAAGTAGTCCACGTACAGCCACCACGGAGCGCACCCGCTGTTGTGATAGGTCACCTGCATCTGGACGATCTTCCGCGGGTTGGACTGGTCGAAGTTGTCGAGGAAGAAGACTAGCAAGGCGTTCTTGGACATCTCCAGAACGTTGTCGCGGCCCTGGTACGATGCAAGGACCGTGGCGGCCGCGCCGTCCACCTCCGCCTCCGCCACGTACAGCAGCGGCGAGGCCGGCACCTGGACAAACGTGTCCGGCTCATACAGGTTCTCGTCGCCCGGCCAATCGTCGAAGATCGACATCGTGGTGCTGTCGCTGCCGCGCCACACCGGCGGCCGTATGTCGTCGCCCCGCGCGGGGCCGACCGCCAGAAGACAGACGCCCGCACACAGCACCAGTCTCACGATACACACTCTCGCCCCCATGGCTTGCTCCCTTCCTGTCTGTTCCCCCGGAAGCCCGCTGTCACCGGTCGGGGGCACGCTGCCGCCTCCCGGTCGCTGCACGTCGATCCTCACGAACGCCGCGGCAGAAAACAACAAAGGCCCGCTCCCGCCGCATGCGGCAGAGAACGGGCCCCCCGGGCAAAACCCGACATCACGTACACACCACTATACTACATATGTTACACATGGGCAAGCGCTGCCGTCGCGGAATCTTGTGGCGACGGCGCAAACTCCGCCCGAACCAAGAGCTGCGCAACGCACGTTTTTCGCTTTTTTCCGGCGAACTTCGCGCCGCGCGCCGCGTTTCCCTAGGTAGAGGTGCGTGCTGTTTCCTGTGCCATGGCACGGCTGGCCCTGGAACCCGTTGGTCGGGCGACGACGACCTGTTCGCCGCCGCCCCCGGATCGGATCGGCTCCGAGGAGGTCTGCCATGCCACTGCGCTTCACCTGCCGCGAGTGCGGCCACCATTGGGTCCAAAACACGCGTCGCCGTCGCCAGACGGCCCGGTGCCCGAACTGCGGCCTGCTGGCCCTGGCCCAGGGCGAGGCCGCCCCCGACGAAGCGGCCGCCGAGCCCGGCCCGTCGCTGACGCGCCTCGTCGCCGGCATTCCCACCTGGGGCACCAGCCTGATGGTGCACCTGGCCCTGCTGCTGTGTTCGCTGGTCTTCGCCTGGAGCGTCGTGCGACCGCCGAACGATCCGCCGCCGCGGGCCGGGGCCGAGGTGGTCCGCCAGGTCCGTTACACCCTGCCCGAACAGCCCGCCGGCCGCCACGCGCCCGCCGGGCGCAGCCGTCGCCTGGCCGACGTGCCCAAGGCCGGTCTGACCTTCGCCGGACCGCCCAGCCAGGCGCTGATCGTCGCCGTCAAGGGCGGCGAACACTCGATCGGCATCCCCGGCGTCGGAGGCCTCACCATCTGCGGTCCCGACGGCATTGGCCACGGGCCCGGCCCCAGCGGCCGCGGTACGGGCTTTTTCCCCGTGCCGGCCCACGGCGACGTGGTCTATATCGTGGACCGCAGCGGCTCGATGACCGACTCCATAGCCATCGTCAAGGCGCACCTGAAGAAGGCTATCGCCTCCCTTCGCGGCGGGCAACGGTTCCATGTGATCTTTTACTCCAGCGGCGAGCCGCAGGAGATGCCCGCGCGGTCGCTGGTCCGCGCGACCGACGCGAACAAAGAGGCCGCGCTGGAGTTCATCGACGGCGTGACGCCCGTCGGGCAGACCGAGCCGCTCGAAGCCTTCCGCCGCGCCCTGGCCCTGAAGCCGCAGAGGATCATCTTCCTCACCGACGGCGAGTTTGACCCGAAAGTGGCCGACAGCGTCCGCGACCTCAATCGCCGCGCCGGCGCGCGGATCGACACGATCTGTTTCTTGTACTCCAACTGCGAAGAGTTGCTCATGAGAATCGCCCGGGAAAATGGCGGCGTTTATAAGTACGTCGGGGCGGACGACCTGGCCCTGTGACGCGCCGCGGCGGACTCCGCCCCCTTGAGGGCAGAGGGACAACGCGCAAGCCGCCCGGCAATGAGGCGTTCTCCAACGTGGTGCGGACCCTCGCTACACTCCACCTGCACGAAGCCAACCGGAGTCGTGGCGAGGGTTCTTTTTCTTCGCGCCGCCTGGGAACCGAGTAGAATAACGCCCATGAACACCGACCACACCGATCTGTACCGCATCCTGGACGCGAACCTCAACCGCACGCGCGAGGCGCTGCGCGTCGTCGAGGAATACGCACGCTTCCGCCTCGACTCGGCGGCCCTGTGCGAACTGGTCAAGCAGCTTCGTCACGACCTGCGCGCGGCGGCCGACGGCTTCCCGCAGCGCGAGCTGCTGGCCTCGCGCGACACCCCGCGCGACGTCGGCACCGCCATCACCACCGCGACCGAGTCCGTGCGGACCGGTGCCGACGACGTGCTCCTCGCGGCGCTGAAGCGGTTGCCCGAATCCCTGCGCGCCCTGGAGGAATACGCCAAGCCGCTCTCCGCCCAGGCCGCCGCCGCGTTCGAGCAGTTGCGGTACCGGGTCTATACCCTGGAGAAGTCGTTCAACACGATTCTGCACGGTAGAGCACGGTTGGCGTCCGTGCGGCTCTATGTGCTGGTGACGAGCAGCCTGTGCCGCCTGCCGCCGCTGGAGACCGTGGACGCCGTGCTGGCCGGCGGCGCCGATGTCGTGCAGTTGCGCGAGAAGCAGATGCCGGCGGCGGAGTTGCTGGACCTGGCCCGAGCCGTGACCGAGCGCTGCCACAAGGCCGGGGCGCTGTCGATCGTCAACGACCGCGCCGACATCGCGCGCGCCGCCGGGGCCGACGGCGTCCACGTCGGCCAGGACGACCTGCCGGTCCGCGCGTGCCGCCAAGTGCTCGGCCCGTCGGCCGTCGTCGGCGTATCGGTCCAGACGCCCGAGATGGCCGCACGTGCCCTGGCCGACGGAGCCGATTACCTCGGCATCGGCCCCGTCTTCGCCAGCTCCACCAAGAGCCGCAACTTCATCATCGGCGTCGAGGGCCTCCGCGACGTCCGCCGTGCGGCCGCCCCGTTGCCCTGCGTCGCCATTGCCGGCATCACCTTGGAAAACCTCGACACGGTGCTGGTCGCCGGCCCCACCGCCGTGGCCGTGTGCAGCGACATCATCGCCGCCGCCGATCCCCAGGCCCGCGCCGCCGCGTTCAAAGAGAAGCTCCTGAGCGCCTTTCCCCTCGCCTGAGGATCGACCTGCAAACGCGACACACTGAACGAATGGAAGATGAAAGGGGACAGTACATCATTTATACGCGCCGCGGGCGCCGCGCGTCGAGACCGCCGGGCCCCTGCCGGCCCCTACGTTCCGCGTAGGTCCGGGGGGGAGCCTACCCTGCCGGCGGATCAGTGGTCGCAGAGGTTGTTGCCCGTGCGGAGCGTGCCGTTCAGGTACTGCGCGACGATCTCCTCGGGCTTACCGCCCGCCGCGCCGACCACCACCTCGATGCCATGCTGTGCAAAAAGCCCTTGCGCCCGCTGGCCCATGCCGCCGGCGATGATCACCTCGGCCCCCTGCTCGTGCAGCCAGCGCGGCAACACGCCCGGCTCGTGCGGCGGCGGCGTCAGCCACGTGATGCCGCTCACCTTCTTGCCGGCGGGATCCGCCTCCACGATGGCGAACCGTTCACAATGTCCGAAATGCGGACAGAGGTTCCCTGCGGCTGTCGGAATGGCAATCTTCATCCTGCAACCCTCCTGCTGACTGCGAGTGAACGCGAGCGTGCGACCCGGCCGGTCCCCTCACACCCAGTGCCCCTCCACGTCGGCGCCGTCGGCCTTGTCGAGTTTGCCGGCCTTGAACTGCTCGACGGCGTCGGCCACCGTTCCGGTGGCTCCCGTGTACACCGCCACACCGCCCGCCCGCAGCGTGGCGAACGCCTTCGGCCCCACGTGTCCGCTAATCACCGCCTCCACCCCCAACCCGACCACCGTCCTGCCCGCCTGGATGCCCGCCCCCTGCGCGGCGTTCAGGTTCTGTGCGTTGTCCGCGGCCGACCACTGGCCCGTCTCCGTGTCCACCACCACGAAACACCGGGCACGACCGAACCGCGGATCCACCGCCGACGTCAACTGCGGCCCCTGCGCTGTTACGGCTACCTTCATGACATCTCCTTCCTGGCAACGTAGTCGTTGCAACAGCCGTGCCAAGAAACGGCCTACCGCCTGATAAGGAATCCTAAACCACTATAATAAAAGCAGTTAAATCCGATTTGTTGTTAGGCCCGACCGACTGCCACACCCACCTTCCGCGTCGCACCATTGCAGTGTGCATGATTGCCCGCTGCTGCGACACCCGCCCCTTTCCGTGCCTACGTTCGTCGGCCGCGGCCGTCGGTTACGGGGGTGGCGATGCCGAACGCTTTCAGTTTCCGGTACAGGGTGCTTGGGTTGATCCCCAGCTCGGCGGCGGTCTTGCGTCGGTTGCCGCCATGGCGGCGAAGCGTCTCGGCAATAAACAGCTTCTCGACCGATTCTAGGGTCATCGCCGGTCCGCCGCCTCCGCCGCTGCCGGCTGCCGGCCGCAATTCCGCCGGCAGGTGGGCCAGCTCGATCACCCCGCCCCGGCAGAGCACAAACGCTTGTTCCAGAATGTTTTCCAGCTCGCGCACGTTGCCCGGAAAGTCGTGCTCCATCAGCCGCGCCATGACCTCGTCGGAAACCCCCGCGATGTTCTTATTCTGGAGACGGTTGAACTTGGCCACCAGGTGCTCGACCAGTAGCGGGATGTCCTCGCGGCGCTGGGCCAGCGGCGGCAACTCCAGCCGTATCACGCGGATACGATAAAACAGGTCGTCGCGGAACTTGCCCTGCGCCACTAGCTCCGCCAAATTCCGGTTCGTCGCCGCAATGATCCGCACGTCCACGGGGACAGCCTCGATGCTGCCCAGCGGCTCGATGACGCGCTCCTGGAGTACCCGCAGCAGCCGCACCTGCATCGCCGGCGACACGTCGCCGATCTCGTCCAAAAACAGGGTGCCGCCCTCGGCCAGGGCGAAACGCCCCGGCTTGTCGCGGCGAGCGTCCGTAAACGCCCCTGCCTTGTGGCCGAACAGCTCGCTCTCCAGCAAGGTGTCGGGCAGCGCGGCACAGTTGACCGCCACGAACGGCTTTTTGCGCCGTGGCGACAGGTGGTGAATCGCCCGGGCGAAAAGCTCCTTGCCCGTGCCGCTGGGCCCCTCGATCAGTACGGTGCTGCTGCTTTCGGCGATCTGCGGCAGAATGTCGAACAGCCGCTGCATTGCCGGGCTGCGGCCGACGATGTCCTCGAACGTGTAGCGTCCGTGCAGTTCCTTTTGCAGCTCTTCCAGTTGCGTCAGGTCCTGGAACGTCTCGACGCCGCCGACGATGCGGCCCTCGGCATCCTTCAGCAGCGCCGTCGAGAGGCGGATAGGCACCCGGCGGCCCTGGCTGTCGATGATGTGGGCCATGGCGTTGACCACGGGTTTGCCCGTCCGCATCGTGTGCCGCAAGGCGCAGCGCCCCTCGCAGATGTTGGCACGGAACACCTCCGAACACAGTCGCCCGACGGCCTCCAGGCGCCGGACCCCCGTGATCCGCTCGGCCGCGCGATTGAATACGCCGATCCGCCACTGGGGATCCACCGTGAAAACCCCCTCGTTTATGGAATCCAGGATCGTCGTTTCGCGCTGATCGCCATCGAGAGGGTCCATACGCCGTGACTCCTTTGCGATAGTTAGGGGACGCATTCTCGCGTCGCGGGCCACAATGTTGCATTATACAACTACCGGCATCGTACTGCAAGGCATTTTGCAACACTATGCTGTTCGCCATTCCGCCTGTTACGGCCGCGGCGGGCCGTGGTCCACCACCGGACCGGTTGGCACGCCGGTTGCTCATCTCTATGGCATGAAGATCGCCATCCCCCATTGGCAAGGCCGTGTCAGTCCCGTCTTCGACGTGGCCGAGCATCTCCTCGTGGTCGAGCTGGACGACCGCGGGATGGAGCTTTCGCGGGTCCAGGCGGACCTGCGGGCCGAGTCGCCGCACCACCGCGCCGCGCAGGTCGCCGAGACCGGCGCCGAGGTGCTCATCTGCGGCGCGATCTCGTGGCCCATGGAGACCGCCCTGGCCGCCCTGGGGGTGCGGATCATCGCTCAGACGTGCGGCAACATCGAGGAGGTGTTGGCTGGCTTCGTCCGTGGACGACTCAGTGACGGCGCGTTCGCGATGCCGGGGTGCTGCGGTCGCCGTCGGCGCGGACAAGGGCGCGGCCGAGGGCGCTGCCGCGGCGGCCGGCACGGACCGCCCTGTTGAGAAAGGAGGCAGAAGATGCCACGTGGTGATGGAACAGGCCCGGTCGGCATGGGCCCGATGACTGGACGCGGCGCAGGCTACTGCGCCGGATACGCAATGCCGGGGTACGCCAACCCCGTGGGAGGCCGCGGATTCTTCGGCTGGGGGCGCGGCGGTCGCGGATTCGGCGCAGGCCCGGGCGGCGGCCGCGGCTGGCGGAACCGTTTCCGGGCAACCGGCCTCACGGGCCGGCAACGCGCGGGTTTCGCGCCGCCGATGGCGCCGCCCGTCGGCCTCGAACCGTACGCGGCGCCGACCCCGCGGCAGGAACTCGACGCCCTGAAGGGCCAGGCAGAGTACCTGGAGCAGGCCCTCGGGAGCATCCGTGCGCGAATGGAAGAGCTCGAGAAACAAGCCGCCGAGTCCTGATCCCGTCCTCAGGCCGGCGGTCGGCAACGCCACTCGCCGGGCGCAGGCGCCTCATCGGCGGCTGCCCCGGCGGCGCGTTGCCCGGCCCATCCCCTCGCCCCGGGCCGCGGCATGCCCACGGAGAGACTCAGGGTATTGTCTTCAGGTGCAGGCCGTGAGAGTCTTGGCCTCCCCCTCATCTTCCAGTCCAGGAGATTGTCAGCATAATGGCTGATGTCCAGCCGTGCCAGCGGCGGGCTTGGCCACGGGGCGGGGACGGTATTCGAGGCACGCAGGCCTCGGCCACCGTATTGCTGGCGCAGCAGGCATAGCATGGGGCACATCGTATCCCACGGCGGCGGGTTTCGCCCGGCGCGCCGCGGGAGGCCGCCGTTGAGGGCGACCGTCGGCAAACCCTCGCCAAAACCTTTGCATTATAGCGTGCGGCAGACTAGGATAGCGGCCGCGATGTCTCGATTCTCGTGGCCCGGCGACCGTCTGTTTCGCCGCCGGCTACCCGGAGCGAAACCCTGTATGCGTGTGACGAACCGGATGATGACTGGACAACGGTGGTGCGGCGCGGTATTTGTGACGGCGGTCACATTGGCGGCCGGTCTCGGCGGTTGCGGCGGCACGTCGGAAATTGTCGTATCCGATTCCGGCGGGAGCACTTACACGCACCGCGGGATGAACTTCGCGGTGTCGGTCCCCCGCGGGTGGACGGTGGAGGAGTTGCCGGGCGACCTGCTGGTGGAGTTGTCGGCCCCGGCTGACGAGTCGGGGCGCCGGGCGGTGGCCCACGTGTTCAGCCGTCGCGAGGCCCGGCCGGTGGTCCTGGGCGACGCCACGAGCGGCACGGTCGCCGAGGTGCTGGCACTGATGAAGCAGGAGCTGCGATTCGGGCTGGGCGAGACGCCGCCTCCGGACGTGGCGGCCGCCGAGATGAACGGATTGCCGCCAGGGGCGCAGGCGGTGCGCCTGGTGCGGACGCCGTATGCGGGGCCGACCGCCGTGAGCCAGGAGCTGACGGTCGTGGCCCTGGGCAAGCAAGTGTGGACCCTGATGCTGAGTGTGCCCGTGTCCGAGCAGGAGCCGTATCGCGCGGCCATGGACGAGATTCGAGACAGTTTTCGCGTGTGGTGAGAACGTCGCCATGATGCGTTGCCGAGTTGGTGTGGGTGCGTTGGTGGTGTCGCTGTGCTGGGTCTGGGGCGGTTGCGGCTCCGGGGCGCCGGATCGCGTGGAGGGCATGTCGTATGCCGACCGGCAGAAGCACTTTGCGTTGAATCTGCTGCCGTCGTGGGAACGGATGCCGGCCAAGGCGCTTCCGCGAGGCGGCAAGGACGCGGCGATGTTCGTGCGGGGGTTGCCCGAGGGAGGGGGCCAGGCGACGATCAACGTCACGGTGGACGCGGCGCCGGGGACGACCAACCTGTCGGACTATCTTCGCGAGAACCAGGCCCTGTTCGCCCGGCGCGCGGTCGGGTACGACGAGTTGCGAGCGGCGGTGGTGGATCATCCGAGCGGACGGAAGGCGTGCCTGATCGACGCGACGTTCGAGCGGATCGGCCGCGGCGACGCTGAGCCGGCGGCCGGTGTCCCGGGTGGGCCGAAGAAGCGGTTCGTGCAGTACGCTCTGCTGCACGGCGGCAAGCAGTACATCATCACGGCGATGGGGCCGGCGGCCGATGCGCAGTCGCAGTGGCTGGCCGAGGCGATGGCGATTCTGGATTCGCTGGTCGTGTGGTGACACGGGGAGGCAAGAAGCCGGCGCCGTGGTGGACGCCGGAGCCCATAGAGAGAAGGAGTGTTGGATGAATCCGCAAGAAGCAGCCATTAACGACAGGTCGAGTGCTCGGTACGAGACGTTGCGCAAGACCGATCCGTACCTGGCGGAATTGCTGGACCTGGAATGGGACCGTCAGCAGCACACGCTGGAACTGATCGCCTCGGAGAACCACGTGAGCCGCGCGGTGATGGAGGCTACGGGCAGCCTGCTGACGAACAAGTACGCCGAGGGATACCCCGGTCGTCGGTACTACGGCGGCTGCCAGATCGTGGACAAGGTGGAGCAGTTGGCGATCGACCGGGCCAAGCAGCTCTTCGGGGCCGAGCACGTGAACGTGCAGCCGCACAGCGGCAGCCAGGCCAATATGGCCGTGTACTTCGCGGCGTTGGAGCTCGGCGACACGTTGATGGCGATGAATCTGGCCACGGGCGGCCACCTGACGCACGGATACAAGCTGAACTTTTCGGGCAAGCTGTACACGTGCGTCCATTACGGGGTGAGTCCGAAGACCGAGATGATTGATTTCGACGAGGTGGCGCGTCTGGTGCGCGAGCACAAGCCGAAGATGATCCTGATGGGCGCCAGCGCCTACCCGCGGAAGATCGACTTCGAGCGTTTCGCGGAGATCGGGGCGGAGGTCGGGGCGCTGTTGATGACGGACATGGCGCACATTGCGGGCCTGGTGGCGGCGAAGCTGCACCCGGACCCGGTGCCGGTGTGCGATTTCGTGACGACGACGACGCACAAGACGCTGCGCGGCCCGCGGGCCGGAAGCATCCTGTGCAAGGCGCGATGGGCGAAGAAGGTCGATTCGGCGGTGTTCCCCGGGATGCAAGGCGGCCCGCTGGAACACGTCATCGCGGGCAAGGCGGCGGCCTTCGCCGAGGCGCTGCGTCCGGAGTTCAAGGGCTATCAGCGGCAGATCCTCGCCAATGCCGCGGCGATGGCCGACGAAATGTGTCGGCTGGGCTATCGCCTGGTCACCGGCGGGACGGACAATCACCTGTTCCTGGTGGACCTGACGCCCAAAGGTATCACGGGACGGCAGGCGGAGGTCGCCCTGGAGAAGGCCGGCATCATCGTCAACAAGAACCTGATCCCGTTCGACAAGCTGCCGGCCCAGGAAACCAGCGGCATCCGCGTCGGTTCGCCGGCGCTGACCACGCGCGGGCTGAAGGAAGACGACATGCGTCGGGTGGCGCGGCTGCTGGACGCCGTGTTGACGAGCAACGGCGAGTCGGACCCGAAGTTCCTGCGGGCCAAGGCCGACATTCAGGACATCTGCGCGCAGCACCCGTTGGATTGACTGGGGGGCGTGGTTTCCGCCGACCGACGCACACACGGTCTCGGGCCTCGCATGGTTCGGGGGCCGCAGCCATTCTGTTTGAGGAGACGTTCCCATGAAACAGACCTGCGTGGCAAGCCTGCTTCTGGCGTTGGCGACGTGTACGGGATGGTTCGGCTGCGTGCCGGCGCGCGAGCCGGCGGCCTCGGCGCCCGTGGCAGGCGTCGAGACGTCCGCGGCCCCGTCGCGCGGGGGCGAACCGGCCATGGGCGAGATGACGCCGGTGGACGCCGTGCCCGAGGTGCGACTTCCGCCCGACGGTCTGGACGAGGCGGAGCGGTCCGCCTGGATCCGCACGCGACGTTTTCTCGACACCGGCGGCCACGTAAACGAGGCCTCGGCGAATCTCCAGACGCGCCTGCACAAGGCGGCGGAGGCCGGCCACACGTCCGTGGCCGCGATGCTGATCGAGGCGGGAGCGACGATCGATGCGCGCGACCGCATGGGCCGCACGCCCCTGATGCTGGCCACGGTGTACGACCGCGTGGCCACGGCAGCGCTGCTCCTGGACAAGGGGGCCGTGGTGTCCCTGCGCGACAACGCCGAGCGGACGAGCCTGCACGTGGCCTCGAGCGTCGCGATGGCCGAACTGCTGCTTGGGCGCGGCGCGGCGCTCGATGTGCGCGACAGCGGCGGCCGGTCGCCGCTGTTCTCGGCCGTGCAGCGCGGCAAGCTCGACGTGGCGGAACTGCTGCTGGCCCGCGGCGCCGACCCGGCCGAACTCAACGCGCGCGACCGCAGCGGCAACTCGTTGGTGCATTACGCGGTGCTGACCGACCAGGGGCCGCTGCTGGATTTCCTGATCGCGAAGAAGGCGGACCTGAACCAGGTGGTGCAGCGCGGCGGCACGCCGTTGCACGTGGCGGTGCTTCGCGGCGCGCGGCCCGCCTTTGACAAGCTCCTGGCGGCCGGGGCCGACCTGCGCGTGTGCGACCTGTCGGGACGCACGGTGCTGCACACGGCGGGCATGTACGGCCAGACCGAGATGGCCCGCATCCTGATCGACCGCGGTCTCGATGTCAACGCGCGCGACCAGTACGACCTGACGCCGCTGCACCTGGCCGTGGCCAAGGAACGCGCCGAGGCGGCGGCGCTGCTGCTGGAGCGCGGTGCGGCCGTGGACCCGAAGGACAAGAAGGGCTGGACGCCGCTGCAGTACGCCGCGACGTGGCCGAGCATGACGTCCACGGCGGCGCTACTCATCGAGAAAGGCGCCGACGTCAACGCGGTGGACGAAACCGGGGCGTCGAGCCTGCTGAAGGCGGCCGGCGCGGGCAACGTCGAGGGGGTTCGTCTGCTGATCGAGAAGGGCGCGGCCATCAACGCGCGCGACTCCAACGGCGTGACGCCGCTGGGCGCCGCCACGCGCGCCGGACGCCAGGCGGTGGTGGAGCTCCTCAAGCAGCACGGCGCGACGATGTAGGCGGCCGGGAGGAACGACCCTGCAAAGCGATATTGCGGACATTGTGATTACGACGCAGGCCATCGAGCGGCGCGTCGGCGAGCTGGGGCGCGAGCTGACCGCGCGGTTGGCGGGCCGCGAGCCGCTCGTGCTGGCGATCATGAACGGGTGCGTGCTGTTTCTGGCGGACCTGTTGCGGCGGATGCCGATCGGGCTGGACCTGGAGTTCGTCTATTGCACGTCGTACCGCGGGACGACGCCGGGGGCTCTGGAGTTCTCGCACCGGGCGACGTTGCCGGCGGTGGTGCGCGGGCGTCACGTCCTGGTGGTGGACGACATTTTCGACACGGGCCGGACGCTGGCCCACGTGGTCGGCCAGGTGCGGGCCCTCGGGGCGGCCGACGTGACCACTGCGGTACTGCTGGCCAAGCGCGTCCAGCGCGATCCCGCCCTGCCGCGGCCCGACCTGGTGGGGTTCGAGATCGAGAACGTTTTTGCGGTCGGCTACGGATTGGATTACAATGGGCGGTACCGCAACCTGCCGTTCATCGGCCGGCTGCGCGACGAGATCACCGGCGGCGGCTGACGGGCCGTCGCTGGACTGAGGGCGGCCGTGTACATGAACCTCGAAGCCATCTTCCGGGCGCTGCGGGTCGGACCGCTCACGGCGACCAACCGGCTCATGCGGTCGGCCACGCACGAGTCGGCGGCCGACATCGACGGCATGCCCTGCCCGGCCCCCATGAAGCGCATCTACGGGGCGCTGGCGCGCGGCGGCATCGGCCTGATCGTGACCGGGCACACCTTCATTCATCCTCACGGCCGCGCGAGCCGCAACCAGTGCGGCATGACCACGCCGGCCCACGCGCGGGCCTGGGCCGACATCCTGGCCGCCGTGCGGGCCGACACCCAAGCGCCGATCCTGTGCCAGTTGACGTACGCCGGTCGCCAGGGGTTTTTCGCGGGGCCGACGCCGGCCCCGAACGACAAGCGGCAGAAGTTGCCGCCGCCGGGCACGCCGATCAACGATTTCGCGCCGCGGCAACTGGAGCATGTGGCCGCGACGTTTGCCGAGGCGGCCGCCCTGGCCGTCGAGGCCGGGTTCGACGGCGTGCAGCTCCACATGGCCCACGGGTACCTGCTGTCGGAGTGCCTGTCGGCCCACACCAACCGCCGCGACGACGAATGGGGCGGCCCCGATCGGGCGCGGCGGCGTCGGCTGCCGCTGAGCGTGGTGGACGCCGTCCGCGCCGCCGTGGGACACGATCACTTGGTCGCCGTCAAACTAAACGGGAACGACTACCTGCCTCCGCTGGGCGTCGAACCGGAAGAAGCCTCGGAAACCGCCGCGCTGCTGGCCGAGCACGGCGTCGAGCTGATCGAGGTCTCGGCGGGGATGGCCGAGGCGGGCATGAAGACGGCCCAGCCGGTCCAGGGACCGGACGACGAGGCGTACCTGCTGCCGGCGGCCGTCGAGGTGGCCAAACGCACCACCGTCACGGTCGCCTCGGTGGGCGGGTATCGCAGCGCGACGTCCATGTTCAAGGCGCTGAGCGAGGGGATCGACATAATCGCCCTGAGCCGCCCGCTGGTGCGCGAGCCGGAGTTCCCGCGGAATCTTCAGCACAATGCCGTCCATACGGCCCGATGCGTGTCGTGCAACCAGTGTTTCGGCCTGGTGCGGGGAGCGCTGCGGTGTCCCCTGGACCATCCGGAACCGATCGAGTAAGAATAGGGAGACGACGATGAGAAGCATGCTTCTGGCGGCCGTCGTGGCCGCGACTCTGGCAGCCGGGTGCCAGCCCGAGGTCGTCTCGAAATACGTTCCCGTCGCCGTTCCGATCCGGCTCTCGCCGGCCACCACTCTCACCGTCGTCGGCACGGGCGGCACGGCCGAAGAGGCCCGCCAGGCGGCCGTCGCGCGGCTAGTGAACGAAGTCATCCTGCCGCCCTCCGAGACCCAGACCGAGACCACCGTCGAGTTCGTCGAGAGCATGATCCGCGGCTACAACGTCGTCTCCACCCAGCAGGATATCGTCGGCACCTACTACGTGACGATCGAGCTCAGCGTCAACCAGCTCGGCCTCAACTACCAGGAGCTCTACCACCGTTGCAAACTCAAGGAGAGCGAGATCGCCGTCCTGGAGTCCAAAGCCGCCGGCGACGAGCAGCGACGCCAGATGGCCGACGAGCGCGCCGCCACGGCCGAACGGCAATTGGAGGCCGAGAAGCGGCTTTACACCAAGCGGCTGATGGAATTGCAGACGGAATTGGACGCCTTGAAACGTAGCGGCGACAAAGCCGGCAACGAGGGACGTTGAGGATCTGCGGCCGTGTGGATACTGGCAAGCGAGCTGGAGCAGCTCCAGGAGTTTCTGATCCGGGCGGGGCTCTATCCGACCCTGGCGGTGGTCAGCCTGGCCGTTTTTGCTCTGAGCTACATGGCCCGCGCCGTGGAGAACTACGTCCGCCACCTGCACAAGAAGCCGTACCTGCACTACGGCAGCCCGCGATTCATCATCGCGACGGTCGGCTACATTCTCATCGTGGACGGCTTCGTCATCGGCACGGCCTTCGAGGACCGACTCGACCTGCACGTGGCCTCGGCCACGCTGGCCGTTGGGCTGCTGTGCGTCATTGTGGCCGCCGTGCTCTCGCTGGTGCCGCACGTGCGGCAGATTCGGGAAATCCGCGAGGACGCCCACATGACCGACCGCGACGCGCCGCCTTCGTCCGACGAGTCGTCGTCTCCCTCATGACCCGACCCGCGGCTCAGCGCTGCTTGCCGCCCTGAGGCAGCTTCCAGCGGTCTACCGGCGCCTGGATCGTCGGCCGGTAGCGTTTCCACATGCTTGCGACAAACGGATCCCAGACCATGCCTTGGCGGCACCAGTCGTTGTCGTAGTCGCCCATGCCCGCGGCCTTGACCGCCCGGATGAACTCGCTGTCGTCCTCGTTCATCCACCGATCGCAATAAACAAGAAACGCGTCGTGGTCCCAGAGCCCTTCGGCCCCGTAGAGCTGCACGGCCAGCGCCTCGCCGACCCAGCACAGGCTCGTGCAGCAGCGGCGGTAGCTTTCGCCGATCTTGTCTTCCCACTGCGTCGGGTGCAGATGCTCATAGCGGCCCCAGCCGACGTGGCGCGGGTGCCCCTGCGGTCCCACGTGTCCGGCATACACCACTTTCGCCCCCGTCCAGCAATCGTCGAACATCGTCTGGAGGTCTTCGCTGAAAACCGCCTTCGGGAACGTCTTCGTCGGTCTCTGCATCCGCTCGTTGTCGAGCATCAGCCCCGTGAACATAATCGTCCACTTGCGACCGTTGCCGTGACCGCCCAGCGCCGGCCAGCCGGGCTTGCCGGCCTCAAGCAGCCCCCACAAGTCGATGCCCACCTGAACCACGCGCGTCAGCAGCGTTTCCTTGCGCTCGGGCGGCAGATCCAGCGCCAGCACCAGCGTCGCCATGGCCACCGCGCGGGTGAACTCCTGCCCGTAGATCGGCATGTTGTCCGGCGGCGCGCCGAACTCGTCCATCACGATGTCGATCCACGGCCGCTCGAAGATCCGCTCGAGCTCGGCCAGGTCGGGCACGTTGTCCGGCGCCGCCAGTCGCGGCAACCGGTCGCGACGCAGGTGACGGGCCAGGTACACCGTGCGCTTCGGATCGGCGTAGCCCGGCCGCAAGGCGTCCGGCGGCACCGGCTCGGCCAGGCACGTCAGAATCGCCACCGTCCGCACTGGGGAATGTTGCGGCGACAGGTGCGACCGCGACCGCGGCATCATCGGACGGATCGCCTCGACCTTCTCGTAGCTGACGCTCGAAAAGAGCACGTCGCCGGGCTTCATCGTCAGCGGCGGCTGCTGAAACAGCTTTGCATCGTAGCGCCCCGGCTGAATCCGGTCGTCGAAACCGAGTTTGCTTTCCGAACTGGTCGCATCGATGGGAATGTTCAACGTGGAACCGTTGCGGCCGTTGGCCGGGGGCGGCTCGATGGCCTTGACCGTCACCGGGCCGATCACGTAGTAGTCGCCCGTGAGGAAGCGGCCCACACGGGCCGGCTTCTCAAACGTCCACGTAATGCCGTACTGCGACACCGACTCCGCCAGCGGCAGATCGTCGAGTTTAGGCGCGGCCGCCGGCGCGTCGGCCGCCACGGCGGCGCATCCGCCGGCCAGAACGGCGGCGACCGCTGCGAGCATCCACCGTGTCGCCGTCTTCGATATCGTTATGAACGCCATGGCCATGACCTCCCCGTGGGAACACCGGGCAACACTGCGCGCTGTGCGTTGCCCGCCCGTGAAACACCGCCCCGGGGATCCGGCATCGGCCTATTGTCCGGGTGCTCGCGGGGCCATGGACGCAGCCGCCTTCTGTTTCTTCTCGGTGTCGCTCAGGGCGCGCCACTCGTCCATGTTGGCGTCCGGCGCGAAACCGTACCATTGGCCGTCCAGTTCCACGGCATAGTCCCTCGGCACACCCAGCGGATTGATCTCCTTGCCCGTCAGCGGGCACCGCGTATTGACCACATTGTACGTCTCGGGCTCCCTGCCGCCGCCTTTCTTGCAGCCCCCCAGGACCGCGCCCGACACCACTAGCGCCGTCAGCAACATCACCAGTCCACACCTCATCGCGCTCTCCTTTCCTACGCGTCCACGTGTTGCGGCCCGCGCGGCCGCACGTCACCCCAGTGTAGCACGCTCGGCAGGCCCGCGCCTGTGCCGGTTGCCGTCCGGCCGCGCCCCCGCATCGCGCGCCGTCGCGCGACACGGGCTTTTCTCGACGGTGGGTCTCGGGGGCATCCAGCCCGGCCAACCCGACAGCGCGCCGGCCAATGCAGGAAACGGACGGTTACCGCGTCGCCGCACGCTGAAGACCGTCGCCAATGCGGAAAAAGCCGTCGAGCTCGCACGGGATGCGGCCGCGGATCGCCGTCCGGCCCATCAGGGCCATCGCGGCCGCCCGCTGCGCCGCCGGAGAGCCGCCGTAGGTGACCAGGTACGGATCCATGAACGGCAGCTCGTACAGGTGGTACGGGTTCGAGAAGCTGATGTACACCGGCTGCGCCTTGGCGTCGGCGATGGGGAACCCGCTCATGACGCAGCGCGAGTACGGCCCGTGCATCCGCACCGTGTTCCAGCCGTACTGCACAGGAAAGTACAAGGCCAGGATCACGGCGTCGAAGCCGCCCGCCGCCACTTGGTCATGCACCTGGTCGGTTTGCGGGTCGCGGATGCTGGTGACCTCCACTCCGCTCTCACGAAGCGTCGTCTCGAACACGTCGAGGCCGAAACGCTCGGGCGTCTGGTTGGTCACGAGCACCACGGCCACGCGGTTGCCCTTGCCGAGTTTCAGCGGCACCGCGCCGCGCGAATCGCGCAGCAGCGTTACCGACCGATCCGCAATCTCCTGCGCCACCTGCCGTCCCGGCGACGACGCCAGCAGAGCGCGCGCTTCCTCCTCGTCCGGCATCGCCCGCTCGTGCAGATTCAGCCGCGCCTTCAGCTCCAGCACCCGCCGAACCGACGCCTCCACCTGGGCCCGGTCGATCTCGCCGCGCTCGATGCACCCGACCAGGTCCTCCAGCACGCGCGGCACGTTGCGCACGAACAGCAGAATGTCGTTGCCCGCCCGCAGCGCCATGCGGTACCGATCCCGCTCGCGGTAATGGTAGCTCACGCCGCCCATGTTCAAGGCGTCGGTGATAATCACGCCCTCGAACCCCAGCTCGCCGCGCAGCAACTCCGTGACCACATAGCGGCTCGTGACGGCCGGCATCGGATTCCGCGGGTCGCCGGCCTGCGGGTCCATCGACGGCAGCCCGATGCACGAAACCATGATGCTCATGACCCCGGCGTCAATGGCTGCCCGGAACGGCAGCGCGCTTTGGCGGCGCCACTCGGCCGGCGACAGCGGATTCACGAGCGTCATCAGGTGCTGGTCGCGGTCGTCGAACCCGTCGCCCGGGAAATGCTTGGCGCACGCCGCCATGCCGTGATCCTGAAGCCCGCGGACGCACGCCGCCCCCAGCCGCGCCACCTCCTCGGGCTGCCGGCCCAGCGCGTCCACCTGGCGCTGGTAGTCTTTCACGGCCGCCAGGTCCACGATCGGACCGAACGCCAGGTTGTACCCACAGGCCCGCGCCTCCAGGGCCGTCACCTTCCCGGCCTCGTACGACAGCCGCTCGTCGCCGACGGCCCCGATGGCCATCCGCCCCGGCAGGTACGTTCCCTCGGGCATGCGCTCGCCGGGCCCCGTTTCGAAATCGCCGGAGACCAGCAGCGGAATGCGCGCCGCCCCCTGGGCCTCGTCTGCTGTACGCCGACACTTGGCCATCGGGCCGCCGAACATGTGCCCGCCGCCGATGCCCGTCTCCGCCACGTACCGCGCAATTCCCCCCAACGACGACGCCGTATGTTCCGTCAACGTCGGAAACAACAACTGCCCCACCTTCTCGCGCAGCGACAACCCGCCCGAGGTTTTCTCGACCCACGCCTGCTGACTTCGGCTCAGTGCCTGCATTTGTCACCTCGTTCACCCTGTCCGCAGCGCCGGCGGACAGCCGGAGATCCCCCTACTGACCGTACGTAGCCCAATGTAGGCCCAAGAGCCTACCGGCTTGCGACCAAAGAATCAACCCCTATCGCGCCAGGGCGTCCGGCAGATCGCGCGGCCTTGCGCGCATCGGCCAAAGATCGGGGGCACGGCTGTGCACAGTCGTGCCCCCGCACATTCCTCTTCGCCGGAATTCGCCATGCCGCCATCACGGGGCCTTGCCGACATCCATGTACGTCTCAGGCGCCACCACCGGCAGGATCAGCCGCGAGGCCTTCCCGGCCGCCATGTGGATCGTATTGTGCGCCACGCGGGCCTCGTCGATCGAGTCCACCGGCTCGTACGTGTTCGGATGCACCTCGAACGCCGGGTCGCTACTGCCCATCACATAGAGCGCGATCCGGTGCCCCTTGTTGAACACCAGGGCCGTGCTCCACAGGTCCATCGTCATCGCGTACACCTTGCCCGTCTCCAGCGCCTCGCCCTTGTCGAACCGGCCGCCGTGGTACCGCGCCAGCATCGCGCCCTCGCGGATCAGCGCCTCGTATCCGTCCGGGTAAATGTCCACCAGTCGAGCCACCACCATCGTGTCCGGGCAATCGCTCGACAGGTGCACCTCGACCAGAATCTTGCCCGTCACGCCCACCGGCGCCGCCAGCGGCGCGGTCTTGAACCGCAGGATATCCTTCCGGTCGGCCTGCGGCCGCTGATCCATCGGACCGATGGGCATCGTCTTGCTGGCCACCGCATAGTTGCCGCCCAGGGACGGCACGGGATCCCTCGGATCGCTCACCAGCAGCATCGAACCGTCGGCCTCCGTCGGCGCCTCCAGTGAGAGCGTTCCGTCCGCATGCAGATAATACGATGTCGGCGTGTGGTCCACCGGCCACGTGTGGGTTTCCATCCAGACGTTGCCCGGCGCCGACTCGTCGCGCGCATCGCCCATCAGAAAATACGACAAACACGACGGGGCCGACTCGTCCGGCTCGCCGGCCAGACATTCCTTCAGCCCGCGCGAGCTCTTGCGCGACGACGCCGTCGGCTGGTTACGCGCCTTGAATTTCAGGTCCCCGCTCAGAACGCCGTGGCCCGTCGGCCCCACGGTCACAAAGGCCCGCCCGTTCGGCGCGAGCACCGCGAAATGGTCCAGCGCCGCCTCGCTGAACAGGTCGAACCACCCCGCCTGCGCCCGATAATACGTCTTCACCTGCGGCGCTTTGGCCTTGATGAACTCGTAGTACGCCTGCGCATCGTACGGCAGGATCGTCGGCCGCGGCCATTCGCCGTTCTTGGTCTTCAGCCCGCGCTGCGACAGCCACGAGTACATCTGCCGCCGCGCGCCGCCGAGATACGCCCAGTGCAGATACGCGTTGTCGCCGGTGACGTTCACGTCGATGACGGTCAAATGCGGCGGCAGGGCCCACAGGGCGTTGCACGCCGCGATGCCGTGCCCCGACGGGCCCCACATGCCGACCTTGCCGTTGGACCATTTCTGCGACGCCACCCATTCCACGGCGTCGTAGCTGTCGTTGATGTCCATCTCGAACGATCGCGGATCGAACGTGCCGGCGCCCTCGCTGCCGTAGCTGCCGCGCGTGTTCTGAAGCACCAGCACGCAGGGCGCGTCGCCCAGCGGCGCCAGCGCCCGCGCGTCCCACCGCGAGTATTGCGTCCGAAGCAGCACGGCCGGCCACGGACCGTCGCCCTCCGGCGGCAGGAAGACGTCCGTCGCCAGCTTCACGCCGTCCCTCAGCGGCATCATCACAAACTCGTGCCGCGTGCCGGGCTTCAGCTTCGCCGTCACCTCCTGGAGGCCCACCTCGTTGACGTACTCGGTCGAGCCGACCTTCGCCGTGCTCTTGGGCTTCGGCTTGGCCGCCTCTTTGCCCTCCTCCATGGTCTTGGTCGGCTCGTCGATCACCCTCTCCTGGGCCATCGCCGCGGTTGTCGCCACAGCAAACCACGCCGCCACGACGAGCGACACCGACGCCCAACGCCAATCGCGATGAGTCCTCATAAGCTAGACCTCCAGCGCGCCCATTCCTCTTTCGTGCGGCCGCCCGTGCGCCGCTCAGATATCCAGGTTCCGCACTTCCAGGGCGTGGCGCTCGATGAACTCGCGTCGCGGCTCGACGCCTTCGCCCATCAGGATCGAGAACATCTCGTCGGCCCCGGCCATGTCCTCCAGCGACACGCGCTTCAGCAACCGCCGCGCCGGGTCCATCGTCGTCTCCCAGAGCTGCGTCTCGTTCATCTCGCCCAGGCCCTTGTACCGCTGAAGGTCCATGCCGCGCTGGCCCACGTGGCGGATGGCCGGCAGCAGTTCCTCCAGGCACGCCACCTCGCGCTCCACGTCGTCGCCCTGGATCAGAAACCGGTACACCGCTTTCTCGCCCAGATGCTCTTCCGGGCCGATCCGCCAGTCGGCGATGTCCAGCCCGCGCGCCTGAAGCCTGCGGATCAGCTTGTTGAGTTCCTTGACGTCGAAGAGCTCTTCCGGTTCCGGAATCTGCTCCATCTCCTTCTTGATCTCTTCGGCGGTCGGCTCGGCCTTGCCCGCAGCAACCAGACGCTCGCGCGCCGCCTGCTCGCACAGCTCGAATCCCTCCTCGGCGCTGAACACATAGTGGAAATCCCCGTTCAGGTGAACGCACCAGTTCGGCAGGTCGCCGTCGGCGTTGCGCTTCGTCAGAAACTCCTCGAACGCCACTCCGCGGCGCTCCACGAAACGCACCATCTCCTCCAGCTCCATCAGCAGGTCGCCCACCTCCTTCAGCTTCGCACCGCTGAGAACCTGCGCCTGCCCCTTGCCGCCGCGAGGTCGGATCGTCAGCGTCACGCCCTCGAGCCCCAGCCGCATCAGGGTCTCTTTCATCTCGCGGTCGCTCAGCACGTATTCCTCGTGCTTCTTGCGCCGCACGCGATACAGAGGCGGCTGCGCGATGTACACGTGCCCCCGCCGAATCAGTTCCGGCATCTGACGGAAGAAAAACGTCAGCAACAGCGTCCTGATGTGGCTCCCGTCCACGTCGGCATCCGTCATGATGATCACCTTGTGGTACCGCAGGCGCGAGAGGTCGAACTCCTCCGTGCCGATGCCCGTGCCCAGCGCCTGGATGAGCAGGAAGATTTCCTGGTGGGCCAGCATCTTGTCGATGCGGGCCTTCTCCACGTTGAGGATCTTCCCCTTTAGCGGCAGGATCGCCTGCGTCCGACGGTCCCGCCCCTGCTTGGCGCTGCCGCCGGCCGAGTCGCCCTCGACGATAAACAGCTCGCACAGCGCCGGGTCCCGCTCGCTGCAATCCGCCAGCTTCCCCGGGAGGTTCCCCGACGCCAGCGCGCCCTTGCGACGCACCAGGTCGCGGGCCTTCCGCGCCGCCTCGCGCGCCGCCGCCGCCTGGACGGCCTTCGTGATGATCTTCCGCGCCGTCGTCGGATCCTCTTCCAGGTACGTCCCCAGCATCTCGTTCGTCACCGTCTCCACCAGCGTGCCCACCTCGCTGTTGGAGAGTTTCGTCTTCGTCTGGCCCTCGAACTGCGGGTCGCGCACGCGGACGCTCACCACGGCCGTCAGCCCCTCACGCAGGTCGTCGCCCGACGGCACCGTGTCCTTCAGCAAATTGGCTTTCTTCGCGTAGAAATTCAGTGTCCGCGTCAGGGCGGCCTTGAACCCCGACAGGTGCGTCCCGCCCTCGATCGTGTTGATGTTGTTGGCGAACGACAGCAGGTTCTCGTTGTACGAGTCGTTGTACTGCATCGCCACCTCGACGCTCGAACCGCTCTCCGGATCGTCTTTGCGGAAGTGGATCACGTTGCGATGCACCAGCTCCTTCGTAGCGTTCAGATGCTTCACGAACGCGCAAATCCCCTCCTTGAACTTGAACGTCTCGCCCTGCCCGCTGCGGTTGTCGCGGAGCGTGATCTCCAGCCCCTCGTTCAGGTACGCCAACTCCCGAAGCCGGCTCGCCAGCACGTCGTACTTGAACGTCGTATCGCTGAAAATCTGCGGGTCCGGCCGAAAACTGATCGTCGTGCCCGTCTTCGTCGTCTTGCCCACCTGACGAAGGTCCTTCGTCTTCACGCCGCGAGCAAACTCGATCTTCCACACGTACCCGTCCCGACGAATCTCCGCCTCCAGCCACTCGCTCAAGGCCGTCACGCACGACACGCCCACCCCGTGCAGCCCGCCCGACACCTTGTACGTGTTGTGGTCGAACTTGCCCCCGGCGTGCAGCATCGACAACGCCACCTCCACCGCCGGCTTCTTCTCCGTCTTGTGCATGTCCACCGGGATCCCGCGACCGTTGTCGCTGCAACTGATCGACCCGTCCGCATTGATCACCACGTCGATCTTGTCGCAGAACCCGGCCATCGCCTCGTCAATCGAGTTGTCCACCACCTCGTACACCAAGTGGTGAAGCCCCCTCGTGTGACGGTCGCCGATGTACATGTCCGGCCGCTTGCGAACCGCCTCCAATCCTTTCAGCACCTGGATCGACTCGGCGCTGTATGCTTTCGATGCGCTCTTGTCCTCAGCCGCTTTGGCCATGGTCTGGTCAGACTCCTTTCCGTTTGCTCACTGATACTACGGGACGGGCAGGGTCGTGTCGGCCCCACGTCCCGGCCGACCGCCCGGACTCGGCAGCTCGGGGCCGCCGCTTCAGCCTTTTCCCACGCGCCCGGGCCGGAACGTGATGTCCCGAATGAACACCTCGCGGACTTCACTCTGCAACAACGACAACAACTCCAACTTCCGAAAATTGTTCAACTCCGACAACAGCGCCGCGTTGTCCACGCGAAAACTCGCCACGTTCTTGCGGATCCCCTCCAGCGCCGTGTGCCGGCTCTGCTCGCCCAGCGCCTGACGCCACACCTCCAGCAGCCGGCTCTCGGCCGTCCGACGCGACAGCCCGCTGGTCTCCAGAAACCGGCTGAGAATGTCCTTCAACTGCTCCACAACCTCACGTTCCCCCAGGATGCGACGCTCCGCAGCCACGGGACGGACGCCCGCCACGCGATCGTGGCCATGCAGACCCAAGGCGCCGTGCAACCTCACAGAATGTTCACCGGCATGATCACATGAACGTAGTGGTTTCCCTCGCGGATCAGCCCCGGCTTGTTCGCACTCTTCAATTGTAGCGTCACCGTCTCCCCCGCCAGCACCTTCAGCACGTCGATCAGGAAGTACGGATTAAAGGCCACGTCGAATTCGTCGGCGCCCTCGAACTCGCACGCCATCGTCACCTTGGCCTCGCCCATTTCCGGCGCGCGGCTCGACAGCACCACCTGGTGCGGCCGGAACGTCAACTTCACGCCGCGCGATTCCTCGTTCGTCAGCAGGCTCGCCCGACGCACCGCGCTCAGCATCGCCGCCGTATCCAACTTCGCCTTCTTGTCCGAGTCCCTCGGAATCACGTCCTCGTACTTCGGGAAGTGTCCGTCCACCAAGCGCGAGTAGATCACCGCGCGACCGGCCTTTACCAACAACTCTTTCTCCCCGATCTGCACTTCCACCGTCTCGGCGTCCTGGATCGACCGCTCGATCAACTGCATCGCCTTCGTCGGCACGATCGCCGACACCTTGCCGGCACTCTTGCCGCCCTTGCACTCGCCCTTGGCCAGCGCCAGTCGATGCCCGTCCGTGGCCACCAGACGCACTTCCTTGCCGTCGATTTCCCAGAGCACCCCGTTCAGGGCATACCGCGCTGCTTCGCGCGCCGTCGCAAAAATCGTGCGACGGATCATCGCTCGAAGCACCTCGGCATCGAGTTCCGTCGCCCCGTCCTTACCGAAGTCGGGCACCGACGGGAAGGACGCCGGGTTGTCTCCCATGATCGCAAAGCGAGAATCCTCCGTCTCCAGCACCGCCGAGGTCTCCTCCACGGTGAGCGTCACCTTCTCGCTCGTCAGTTCCTTCAGAATCGCTCCCACCCGGTCACCCGGCAACAACACCTCGCCTGGTTGGCTCACATCCATGCCTTCGGTCAGCGATAGGCGAATGCCAACCTCCAGATCCGTCGCCAGGAGCCGCACCTCTTTCTTGGTGCTCTCAATCTTCACACACTGAAGGGCCGGCTTCGGGCTGCGGGTATTCACCACCCCCAGCGCCATCTGAAACGCGTCGCTGAAAACCGAACGATCACAAACGACTTTCATGTGAGCCTCCCCAAGAAGCTGCCTTTCAAGAAATTTTATCTTAGCAGTCCATCATATCATCGTAAGGCCTGCTGAAAAGTGGAAACCAGACCGGTGATCGGATTGCAAGTAATAACAAAACAAGAACTTACAGATACACCAGAAACAAACCAGACGGTGGATAGAATGTCAACAACCCTATGTGCCCCTGGGCACGGCGCTGTGCGAAAAAAGTGACTGATCGCAACCACGAAATACCCTGCCCGGACAACCCAAAATCAGCGTCAGGTTATCCACAGGGTCGCGTGGTCCAGTCACACGTGTTGCCAGGCTACACCGTTTCCGCGCCCGACGAACCGGCCTGAATTTCCTCCATCAGACTTTCCAACATCGTCTTCAGTCCAGGCTCGCTGCTGAGCGATTCCTCGATCTTGCGATCCGCATGAAGCACCGTCGTGTGATCTCGCCCACCAAAGTAACCGCCGATTTCCTCAAGACTTAGCTTCGTCATCCGCCT
Source organism: uncultured Anaerolineaceae bacterium (assembly GCA_964500225.1). Classification (GTDB taxonomy): domain Bacteria; phylum Planctomycetota; class Phycisphaerae; order FEN-1346; family JAACEH01; genus JAAYDY01. The sequence continues at coordinate 28,980 of CAZCOA010000007.1, read as the reverse complement.
CGCCAGATACATCGCCACCTGACGCGGCGTCGCGATCGACTTGTTCCGTTTCTTGCTCTGCAAGTCCGCCACACGAATCCCGTAGCGTTTCACGACCGCTGCAATAATCTCGGGCACCATGATCTCGCGCGGCTTGCGCGGCACGGAGTCGCTCAGCACCTCGCGTGCCGTATCCAGCGTGATCGGCTGCCCTGCCAGGACCGCCTGCGCCGCGATGCGCGTTACGGCCCCCTCCAGCTCGCGAACGTTCGTGTCCACGGTCCGGGCAATGAATGCAATCACATCGTCGGGAATCTCCACGCCGCGCAGCTTCGCCTTCTTCGCCACGATAGCCACGCGCGTCTCAAAACTCGGCTTGTCCAGGCGCGCCACCAGTCCCCACTTGAACCGCGACACCAAACGCTCCTCCAGGTGCGGTATCTCGTGCGGCGGCGAGTCGCTCGACAGAATCACCTGACGCTGCGACTGGTATAAGGTGTTGAACGTGTGGAAAAACTCCTCCTGGGTCCGCTCCTTGTCCGCCAGAAAATGAACGTCGTCGATCACCAGCACGTCCACGTGCCTGTAGCGGTAGCGGAACTGCTCCAGCTCGCCCCGCTCCACCGAGGCAATGAACTGATTTACGAACGATTCACATGACAAGTACAAAATATGTACGTCCGCCTGCCTCTCCAGCAGTCGATGACAAATGGCCTGCAACAGGTGCGTCTTGCCCAGGCCCACCGTTCCGTGCAAAAACAGCGGATTGTAGGCCTGCCCCGGCGCATCGCTGACGGCCGTGCAGGCCGCGTGTGCCAGGCGGTTGTTCGGTCCCACCACAAAGTTGTCGAACGTGTTGTTCGGATTGAGCCGCAATTGCTCGTGCGGCTCCGTGGCCGCACGGCGCACGAACGGCAACCCCAACTGCCCCGAGGACGGACGCACGCTCACGTGGATGCTCCGGCCCCAGGCGCGTGCCGCCGCCTCGCCCAGCAACCGACACAACCTTTCCTGGCTGTCGCCCGGCAGCGGCCGCGACGAACCCACCTGCAATACGTCCGGCGAAAGAAACTGCGGCTCCAGCGACGACAGCAACGCGTCCAACTGCGGATCCGGATCGCCCTGACGCACCGCGTGAACCAACGTTTGCCAAAGCTCCGCGTCCGTGTGACTCATCGCGTGCAGTCCCTTCCGACAGCCGACCTCGTATCGTTCCGCCAGCCTCGTAGCCGCGGCCGACACAACATGACAACTCTATCAAACGCCGGCCCCACCGTCAACCGAATGCCGACGCACGGCGCGACAGGGCTTCGAGCCGAGGGCAGAGGCGCCGGCTGCCGGCGCGCCGAAGACGGTCGGTGCCGCACCAGGGGCGCTGATGTCGCACAATGGCTGGCAATATCAGAAGAATAGACAGATAGATAGAGTAATAACCGACCGTGGCGACTGTGGCGGGCGTCCGCCTGGAGGGGGAAAGCGACGCGCCGGATGGGGGCGGGGAAGCGATAAGGCGCGGTGTAGCCTATCGGGATAGTCCGATAACCGAGTCACGGCGGCGCGAGTATGTTCCACGTGGAACAGATGGCGGCCCGCGTGGCCATGGGATGCCAATCCTAGGTAAATGTGCAACCACTTGTCAGAAAAGATTTTATGTCTCTTCTGGGGTGGGTGCGAAATGGTCCGGACCAATGGCGCTGGGGCCACGCGACGGGTCCAGTGGGCACGCGAATGGGACACCACCCTGGGCGGTAGGTCACCCAACGACGAAGCCGGGTCACTCAGCGACGAAGCGCGGCGAGAATGCGGTCGAAGTCGTCGAAGCTATAGTACTCGACCACAATGCGGCCGGTGCCGGCCTTGCGACCCTCTTCAATCCGAACCTTCGTGCCGAGCAGCGAGCGGAGCTCGTTCTCAAGGGCCGCTACCTGGGGGCTGCTGGTGCGAGTAGAACCCGGCATCGGGCTGGCTGGAGTGCTTGGCCCCTGGACGGCGCGCTGGACCGCCCGCTCAAGCTGTCGCACACTGAGCCCGTCGCGGATGGCCCGCTTGGCCAACTCGAGCTGCTCGGCCGGATCCGTGAGGGAGGCGATCGTCCGGGCGTGACTCATCCCGAGGGCCTGCCGGCGGACCAGCACTTGGATCTCTTCGGGAAGCTCAAGCAGGCGGATGTGGTTGGCGAGGCTGGCCCGGTCCACGCCGATGCGGCGTGCGGCCTCTTCCTGGGTAAGGTGGTAGCGGGCCATGAAGTCCCGGAAGGCCTCGGCCTTCTCGATGGGGTTCAGGTCGCGCCGCTGAATGTTCTCGATCAGGGCCATTTCGAGTAGGCGGTCGTCGGGTACGTCGCGGATGATTGCGGGGACCGTTGGCAGGCCGAGAGCCTCGGCGGCCCGGAGGCGACGCTCGCCACTGACGAGTTCGTAGCGGCCGCCGGCCTTGGGCCGCAGAACCACGGGCTGGATAATACCGGTGGAGTGGATCGAGGCCATGAGCTCCTCGATGCCGTCCTCGTCGAAATCCTGACGTGGCTGATAGGGGTTGGGGTCGATGCGGCCGGTTTCGATCTCGGCCGGTCGCCCTGCGGCGTGGTCTGGCTGAGTCGCAGGGGCCGCAGGAAAAGACGGGGAAACGGTGGACGGGGTCACGTCAGGGGCAGCCCCCGGTGCCGCAGCGGGTGGGGGCGAGGGTGCCGGCTCATGGGGCGGCGCAGGTGGCATGGATCCGGATATCAGGGCGTCAAGACCTCGGCCGAGGCGGCGCTGGGGCAGCTTGGCCATGGGAATGAACCTCCTGGAAAGGTGCGATGTACGGCAGATTGCGGTGATACCATAATCATCGTGGGCACGAGGGCCGCACAAGGTGAACGTGGCAAGCGGAGACGCTGGCGGCGCCAGGGCACAACATGCGGCACCGCGATATCGGTTTCCATCAGCCCATCTTAACACGGCGAAGATGACGATCAAGAGAAAATGCCATCGGGCGTCAGTGTTCCACGTGGAACAAGGGCGCCGTGGTGGCTGGTTATCGGACCACCCGGCGTGGAACGGCACGCCGCGCAGATGGCAAAGTAGTCGTAACTGTTTGTGGCACAACGAGTTGTGGGTTCATTCTTTCGTGGGGGCGGCAACTCTCGCATGAACCCGGTTGCACGAGGTTCGTTGCTCAGGTGTGGCGGGTACCGACGGAGATCGGCTGGACGCGGCCCAACCGACACGTGGCGAACGCCACAAGACGTAGCCCCTGCAATCTCCCCGGCGCGGGGGCGGATCGACCTTGACCGGGACCATCGCATCCCGCAGCACCTTCGACGCCTGAGGCAGGCGTATCCAGCTCGGGTGGCCGCGACGCGACGTGCGGCGCATCACGACCGCCCGATTCGAGCCACGGCCGGCGCCGATTCAGTGGGTACATGGGACACGCAAGCAGCGCGGGCCGCGCAACGCGCCAAACACGTCGCCCGGCACCTTCACCGCCAGGTTAGGGGGGCGAACCTGGCCACCAGATGACGGCGATCCTTGCGAGCATCAAGATAAGAAGTATGACAGACAGCCACCGGAACGGCCTTCTGCACCTGCGCTGTGCATCATCTGCCAGGGGAAGATATGTGTCAGAGCAGTCATGGAGAGCCTTGGCAAATGCAGTATCGTCGAGTCCTGCTGAATACCTCAGCGACCGGGCTGCCCTATCTCCGCCGAGCAGTTGCGCGGCCTCATCAGCACACCTCCTTGCTTCCTTGACATTGCCGGCGGCGAGGGCCGCCTGTGCCCGATCAAGCCATAGGATGGCGTGGTGCCGCCATGCCGGTCGTGATATCATTACGGCCCCTGCGCCAAGCACATACGTCCCCACAATCACCGCCAACGCCTCCAGAGTGTCAGCGGCTGACACCGGCTTGACGACATACAGGGCAAGAAAGACAACCAAGGGCACCGACGCGACGAACACGATCTTAATGCGACGAGGCATTCTGTGGGCTCCAATCGGAGCATTCACCGCTTCCGCTCGAAGTCCAGTCGGGTTCAAGGTCTGACAACGCGTCATTGTCCCAGTAGCGGGCCGTGAACCGACGCACGCGCGCCGCTGTCGCCGATATCCTTCTACTGGGCCCGGCGCTCGGCGGCGCGCCGGCGCAGGTAGGCTTCGATGAACTCCTGGAGGTCGCCGTCGAGCACGTTCTGGACCTTGGCGGTTTCGTAGTTGGTGCGATGGTCCTTGACGAGGGTATAGGGTTGAAGAACGTAGGATCGGATCTGGTTGCCCCAGGCGATCTCGCCCTTGGGGCCATAGAGGCCCTGGAGCTCCTTGTTCCGTTTTTCTTCCTCCAGGCGCAGGAGTTTTGCCTTCAGCATCATCATGCACACGTGCCGGTTCTGATGCTGCGACCGCTCGTTCTGGCACTGGACCACGATGTTCGTCGGCAGGTGGGTGATGCGTACGGCGCTGGAGGTTTTGTTCACGTGCTGGCCGCCGGCGCCGCCGGCCCGGAAGGTGTCCACGCGCAGATCCTCGGGGTCGATCTCGACGTCGATGTCCTCGGTCATTTCGGGGATGCAGTCCACGCTGGCGAAGGACGTGTGCCGCCGCGCGGCCGAATCGAACGGACTGATGCGCACGAGGCGGTGGACGCCCACCTCGGCCCCCAGGTACCCGCAAGCGTACGGGCCGACGATGTGCAACGTGACGCTGTTGTAGCCGGCGTCCTCGCCTTCCACGGCGTCCACGACCGTCACGGCGTAGCCCTGTCGTTCGGCGTACCGCGTGTACATGCGCATGAGCATCGCGGCCCAGTCGCGCGACTCGGTGCCGCCGCTTCCGGCGTGGATGGCCAGGTAGCAGTTGCCCGCGTCGAACTTGCCCGTCATCAATGTCAGCAGCTCGAACTGGTCGAACTTCGCCTGGACCTCCGTCAGCTCCGACGCCAGGTCCTCCAGGGCCGATGCGTCGCCGTCCTCGCGGGCCAGCTCGCACATGGTCGCCGCATCGTCCAGCCGCGCGCTCAGATCCTGGAGGGGGTTGACCGTCGCGTTGATTTCCTTCAGTTGACCGACAATTCGTTGGGCGGACTCCTGGTTGTCCCAGAAGCCGGGGGCCGACATTTTCTGTTCGATTTCCTGGCGAGCCGCTAGTTTGGCGGGCAAGTCAAAGACTGTCCTTGAGGAGTTGCAGTTTCCCCCTCAAGGCCTCGATGGTATGTTCCGCTTCCGACGTGGTGATCATGAGCGACACCTTCCTCCTGAATGGGTCATCCGCGGGATTATACCGCGGCCCGGTGGACTGTCAACGACGGGGTTCGTCGCGCATGGGCTTTGGGGGCGGCTCGCGCGACCCACGTGGCACAGGGGCTTATGTGCCGGGAGAGTACCGTCCGGCGGCGAAGGCGCGGACGTCGTCGGCGGTGACGGGGTCGATGCCGGCGCGGGTGGCCTGAAGGGCGGCGGCGAGAACGGCATCGCGCATGGCAGCGTCGGCGGCGCGGCGGTCGAGGGCCAGCCGTGCGCACAGGACGGCCATGAACTGGTCGCCGCAACCGGTGGTGTCGGTGACGCGGGGGACGCGGCAGGCGGGGTAGAATGTAACGTGTGGCGTGGCGGCCGTCGCGATGGTTTCGGTGGCGGCGTCGAGCGTCGTGCGAGGCTCGCTGCGGACGAGCCACGCGCCGCGGGCTCCGGCGGTGATGATTGTGCAGGGGATGCCGTAGCGGGAACGGAGCACCTCGGCGGCGCGGGCGGCGGAGGCGTCGTCGGTGACGTCGATACCGGTCAGGAGTCTGGCTTCGTGCTCGTTGGGTTTGATGATGTCCACCAGGGGCAGCACCTCGGCTGCGTCTTCGGCGCGGGCGAGGCCGCCGGGATCGAGGACGACGGTCATGCCGGCGTCGCGGGCCTTGCGTGCGGCGTGGGCGGCCGTGGCGGGTGGGATTTCCAGGGCGAGCGGCAGGACGACGGCGCCGCGGCCTCGGCGTGCGGCCGCAAAGAGCGGCTCGGCGGCATCGATGTCGGCGGGGGCGAACTCGGCGTTCAGGCCAGGGGCCAGGTAGATGGTGTTCTGGCCGTCGGGGGAGACGAGAATCTGGGCGATGCCGGCGGGCGTGCCTGTGTAGGGGACCTGTTGGACGAAGTCGGTGACGACGCCCGCGCGGCGCAGGGCCTCTAGCGGCACCTGGGCGAGCATGGCGTGGACCACGGACACGAGGTCGTCGGGGGCGGCGAGGGCGTCGGTTCGTCGCGGCGTTTTCGCATGTTCATCGGCACGCCGGGACTGCGTGTTGCACGGAGCCGCGGCGTCCAGGCCGTGCCGCGGCGGCGGGGCGAGCGTGCGCCCGAGGAACGCGACGCGGCCCGGGCCGAGGTAGGCGGCCATCATCTGGGCGACGTTGCGGCTCTTGCCGCCGGGGCCAATCGCGAAGCGCCCGCCCGAAGACAGCTCGCCCGGCGCGACGGTCCGCGCGCCCGAGAGGATAAGGTCGGTGTTCGATCCGCCGGGGACGATGGCGAGGATGTCGGCATAGCCGGCCATGGCGCGCTCAGGGTATCGCGAGAGGGCCCCGCAGGCAACAGGAAACGGCACCGCACCGGCGGGGTCCCTGAGCCTGGGCCCCCGTCGGGGCCGGGGCGTGGATCGAGGAGCGGTCGGGGGCGCCTCGTTTTTCCTTTATGGCTGCGGCGGCAGGGGCTATAATGCCTTGTTTTCCGGTTGGAATGCGAGAGCAAAGGAGCAAGTGGACCTATGGCGTTTGAGCGTGCACAGCGGTTGCAGGTGTTGCCTCCGTATCTGTTTGCGGAGATCGACCGCAAGAAGAAGGCGGCGATTGCTGCGGGACGACCGATCCTGAATCTGGGCATCGGCGACCCGGACCAGCCCACGCCGCAGTTCATCATCGATGCGCTGAACGAGGCCGTGCGCGACCCGGCGACGCACCAGTACGCCCTGGACGAGGGCGACCCGACGTTGCGGCAGACGATTGCCGACTGGTTCAAGGACCGTTTCGGCGTGTCGCTGAACCCGAAGACCGAAGTCCTGCCGACGATCGGCTCGAAAGAGGCCATTGCGCATCTGCCGCTGGCCGTGGTGAACCCGGGCGACGTGGTCCTGGTGCCGGATCCGGGGTACCCGGTGTACCGGGCGAGCACGATTTTCGCCGGCGCGGAGCCGTACATCATGCCGCTGACGGCGGCCAACGGGTTCTTGCCGGACCTGGACGCGATTCCGGCCGACATCCGTCGGCGTGCGCGGCTGATGTTCATCAATTATCCGAACAACCCGACCTCGGCGTGCGCGACGCGGGAGTTTTTTATCCGGGCCGTGGACTTTGCCCGGCGGAACGGCCTGGTGGTGGCGCAGGACGCGGCCTACACGGAGCTGTACTTCGACGAGCCGCCGATGAGCATTCTGGAGGTGCCGGGCGCGTCGGACGTGGCCATCGAGCTGCACAGCTTCTCGAAGACGTTTAACATGACGGGGTGGCGGCTCGGCTGGGCCTGCGGCAACGCCGAGATCGTCGGGGCCCTGCAAAAGCTCAAGAGCAATCTCGACAGCGGTGTTTTCACGGCCGTGCAGCGGGCGGGCGTGGCGGCCCTGAAGGGGTATCGGCGTCCGGAGGTGGCGGGGCTGCGGGAGATGTACCGCCGCCGGCGCGACGCCCTGGTGAGCGGTCTGCGGAGCGTGGGCCTGGAACCGAACGAGCCGAAGGCCACGTTCTACGTGTGGGTGAAGTGTCCCGCCGGTAAGAGCAGCTTGGAGATGGCCGGCTTGTTGCTGGAGAAGTGCGATATCGTGGCGACGCCGGGCATCGGCTTCGGTCAGTACGGCGACGGGTATTTCCGTTTCGCGCTGACGCAGAACACGGACCGGATCGCGGAGGCCGTGGAGCGGATCCGGAAGTTGGGGCTGTAGCGTCCGACGCCGGGCGGCGACGGGCAAGCGAGGGGCGAGGGAGCCCTGGCCGTGGCGAAGGTGTTCATCGGCATCGGCAGCAACATGGGCGACCGCCGCGCGACCATCGAGCGGGCGGTGGCGTTGTTGCGGCTGCGGCCGGGGATCGCGGTTCGGGCCGTCAGCTCGCTGGCGGAGACCGAGCCGGTCGGCGGGCCGCCGGGCCAAGGGCGGTTTCTGAATGCCGCGGCCGAGCTGGCGACGGAGCTGGAGCCCGAGGCGCTGCTGGACGTGTTGCAGGGTATCGAGCACCAGTTGGGCCGGCGTCGCACGGTGCGCTGGGGGCCGCGGACGCTGGACCTGGACGTGCTGCTGTGGGACGACCGGGTGATTGCGACCGAGCGGCTCCGGGTGCCCCACCCGCGGCTGCGCGAGCGGCGGTTCGTGCTGGCGCCTCTGGCCGAGATCGCCCCGGAAGCAGTGGATCCGGTGACGGGGCGGACCGTCGGCGAGCTGTTGAGCGAGTTGCCCTCGGACGAGGGCGGAGATGCGACGTGACGGATGTGGTGACGACGAAACGGGAAATTCGTGCCCGCGTGGCGGCGGCCCGTGCGGCCGGTCGGTCCGTGGGTCTGGTGCCGACGATGGGAGCGCTGCACATCGGCCACCGCGCGCTGCTGGACCGAAGCGTTGCCGAGAACGGCTTCACGGTGTGCAGCGTGTTTGTGAATCCGACGCAGTTCGGGCCGAACGAGGACTTCGAGCGTTATCCGCGGCAACTGGAGCAGGATCGTTTGCTGTGCGAGGCGGCCGGGGTGGACGTGGTGTTCGCTCCGTCGCCTCAGGAGATGTACGCGGCGGATCACACGACGTGGGTGGTCGAGGAGCGGCTGACCGAGGGGCTGTGCGGCGCGCGGCGGCCCGGACACTTTCGCGGCGTGACGACTGTGTGTATGAAGCTGTTCCACGTGGTCGCCGCGGACCGGGCGTACTTCGGGTGCAAGGACTATCAGCAACTGAAGGTCATCCAGCGGATGGTGCGCGACCTGGACCTGCCGCTGGAGATCGTGCCGGTGGAGACGGTGCGGGACGCCGACGGGCTGGCCGTGTCGAGCCGCAATCAGTACCTGAATCCTGCCGACCGCGGGGCGAGCTTGGCGCTGCCTCGTGGGCTGGTGGCGGCGCGCGAGGCGGTGCGCGGAGGCGAGCGCAGCCCGCGGGCGGTGGCCGACATCGTGCGCCGCGAGGTTGTGCGTCAGGGACGGCTCCAGGTGGACTACATCGAGGTGGTGGACGCCGAGACGCTGGAACCGGTCGCGCCGCTGGCCGGGCGCGTGGTGGTGGCCGCGGCGGTGTATTGTGGCTCCACGCGGTTGATTGATAATATCGTGATCGACGTGGAGTCGAAGGAGTGACATGACATGTGGATCAAGGTGCTCAGAAGCAAGATTCATCGGGCCACCGTGACCGAGAAGAACCTCAACTACAGCGGCAGCATTACGATCGACCCGGACCTGCTGGAGAAGGTGGGTCTTGTGGCGGGCCAGTGCGTGCTGGTGGCCAACGTGAACAACGGGACGCGGCATGAGACGTACATTCAGGTCGGCCGGCGCGGGACGGGCCAGGTGCGGCTGAACGGCGCGGCGGCGCGGCTGGGCGAAGTGGGCGACCTGGTGATCGTGATGGGTTACGCGTACATGACGCCCGAGGAAGCGGCCGGCCACGAGCCGCGCATCGCCCTGGTGGACGAAAAGAACGCCTTCGTGAAGTACCTCTAGTAGCCCTGGTGGGTTGGCCCGACGTGCCGGTGCGCGTGCCGCGCCGCGGAGAAGCATGAGACCGATCCTCTTCGAGATTCCGCTGCCCGATTGGATGCCGTGGGACACGCTGCCGGTTCGCGGGTACGGGGCGATGCTGGCGTTGGGATTCCTGCTGGCGATTCTGATGGCCGCGTGGCGCGCCCGCCGCGAGAGCGAAAACCCTGATCACATGTACAACATGGGAATGCTTGCCCTGGTGGGCGGCATCCTGGGGGCTCGCGTGATGGACGTCATGGCCCACAGCGCGGACTACCCCGGCTGGGTGCGCGGGCTGAACGTGTTCGAGGGGCTCGATTGGACGTATGCGGCCATCGGGCTTGCCGTGGGCGCCGTTCTGTCGCTGGTGGAACTGCTGCCGGGATCGCGGGGACGAGGGCGGCGCCGCTGGATCGCCGCGGGCGTCTGGGGCGCCGCGGCTGCTGTGGTCGCGGGACGCGCCGGGTTCATTCTTGCGGCCCGTCGAGCCGCCGAGGCCAAAGGCCTGACGGGCGTCCTGCTGCCATACCACGGGTTCGTCGAGGCCATGAAGATTACCAGCGGGGGGCTGACCGTCCTGGGCGGCCTGATCCTGGCCACGGCGATGGTGGTGCCGTACATCCTCTGGATGCGGTACCGCTGGGGCGTCAATCCGCTGAAGATCTGCGACATCGTCGCGCCGAGTCTGGCGTTGGGGCTGGCCTTCGGGCGCATGGGGTGCCTGCTGAACGGTTGCTGCTTCGGCGCGCCGGGCGATCTGCCGTGGTGCCACACATGGCCCGCGCACAGCCTTCCCCATGCCCACTACATGGCGCAGGGCTTCAAGGCCATGCCGCCGATTCATCCGGCGCAGGTTTATGCAATTATCAATGCTCTGCTCCTGCTGGCGGTCCTGCACCTGGCCGGTCGTTGGAAGCGCCGCCACGGGGTGCTGCTGGGCGCGTTCTTCGGTCTCTACGGCATCAGCCGGTTTCTGCTCGAAATGATCCGCGCGGGCGAGCCCACGACGTCGCTGGGCGGCCTGACGGTCTGGCAGGTGACCTCGCTGGTGATGGCGGCCGCGGCCGGAGTGTACCTGTTGATTCTGCCGAAGCTGCCCATGTCGGATTTGCTCTGGAATCCTCCGCTGCGCAACGGTCCCTCGGCGACGAAGAAACCCCGGCCCTGAGAGGACGCCCCGTGGCCCGGCGACACGTGCTGCAACTTCTTCCCGAGCTGGACGACGGCGGCGCGGAGCGCGTCGTGCTGATGCTCGCGCGCCATTTGCCGCGCGACCGGTTCGACGTGTCGGTGGCGGCACTGGACGGCCGCGGAGCGCTGGCCGAAGCGCTGCGCGCGGCGGGGTGCAGGGTGTACGATCTGGGCGGTCGCGGACGGCTGGCGGCCGGCGGCGCCGTGGGCTTGCGTCGGTTGCTGCGAACGCTGCGGCCCGACATCGTTCACTCGCATTTGCTCCGCGCCCACCTGGCCGCCGCGTGGGCTCCGTGCCGGGCGCACGCCGGGCGGCTCGTGATGACTGAGCATCAGGCGGATCCGCGCGGCTGGGCGGTGCGATTGTTTCGCCGGGCGGCCCACCAAGCGGCTGCGCTGACGGCCGTCAGCGACGGCGTGCGGCAGCACCTGGTGGCCTGCGGCGTGCGGCCCGAGCGCGTCGTGACCGTGCCCAACGGCATCGAGATCGAACCGTTTGCCGCGGCGACATCGCTCCCGGTGGAAACCCTGGGCGTGCCCGACGGAGCGCGACCGGTACTGTTTGTCGGGCGACTTGTGCGGCAGAAGGGGCTCGACGTGCTGCTGCGCGCGATGACCTTGCCGGGCACGGCCGATGCAACGGTTCATCTACTGGTTGCCGGCGAGGGAGCGGAGCGGGCGTCGCTGGAATTGCTTGCCGAGCGGCTGGGCGTGGCGTCGCGCGTGCACTGGCTCGGCCGCCGCGACGACGTGGCCGCCCTGATGAAGACGGCTGCCGTGGTCGTCCTGCCCAGTCGGTGGGAGGGCTTGTCGCTGACGTTGCTGGAGGCGATGGCGGCGGGCCGGCCCGTCGTGGCGACGCGCGTCCAGGGACAGGCCGACGTGATCGAGCACGAGCAGACGGGGCTGCTCGTGCCGCCGGAGTCGCCCGAGGCGTTGGCGGCGGCGCTGCGGCGCGTGCTGGACGCTCCCGAAGCGGCGGAGGCCATGGGGCGCAAGGCATCGGAGCATGTGGCGGCGCATTTTACGGCTGCCGCCATGGCGGCGCGCTACGCGGCCGTGTACGAGGCGTGTTGACTGTGTAGCCGGGCGGGCGCTTGCCGCGGGTCGGGGGGCATGGACGCGCTCGGGTGACCACGAAGGGCCCACGTGAAGGAAGCGTGGAGTGAGAGGAATGACTATGGACGCAAACGATCTGCGCGGCGAACATCGGGACGGTCATCGTCCGGTGCGGCTGGTGGCACTGGAGACCTCGGGCCGCATCGGGAGCATCGCGCTGACGGAGGACGGGCGCGTGGTCGCCGAGCGGGCCCTGACGGAAGGGATGCAGCACGGGCGCGAACTGATGCCGCTGCTGTCGGCGACGGTGGCGGCGGCGGGCTGGTCGCCGCGCGACGTGGGCGTGTTGGCCCTGAGCATCGGGCCGGGGAGCTTCACGGGGCTGCGTATTGGTGTGACGATCGCGCGGACGTGGGCGTCGCAGCAACCGTCGTTGGCGGTGGTCGCCGTGCCGACATTGGAGGTCATCGGGTCGAACGCGCCGGCGTGCGAGCGGTCCATCGGCGTGGTCTGCTACGCGCAGCGCGACGGCGTGTATTGGGCGGCGTATCGTCGCGAGGACGACGGTATGCTGCGGCGCACAGTGGCCGAGGGCGTGGGTTCGCCGCAGGAGGCTGTCGCCGCGATTCCGCCGGATGCGCTGCTGGTGGGCGACGGGCTGGGCCGGTGCGGCGAGGCATTTGCCGGGCGGCGGTGGGCCGAGGCGTCGCTCTGGACGCCGCGTGCGGCCGTCGTGGCGGCGCTGGGTCTGCGTCTGCATCGGGCGGGGCACCACGTGGCGCCGGAGTTGCTCGAGCCGCTCTATGTGCGTCGTCCGGCCCCGGTCGAAATCGCCGAGCGCCGCCGCCAGGGCGGCCGGTGAGAGCGAAGCGGCACGCGGTCCTGTCCGTGGAGATCCTGGGGCCTGGTGCGGTGCGCGGACGGATCAGCTCCGCAGGGGGGCCAGAAGGTCGGCCATGTCGAGGCAAGCATTCTCGATGAGCAGGGCGTTGTGGACGTTGCGGTCCACGTAGGTCTGGTACTGGATCATGCGTCGCAGGCCGCCTTCGAGGGCGTCCGGGGCCAGGCGTTGCGCGATGCGCTGCACCAGGGGCGTCGCGTCGGCGTTCAGCAGGTGCGCGTCGGGGCCCGCCGTGGCGGCTACTAGCACGTCGCGCAGCAGGCTGCCCATCAGGTCCAGGGCGTGTTTGAGGTGGATTCGTCGCAGCTCGTTCTCTTCCACTTTTCTGCCGGTGGTCTGCTGCAGGTCGGCCTGCCGCGAGGCCCATTCCATGACGGCATCGGCCAGCGCGAGGGCCTCGGCGCGGCCGGCCTCGGGCAGGGCCTCCAGCACGTCGCGGCGCAGAGCCAGGAAACCGCTTCGCGCCAAAGCCGTGCCGCGCGCGATGCTGCCTTCGCTGAACCGGGCCAGGATGGCTGCGTCGTCGGGGCCGAGGTCCGTCTGGCGAGCGAGCACCTCGGCTACGAACCGGTGCGGCAAGGCGCGAAAGCGGACCAGTTGCCCGCGACTGCGGATCGTCGGCAACAGCCGGTCCAGCGAGGTCACCAACAGCACCAGGTAGGACCCCTGGGGCGATTCCTCGAACGTTTTCAGGAAGGCGTTGGCGGCTGCGGCGTTCATCGCTTCGGCGTCTTCGATCACGGTGACGCGACAGGCGGCCTGCATGGGTTTCAGGAGCACCGACTCGTTGATCGTGAGCCCCGGCGGGGAATCGTCGCGCCGGGTGACCAGGCTGATCGGCAGGTCGGCGCGGTCGGCCGGCTTGGCGAACCAGTTGAGGTCGGGGTGTGTGCCGGCGTCGCAAAGGCGGCACTGGCGACAGGAGCCGCACGCCGTGACGGTTTGGGTCTTGCCGCGGGCGGTCGCTTGGCGGTCACACAAGAGAGTCCGTGCCAGGAGTCGCGCCGCCAGGGCCTTGCCGACGCCGGCGGGTCCGCAGAAGATGAAGGCGTGCGGCACGCGCTCGGCGGCGAGGGCGGCCTCCAGCGCCGCCACGGCGGACGGCTGATGCTGAAGCTCAGCAAACGACACGTTTGACCACCTTCCAGACGCGGCGTGCTACCGTCTCCACGGGGCCGCGAGCACTGACGAGCACGTGGCGCCGCGGATCCATGCGGGCCAACTCGCGGAACCCGCGGACGACGGCCTCGTGAAACGCCTCGCCCTTGAGTTCCATACGGTCGTGGTCGCGCCGGATGCGTGCCAGCCCCTCGCGGGCCGGCAGGTCCAGCAGAATGACCAGATCGGGCCAGAGGCCCTGGCAGGCGATGCGGCCCACGCGGAGAATCTGCTTCGGGTCCAGGCCGCCGGCGTAGCCCTGATACGCCACCGTGCTCGACAGGAACCGGTCGCTGACGATGGTCAGGCCCGACTCGACGGCCGGCCGCACGACGCGGGCCACCATCTCGGCGCGGCTGGCCATGTAGAGGAACATCTCGGTGCGCGCGTCCACGTCGGGCAACGACGGGTCGAGCAGGATGCCGCGGATGCGTTCGCTGACGACCGTGCCGCCGGGGTCGCGGACGCTGGAGGCCTCGATGCCCTCGCGTCGCAGGCGCTGGGTGAGCAGCTCGACCTGGGTCGATTTGCCCGAGCCGTCGGGCCCGTCGAGCACGATGAAGAAACCTCGTTTGCGGCGGCGCGGAGACATGGTCACTCGCTTGTTTCCAGGAGGCAAATCACGTCGCCGACGGCGACACGGTCGCCCTCGGCGCACCTGTGCGCCTTGACGATGCCGGCGGCCGGGCTCGGCACGTCGAAGGTAGCCTTGTCGGTGAGCATCTGGAGGAGGCTGTCGCCTTTGCCGACGGCCTCGCCGGGATCGACGTACCAGAAACTGACCTCGGCGTGGTCGCCGGCATCGTCGCCGAGGGAGGGCAGTGTGACTTCGATTTCGGCCATGGAGTGTTCCTTATGAAGGGCGGATCGTTGGGATCCGCGCGGACTTCGTTGGAGGGCGGGTGCGGGACACCCGTCCTGCGTTTCAGATCGACTCGAACAGCGACTGCGCATTATAGCTGGAGCGGACGAACGGGCCAGAGGCAACCGCCAGGAATCCGCGGCGGCGGGCTTCGGCCTCGTAGTCGGCGAATTCCTCCGGCGGCACGAACCGATCCACCGGGTAATGGCTGCTGCTGGGCGCCAGGTACTGGCCGATGGTCAGGATCTCGCACCCGGCGGCGCGCAGGTCGTCGAAGACGGCGCGGAGCTCGTCGGTCCGCTCGCCGCAACCGACCATCAGGCCGCTCTTGGTGAAGATGCGGCGGCTGCGCGACGCGGCCATCTCGCGGGCCCATCGCAGCACATCGAGGCTGCGGCGGTAGTCGGCCTGCGGCCGCAGAGCCGGGTACAGCCGCGGCACGGTCTCGACATTGTGGTTGAACACCGCCGGTTCGGCCTCGATGACGGCCGCCAGGGCGTCGCGGTCGCCCTGGAAATCGGGCGTCAGCACCTCGATGATCGCCTCGGGCAATCGCCTGCGCACCGCGCGGATGACGCGGGCGAAGTGGCCTGCGCCGCCGTCGGGCAGATCGTCGCGCGTCACGCTCGTCACGACCACGTGCCGCAACCGCATCCGCGCCGAGGCCTCGGCCACGGCCTCCGGCTCGTCGTCGCGCACGGCGTCGGGCGCGGCGTGATCCACGGCGCAGAACCGGCAGTTCCGCGTGCAGCGGGACCCCAGGATCATGAACGTCGCCGTGTGCCGCGCGAAACACTCCGGCAGGTTCGGGCAGTGAGCCGATCGACACACGGTTTCCAGGCCGAGTTCTTCGAGGATGGCGCGCGTCTGGGCCACGGCGCCGCCGTGCGGCAATCGTTTCTTCAGCCAGGGCGGCAAGCGCCGTTGCGGTGCAGATCCGCTGTCGTGTAGGGGTTCGTTCATCGTTTCCTCGTCAGCCGGCTGGAGGGGGGCCGCCGGACCTACGCGGACTCCGGGCTCTTTCCCTCGAGCGGGAGGCGTTCACAGGTCGGCGGGCGTCAGCTCCGTGGCGCCGGCGAAGCCGAACACGCGGACGAATTCGCCCACCAGGGCGTCGGCGGCCTCGGCCGTCGGCACGTCGCGGCCCAGGAGCCTGGACAGACTGGTCACTCCGCGCTCGCGGATGCCGCACGGCACGATCAGGCCGAAGTAATCCAGGTCGGTACTCACATTCAGGGCCAGGCCGTGGTACGACACCCAGCGCGTGATGGCCACGCCGATCGCGCAGACCTTGTCGTTGCCGACCCAAACGCCGGTATACCGCTCGTCGCGGCGGCCATCAAGCCCCAGGCGTCGGAGCAGCCCGAGCACTGTTTCTTCCAGATCGCGCAGGTACCGGTGCACATCGCGGCCGTGGCGCGTCAGGTCCAACACGGGATACGCCACCACCTGGCCGGGCCCATGGTACGTTACGTCGCCGCCGCGCGACGACTCGTAGCACTCGACGCCCAGGGCGGCCAGACGCTCCGGCGTGGCGAGCAGGTGCTCGCTCTTGCCGCTGCGGCCCAGGGTGATCACCGGCGGATCGTGCTCGACCAGGAGCAGGTACTCGACGGGGCGGCCGTCCTCGCGGCCGCGGCGGACGCGCTCGACGGCTCGCCGCTGCACGTCCCGGGCCGGCCCGTAGGCCATGCGGCCGCGCCGCCCCACCGTGAGGTTGTCGCCCCGGGACACCACGGCGCCGACCTTTCGCTATGCCACCGTGTGCACGGGTTTGCCGAGCCACAACTCCGCCGCTTCCAGCACGCCCTCGGAGAACGTCGGATGCGCGTGGATCGTGTCGGCCACCTCGTCGATCGTCAGCTCGTTGCGCATCGCGATAGCCAGCTCGTGAACCACGTCCGTGGCGTGCTGCCCGACGCAGACGGCGCCGAGGATCTCGCCCGTCTTGGCGTCGGCCACCAGTTTGATCATGCCGTCGGTCTCGCCGTAGGCCTGGGCCATGCCCGAGGCCCGCAGCGGGAACTTCACAACGCGCACGTTCAGGCCCTTGTCCTTGGCCTGCGCCTCGCTGAGGCCCACCGTGGCGATCTCCGGGTGCGTATAGACGCCCGCCGGAATAACGCTCAGGTCGTCCGAGGCGCGGCGTCCGCAGGCCGTCTCGGCGGCCACGGTGCCCATGCGGCTGGCGACGTGGGCGTACTGGATCCGCGTCGCGCAGTCGCCGATGGCGTACACCCCCGGCACGTTCGTCTTGCACTGCGAGTCCACCGGAATCAGGCCGCCTTCGGTCTTCACGCCCGCGGCCTCCAGGCCCAGGCCCTCCGTTACCGGCTTGCGGCCCACGGCAATCAGCGCCATGCCCGCCCGCACCGCGTCGCCGTCTTCCAGTTTCGCCGTCACGACATCGCCCGAGACGGTCATCTCGGTGATCTTCGTCTTGACCTTGACGGTCACGCCGCGCTTCTTCAGGCTCCGCGTGATTTCGCGGCCCACGTCGGGGTCGATCCCCGGACACAGCGTGTCGAGCATCTCGACCAGCGTGACCTTGCGACCCAGTTCGCTGTAGATCGTCGCGAACTCGCAGCCGATGACGCCGCCGCCGACGATCAGGATCTCCTCGGGAAGGTAATCGCTCGTGGTGGCCTCGTCGGTCGTCACGACGTGGCGGCCGTCGAACGGGAACATCTTCGGCCGCACCGGCGCCGAGCCCGTGGCGATGATGATGCTGTCGGCCAGGACGGTCTGCTTGCCGCCGCGGCCGTCGTCCACCTCCACGCGGCCGTCGCCGAGGAGCTTGCCCGTGCCCATCAGCGTGTCCACCTTGCGGGCCTTCAGCAACTGCTGCACGCCGCCGGTCAGCCCGGCCACCACCTTGCGCGTGCGGGCCATCACGTTGGCGTAGTCGAACGACGGGCGCCCGCCCGTGGACAGGCCGTACTCTTCCGCCCGGCACATGTGGTAGAAGATCTCGCTTGTGTGCAGCAGGGCCTTGGTCGGGATGCACCCGACGTTCAGGCATGTGCCGCCGAAGTATCTTTTCTCGATCAGGCAGACCTTCGCGCCCAACACCGCCGCACGCAACGCCGCCACATATCCCCCCGGCCCGGCTCCCACCACCGCCACATCGTATCGCGTCACGATCGTTTCTCCTTCCCCAGTTCGGCCGCCGGCGGTCGCCCAGACGACCGTCCCTGCGACAATCGGACCGTTCAGTCTACAGCCATCTCTCCCTCAAGTCAACGTTGGCAACGCGGCCTCGGATGCAGGGGGCGAAGGGGGCGGGCCGCCTGCGTCCGCGGCTTCCAGCGATAGGTTGCAATTCGATGTTGGTTTCATAGAATGCCCGTATCGGGAGGGACGGATGAGATCCGCCGGTCGGACATCGTGGTCGTGGTGTGCCGCGGCGCTGCTGGCGTCGTGGGCGGCGGCCTCCTGCGCGCTGGGGCAGGCTGCGGGCAGCCCGTTCGTGCGGCAGTTTTTGGCCTGCGGTCCCTTCCGCGACCTCGAGCCCGAGCGGCAACTGGTGGGGCCGGAGGAGTTGCCGTTCGAGGGGCATAACACGATGGGGCGCCTGTGGGTGCCGATCGACGCCGACCCGCGCGGGTATGTGGACGTGGGGGTGCTGGGGCCGGCGCCGTCGGCCGCGACGCTGGCCCACGTTTACGTGCGCAGCCAGACCGACCAGGACTTGGTGCTCCTGATCGGCAGCGACGACCGGGTTCAAGTAACACTCAACGGGCGGTGCGTGTTCACATCGCCGAACGACAAGATCGGCTCGTGGCAGGCCGACCAGGAGAAGGTTCCCGTGCGGCTGTCGCAGGGATGGAATCGGCTGCTGATCCGCGTCTGGAACGAGTCGGCCGGGTGCGGGTTTTCGTCGCGGTTTGTGTTGCCCGATGGGCGTCCGGTGACGTTGGAAACCTCGGCCGGCGTGCCGCAGGAACTGGTCGGCAGCCCGTGGCTGCGGCGATCGCTGTCGCCGGACGAGGTGAACGAGCTGCTGGGGCTGCTGGAGCGGATGGTCCGCGAGGTGATGGCGGCGAGCGACCGGAAACTGATGGCGTGGAAGCAAGAGGGCCCGTCGCTGGACCGGTCGTATGCGGCGGCGCGCGGCAGCGCGGCGGCGTATGTCGAGGCCCTGCGCGGGGCGCTCGAGGCGGTGCTGATCCCAGGGCCGCCGGCGGAGGCCGTGGCCCGACGCCTGCGGGCCCAGGAGGCCGCCGAGGCCCTGCGACGGCAGGTGCTTCAGGGGCCGTACATGCTCACCGCCCGGACCGACGAGTTCCTGCAACGAGCCCACACGGGGGCGCAGCTCTGGGGATTGGTGGCCATGGCCGCCAGTACCGCGCACGACGCGGGCCAGCAGGCCGCCGAGGTTCACCGCGCCCTGGTCGTGGCCAGGCAACTGCTGGACGACACCGAGGACGTGTACCTGCGTCCGTACCGTCTGCGCGAAAAGACCTTGCACCTGCGCACCGCCGAGGTGGTGGTCCGACTCCGACGCGGCGACGGATCGGCGCTCGACGGCGCCCAGGTGACCGCCGAGCAGATGACCCACGAGTTTCCCTTCGGGTGCAACCTGTTCGCGTTCGGGCTGTTCGACGACGAGCGGCAGAACCAGGCGTACCTGCGCCGCTTCCGCGAACTGTTCAACCTGGCCGTGGTGCCGATGCACTGGTCGCTGCTGGAATACCGTCAGGGGCGGCTCGACTGGCATCGCGACGTGCGCGGCCGACCGGGCCCCGAGCCGATGGTTCGCTGGTGCGAGTCGGCGGGACTGCTGGTGAAAGGGTCGCCGCTGCTGGCCAACGAGGGGCAGCCGCTGTGGCTTCGGCAACAGGAATCGCCCGAGCAGATCGAGGCGCTCGTGCGGCAGCACATCGCGGAGGTGGTGGGGCACTTCAAGGGGCGCGTCCAGTATTGGGACGCGGTCTCGGGCGCCTGGCCGCAGGTCAACTTCGGCAAGCTGCGGCTCGGGGTCGAGTACCCCATCGCCTGGGCGGCCGAGGCGGACCCGGGGGCGACGATGTTGCTGGCGACGTCGCACGTCTGGATCGCTGCGACGGCGGCGCGCGGGGGCACGGGCGACCGCATGACGGGGCTGGGCGGCGTGGCCCTGGGGGCGTACCAGGCGCGCGGCCCGTGGAGCGCGCAGGAACTCGACGCAATCCTGGACCGCATCGGTCGTGGGGGCCTGCCCGTGCATCTGGACCAAGTGATGATTCCCGGTCCGCCGCGCGACGAGGCCGCGCAGGCCGCGGCGGTGGAGGAGTTCTATCGGACGGCGTTCGCTCACCAGGCCGTCGCGTCGATTTCGTGGCACGACCTGTCGGACCGATTCGCCGCGGGCGGCCGGCCCGGCGGTCTGCTGCGCGAGGACCTCTCGCCCAAGCCGTCGTACCAGGCGTTGGTTCGCCTGATTCGCCGCACGTGGCACACCTGGGCCGAAGGCCGGTGCGACGCCCGCTACGGATTCACTTTTCGCGGCTACTACGGTCACTACCGCATCCGGGCGACGTTGGACGAAGGCGCCTCGCCGCAGAACGCCTCGTGGGAAATCGACCTGACACGCGACGGCCCGCGGGAGTTTCTCCTGACGTGGCCCCCGGCGCCCTAGCGGCGACCGCGGCCGCGCGAATCCCCTCGGCCGCCGCGGCGACGGCTCGCGCGCCGCTCAGTGCAGGTGCTGCGCGAACTCGACGATCTTCGGCTGCGCGAGCCGCTGGTAATCGGCCCATCGCATCCGCACGGCCTCGTCGTGCCGTCCGGCCTCGAAGACGATGCTCTCGTCGTCGGCCAGGTGGCCGTCCACGTACACCTCCATGCCGTACTCGTGGCCGAAGGGCGGCATCGCCCCCAGGTCGCAGTCCGGGAACAGTTCGCTCAGTTCGGCCTCGGTCGCCAGGCGGACGTTCTTGCTGCCCAGCACCTTCTCCAGGCGGTCGAACCGGACGTGGTAACTGGCCGGCAGCACCAGCATGTAGTGCTTCGGTCCCGCACGGACGACCACCACCTTCGCGACCTCGTCCCCGGGCACGTGTGTTCCGGCGGCCACCTCCTGGCTCGTGAATGCCGGAGGGTGGTGCAGCACATCAAACGGCACCTTCTGCTGTTCCAGATACGTTGTCAGTTCCATGGCCGCGGTCTCCTTTCGCCGTGGGCCGGCAGGGTTCGCGCGAATCCGGACGTGTCTGCATCCATTATAGGCCGCCGACCGTACGCGGCGCCGCCGGTTCGCAAGGAACAACCGAGGCGGAGGCGCCTGGGGGAGGGGGCGTGCGGCGCCGTCCGGTTCGCGGCGTTCGGCGGCGCGGCCGGGCTTGTGCGGCCTTGTCGGGGGAGGGACAAGCCCGCCACGGCGGGTTAGTCCAGGCACGGCGGGCAGCCGCGGATCGCGTCCTGCAGGGCGCGGTTCCGTTCGACTTCCGCGTTGCCCCAGTCCAGGCCCAGTTCCCTGGCCATGGCCTTGATCGAACGCTTCGGATCGTTGGACCAGAAGATGCCGCCGTCTTCGGCCTCGCTGTAGCGGTAGCCGACGGTCCCCTGGCCGAAGGCGTTGTCGAAGGCCTTGCCGTTCTCGAGCTTCGGCTGCCACGGAATCAGCAGGTACTCCAGGTCGATCTCGGTCACCAGGACGCGCTGCTCGGGCTTGGTGATCGAGGCGATGAGGTCGCCCGTGGGATCCAGCAGCGAGGCATTGTTGCGCCAGGTGCTCGTGAGCACGTAGTAGCCGTTGGCGTAGGCGCGGAAGGCGGCCTTGCGCTGCCCGGGCGACTGGGTGCTCCAGATGACCAGCTCGGCGCCCTTGCGGCCAAGGGTCTCCCAGCCGTCATCGAAGGCGATGTCGTAGCAGATCTGAATGCCGACCTTGCCGAAGTCGCATTGGAACACCGGAAAGTCCGTGCCGGGCATCGTGCCGCCCTCGAGGTCGTTGCTGCCGCGGCTGCCGACGACGTGAACCTTGCGGTACACGCCGACCCGTTCGCCCGTGCGGCCGAGCAGGGCGCAGATGTTGTACGCCTGCTCGGGAGCGTCGGCGTCGAGCCCCTTGGCCGTCATCGGCACGACGATATAGCACTGGTGCTCGCGGCACTTGGCGGCGAAGTAGTCCTGCACCGTGCCGGCCAGCGGGAACGCCTCCTTCGGCCCCAGGGGCAGGCCGCCGTTGACGGCCACCTCGGGCAGCGCCGCAATGTCGATGCTGCGTCCGTACTGGGCGCGGGCCTTGGCCGCCATGTCGTCAATCAGGCCGCCGAGCTGATTCAGCCGCTGCTGGAGACCCGGATACGTGCCCCACATCGCGAACATACATGTGCCGACGATGACTTTCCTCGGACCGCCCTCGACGGGTTTCGTTGCCGTCATGGCATTCTCCTTCTGTTCGGCGTCCTGCGGTTCCTGGGTGGCTGGAGCGACCTGAACGGCCCGGTCCGTTGTCGTTGCAGGGGCCGCAGGGTCCGATGGGGCGGGTTGTTGTGCTGCTGCCGCGGCCGGCAGGATCAGTCCCGCGGCCACTGTCACGATCGCGGCCATCTTCCGTGCAGTGAGGTGCATGAGCCGGCCTCCCCAGGTTGAGACGTCCTCTGCGCCGCCCGGGCGTCCAGCTGGCGGCAGCAGACGCGGCGTCGCTCGCATCCCAAAGTTATAGCTGGGCTGCCGCCCACAATCAAGGGCACGTGGCACGCGACCCTACCGGCTGAGGTCGAGGAGTCACCTTTGAGGTTGGCGACGACCTGCGGGCAAGACGGCAAGATCGGTCGCAATACGCACAAGGAATGGATATCCGTTTGACTTCACCACGGGTTGGTGTCATATTCTCAGTAGTGAAGTGGGTCCCGTCTGCTTGTTCCGACTGGGCCAATCGGGCACCGGTAGAGTTTTAAGTCACCATAGCACAGCGTATTGCGCTCCGTGCGCTGGGGCGCTCAGGATATTGTGGACCGACGGTTCGCATTGGGCGGCCGGCCGCAAGGCAGGGTTGCGGCTGGGTTGGTTGTTTTGCTGCCTCGTCGCCGTATCGTGTTGGTGGGCCACTGGTTAGGGGGATTGAAAATGAATCTGTGCACAGGGATGGTGCTGGCAGCCGTGGTGGCGATGGGTCTGGCGGCCCCGGAGGTTCGGGCCGACGTGACGCTGCTGGAGGACGATTTCGAAGGCGGGGCTCTGGATCCGGCCAAGTGGACGGCCCAGGTCGATGCCGGGTGCAGCCTGAGCGTCAGCGGCGGGTTGCTCCATTCGTATTTCAAAGGAGCCAACGAGCCACGCGGGGCCTACGCCGTTTCGGCACCGCTGGTTTTGCCCCAGAACTGGACCAGTGTCACGATCACCGGTCGGTGGGCCTATGTGACCAAGGTCTATGGCGAGATGCTCATTCAAGTGCGGGACGCCGATGTGCTGAACAACTACGTTCAGGCCGGTTACCGGACGTATCCATCGGATGCATTCCGATATACCCTGACCGGGCAGTCGGTAGTGGATGCGGGGCGCCAAGTGCCGTCCACGCCGGTGGACTTCGAGTGCGTCATTACGCCCAGCCACTGGCTGTTCCGCGAGAACCGCGGCGGCACGTGGACGACGCTCGTGGATCTCGACACGACGGTCTTTGCGAATACCGACAGTCTTCAGGTCAGGATCGGCGGCTGGGAGTACAGCGTGACGGCGTTGCAGCACGTGACCTTCGACAACGTAGCCGTGACGGCGGTGCCGGAGCCGGCGACGATGGGCTTGCTGGGCGTGGGGTTGGCGGCCCTGGCCGCGCGGCGTCGCAAAGCCTGACGGCCGCGACCGACGTGTGTTTCTGAGTGTCCTGCGTCACGCTGCCTCCCCGCAAGGGAGGCAGCGTTCGTTTTTGTGACAAGAGGGCTGACGCGCGGCGAGGGACTCACTTGCCGCGCTGGATCACGGTTCTCGGGTCCGGCGGCGGGTGGTTCTTGATAAGGGTTTCCATGTCCTTCTTGTAATCGACGAAGGTGTTGCGCCATCGGATGGGCTCGGCGCCATGGAGCTTGCGTTGTTTCCACGCGCCGTAGCGCGGCTTCTCCTGGAAGACGCGCAGGATGCCGCCGAAGTCCATGAGCCGGGCGTCCGGGTTCGCCATGAAGATCTGTTCCAGGCGGTCGTCGAATTCGACCAGGGGCATCCAGAGCATACCGCGTTTCTGGCCGTCGGGAGCGACCCACTTGGGGCGCTCGGCGTCGCCTTGGAGCATGACGGCGGTCTGTGTGGCGACGAGTCGCTTGATGTCGGTCTCGTCGATGACGACGCCCGAGTGGTAGGCCTCGACGAAGGCCTCGACATCGCGCAGGTGCTGGAGGGGGTCGGGGCTGACGTACATGCCGAAGGCCAGTCCGCCCTGGGGGCGGAAGTCGTAGTCGCCCGAGGGGTCCCAGAAGTTCCAGGTGTAGGAGTCGTTCTTGTTGGGGCGGAGGCAGCTCTTCTGCCATCGCATGAGCCGCGCGGCCAGGCGGCGGGCCTCCTGGTCGCCTGTGAGTTGCCAGAGCTTCAGGTGGAGCCGCGCGATGTCGCTGAGGTCGGGGTGCGGCAGGGTGATGTTGTCTTTTTCGCCGAGCAGGCCGGGATAGGGCGTCCACGCGGGGGGTGTGGCGGTCGTGATGGCGCGTGCGGGATAGAGGAACACGGCTCGGTCGTCGGAGAGTCCGACCAGAAGCCCTTCCTTGTGCCACTTCGGCAGCAGGTCGTCGCGGATGGTGCGGATCCAGGCGTCGGTTTTGGCGGCGTAGGCGGCGCGCAGGTCGGGCGTTTCCTTGACCAGCAGGGCCAGGTCCACCAGGACGGCGCAAAGGCGAGCCTCCTGTCCCTGGAAGGCCGTGACATGGCCCTCGGGCCACGTGGTGGGCCATCGTGCGGCAAAGGCGCGCGAGTCGGGGCGGCTGAACCATCCCTTGCGGCCGCTGGGGTCCGTTCCGAGCTGCGCCATGAGCGTTTCGACGATGGACACGAAGCGGTCGAGCCAGGCCTTGTCGCCGCTGTAGCCGTAGGCCCAGAGCTGCGCTTCGAGGATCGGGGCGATGCGCGTGCCGAGGGTCTCGCCGAGGCAGCCTTGGGCAGCCTGGGCGGCGACCTCCTGGGGCCCGAGGCGAAGGACCATGCGGCGGACGTTCTCGTAGAGTTGCTTCTGCTCGGCGGCGGCCTTGGCCAGGGCATGCTCGGGCGGCGTCGCGGCGTCCTGGGCGGCGGCTCCTCGGGCAACGCACAGCGCTGCCGCTGCGGCAAACCCGATAAGCGGTCCCAGGCGTCGTGTCATGGGTCGATCCTCCAGCAGAAGGCGTGGGCTTGCAGCTAAGCCCGTCGGTTCTGTGGCCCCGAGCTATGCAGAGTGGCGCGGCCGGGGCGCGGGCGAGCGTTCTCAGTGCGCGCCATTAACGTTAAAACGTCTGGGGCGCGGCCGGGAGTTGCCGTTTCCGTTGCCGCCGACAAGGACGAGGTGGCCTTCGCCGAGGAGTCGCTCGATGTCGGCCAGAAGGTCGGGATCGGGTTGAATGCGGAACCGGCTGCCGGCGAGGATTACGGCGCGGTAGTTGTTGGGCGTGGTCAGCTCGACGTGGACGGGCACGCGTCCGGGATGGGCTGCGAGGAGGTCGCGCAACTGCTGGAGCTGCTCGTCTTCGAGGGCCCGCTCGCGCAGTCGGAGGCGAATGGCGGAGGTGAGCTTCTGGCGAGCCTCGTCGATCGAGTAAACGGCATCGACGCGGACGCTGGGCTCTTCCCAGCGGCGGCTGACTGAGCCGGCGATCAGGACGACCTGGTCCACCTGCAACAGCGGCGCGAACTGCTGGGCGGTCTTGTCGAAGACGACGCACTCGGTGCTGCCTTCGAGGTCCTGGAGGACGAGGATGACCATCTTGGATCCTTGCTTGGTCAGGCGCTCGCGCCGAGCGGTGATCATGCCGCCCAGGATGACCTGAGCGTCCTCGGGTTTCTGTTTGAGGTCGGCGGTGGTGGCGTTGGCGTAGGTGCGGAGTGTGCACTCGTGCTCGACCAGCGGACTGCTGGAGACGAAGAAACCGAGAACTTCCTTTTCCATGCGCAGGAGTTCGTTCGGCGGCCATTCCGGAAGGTCGGGCAGGGCGTCCTCGTCGAGTGTGTCTGCGGCGTGCCCGCCGAAGAGGGATCCTTGTCCGCTGCGCTGGTCGGCCTGCGCCCGGCTGCCCTGGGCGATCGCACGGTCGAGGGCGGCGGCCAGCCGGCTGCGCGCGGCGCCGAGGGAATCGAACGCGCCGCACTTGATGAGGCTGTCGATGACCGCGCGGTTGACCTGGCGCAGGTCCACGCGCTCGCAGAAGTCGAAAAGCGACCGCAGCGGGCCGCCCTCGCGGCGCGCCTGGATGATGGCTTCGACGGCCTTCTCGCCGACGCCCTTGACGGCGGCCAGACCGAAGCGGATGGTTCCGTTTACGACGGTGAACTGGCTGTCCGAGAGGTTTACGTCGGGCGGCAGGACCTTGATGCCCATGCGGCGACACTCGGCGATGTCCTCGACCACCTTGTCGGTGAAGGCCGAGTCGTAGGTCAGTTGCGCCGCCATGAACTCCACGGGATGCATGACCTTCATGTAGGCCGTCTGGTAGGCGATCTTGGCGTAGCGGGTCGAGTGGCTCTTGTTGAACCCGTAGCCGCCGAATTTCGTGATGAGCTCCCAGATGTCGTTGATCAGGTGATCCGGCAGTGACTTGGCCCGGCAACCGGCCTTAAAGACCTCTTCCTCGGCGGCGATGACGTCCTGCTTTTTCTTGCTGATGGCCTTGATGAGCTTGTAGGCGCGCGGCAGCGGGATGTCGCCCAGGCGGTTGCAGATCTGCATGACCTGCTCCTGGTACGCCATGATGCCGTAGGTGTCGTCGAGGATCTCGTGCATCACCGGGTGCGGAAACGCATAGGAGGCGTGTCCGTGCTTGCGGGCGATGTAGTCGTCGATCATCTCCATGGGGCCCGGCCGGTACAGCGCGTTGGCGGCGATGAGATCCTCGAAGCGGTCGGGCTTCATCTTCTGGAGCAGATCGCGCATGCCCGAACTTTCAAACTGGAACACGCACCGCGTCTCGCCGCGCGCGAACAGGGCCAGCACCCGCGGATCGTCGGTCGGGAGGTTCTCCAGGTCGATCGGCGGCCCGCCGCCGGCGGCCACCAGCTCCACCGCGCGCTGAAGAATCGAGAGGGTCTTCAGGCCCAGAAAATCCATCTTCAGCAGACCGACTTTCTCGACGACGTTCATCGTCCACTGCGTGGTGACGTCGTCGCCCACCTTGCACAGGGGCACGTATTGCACCAGCGGCGCGTCGGCCACGACGACGCCGGCGGCGTGGACCGAAGCGTGGCGGCTCGTGCCCTCCAGACGCCTCGCGATGTCCATCAGCTCGGCGACGCGCGGGTCGTCCGCGACCATCTTGCGCAGCTCGGGTTCGACCTCCAGCGCGCGGTCGAGCGTCATCTTCAGTTCGGCCGGAATCTTCTTGGCGATGGCGTCCACCTCGGCCAGTGGAATGTCCAGCACGCGGCCGACGTCGCGCACGACGGCCCGGGCCGCCATCGTTCCGAACGTGATAATCTGCGCCACATGGTCGGCCCCGTACTTGTCGCGCACGTACTGGATGACTTCGGCGCGGCCGTCCTGGCAAATGTCGATGTCAATATCGGGCATCTCGTTGCGGCTCGGGTCCATAAACCGCTCGAACAGCAGCCCGTACTTCAGCGGGTCCACGTCGCAGAAGCCCAACACATAGCTGACCAGCGCGCCGACGCCGCTGCCGCGGGCCCCGCACGGAATCTTCCGTTGCCGGGCATAGTTGACGAAGTCCCAGACGATCAGGAAGTAGCTGGAGAAGTTCTTGCTTTCGATCACCTCCAGCTCGCGGTCCATGCGCTCGCGCAGCTCGGGCGTCACCTCGCCGTACCGCCACCGCAGGCCCTCGTCGCAGAGTTTGCGCAGGTAGGCCGCGTCGGTCATCCCGTCCGGCGGACGATAGATCGGCGCGTGACGCTCCTTGAAGTTCAGTTCCAAGTTGCACAGGTCGGCGATGCGCACCGTGGCCTCGAGGGCCTCAGGGTATGCGGCGAACCGCGCGGCCATCTCGTCGGCGGACCTGATATAGAACTCGCCCGCAGGGTATTGCATCCGCGCCGGGTCGCTGAGGGTCTTGCCGGTCGAGATGCACAGCAGGGCATCATGGGCCTTGGTGTCGTCGGCCCGCAGGTAATGCACGTCGTTGGTGGCCACCAGGCCGACGCCGACCGCCTCGGCCAGCTCGGCCAGAAGGGGCATCACCTTCAACTCGTCCTCGATGCCGTGGTTCTGAATCTCGATGAAGAAATGCTCGGGACCGACCAGGTCGCGGTAGAACTCGGCCACGCGGCGGGCCTCGTCGGGGCGGCCGGCCAGCAACAGCCGCGGCACCTCGCCGGCCAGGCAGGCCGTCATGACGATGAGGCCGTCGCAGTGCTCGGCCAGGAGCTTCTTGTCGATGCGCGGCTTGTAATAGAACCCCTCGAGATAGGCGGCCGTGGACAGACGCAGAAGATTGCGGAATCCCGTCTCGTTCCGCGCCAGCAGGACGAGGTGATAGCCCTGGTCCTTGACTCCTTCGATGGGTTCCTTGACCGTGCGGTCGCCGGGGGCCACGTAGGCCTCGTAGCCGATGATGGGCTTGATGCCGGCGTCCTTACACGCGCTGTAGAAGTCGATGGATCCGAACAGGTTACCGTGGTCGGTCAGGGCCAGGGCGGTCTGTCCTATGGCTGCGGCGGCCCCAGGCAACTGGGCAATCTGACAAGCGCCGTCCAGCAGCGAAAACTCGCTGTGGACGTGCAAATGAACGAACGGCGAGGCCATCGAAGCAGCGGCTCCAATAGACATGGGGGACCACCAGCGGCGACATCATACTCGGGCCAGGAGTAGATGTCAAAGGGGACGGTGGGTTTCTTCTACGCAATATTACCGCATGCCGGATTCAGTATAACATCCACGGCCCACGGGGCATCTTTATAATTCCACGTAGATTATAAAGAAACCACAAAGATACTCTCCGTGCCCGCTCCGGACGGCGCGGGACCGCGCGAAAGCGGTTTGTTGATCCCTGGGGCATGGCAGTCGGGCAAGCCGTATGGTGTGCGCGGCTTATTGCGGCGGGGGGCTTGGGGCGGGGAGG
>CAZCOA010000006.1:0-102418 GCA_964500225.1 uncultured Anaerolineaceae bacterium | reverse complement strand
GGCGGGGGTGGGACGGTAGCGCGCTGGGACGGACCTGACCCAGGCCGGCCGGCAGGGGCCAGCACGTCGGGATGATCATGTCTGAGTTGACGAGGTGACCTATGAAGGCGTTGCAACAGACGCTTGTCTGCGTATCGGCGTTGGCATGGTGGGCCACGGTCTGGGCCGGGACGGCCTCGGCGCAGGCCGCGAAGCGGAATTGGCGGCAGGAAAACGCCGAGATCCAGGCTCATAATGCTGCACGGATCGACAAGGGCGGCCGCATCGCGCTGGAACTGATCGGCGACGGCGCCGGCAAAGACCGCAACACCGGGCCCGACGCCCTCGTGGACGGCAATCCCAACTCCTGGTGCGTGACCTGGGGCACGCCCGTGCGATACCGCATCGACCTGGTGGCCGCGCTGCCGATCACGCAGATCAACTTCATCTGCTCGAAGTACGACACCGCCCAGACCCCCAAGGACATCGAGATTCGCCTTTCCGACGGCACCGTCATCAAACGGGCCCTGGAGGCCTTGTGGCCCACGAAAGACAATCCCTATCCCCGACAGACCGTCGAGGTCAACAAAACCATCGAATGGGTCGAGGTCACGATTCTTTCGGTTCACGAGGGGCCGATTCTCACCGAGGGCAAGAACGCCGGCAAGCGGACCACCTATGGCGGTCTGGGGGAAATCGAAGTGATCACCTCGGCCGACCTGGCGCCCTACCTGGAGGTGCCGCAGTTCAATGCCGAGGCGCCCGCCTACATCGAAGGCGCGTCGCCGCGCAACGATTACAGCCGGATCAAGACCACCCTGCCGCCGACGATTCCGCTGGGACGCTTCCCGGGCATCTATCTGACGGCCGAGGAAATCGACGCCGTCGTCCGCACCATTCGTTCCGGCAACCGGGGCAAGGAGATGCTCGACCGCCTGATTGCCGTGTCTGACGGCTGGCTCGCCGAACCGGTGGAGATGCCCGACCCGACCAAGCCGGCGCAGATGACCGACCGCGGCGACGCCGCCAGCCAGGCCCACGACGCCCTGGCCAAGAAGGTCGGATGGTTCGGATGGGCCTACCAGGTGACCGACGACGAGAAATACGCCGCCAAGGCCCGCGAGATTCTCGTCGGCTACGCGCGGCTCTATCCGAACGGCTACCAGGAGCACAAGGGCGTCAACGCCAGCGACACCGGCAAGGTCATGGCCCAGCGGCTCAGCGAGTCCATGTGGCTGCTGCCGCTGATACAGGGCTACGACATGATCCACGACGCGCCGTGCCTGAGCGACGACGACCGACGGCTGATCGAGGAAGACCTGATCCGCCACGCCCTGACGTTCATCAACGGCAAACGCAGCGCCGCCGACGACGTCGCCGCCCGCGACAAGAAGAATCCCGCCTGGCGCACCGCCGACGAGACCGGCCCGCGCAAGACCATCGGCAACTGGACCAATTTCTATAATGCCGCCTACATCCAGGGCGGCATCGTCCTGAGGGATCAGGACTGGATCGACCTCGGCGCGGCCAACACACGCTACAACCTCCACACCGGCATCGGCGACGACGGCATGTGGGGCGAAGGCGCCATCGGCTACCATCTCTTCGGACGCCACGCCCTGGTGGCCTGTCTGGAGGCCTTGGCGCGCAAGGGCATCGACCTCTATAGCTTCGAGCAGTGCCGCTTCAAGAACCTGTTCGACTCGCCGCTGAAGTACGCCTACCCCGACAGCACCGCCCCGGGCATCCACGATTCCAGCCGCGCGGCCGTCGGCGGCTCCTGGGAAGCCATGGCCTACGATTTCGCCTACCTGCGCTACGGCGACGCCAACTACGGACGCATCATCAACGACGCCATGCGGCAACTCATGCAGAGTTCGGGCTGCTACTTCCCGACCGTCATCTACGAGAAACTGCCCGAGAAGCCGCTCGAAGGACTCACGAGCCTCATCTTCGACACCCTGGGTTACGCCATTCTTCGCGGCTGCGAGGGCGACAGCCAGACCTATCTGCTCATGGACTACGGCCCCCACGGCGGCGTCCACGGCCACCCGGACAAGCTGAACCTGATTCTGTTCGCCGACGGCGACGAACTGGCCGGCGAGCCGCAGATGTACCGCTACGAAGACCGCCGCCACGGCGAGTGGAGCAAGGCGACGATCGCCCATTGGTGCGTTTCGGTGGACAAGCATTCGCAGGCCCCCACCACGGGCAAGCTGTTGGCGTTTGCCGATCGCGGCTCGATCAAGGTGATGCGCGGCCAGAGCGGCGACGCCTACGCCGGCGTCGGCCTCGACCGCACCGTGGTCCAGATGCCCGGCTACGTGGCCGACATTTACCGCTGCTGGAGCAAGGGCAAGCGGACGTTCGATTACCCGCTCTGCTTCCGCGGCACGCTCGATGCTCTGCGCGGGGCCGACCCCGCGGCCCTGAAGCCGATGGGCCAGGCGGCCGACTTGGGCTATAAGCACATCCTCGCGCTGCCGCCGGTCGAGACGGCCGACGCCTGGATGGGCGTCTGGTCGCGCGAGGCCGTGACCGTCGCCGCCGGCCAGGAGTTCGCCGAGTCGGTGCCCGAGGACGACCGCCGCACGCATCCGGCCAACGAGGTCAAGGCCTTCGTCGTCGGCGGGCCGGCGTCCACTGTGTTCGTCGGCCAGGTGCCCGGCGGGCGGCACCAGGCCGTCGTCCGTCGCCAGGGGACCGAGACGGTCTTCGCCGCCGTGATCGATCCGTTCAAGGCAGCCGACGCCGTGGCCAAGGCCGAATCGTTCGAGGTTAGCGGTCCTGTGCCGGCCTACGGGCTGAAGGTGACGCGAACCGACGGCGGGACCGACCTGATCCTTGTCCGGTTTGACCCGCAGACTGGCGGCAAGCCCGCCGAGGCCGGTAGCGGCGGCAACGTCACGACCAATGCCCTCGTGACCGTGGTGCGGATCAAAGGCGACGAGGTGACCGACCTGGGTATGATTGGCGGCACGGAGGTGACGCTCTCGGGCGGGCTGAAGCTCCGCTCGGGCGAGTCGTCGCTGAAGGCCGAGTCGGTCGGCATCCACTGGGCCGCGGGAAAATAGGTTGTAACGGGTCTCGCTTGAGGGTAGAGGGCGGCCCGCAGGGCCGGGCGAGGGGGTCGGGCGGAGAAAACTTTGCGAATTCGGAGGGTTTTCCTCCGTTCGACCCTCACCGCCCCCGGCCGGCTTGGGGGCCTTTGCCTGCAAGTAGGCGGAGGGGGGCGACTCGCCCTCTTTAGGCGGGGTCGCGGAGGGGTTTCCCGAAAATGTTGGATGAGCCTGAAAAAGAAGCTGTTCAGGTTGACTCCACGATATTTTGTGCTATACTGACCTCAGTGTAAGGGGCGTCGGGGCCCGGCTTCGGGTCTTGATGCGCGTGGAGTACGCGTGCATATCGTCGGCGAACCGGGGGAGCGAAAGCTCTGGGGTTCGCCTTTTTCGTGCACTAAGTGTAGTCTAAAAATCGTCTTGCGGGGACACCTGGACGGCTGTAACCACCTTCGAGAGGAACGCAACGATGAAACGTGTCTGGACTGGCTTGGTGGCTGTGATACTGCTGGCCTCTGCGCCGGCGGCGTGGGCCGACGACCTCAATCCGCCGGTGTGGCGTAGCGAAGAAGGAACCACCTTCGCGAAGTGGGAGTTCTGGAATCCGGACCCGATGCCGAGGGCGGATGAGGAGAATAACCCCTACGGGTCGGCCGGCGCGGTCATTTACCCCGGGCAGGGGCAGACGTGGCAGGAGGAATGGGGCGGCCGCATCGGCGTGTGGCCGCTGTCGGGCCAGATCATCGCTACGATCCCCAACCGGCCGGAGCCTTTTCCGATCAAATATATCTGGGTGCAGCTAACGTGGTCGCCGCAGGTGCTCGGTGCGACGCCCCTGGTCGTTGAGACGTTGTGGGGCGCGACGGCATTGGAAATCGCCACCGTGGCCCTGGAACCCACGGGGCAACCGGCCCCCGCCGACCAGTGGTTCCACAGCACCTATCAGCTCGAGCTGATACCGAATCCGTCTTCGGAAGTGGTCAACGTCAGCGGCAATATCATGGTCGATGAACTTACGATCGACACATGGTGTGTTCCGGAACCGGCCACGATGGCCCTGCTGGGTTTCGGCCTGATCGGGGTGATTCTGGGGCGGCGCAGAAAGACGCGGTGAATCGACTTGCCCCGTGTCTGTGGGGACGGGACGCATCGTCCCGTGGCCCCTCGGCGTGGGGTCTGAGGTCCGCAAGGGGGCGGTCGCTGGGTCGCCCCCTATGTATTGCGCTTGCAGTGTTCGGTCCACACGACACCCGGTCGTGTCGCCGGGGTTCATCTCTGTGGACGCTCCCGGGCCATGCCTGGCCCCGCCCCGTTCACCACTGACACTGGGAGAAAACCCATGACGCTGCGCCCCACCGCCGCCGGATTCGCCTTCCTGCCGCTGGCCGTCGCCGCATTGCTCTTGGCCGCGCCGTCTGCCGCCCTTGCCGCCGAAGGGCGAACCTACTACGTCTCACCGCGCGGCAACGACGAGGCGGCGGGCCTGTCGGTTGAGACCGCCTTCGCCACCATCGCTCGGGCCGCGGCGGTCGCCGACGCCGGCGACACGGTCAACATCCTGCCCGGCGTCTACGTCGGCCGCATCCGGCTGGCCCGAGGCGGCACGGCCGAAGCCCCCATCGTTTACCGCCGCCACGGGGAGGGAGAGGTGGTTGTGACGACCAGCCGAGAGACCGACGGCGGCCGGTGGGAAGAGCGATTCGCCCTGAAGCTTGGGGCCGGCTGCAACTATACGATAATTGACGGACTGACGTTCCGCGACGCCGAGGGCTGGATCTACATCGGTGACTACGCCCATCACAACACGGTGCGCCGTTGTACTTTCCAGCGGTGCCGCATGTACCATGGCATCTACGTCAACAGCGGCAGCTTTAACACGATCGCCGACTGCAAATTTCTGGAGGCGATCCCGTATCCTGCGGGCTGGACGGCGGACGATCCGGAGCCGGCGTTGGCCGACTACATCAGCCTCTGGCGTGATAGCCATTACAACTTGGTCCAGGGCAACGAGTTTCACGAGATCAGCCACGTGGCTGTCTGCATCATGGGCCACGACCCGGAATTCATCGCGTCGCACAACATCGTTCGCGGCAACACGTTCCACGAACCCAAGTGGAAGTGCCTCAGCTTCCACGGCGCCGAGCACACCCTCGTCGAAGACAACTCAATGACCGGTTTGGCTGCCTCGTTCATCCAGTTCCACGCCTCGCGGACCATTGTGAGGCGGAACCTCTTCACCCACAACCGCACGGTCCGCTCGAAGCCGCATCCCACGTACTTCCACGGCGTCCTATGGCTGAAGTCCGGCGTGAACGAGTATGGCAGCCTCGACCTGGCCCAGCACAGCCGCATCTACCACAACACGTTCTACGATTGTCAGGTGCCGCTGACCTATCGCAGCGCGACCGGTCTGGTGCCGGTCTGCAACAACGTTTTCAAGAACAACCTGTTCCATACCTTCACGGCGCCGCTGCGGCTACCGATGCCGTTCTACAAGAACTTCACGACGCAGCAGGCCAATCCCTTCACGGGCAACCTTCTGTTCGGCGGCCCCGAGGACGGGAAGGTTTTCGAACTGATGGCCGAC
Organism: uncultured Anaerolineaceae bacterium; assembly: GCA_964500225.1. Taxonomy (GTDB): domain Bacteria; phylum Planctomycetota; class Phycisphaerae; order FEN-1346; family JAACEH01; genus JAAYDY01. The sequence continues at coordinate 96,793 of CAZCOA010000006.1, read as the reverse complement.
GGCGCAGCCGAAGGCCGGCGGATGACGCTAGCCGAGGCCGTAGCCGAATCGGTCGCAATGTGCCACCGCCAGTTGTTCGACGGCAACCTCGAGGCCGACCCACAACTGGTCGATCCGGCGGGCGGCGACTTCCGTCCGCGGCCCGGGTCGCCGTGCATCGATGCCGCGTTGCCCCTGACACGGACGCGTTTCGCCGGCCAGGGCACGCGCGTCGTTGTCGAGGACGCCCTCTACTTCTGCGACGGGTTCGGTCTCATTCCGGGCGACCGTGTCCAGGTTGGCGACCAGCCGGCGGCGACGGTGACGACCGTGGACTACGACACCGGCACGCTGACGGTCGATCGCGAGCTGTCCTGGCCCCAGGGGGCCGCCGTCCACCTGGCCCACCACGGCAAAGCCCCGGACATCGGGGCCGTGGAAGCCTCGGGCGAGTGACGCCGCCGGACGTCAGGCAACGCCGCTGATGAGAATGGAATCCGGCACGGACGATGAGGACGTCGCGACATTACCTGGACGGGCCGGCGACGTAGAAGCGGACCGCCTGGGGCCCGACGACAAGGAGGCCGCCGGCGGCGGGCGTGACCGTGATGCGGTGGGGCGATTCGTCGGCGCTGAGGTCCGTTCGGGCGTCGGCTTTGCCGTCGGTCAGTCCGATGGTCTGGAGGAACGCGACGTCGTCCTTGGGTCCTTTGCGGCGGCCGATCAGAAGCACCCGGTCTCGGGCGGGGCACAGGCGGTCGATGGCGTCGCCGTCGGAGCACGTGTGCTGCCACCGGATTTTGCCGTCGGCGCCGACGCGTGCGATCCACTGTTCGCCGTGCACCAGGGCGTCACCGTCCACGGCGACGATCTCGCGGAAGGCATCGCCCTTGGGCAGGGAGACGTTGCGCGACCAGGCGACGGCGCCGTCGGCGGCCCGCAGGGCGAGCAGGCGGCTATCCCATGTGCCGACGAGCAGCACATTTCCCAGACGACACGCGGAGAACCGCCCGTTGGGAGGCGCGTTGTCGGGAGATTCCCAGCGAATCGTGCCGGCGCGTAGATCGGCCAGCGCGAGTTTGCGCCCGGGCAGGGCCGCCAGGACCTCGTGCCACGCGCCGCCGGGACCGCACGGCTCGGCCGACGGTCTCTGCGTGAGCCCTTTCAGCGGCACGCCGGCAACCAGGTCCCAGGCGCGGATCTCGTGCTTGACGCCGCCGACTGTCCCGACGGCCAGCGGTCCGGCCATAGGCAGAAACGCGATGTCACGGCTATTGCGGGGGACGTCGATCGTCGCCGTGATGTACCCGTCTTCGGGCGCCAGGAGGTGCTGTGTGTGCGGCGTCTCGACGAGGATCATCCCGCCGAGGCGATCCAGCCGCGTCACCTGGAAGGTGCGCGGCACGGTGTGGACTTCGCTGCCGTGCCAGAGGGCGACCAGCAGCGAGGGTTCGAACACCTGCGGCCGCTGGCGGAACACGGTTTCCCAGAGCAGGCGTCCGTCGGCCGGATCGAGGGCCGTGACGCGGTCGGCGGCGCCGACGACGACGGCGCGGTCGAGCAGCAACAGGGGCACGGCAACTCGCGAGCTTCTGCTTAGGTCGATGTCGCGTTGCCAGAGGAGCTTGCCGTCGGCGCGGTCGAGGGCGACGAGGGCGTAGCGGGTGGCGGCGAAGAGGGGCTGTGTGGCGCGGGCGTTGTCGCAACGGCGGTCGGCGACGGGCATGGGCCCGGCGTCGTGCTTCTTGGGCAGATCGAATTGCCAGGCCGGCTCGAAGGGCCCCTGGCCGAGACGGACCGGTCGCGGGACATCGGCGACGGGGGCGCCGAGCCGAGCGAGCAAGGCGCGGGCGGCTTCGACAGTGGCAGGATCGGGGCCGGCACTACGGTCGGCGTCGGGGTCGGAGGCGCCGGCGTCCGCCCATCGCAGGACGGTCTCGGCCTGGAGTCGCGCGCGGTCGGGCTCGTCCGTTCGTATCAACAGATTCGCCAGCGCGAGCCGGCGGCGCCAATGGGCGGGTCCTGACGGCTCGGCCCTGATCAAGCGTTCCAGGAGTGCAATTGCCTGGTGCGTGCGTCCGGTCTTTTCGTACTCGGCCACCTCGGCTTCGAGCGTGCGGAGGGCCTCGTCGGTGGCGGCGAACCGCAAGGCGGCCTCGTGCAGGGCAGCCGGGGCGTCGGGCTGGGTCGCGGCCAGTTGCCGCAGTTCGGCGGCCTGCCGCTCGAAGGGGGCGAGAAGTTCCTTGCCGTGAATGGCGGCCAGCTTGCGAATCCGGCGTTCGGCCACGATGCCGGCCTGGTCGCCGTCGGCGGCGGCGCGGCGGACGTCGTCGCAGGCCAGCGCGCGATGCAGCGCGGCGGCGGCCCGGTGCGGGTTCGTTGCGGCATAGTAATCGCTCTCGAGCAGGGCCTGCCGCGCCACGGTCTCGGGCGTGGCGGCGCAACGGGCCATGCGGTCGATGATGTCGGCGGCCATGGCGGCGCGGGCGTCGTCGGCCAGGCTGGCCAGCAGTTCATCGTAGAGCGCGAACAGGGCGACCGACGCGGCGGTGTCGTTGCCGAGGCGCTGTTGGGCGCGGGCGAGGGCGTCGAGGGTTTCGCGGCGGCGGTCGAGTCGCATGGCGGTGCGGCCAAGGTCGATCAGCGGTGCGGCATCGGCCGGATCGGCGGCGGCCAGGTGTTCCAGGCGCGACCGCGTGGCCGGCCACGGCTCGTACAGCACGGCGCATTGCGGTTCGAGGACCAGTAGCCCCTCGGGCAGGAGCAAGAGTTCGCCGGGACCGCGGTCGGGAGGCCAGGCGATGCGCTGTCGCACCGCGCCGTTGTCGCGTCGGACGATGAGCAGTTGTCGGTCGGTGGCGACGTACACATCGGTAGGCGTCACCAGCGGCGTAGCGGCAATGAGTTCCTGCTCCTGCAGCGCGAGCCGCCACAGGGGGCTGCCGGATCGGAGGTCGCGGGCCATGAGGGTGCGTCCCCAGGTGTAGAGGCGTTCGTTGTCGGCGGCGAGGAGTTGGGCGGCATCGTCGGCCGGCTGAGCCCAGACGAGGCGTCCGCTGAGCAGGTCGCAGGCGAGGACCTCGGCGGTCGAGGCGTCGCCGGCTATGACGTAGCGGCCGCGGACCAGGGCGGGCGGGCGACGGCCGTTGACTTGGCCGTTGAAGACCATGCCGGGCATGTGTCGGACGGCGGATGGCCGAGTGTTGAAATCGGTGCGTTGCGGCACCTGGCGTTGCCAGAGGATCGTGCCGGAAACGGCGGACTGGACCGTGACGAGTCCTCCGCCGCAGGAGACCAGCAAACCATGGTGCAGGGCGAGACCGGTGCTTAAGGGCATGCTGGGGAGCGACCAGCGGCCTGGCGGCAGTTGGTTGTTGTGGGCGCCGAGACCGCGTTGCCACAGGAGCCGTCCGGACAGTCGGTCCACGGCGGCCACATGGACTTCGCCGAACAGGTCGGTCATGGTGGCCAGGGGTACGAAGACGCGTCGGGTATCGGTCGCGGGCATCGAGTCCACAGCCATCGGGCTGGAGCCGAGGTGTTCGCCCCAGGGATTCCACTGCCACAACAGGGCGCCGTCCGAGGGCCGCAGGGCGACCAGATTGACGACGCCGCCGAGTTGTCCTCCGACGACGGTCCGCCCGCCGCACGACAGCGGCGACAGGATCGCGTCGTCGCCGAACACGGGCCGATGGGCTTGTTCATAGAGATAGTGAACGGGCGGGGCGTTGCCGGTGCGGCCGTCGGCGTCGTAGCGCCAGAGCGTGCGTGCGGTGGCGGCATCGAGCAACCAGAGACTCGTCTGAAACGTGACGGCCAGTTGACCGCGGCGGTAGGCGGCCAGGGGGGCAGCGGTGCTGGTCAGCGGATAGCGGCTGCGGATGGGCTGGGTGGTCATGGGGTGAACCCAGGCCACGGCGGCCGGTTCGCACGTCGGCAGGAGGGTTTGGTGTTCGGCGGTGTCGGCGGCCGCATCGTGTCGGGCTCGGTCGGCCATGCGGCGAAGGACCGCCTCGGTGTCCTGCCCCAACAGCGGCGCGGTCCGGCCCTGAAGCTGCTCGCGGATCAGGACGGCCTGCCCGTCGAACCCGGCGAGCGTCGCGGCCACAAAGGCCTTGGTCAGGAGTCGCTCGCGGGCCATCGGCGCGTCGGGACACTGGTCGAGGACCAGATGGTAGTAGTAGAAGGCGAGGGCGAAATCGCCGGCCTCGAGGAGCCGATCGGCCAGGGCGACGGCGGCAGCGGTCCCGGCGGGCGACATCAGCCGCACCTCGACGAGTTGCTCCAGGGCAGCCAGGTCGCCCGTGGCGGCGGCGCGGGCGTACCGGGCGTCGGCGTCCTGGTCTGCCGCGCGGCGGTAGAGGTCGGCGGCGGGCTTAGGCCATGCGGCAACGTCGTCGAGCACCTGCCGCCACAGGGGACGGTACAGTCGTTCGCCGCAGGCGACCACGTGGCCGCCGTAGCGTTCGGCGAGGGTGAGGTACAGGTGTGTGGCCGCCTCGTAGTCGCCGCCGGCGGCGGTCTGGCGCGCGAGGGCCCATTGGTTCTCGGCGACGAAGTCGCTGTTGACCGTGGCCAGGGCGACCTCGGCAGGTTTGTCGGAGGCAAGGACCGCGGCGCAGACCGTCAGTGCACACAGCACTACAACCGCGAAAGACAGATGCCCGGATCGCATCGTTACAGGTCGCTCCATCAGCCGGCGTGCGGCTGCCATTCTAACCGCCGGCGGTGCGGCAAGGAACCGCGGAAACGACAACGGGCACGCTCACGCGAGTCTTGCACGCCTTTCCCCTTGTCTGCAAAACCGGGATGGTGGTATGCTTCCGTGCGGAACACGTTGGCGTTTCGCGCGCCGACGGCATGTCTGAAGCGACTTTCAGAGAGCGGCGACGCCGGGCGTGTTGACGCTGTCGGACAGGCACCGCCTTGCGGGACACACTTCCAGGCACCGGCCAGGGCAAACGTTCTTCGTGAAAGGAGCATGACGATGGGGTTGATGAAGGAATTCAAGGAGTTTGCCGTCAAGGGCAACGCCGTGGATCTGGCCGTCGGCATCATCATTGGCGGCGCATTCGGCAAGATCGTGACGTCGCTGGTCAACGACGTGGTGATGCCGCCCATCGGGATGCTCCTGGGCAAGATGGACTTCTCGCAACTGGCGATCACGCTGAAAGCGGCGTCGGTCGATGCCGCGGGGAAGGAAGTTCCGGCCGTGGTACTGCGCTACGGGATGTTCATCAACACGGTGATCGATTTCCTGATCGTGGCGTTCGTGATTTTCATGGCGATCAAGGCGATGAACAAGCTGCGACGCCAGGGCGAAGCGAAAGAGACCGCCGCGAAGTAGTTCGGGCGACAGGGACCCAGTGAACTCACGGTACATTTTTCCGCGTGGGGCGACAGGACGAGGGATAATCCAAGCCCTGTTGCTTCATGGCCGGGGGCAACATCTGTCCGAGGGGCGGTACGGTCTTCATGATGTTCGTGTTCCGCGGCGGCGCGCTGGCTTGACAAAGGCGGAGTCAGGGGTACAGTGGCGGGCTTGGACCGCTGCAGTAGCCGCGGTGGCCGGACGGCAGCGCCAACAGAGGACGCCTGGGGCGTCCGAAACGATGGGACGATAAGGAGAGCGGCAATGAAGAGGTCGTTGTGGATCGTGGCCCTGATGGGTGTGCTAGGCCTGGGAGTGTTTGCGTTGGCCCAGCAGCAGGAGGCGGGCCAGGGGGCCGCGTCAGGACTCGATCCGGAGGTTCAGAAGGACATTCTGACGCTGATGGACGTGACGGGCGAGACGGAGCAGCAGAAGCGAGCGCCGGCGGTGCTTCTGAGCCGGTTCCGCCAGATGGCGCCGCAACTTCCGGAGGAGTTCTGGGACAGGGCGGCGAAGAAGATTTCGGCGGACGAGCTGACGGCGGCGCTGGTGCCGGTCTATGCCAAGCACATGGCCAAGGAAGACGTCAAGGCCCTGATCGAGTTCTACCAGAGCCCGCTGGGCAAGCGGTATGTGCAGGCCCGTGCGGCCATGCAGCAGGACGCGCAGCAGGCGAGCATGGCGTGGTTGCAGAAGGCCCAGATGGCGGTAGTCCAGGAGCTCCAGGCGATGCAGCAACAGCAGCAACAGCAACAGCAACAGCCGCCGCAGCCGGATACCAAGCCCGAGGCGGAACCGAAGCCGGAGGCGTCGCCGGCCGAGAGCCCGTCGGGGGTGTGAGGCGGCAGGGCAGGCGGCGTTGGGAAACGTGTAGGGCGATGAGGACGGGCGGTCGGAGCGATCCGATCGCCCGTTGTTCATGGCGGCACGTCGCGGAGCGGGGGAGGTGTTGCGGGATCTTCCGGCGGGGCGGCAAATCGGACATCGATCTTGTAGAGCTGCAGGACGGGAAGAACCATGATGTCGTCGTCGGCCAGGTCGAGGTCGCGACGGATGTCGGCGAGGATCGTCTGCTGACGTTGGGGCGAGCGGGCGATGACGGTGAACCAGAGGGACCACGGGCTGCCGCTGCGCTGGTAGTTGTGGGTGACTTCGTTGTAGCGGTTGACGATCTGGGCGGCCAGGGCGGCGCGCTCGGGAGGCACGCGGACGGCGGCCAGGGCGGGCTCGAAGCCGAGTCGTCGGGAATCGAAGCTGGGCCCGATGCGTCGCAGCGTGCCGTCGTCGAGCAGTCGCAGGGTGCGGCGGTGGAGGTCGGCTTCGTGCGACGGGTCGAGACCGAGCCTCTCGGCCAGTCGCGCGTAGGGGCGCGAGTCCAGGGGAAATCCGTCCTGAAGGGCGGCGAGGAGTCGGCGGTCGAGAGCATCCATGGCAAGGGGCGATTATACGGCGGGCCGGGTCCGGCGGCAACGACGCGATGGGGAAGGTGGGGGGCAACGGCCGTGCCTGGCGCGGCAAACATGGCACCCGTCCACGTTGCGAGGTGAAGGAAACGTGAGTCTCGGCTGAGCATTGGTTCTTGCTCCGAGGCGCGGAGGCTCCTAGAATCAACGGGACAACGCGGTCCTCTTGCGGTGCCCCTGGCGGCCCCTGGAAACGAGTACGCTCATGGCATTTCGGACGTTGCTGGTCGGCGACGTGGTCGGCAAACCTGGTCGCGAGGCCCTCAAGGCCATCCTGAAGGACCTGATCCAGTCGGAGCAGATCGACCTGGTGGTGACCAACGGCGAGAATGCGGCGGCCGGGTCGGGCATCACACCGGCGATCTACCGCGAGTTGCGGCAGTCGGGGGTGGACGTGGTGACCATGGGGGACCACTGCTACCGCAAGAAGGAGTCGATGCCGCTGTATGAGTCGGAGGATCGGCTGCTTCGGCCGGCGAACCTGCCCGATGTGGCCGTCGGTCGCGGCTGGACGATCGTGCAGACGACCTCGGGCCACATGGCCGCGGTGGTGAACCTTCAGGGTCGGACGTTCATGAAGCCGATCGACTGTCCTTACGCAGCGATGGATCGGGTGCTGGAGCAGATCGACGGGCGGACGAAGCTGATTTTCGTGGACATGCACGCGGAGGCCACGAGTGACAAGATCGCGCTGGGGTGGCTGCTGGACGGGAAAGTGACGGCCGTGGTGGGCACACACACGCACGTCCAGACGGCCGACGAGCGCGTGCTGCCGCATGGCACGGCGTACATCAGCGACCTGGGGATGACGGGCCCGTACGATAGCGTGTTGGGGCGGGACAAGAAGCGCGTGGCCCATTTCCTGACGACGGGAATGCCGGTCTACTTCGACGTGGCGACCGACGACATTCATCTGTGCGGGGCCATCGTGACCGCCGACGAGAAGACGGGTTTGGCGACGCAGATTCGGCGGGTGAACATCCCGTTCGTGCCGACGCCGGGCCAGGGAGCGCCGGGGTCGTCGGGGTCGCCGTCGGCGTCGGACGACGAGGACGGCGGGCAGGAGTAGTCGCGCCGGGCGCCGCGCATCGTCAGGAGCATTGCGGACATCATGGCCAAGAGTCGCCGACAACCGCTGGATTTGCCGCTGTTCGATCCGGGGCGGGTCCGGCCGCCGCGGGACGATCCTCCGCCGTCGTCGCCGGGGCGGCGGCGCGAGGCGTCGCGCGAGGCGCCGGTTCCTGGCGAGCCATTGCAGGGCGATCCGGCGTTGCCCGAGCCTCGGCCGTCGTTGCCGACGGACGATCCTGCCTCGGCAAACGGGACGGCCGAGCGGCCGTTGACCGTCACGCAACTGGCCTGCGGCGTGCGCGACGTGCTCGATACGTGCTTCGCGGACGTGTGGGTGGTGGGGCAGATCAGCGGCCTGAAGCGAGCGGTCAGCGGGCATCTCTATTTCGACCTGAAGGACGATCAGTCGCAGATCAGTTGCGTGATGTGGCGCGATCAGGCGTTGCGCGTCCGGGAGCCGTTGGAGAACGGAACGGAGGCGGTGGTCCGCGGGCGTGTGAGTTTCTATCCGGCGGGCGGACGGTGCCAGGTGTATGTGGCGCAGTTGCGTCCGGTGGGGCTGGGGGCGCTGGAAGTCCGGTTCCGCCAGTTGAAAGAGCGACTGGAGAAGGAAGGGCTCTTCGCGCCGCAGCGCAAGAAGCCGTTGCCGACCAACCCGCAGACGGTGGTCGTGGTGACCAGTCCGACGGGAGCGGCCATTCGGGACATCATTCACGTGTTGTCGCGTCGGTGGCCGGGGCTGCGGATCCTGTTGTACCCCGTGCGCGTCCAGGGGGAGGGCGCGGCGGAGGAGATTGCCCGGGCGGTGAGCGACGTGGACCGGCTGTTGTACGGCCAGGCGGACGTGATGATCGTGGGCCGCGGCGGCGGGAGCATGGAAGACCTGTGGGCGTTTAACGAGGAGTGCGTGGCGCGGGCCGTGGCGGCGTGCCGGATTCCGGTGGTCAGCGCGGTGGGTCACGAGACGGATTTCACGATTTGCGACTTTGTGGCCGATGTGCGAGCGCCGACGCCGTCGGCGGCGGCGGAGATCGTCGTGCCGGACCATCGCGAGTGGCTGGCGCGGCTCGGGGTGCAGGCGCGGCGTCTGGATCGCGCCGTCGAGGTGACCTTGGCGGCAGCGCGGCACCGGCTGGACCGGGTGGCGGAGCACCGGTTCTTCCGCTATCCGGAGGAAATCGCGGGATTGCCGTCGTCGCGTGTGGACGATCTGGCGGGGCGGCTGGTGGCGGCCGCGTCGGCGCTGCTGGAGCTGCGACGGCGACGGTTGCACGACGTGGAACGGCGGCTGGCGCCGCTGCGGCCGACACAGCAATTGGCGGCCATGCGAGCGCGTCTGGCGGCGGCTACGGCGCGGCACGAGGCTGCCGGGCGACACGTCGGCGAGCGGGCCAGGGCCGTCGTGGAACGGCTCGGCGCGCGCCTGGAGGCGCTGAGCCCCTTGGCGGTGCTCCAGCGCGGCTACAGCATCACCCTGATCGAGGCTACGGGCAGGGCGGTGCGTGCGGCCGAGGACGTGGCTGTCGGCGAGGTACTCAGCACGCTGGTGGCCGGGGGCGGGCGCATCCGTAGCCGTGTTACGGAGTGAAGACGAACGAAGAAACGTATCGGCAGGGGAGGAACGGCGATGGCTAAGGACGCCAAAGCGAGTTTCGAGTCGAATCTCAAGAGGCTGGAACAGATTGTCGCCGGTCTGGAGAAGGGCGACGTGGAGCTGGAGGCGAGCCTCAAACTATATGAGGAAGGGGCGAAGCTGATCGATTTGTGCCGCAAGCAGTTGGCCGAGGCCGAAACGCGGATCGAGAAGATACGCCCCAAGGGCGATCGGCTGGAGACCGAGCCGTTCGAGCCCGAGCAGTGAAACGGAAAGTCCGATGTCAAGTGTCAAGGAGAAGACGGAGCGATGAGCAAGACGAAGAAAAAGGCGCTGATCGTGTACGGCGGCTGGGAAGGGCACGAGCCGCGGCAGATTAGCGAGATTCTGGCCAAGCAGCTACGCGCCAACGGATTCGAGGTGCAGATGTCGGATTCGCTGGACAGTTACCTGGACCCGTCGCTGGGCGAGAACCATCTGATCGTGCAGCACGTGACGATGGCAACGATCGCGAAGCCGCAGTTGCAGGGGCTGCTGAAGGCGGTTCGCGGCGGGGTGGGGTTGGCGGGCATGCACGGCGGGTTGTGCGACAGTTTCCGGCTGGAGACGGAGTACCAGTTTATGTGCGGCGGGCAATGGGTGGCCCATCCGGGGAACATCGTGGACTACACGGTGGACGTCATGGACCCGACGGATCCGATCATGGCGGGCATCGGCACGTTCCGGATGCACAGCGAACAGTATTACATGCACGTGGACCCGTCGAACCACGTGCTGGCCACGACGACGTTTACGGGCGAGCACGGCGACGCGGACTGGATCGCCGGCTGTGTGATGCCGGTGGTGTGGAAGCGCATGTACGGCAAGGGCCGCGTGTTCTATAGCAGCCTGGGCCACGTGGCCAAGGATCTGGAGACGCCCGAGGTGTTGACGATCCTGACGCGCGGGATGCTCTGGGCGGCGCGGTAGCACGTGCTCGGGCACGACGCACGGACCGTATGGGGCGCCCTCGCGGTGCGCTGCGGCTAAGGCTGTGCGGGCGGCACGGTGAACGGGGCGCTGACGCTGTGCAGCGGCGCGACGAGTTCGGCGGTGAAACGGCCGCCGGCCAGGGCGCGTTCGGCGGTTCGGGTCCATCGGCAGCGAATGACGTTCGGTTCGGGGCGGTCCTGGACGTCACCGTCGGTCAATTCGGCGAGCAGGTGCCCTTGGGGGCCGCGAATCAGCAGACGGAATCCTTCCTTGACAGCCACGGCCGGCAGTCGCACCGTCAGGTGCGTCACGCGCCCCTCGGTGTCGGCCGCGACGGCGAAATCGGCATAGGGCAAGAGGTCCTCGCGCGGCTGCTGGGGAACGGGCGTTGCGTCGGAGCCTTCGCCGCTGACGCGGAGACGGTAATTGCGTCCCATGGCGGTCTGGGCCACGATGCGCAGGACGTCGTCGGCCTGCGTGGCGGTGACACCCGGAGGGAGCCAATCGGGTTTCATGCTCGTGTCGCCGGTGATCGTCAGGGGCGTCTGGGTGTGTAGCGGATTGGCGACGGCCATGACGAGTCCGGCGTTGTCGGTTGGTTCGCCGTAGATGACGGCGGGTCCGTCGGTGATGCCTTCGTCGGCCACGGCGGCACGCCAGAAGACGACGCCGGCGGTACCGCGCCGCTCGTCGCGGCAGACGTGGACCTTGTCATCGCAGGCGGGCACGGTGATGTACGGCTCGGCGGCGAAGGCGCGGGTCTGCTCGAGGGTGGCGCGTGGCAGGACGACATAAGCATAGCGGGCGTCGGCGGGCGCATTGCCGTGATCGAGCCAGAGGGTGGTGACAGCGCCGCGGCGCTGGCCGCAGAGGGTAACGCTCTGGAGGAAGACGTAGCCGATGCCGTCGTGCCAGGCCCAGGCGACGTCGTCCCATCGGCTCTGGCCGTCGATTTTCTCGACGCAGCGGTCGCCGGACAGGACCAGGGGCAGGTCGGCCCTGGGGGCGGCCCACTGGGTGACGGTGGTGATGATCGGCTCGGGCCGGTCGGCCGTGGAGGCGATGCCGCTGCCGAGAGCGAGGAACCCCTCGTCGAAGAAGAAGTAGCTCTTGCGAGCGACGAAGTCGCCTGCGGCGGGGACGAGGCGGAAGGCGCAGATGCCGCCGCGATCGAGTCCGGCGCCGCCGGCCAGCGGCTCCGTTCCGGTGTTGTAGGCCGACGGCGGGTGAACGCCCAGGCGGACGGTGGTGCCGGGCAGCCGGTCCCAGTCGAAGTGTTCTCGCAGGGTGGCGGCGTCGGCATAGAGTTCGTTGCCCGTGCGGGAAATGTAGGTCAGACCGTAACAGAGGAACCATCCGCTGAGGTTCTCGCCCCAGTTGCCCTCGTAGTCGATGAGGCGGTTGCTGTACATGCGGACGCTGGCGTAGAAGTCGCGTGTTCGCATGACGGCGAAGTCGCTGGCGTAGAAGTGGCGGAAACCGACCAGGGGTTGCGCCTTGGGGTCGGTCACGGCGTCGGCGGTGCGAGCCACGTCCAACGGAAGGGACCACGCCGTGCGGGCCAGGAGTTCGGCGGCCGCCTGCCGCAGGGCGTCGCGATGCGACGTATCGCACTGCGCCAGCAGGAGGGTGGCGGCCAGGTGCGGCAGGGCGGGCTCGTTGTCCAGGACGCGCCGGCCTTTGACCGAGAGGTCGTAGCGGTCGCCGACGATGACCCAGCGGCAGTGCTCGACGAGGTGGCGGGCCAGGAGATCTTTCTTCGGCCGTGAGACTTCCCAGGGGGTGCCTTCGGCAAGGTGGATCAGTTGAGCGGCGCTTTCGGCGAAGCCGCCGCCGTAGCCGGCCGTGTGAAGCAGACGTCCGTGGAACTGGAAGCTGTAGTCTTCGAGGATGCCGGACTCGTCGTGCACGGTAAGTTCCGGCAGAAGGCAATTCCAGGCTGCGTCGATCAGGTCGGGGTCGCGTCGGACAAGGCCGAGATAGCATCGGTTGCGTGCGTCCCAGACGGCGTTGGCGCCGCTGAGGTCGGCTTCTCCCACAAGATAGGTCATGGCGTCGGCGCATCGGGCACAGAGTGCCGGGTCGATGGCCCCGTCGAGCAGGATGAGGGCGGGCCCGAGCTTCTGCGGCGTGGAGATTTTCCACGGGTACCAGTTGCCTGGTCGAGGCGAGCCGGGGGCGGTCCACTGAAGCCCCTCCTCGAGCAGAGCGACGATGCGGGCCAGCAGGTCGGGCGAGCGACTGTGTTTGCCTCCCGGGGCGGCCCAGGCCTGGGCGAGGGTGAGCAGGCGGTCGTAGAAGGCGGCGACATCGTAGGGCATTTCGGCGGGCGACTGAAGATGGGGTCTCGGCTGGGCGAAATCGCTCTGGATCAGCCGGTCGGCACGTCGGTCGAGGTCGGCCCGAGCGGCGGCGGCGAGGGGGCCGTCGGCGCGATCGGGGACGAGCGACCCCGTGTACAGGGCGACGAGGCGTTGTCGCATGAGGTCGATGGCCGGGCGGCGAGCGTCGTCGGCCAGTGCGAAGCGGGCGGTTCCCAGAAGGGCTGCCGCAGCGGCGGCACAGAGGAGAACGCACGAGGTCAGTCGGGTAATTGTCATAGAGACGCGTCCTTTCGGCACGGTCGTGGCAATGCAACGGTTTCCCTAGTGAGCGTCCGGCGATGGTACATCACCGGGGCGTCGGAGGCAAGGCTAACAGCCTGTTGATGCCGCCCCAGGCTGTGCGGACGCAGAGGGAATGGCTGTTTTCGGCTTGACGCCACGCGCGGGGCGGGCGTGCCACAGGCGATGGCGGCCTGTATTCTGGCGGCGGCGCAGGTCGGGGCAGCACGGCCGACGGACTCGGGCGGGACGATCCTGTTCGAGGTGTCGTGCGGCAACCCGGCGCTGGCCGGAGTGGGAACTGAAGCTGCTGGACAAGGATCATCCTGTGTACTCGTCGGACCAGGAGATCAAAGGGCGCCAGCCTGTGCTGTACGGGGCGGACGACGGGATACGGACGTTTCTGTTCGTGTCGTGGCAGGATCTGTCGTGCGCGTCAGTCGGCGGTGGTCGTGACGGTCGGCTGCTGGTATTTCGCGACAGTGGGCGGGCACATACCGTCGACGGCGGTGCAGTTGCGTCCGCTGCGCTTGGCCAGGTAGAGGGCGTCGTCGGCAGCCTTCAGCAGCGGGGTGATCTCCGGATGGGCACTGGTGGAGGCGACGCCGACGCTGATGGTGACGTTCAGTTCGCCCTCGGGCGTGACAAACGGCACGTCGGCGATGGCCTTTCGCATGTGCTCGGCCACGATATGCCCCTCGGCGGCGCCGCAGTTGGGCAGAACGGCGACAAACTCTTCGCCGCCGTATCGGCCGAGGACGTCGTAGCTGCGGCACGACTGGCGGAGGCGTCGGGCCAGTTCGATGAGGACGTGGTCTCCCTCGGCATGGCCGTAGGCGTCGTTGATATTCTTGAAGTGATCGATGTCGATCATGAGGACGGCTAGGGACGACCGCTCGCGCCTGGCTCGGGCCAGACACTCGTCGAGTCGTTGCAGGAGGGCCATGCGGTTGAGCGCGCCGGTGAGGGAGTCGGTGGTTGCCTGAATGCTGAGGTCGAGGTTGGCCTTGCGCAGAGCACGCTCGAGGGTGACGATGCGGACGCCGGCGTTGATGCGGAGCCGCAGCTCGGCCGGGTCGAACGGCTTGACGACGTAATCGTCGGCGCCGGCTTCGAGGCCTTCGACGATGTCCTGTTTGGCGCTGCGTGCGGTGAGCAGGATGGTGTAGAGGTAGTCGCGCGTGTCGGCGCGGCGGAGTTGTCGGCAGATGTCCAGGCCCGAGAGGCCTGGCATGATCCGATCGAGAATGGCGACGCCGATGTCGTGTCGTTCGTTGGTGATGGCGGCCCAGGCGTCGTCGCCATTGTCCACAGAGACGGTGGTATGGCCCCATGCGGCCAGGTTGGCCTCGAGCAATCGTCGGGTAACGGCTTCGTCCTCGGCAACCAGAATCCTCATGCTGAAAACTCCTTCGCCATTAGCAGCCGCTCTAGATCGTTGCGCACGGCGTCCACCTGTTCGGCGAGGGCCTGGACGGCGGCGTCCAGGCCGTCGAGTTCGTTGTTGCGGGAGGCCATTTCGACGCTCCGGGCGGCCTCGAAGGCCCGGTCGGCGCCGAAGTTGGCGACCGAGCCCTTGAGCGAGTGGGCGGCCTTGGAAAGCGTCTCGGCGTCTCTCTCAGCCAGGCTGTCGCGAATGGTCTGCATCAGGTCTTCGCTCTCGGTCAGGAAGATTTCGGCCACCTCGCTGATCAGGGCCGGATCGTCGCCGGTCAGGTTCTTCAGGCGGGCCATGTCCACGACGGTCAGTTGCAAGGCGTTTCCGGGGTCCATGGCGTGCGATTGCGGCTCGATAGCGTTTTCAGCAGGCGTTGAGGTTTGGACGGCGCCCCACCGTTCGACTTTTTCGTAGAGGTCTTCCTTGCGGATGGGTTTGCTGAGGTAATCATCCATGCCGGCTTCGAGGCACCGCTGGCGGTCGCCGCTGATGGCGTGGGCCGTCAGGGCGATGATCGGCAGCCTGCGGCCTCCGGGGGTCTCGCCGGCGCGGATGGCGGCGGTGGCCTCGTAGCCGTCCATTTCGGGCATCTGAACGTCCATGAGGACGACGTCGAACCGCTCGCGCCGCACGGCGTCGATGGCTTCGCGTCCGTTAGCGACGACGGTGACGATGTGGCCTCGTTTCTCCAGGAGCCGTCGGGCCAGATGCTGGTTGGCGGCGTTGTCTTCGGCCAGGAGCACGTGCAGCGCGGTGGCGGCACGCGTCTGCGGCGGCGCCTCGCGTTGGCGTTGTCGGCCGCTCGGCTGCGGGCGGCGTCCGAGAGCGGTCACGATGGCGTCCCACAGGTCGCTCTGTCCGACGGGCTTGACGACGTAGCCGGCCAAGCCCATGCGGCGGCATCGGGCGATGTCGTCGTGACGGTCGGCCGAGGTGAGCATCATGATGACCAAGTCGTTGAGCTGCGGGTGCTCGCGGATCCGGCGGGCGGTCTCGAAGCCGTCCACCTCGGGCATGCAGACGTCGATGAGGGCGAGGCGATAGGGCGAACCGGCCTGATGAGCCCGC
Source organism: uncultured Anaerolineaceae bacterium (assembly GCA_964500225.1). GTDB lineage: Bacteria > Planctomycetota > Phycisphaerae > FEN-1346 > JAACEH01 > JAAYDY01. The sequence continues at coordinate 81,234 of CAZCOA010000006.1, read as the reverse complement.
AGGAGTTCGGCGACGGCGTCGCGGCCGCAGGTCGCCTCGTTCGGTCGCAGGCCCCAGTTGGTCAGCAGGGTCGTGAGGAGGCGTCGGTTGGTCTGGTTGTCATCGACGACCAGGGCCGCGATGCCGTGGAACTCGCCACTGGTGACGACCGGCATCTCGGCGGCGCTGGGATCGAGGCCGAAGGGGACCGTGAACGTGAAGGTGCTTCCCTTGCCTTCCTCACTGACGACGGTCAGTTTGCCCCCCAGGAGGCCGACGAGGCGGCGGCATATGGAAAGACCGAGGCCTGTGCCGCCGTAGCGTCGCGTGATGCTGTTGTCGGCCTGGGTGAACGGCTCGAAGACGGCCTGGAGGCGATCGGCGGGAATGCCGATGCCCGTGTCGCGGACGGAGAATTCGAGCCAGAGCCGTTTGTCGTCGTTGGCGGCATGACGTTCGACTTGGCGGACGGCGACCTCGACTTCGCCCTGTTCCGTGAACTTGACGGCGTTGCCGACGAGGTTGAGCAGGACCTGCCGCAGGCGGGGCGCGTCGCCGACGAGGCCGTCGGGGATGTCGGGTCCGATGTGGCAGATGAGCTCCAGGTGTTTCTGATGGGCCTTGAGCGACAGCGTGCGGAGGGCGGTTTCGACGGTGGAGCGCAGTGCGAAACCGGCCTCGCACAGGCTGAGTTGTCCGGCCTCGATCTTGGAGAAGTCGAGGATGTCGTTGATCAGATCCAGCAGGGCGTCGGCGGAGGCCTTGACGGTGGTCAGGTATTCGCGTTGCTCGTCGGTCAGCTCGGTGTCGAGGGCCAGATCGGTCATGCCGATGATGCCGTTCATGGGGGTGCGGATTTCGTGGCTCATGTTGGCCAGGAAGAGGCTCTTGGCGGCGTTGGCGCTCTCGGCGGCGGCCCTGGCGCGGACCAGTTCGGTCACGTCGATGACGTTCAGCAGCACGCCGTCATAACGGCCGTCGCGGTAGATCGGCTGCATCCGCAGGATGACCTCGGCGGGCCCGAGCGATCGCTGGATAATGTGGGGTTTGGCGCCGGGGACGCGGCGGAATTCGGCAATGCGCTTGAGAATCCCGGCCAGAGCCGCTCCGGAGTGAAAGTCCTCGATAGACCGGCCGAGGATCTGGTCGCGGCCTTTTCCTACAAACCGGCAGAAATAGTCATTGACCTCGATAATCACATTGTCGGCATCGGCGAAGATAACGCCCTCCTCCATGGTGGAGACCATGGCGGCGAGTTTGGCGGTCTGACGCTTGGCGGCCTCCTCGGAGCGTCGGCGTTCGGTGATGTCGGTGTCGAGGCCGCGGTAACCGCACAACGCGCCGGCCTCGTCGAGCATCGGCATACCGCTGGTGGAGACCCAAAGGGTGCGACCGTCCTTGGACTCCACCGAATTGACGAAATCGACGAAGCACTGCTTGCGTGAAAAGGCGTCAAACACGGATGCCTTGAACGCCTCGCGATCCTGGGCCGGATGGAGGTCGTAGAAGTGCATCCGGCCGACGACTTCGTCGGGGCGGTATCCGATCACGGCGGCGACGGAGCGGCTGACGTAGGTGTACCGTCCCTGGGCATCGACTTCCCAGGCAAAGGTGCGACTCTGTTCGGCCAGTTGGTCGAAACGTTCCTGGCTTTCGCGCAGTTGCTCGCGGTACTGGTAGTCGCGTGTGACATCGCGGAACACGAGGACGGCCCCCAAGACGGTTCCGTCGGCATCGTGGATCGGCGCGCAACTGTGGGAAATCTGGTACGTGGCGCCGCCTTGGGCGGTCAGGACGGTGTGGTCGGTCGGCTCGACGGGCGCGCCGCGGCGGAGCGCCGTTTCAACGGGGTCGGGAATCGGTTGTCCGGTCCGTGCGTCGCTGACGCGGAAGACCTCGTTCACGGGGCGGCCGCAGACGTCGTCGGCGCGGCAGCCGAGGAGTCGCTCGGCGGCGGCGTTGATGCTGACGATGCGCCGGGCGGCGTCGGTGCTGATGACGCCGTCGCCGATGCAGTAGAGCGTGGCGGCCTGGCGCCGTTCGCTGGCACTGAGCGCGGCCGTGCGCTCGGCCACGAGGCATTCCAGGGCGTCGCGCCGCCGCAGGATGACGCCGATGACGATCGAGACGGCTGCCGTGATCACCAGCCCCGTCGCCAGGGCGGTCCATCCTGCCCGCACCGGGTAGAGCCTCAGGAATGCCGGTCCGGCGTGCACGGTCACGGCGAACGTGCGTCCGAAGGCCATGACGGGCTGCATGACCGAAAGGCGACCCTCGATGAGTGATATGCCGTGGTGCGAGGTGACCAGCATGTCGGCTGCCCGGGGGCCGTTGAGCATCATGATGTCCAGGTGGGCCAAGTCGTCGGGCATTCCCTTGGCCATGAGGGGTTCCATGAGGATAGCCGCGACGGCGAACCCGCGGATGCGGTCGCGATCAGGATCGAACACCGGGCGGCAGCACAGTATGGCGCGGCGGTGGTTGCCTGCGGGCGACAGGGCCCAGGACGGGGCGGCCGCGGGCAGGCCGGTCCTTGCCGCCTCCTCGAGCATGGTGCGGCACGGCTCGTCCGAACCGAAATCGTAACCGGACGAGTTGGTGTGATTGTTGATTGGGACGGCATACACCAAGGGGTAGTACACGTCGCGAGGTCCGGCCGGGCGGCGCCGGTCGTCGGCGTCGTTTTCCCAGAGGTCGAAGCCGGCCACGCCGTCGGCGCGAGTCTTTCGGACAAACGCCTCCTTCTCGACTGCGGGAACCGCCTCGACCCATCCCCACAGCTCCACCGTGGGATCCCGGGTCAGGTGGTCGGTGTAGCTCTGGAACTCGGTCAGGTTGATGTTCTCGCTGCTCTCGCAGAAGCGGGCGAGCCCTTCGAGTTCCTTGTCGCGCAGATGACGGAGCTGGTCGGCGATGACCCGTGCCTTGCCGGCGGCCAGATGCCAGAACACGTCGTTGCGGTTCTTGTCGGCCTGTTGGTGCAACTGGTATGAGACGCACAGGGTGATCACGACGCCGATGCCGGCCACGAGAATGGGCTCCAGGAGCCGCTCTCTGCCGGCGGGCAGGGCGGCGCCGTAGCGTCGGTGAGCCAGCAGCCGCGATCCCACCAGGACGATGGCGACCATCAAGGCCGTCAGAAACACGGGCCGGGCGGCCGCCCAGACAAGGGATCGCGTCCAGTCGTCGGCGGCGATGTCCATGGCCAACACGGCCACGACTTCGCGGCCGCAGGTGTCGAATAGGGGGGTCAGGGCTGTCACCCAGACGCCCCATCGGTCCTCGTAGGGGCCTTCGACGAACGGTTGGCGGGTGTTGAACACGTTGCGGAAGCTGGCGGGCGCCTCGTCGTACACCTGGCCGGCCGGGGAGCAGTCTTCGCTGTCGGCCGGCTCGTTGTCCACCAAGAACACGAGGTGGTTGTGTCCTTCCCGTCCGTCGGGGGCCTCGGAGGCCGGCACGGGCTTCAGGTCCAGCAGATAGATGAACCGGCAGCGATTTTCAGCGTGCTTGACATCGTCGAGTTCGGCTTTCAGCCGCAGGTATGAAGGTTTTTCCAGATCGGCGCTCGTGCCGGTCAGGTCGCGGATCAACTCGATGTTGACGGCCCGCGCGAGCAACTGAACGCGACTGATATGGTTCTCCCGCATCGACCGGTCCTGCTGGCGAACCACCGAGGCGGTGAACAGGGCGCCGCAGCACAGAACCAGTATCACGGCGATGCGCGTTCGCACCACAAGCCGCCGCAGCGAAACCGACATCTGAGAACCGTTCATGCGGATGACGCTCCCTGATGAAGTGACCCGGATCCTGGCAGCATGCACGTATCTCATCTGCGTGGCGGCCCGTTGGGCCGGGATGAGGCAAGTCCCCCCAAAGGGCCCCCCCTGGCGGGACAACGGCCCGCATTCCGGCTGCGCTGCCAGTGGACATCAGGGGGCAGCGCACACCGTAGACATGCTACGGGCTCCAGCTCGAAGCGAGAACCGGCGTAGAAACGGCGAATTCGCTTCCGTTATGTTATCGGACGAAGACGGCGGACTTCTTTTGTCATTTTGCACCGAAGGGCAGACGGGGCGCCCCGAGATTCCGGCAGGCGGTCCGGTCTATCCGGCCGGCTTGTGCACCGCGCATTACGCCACGACGTTCGACAGGCAGCCGAGGCCGGTGATCCGGCACTCGACGACGTCGCCTGGGCGGAGGAATTGCTGGGGTTGCGTGGAGTAACCCACGCCGCTGGTGGTTCCCAGGGCGATGCAGTCCCCGGGTTCGAGCGTCTGGCTCTGGCTGATGAAGCTGATGATTTCGGCCGGCGAGAAGATCATGTCGTCGCCGGCGATGCAGTGCTGCACGCGCCGGCCGTTGACGTGGCACTGGAGTTCCATGGTGCGCCAGTCGGGGGCCTCGTCGAGGGTGACCAGACAGGGGCCCATCGGGGCGAACGTATCGGCGCTCTTACCCCGGTACCATTGCGGCACGGCAAACTGCCAGTCGCGGGCCGAAACGTCGTTCATGATCGTGTAACCGGCGACATACTCCATCGCCTCGTCAACACCGACGTTCTTTGTTTCGCGGCCGATCACGGCGCAGAGCTCCACTTCCCAGTCCACCTGATTCGTGCCGTCGGGGATGCGGATGGCCTTGCCGGGGCCGGTCAGGGCCGTGACGGCCTTGGCGAACAGGATCGGAAGGGTTGGCAGGGGCTTGTTGTTCTCGGCGCAGTGGGCCCTGGAGTTCAGGCCCACTGCGACGATCTTGCCGGGCCGGTCCACGGGCGCGTACAGCGGCGTGTCGGGCGGCAGGATCGCGTCGGGCCGCACGGAGGCAAGGTCCATCGCACGCAGTTCGTCGAGCTTTCCGTCGCGCAGGAGGTCGATGACCCGTCGCGGCCCCTTCGGCCAGAGCTTGAACACGTCCACGAGGCCGCGTTCGGTCACCACGGCCGCACGACGACACATCGAACACGGTCCGTCAATCGTTACCAGTCGCATCGCATCTCCCCAGGGTGGTGCATCAGAATGAGCCGGTTGTCGGTCAGTGGGCCCCTGCCTGCACGTCCAGTGAATTACAATAGCAGGGCGGACGCAGGAGTCAACGCTTTGACCGCCCCGGCTCCCAGGCACGGGCGTTTCAGTACGGGGGGGGGCGGTGTCGAGGCCATGACCCGGACACTGCCGGGATGGGAATCTTTTCGGAGGGAGTCATGATGGCTCGTCTAGGTTTGCGTGTGCTGGTGGCGGCGATCTGCCTGAGCTGGGGGACATGGGTCTCGGCGGCGACGTACTACGTCGATTTCTCCGGTGGCGATGACGCCCGCGACGGCCTTTCGCCGGCGACTGCCTGGAAGCACGCTCCGGGCGACGCCGCGGCCGCCGACAAGCCGGCGGCCGTCAAGCTCGCCCCCGGCGACACGGTGGTCTTTCGCGGCGGTGTGGCCTACCACGGGGCGATCCGCGTGGCCAGCTCGGGCGAGGCAGGCAAGCCGATTACCCTGGACGGCAACACGTCGGGCGTCTTCGGTTCCGGGCGGGCCATTCTGGATGGCGGCCGGGTGATTACGGGCTGGCGTCGCTGCGCATCGGCGGCCGAGGCCCGAGGCCATGCCCGCTGGCGCGACCTCTTCTATGCCGACATCGACGTCGATATCACACCGAACGTCAGCCACGGCGAGTTCGTCGTCCACCGCCAGATGCCGCGCGACCGGCAGGCGCCCTGGCAGCGGGTAATCCTGATCGACGGCGACCGCCGCCTGCTGCCGATCAGTCAATTCCCGAAGCCGAAGGACGCTTTCTACCCCGATCTGCCGGCCGATTTTCTCCAGAGCAGCCGCCGCCTGGAGGCGACCGACACGGGGTCCGTCATCACCGACGAGATAAACCTCAAGGTCGAGGAGGCCTCGTACTACGACGGCATGTTTGTCGGCGTTCACGGAGGCAACAACCACGTCTATTTCGGCAAGGTCGTGCGTTACGACCCCAAGTCGCACCAGCTATGTGTCCCACGATTCACGGCGACGACGTACCCGACCACGCGGTATGCCTTCTACAACTCGCCGCGGCTGATCGAGCAGCCGGGCGAGTGGGCGGTGGAGTCGATTCCCGGGGGCCGCACGCGTGTTTACCTGTTGCCGGAGCGGCTGGAGAACGACCAACCGGTCAACATCGGTTTTCCGGAGTTTGAAACGGGGGTGTCGATCGATTCGGGGGCATCGCACATCCACGTGAAGGGGTTCCTCGTGCAGCGCTACTCGGGCGGGGCCGGCGGGGTCTCGGTCAGCCGCAACACTCCCCGGGCCCATCATGTCACCGTGTCGGACTGCGAGATTCGTTTCATCAGCGGTCATGCCGGCGTGGGGCTGAACTACTGCGACGACATCGTCGTCGAGAAGTGCTACATCCACCATTGCCCGGCCTGGACGACGGGGGTCTTCCTGAGCCGCGTCAACCGGTACGAGGTGCGGGACTGTTACCTGGAGAAGAACTCCGGCAGCGGAATCCGGCACTACGAGTGCAAGGAAGGCGTCGTCCGGGGCAATGCGATTCTGGACCATTTCGGGATGCACTCCAGCGGGATCAACGTATACGAGGGTTGCGCCAACGTGCTGTTGGAGAACAACTATGTGCAGAACACCGTGACGATCAACCGCAACGCCGAGAACATCGTGTTCCGCAACAACGTGATCGACGGCATGGGCCGGTCGGCCGTCTGTCTGGCCATGTGGGGCTCGGGGCAGACCGGGGGACGCGACATCAAGAATGTGCAATTTCTGAACAACACGTTCGTGAACACCAATCCCGAGGTGGGTTGGGCGAGCGGCCTCCTCGGCCAGCGGGGCAAGGCAGTCAGCTCGCCGCAGGACCTGGTGGTTCGCGGCAACATCCTGGACCGCATCACCGACGACGTCAACGGGGTGTTCGAAAACAACATCTATCTGCGCGACGTGGAGGCTCGGTTCATGGGACAGGGCTGCTTGGTCGTCAAGGATCCGAAACTGCTGTTCAAGGATGCGGCCCAAGGGGATTTTCGCCGCGTTGAGGGCGGTCCGGCCATGGACGCCGGGGCCGACCTGTCCCCGCCGCCGCCGCGTCCGGCGGGATTCTGATGCGGCGACGGGCGTCTTGTTGGCTTGGCCCCATGACTGCATAGTGATCGACCGCAGCGCGAGCCCGATCAACTGCGGCTGTCGGGTGCAGATGTCCAAGGCCCTCGGTTCCTACAAGGGCGGGCTGTGGGTTCATCCGTCGGTCAGTCTGGGAGTCTTGAAGTCAGTGGCTTCAGACAGCCGTTCAAGAACAGCCTGACGACGTTGCCGGTGGACGGCGCTCCATGGCGCAAGTGCACGGATTCTCACTATATAATGACCACCTGTTGCCGTTTCCGGTGTGCCTCGGAGGGTCCTGTGGCTGTGAGCGAGCAAGAGCTGTCGCTGCAAAAGACGCGCCGCCAGGTTCGCAGGCGGAAAGCCTGCCTGCTGGCGCTGGTGGTTGTCACGGCGCTGGCGCCGCTTGTGTTTCTGTCGCTGGATGAACCGACTTTCTCGTTACAGCTCTACAAACTGCTCGCCAAGACGGGGTCGCTGGCGGGCACGACGTTGCTGGTCTGGCAGATGCTGCTTGGCTTTCGAGGCTTTGTGGCCCGGATTGTGTCGGACCTGTTGTGGGTGCTGGGCCTGCACAAGCAGGTGGGCAAGTACGGGGCTCTACTGATTCTTATGCATCCGATCTTCATCACGGCCTATTATGCCGAGAAGCACGGCTACAACCTGCTGGAGGCGGACTTCAGCACGACCTTCGGGACGTTCGTTGCCGTGGGCATGGGAGGTCTTGCCATTCTGGCTGCCATCGTACTGACCAGCCTGTTGCGGCGAAGAATCAACTACCGTTTTTGGTACACGGTCCACCTGACCAGTTACGCGATGGTCCCGGCCGTGTTGATTCACGGGCTGGCCATCGGAAGTACCATTCGGTCCAGTGCGCTGGGGTATTTCTGGGTGGCGCTCTGCGGTCTGGTGGGGATGTTCTGGATCTGCCGCGCACTGGCGCGGTTGGGGCTGGGCACTCATCGCTTTCGTGTGACCAGGGTTCGCCGTGTTGCCGACAACACCACGGAGATCACCATGACGCCTGAGCGACCGCGCGACCGGATCGCCCCGCAGGTCGGCCAGTTCGCGTACGTGCGACCCGGGTGGGGCGGCTATGCGCGGCCCTTTACGCTGTCGCGGTACGAAGAGGCATCCGGCAGCGTGGCCATCACGGTGAAAGCTCTCGGTCATACCAGCGATCGACTCCAGCGGACGACGGTCGGCGAAACGCTCCACATCGACGGACCCTATGGGGTATTTGGCCAGGAGGCCATCGCCACCGATAGGCAGGTGGTGATGATTGCCGGGGGCATCGGCATTACGCCGTTTGTCCGTTTGGCGGAATATCTGGCCCACGAGGCCCCCCGTCGCAAGCCGGTTCTCTTCTATGCGGCCGCGTCGCGGGCAGCCATGGCCTATGGGGATGAATTGTCGAGCATGCCGCACCTGATGTTTGTGCCCCTGGCGGCCGATGAACGGCGAACACATGACAAACGGAATCTCATCACGGTCGATCACCTGAAGCAGCATCTGGAGGTTCCGCTCGGCGACTGCGAATTCCTGCTCTGCGGCCCGCCTGCCATGATACGGGGGCTCGAACGGGCTCTGCGCGCGGCAGGCGTTGCTCGCCGTCGGATCCACCACGAGTTGTTTGTCTTCTGATGGAGTTGCCTCCCGCACCGGCCTTCCGCGCCTTCGGCTTCTCGTGGCGATGCAGCATCCTGTCAAAACCGCTCGACGGCCGACTCGTCGGGAGCAGCCTGTCGTCGCTTGTTGCGTTGTGTTGCGGGAGGCGGGCAGAAAGAAAATGGTGCCGGAGGAGGGGGTCGAACCCTCACTGGGGGTGAGCCCAACGGGATTTTGAATCCCGCGCGTCTGCCAGTTCCGCCACTCCGGCACCGGGTGTCCGGCACGGCTACGTTCAGGCGGGCCACTATACTCGCTTGTGCCCGGAAAGTCAACCGCCATGGGCCTCCCTCACGGGCAACACCTGTCACAGCAACGAATGGACACGATGCTCCGCCACGCGCGGGCACGGCGCCCGCGCCGCTTGGGGCAAGATGCCCGTACTTACGGTACGGCCCCGGCGCAGTGGCGTGCCCGCCTGTAGTCGGCAGAAAAAGGTGAGTTCCGCGAGCGGTCGCGCGGTGTTAACATACCGTGTCCTGGCTGCGGCATGGAAGTGGATCGTCGTGGCCGACAGAGCCGACCCACGGTAGTGTGGGCCGGGCATCGAACCAGACAGGAGGAGGCGACGGTGACAGCGACGCAGCAAGTGCGGATGGAGTTGATGACCAGTCCGCAGGTGGCGCGGTACCTTCAGACGAACGACCTGGCGATTCTGCCGGTCGGGTGTTTTGAGATGCATGGGCCGCACGTGCCACTGGGCTGCGACACGTTGCACGCGCACGCCATGAGCGTGATTCTGGCTGAGCAGTGGGGTTGCCTGGTGTTGCCGCCGATCCAGTACACCTATCCTGGGGCGTCGGACCACTGGCCGGGTACGATCGCCCCGCGGCCGACGGCCACCATTGCCTGGATCAAGGAAATCTGCCTGGCCGCGCTGCGGGCCGGGTTCAAACGTCTGGTCGTCGTCGGCACGCACGGGCCGCTGTCGTTCATGGTCAGCACGGTCATCCGCGAGATTCATCAGGAGACCGGCCGGATCGTGTTGCACTGCTCGCCCAGCAAATTGATGCCCGACGACCTGATGATCGAAGCCCTGGGCTACACGCGCGGCGAGGATATTCTGGTACTGGCCTCGGCTCGGGTGCTGGGCCTTCCGGCGGGCCTGGTCGCGGGCGGATTCGAGGACTCGCCCGAGCGATGTTTTCCGCTGCCGTCGCAGGGGGCCTTGCGGCGGGCCGAATGTTCGTGGCCGTGGACGTTCACGGCCCCGTGGCAGCACCAGCCGGTGCGGAGCCAAGTGCGGCCCGAGCACGCCGACCGGGCGGTCGAGGTAATGCGGCGCGCCGCCGCGCGCGACTATGCCCACGTGCCCGAAGAGTTCGCGCGGTACGTCAAGGATATGGCGGCCTTGGACGCCGACCCGCCGTGGGCGCTGGACAAGGTGGCGGCGATGAAGCCGAAGACGTGACCATGTTTCGTCTTTTTCTGCCGTGACTCCGTGGGATTCCAGAAAGGACCGACATGTCGTTTGCACGAGTGGACGAAATGCGCATTGACGCCCTGCTGGCCGAGATGACGCTGGAAGAGAAGGTGTCGTTGTGTCACGCCTGGTCGAAGTTCTCCGTGGCCGGGGCGCCTCGGCTGGGCATACCCGAACTGGTCATGTCCGATGGGCCGCACGGTGTCCGCGAGGAGCTGATGCGCGACAGTTGGATGACGGCCAACCGCGACGACGACTACGTGACGTACCTGCCGACGGGAACGGCCCTGGCGGCGACGTGGAACCGGGCAATGGCCGGCCTGCACGGCAGCATCCTGGGCGAGGAGGCTCGCGGCCGCGGCAAGGACGTGATCCTTGGTCCCGGCGTGAACATCATGCGGACGCCCCTGTGCGGGCGGAACTTCGAGTATCTCGGCGAAGACCCCTTCCTGGCCGCCGAACTGGTCGTGCCCGAGATCGAGGGCATTCAGGCCCACGACGTGGCGGCGTGCGTCAAACACTTCGCCCTCAACAATCAGGAGCGTGACCGCATGCGCGTGGACGTCGAGGTGGACGACCGCGCGCTGCGTGAAATCTATCTGCCGGCGTTCGAGGCTGCCGTGTGCCGCGCGCAGGTGCTCACGGTCATGGGCGCCTACAACCGTTTCCGCGGCGAGCATTGCTGCCACAACCGTCTGTTGCTCCAGGAAATTCTCAAGGGCCAATGGGGATTCCGCGGGCTGGTCGTCTCGGACTGGAACGGCACGCACGATACGGACCAGGCGGCCCGCAACGGCCTGGATGTCGAGATGGGCACGAGCGTGGCCAGTTACGACCAATATTACCTGGCCGGTCCGTTCCTGGAGGGGCTGCGGCAGGGGCGGTATGACGTGGCCTTGGTGGACGACAAAGTCCGTCGTGTGCTGCGCGTGATGATGGCCGCGGGCCTGTTCGATCCGGCCCGTCGCAAGGGGGCGTATGCCACGGAGGAGCATTTCCGCGGGGCGCGGCGCATCGCCGAAGAGGCCATGGTGCTGCTAAAGAACGACGGCGTGCTGCCGTTCGACGCAGCTACGATCCGGACCCTCGCCGTCATCGGGTGGAACGCCACGGTGCGTCACGCGCAGGGCGGCGGCTCCAGCGGCGTCAAGACGGCCCGCGAAATCACCCCGCTGGAGGGGCTGCGGGAACTGCTCGGCGACGGCGTGGCGATTCGCTATGTGCGCGGCTACCCGGCTGAGGCGACGGCCCACGAGCTGATACCCAACCAATGCCTGGCCGCCGTGGACGGTTCAGGCACCGGCGGTTGGACGTTCGAGGTGTTCGACAACACGGCGCTGGCGGGGCCGGCGCGGCAGACCGGCTCGATGCAGACGGTGGACCTGTCGTGGCCGGCGGGGCGGATGCCGTTCGGACTGGCGACCGGGCGAACCTCGTTGCGACTGACCGCCACCGTGACGTTGCCGGAGGACGGGCTGTACGAGCTGGCTTTCACCGGCGCCGATCAGTTCACGGTGTTTGTGGACGGCCAGAAGAAGGTTGCCTTGTGGGAATTCGGGGAGGGCTCGCTTACCGAAACGGTGGCCCTGGAGGGGCGGCGCGGCGACCGGCACACGATCGAGATTCATTTCGTGCCGCTCAACGGGCTGGCCGGTGCGTTCCGCGTAGCGTGGCTTACGCCGTCGTCCGACCGGTCGGCCTGCGGCGATCCGTTTGCCGAGGCCGTGGCTGCGGCCCGCGAGGCCGATGCCGTGATCTTCGTCGGCGGCCTGAATCATCGCGACGACGCGGAGGGTCGAGACCGCAAGGACCTCAAACTGCCGTATGATCAGGATCGGCTCATCGAGGCGCTGGCTGCGGCCAACAAGAAACTAGCGGTTTTTTTGGTCGGGGGCAGTCCGGTCGAGATGCCGTGGGCCGACCGCGTGCCGGCCATCGTCCAGGCGTGGTACGCCGGCAGCGAAGGCGGCCGCGTGCTGGCCGATGTGGCCTTCGGCCGCGTCAACCCGTCGGGCAAGCTGCCCTGCACGTTCCCGAAGCGGCTGGCGGACACGCCCGCCGCGACCGTCGGCCAGTACCAGGCCGGCTCGTGCCGCTACAACGAGGGACTTTTCGTCGGTTACCGTTGGTACGATCGCCGGGGCATCGAGCCGCTATTCCCCTTCGGCCACGGGCTCAGCTACACGACGTTTCAGTACGGGCCCCTGGTGGTCAGGCCGGGCCGCGGCGACGTGGCGGCCGAGGCGGAGCTGACCGTCCGCAATGCCGGCACGCGGGCCGGGGCCGAGGTGGTGCAACTCTACGTCGGCCGCGCGGCACCGGGGCGCGTCGAGCGGCCGGTCCGCGAGTTGAAGGGATTCGAGAAGGTGTTCCTGGAGCCGGGGCAACAGGCGACCGTGCGCTTCCGCCTCTCGCGGCGTGATGTGTCCTTCTGGGACGCCGAGGCCGGCGCCTGGGCGACCGAGCCGGGCGACTATGTGCTGAGCGTCGGCTCGTCGAGCCGCGACCTGCGGCAACAAGCGCATTTCGTGCTGGACTGAGTCGGGCATCGCGTTCCCGAAGTCGCACCGTGACCTGGACCTCGCCCCAGAGGAACCGCGGGCGCCTGCGGCTCGGAAGAAGTCGCAGACGCCCGCGTCGCGTTCCGGTCGGCCGCCTGTCAAATGCGCGGCGGCACGGCTATCGTTTCGACTGGCTCTCTTTTAGCAACTCCATCGATTTTTCGTAGCGGCTGAAATCCTTCGGCTGCTTCCAGCCGTCGGTCGGCGGCATGCCGGGGCCGGTGCGGTGCTTGGCCCACATGTCGTTGACGAAGGCGTCCCAGGCCTGGCCCTGCCGGGCCCAATCCGCTGAGAAGTCGGCGCCGGTGGCCTCCTTGATTACCTTGACAAACTGGGCGTCGTCCTCGTACATCCAACGGTCCACGTAGTCGAAGAACGGGTCGTGGCCCCAGGCGGTCTCGGCCTTCATCAGGTGCATGGCCAGCGCCTGGGCCACCCAGCCGACGCTCGTGCAGCAGCGACGGTACGACTCGCTCATGCGGTCGCCGCGCCGTGCCTCGCCCGAGGCGATGCCGTCCCACTGCGTCGGATGGCGGTGCTCGTAGGGGCCGGAGCCCGGCCGCGCAACGCCGGTCCTGGCGTCAATCGCGCGGTGACCGGCGAAGGTCACTGTGGCGCCGGTCCAGCAGGGGCCGTACTCCGTCTGCTCGTCCTCGCCGAAGCTGACCTTCGGGAACGACCGGTTCACGTTCGCCAACTCGTCGTCGCCGAGCACCAGGCCGGCGAAGACAATCGGAATCTTCCGGCCGCTGCCGTGGCCGCCGAAGCCTTCCCAGCCCGGGTGCCCGGCGCGGACAATCGAGCCCAGGTCGATGCCCACCTGCACGTAATTGATCAGCAGCGGCTCTTTTTCCTCGGGCTTCAGGTCCGTACACAGCAGCAGCGCGGCGATGCCCGCCACGCGGCCGTACTCGAGCCCGTACTGCGGCATGTTCTCCACCGGATGATCGAACCCGAAGAACCCCGTACTCAGCCACGGGCGCTGTGTGAAGCGAACGTACAGCCCCACGTCGGCCAGGTTTTTGGTCCGTTCGGCCCGCGGCAGCAGATCGCGCTTGAGGTTCCGCGCCAGGTAGATCCTCTGCGTGCGGTCGCAGTAACCGGGGCGGAAGGCGTCGGCCGGCTGCGGTTCGGCCACGCACGTCAGCACCGCGGCCGTGCGGATGGGGCTGCTGTCGCCCTTGCCGCGCTGGACGTCGGTCCGCAACATCTGTCCCTTCAGGATCATACCCTTGGGCATGCTGATCGTCGAGACCAGCGAATCGCCCGGCTTCATCGTCGCCGGCAACCGCTGAATCAGCGCCGGATCGAAAAAGTTCTGGATCCCGCTGTCGTACGACTCCTTCTGCGCCGCCGGCGGGTTGAGCATGAACCCGTTGCGGACCCAGCTTGCCGCCGGACGCTTCAGGTCCCGGTCGTCCAGTTCGATCTCGGGAATCTCCTCGCCGTAGAGCGGCTTCGGGTCGATCGCCGTCACCGTCACGGGGCCCACCACGTACCAGTCGCCGTTGACGAACCGGCCCACGGGCGACGGCTTGTCGAACGTCCACGTAATGCCGTACTGCGTGACGCTCTGGCGCCGCTCCAGCTCGTCGAGCTTCGGCGTCGCCGGCGCGTTTTCGGCCGTGACCGGCGCGCGCGTCTCGCGGATCGGCGTCCACGGGTCCGGCCCCTTGACGATCGGTGCCTCCGGACGAGGCCGCGGCACCGACTTGACCGGACCGCCCAGCGTCACCGACACATCGTCCACCAGCAGCACCTGCTCGCTCGCGCCGCCGGAGTCGCCGTAGATCACCACGCCGTTGAATCCGACGAGCCCCGCCTTGGTCGCGTCGAACCGCTTGGCGGCGTTCAGGTCGCGGCCGTCCACCAGGATGCGCAGGCCCTTCTCGGGATCGAAATCGAATGTCCATTTGCGCCACGCCGCCGGCGCCCGTGTCACGCCGAGCCACTGGAGCTGATCGTACCAGCGGTCGCCGTCGCCGGCCGTTGCCGTGTATCCCTCGTTGCCGCCCAGGTACGGGGCGTAGAGAATGCCGACCGCCAGCACGTGGCCGTCCTTCTGCACCAGGCCCCAACGCGGCCCGGGCCGCGTGGCCGCTCGCGGGTTCTCCGGCGACGTCAGGTCGTCGTACACCCACAGTTCCACCGTGCCGGAACCGTCGGCGTCGCGCAATTTCAGGAGGGCCTTGCCGCCAGAGCCGATTGTCAGGGCCGCTCCCTGACCGTCGCGGCCCTTGCCGGCCGCCGTCGCCACCGGCCCCGTCACGGTCCACCCGGCCAACGCCCCTTCGCCCTCGAAGCCCATGGTTTTCGGTGCCGCCGCTGCGTCCTGGGCCGCCTCCTGGCCCGTTACCGCCGCCGGACAAGCCCACGCCGCCAGGGCCACCAGACAACCCCATGTTACGACCCGATTCATGATGGGTGTCCTCCTGTTTTGCGACCGAAGGGAAAGACCGCATGTGGAATTCTAACCCCGCCCCCGTTCGCCGGTGCCGGTGCGTCTTGGGCGGCGACCGTGGACCGACGGACGGTGGGGGAAGAACTGCTCACGGACTGCTCGCAATCTGGGGGGAGGCGTAAGGGCGTCTCGTGAGCCGCTCGCGGCCAGAGAAAAATGCAGGGGCGGTTCGCGCGCCGCCCCCTACGGTCAGCGAACGTGATGTACGGCACGTCAGGCGATTCCGAACAGCCGACGGGCGTTGGCGGTGGTCTGGCGGCGGGCGGCCTGCGGGTCGATGCCATGCAATTCGGCCAAGCGGTCGCAGACGTAACCGACGAACGACGGCTCGTTGGTCTTGCCGCGCATCGGCACCGGGGCGCAGAACGGCGCGTCGGTCTCCACCAGAAGCCGATCCATCGGAATCCGTGCCGCCACCTCGGCCACCTCCGGGGCATTGGGAAACGTCACGATTCCCGTGATGCCGATGAAGAACCCGCGCTCCAGGGCCGCCTCGGCCAACTCCCACGTGTCGGTGAAACAGTGGAACACGCCGCGCGGCATCCGATCGCGTCCGGCCACCTCGTCAAGCGTCTCGATGACCTCGAGCCCCGCCTTGCGCGAGTGGATCACCATGGGCTTGCCGATCCGCAAGGCCAACTCGATCCCGCGGCGCAGCACTTGCCGCTGCGCGTCGCGCGGGCTGTGCTCATAGTGGTAATCGAGGCCGAATTCCCCGAGGCCGACCACGACCGGGTCGGCGGCCTGTCGCTCGATCACGGGCCAATCCGCCTCGACGATCTCGGCTGCCTCGTGCGGGTGGAATCCCACCGTCGCATAGAGTCGCGGCACATCCACGCCGGGAGTGCCTCCGGCGGCCGCGGCGGCGCTGCGGGCCTGCTCGATGGCCACGGGATTCGTCGAGGGCCGCGTGCCGATGTTGACGATGCTCGTCACGCCGGCCTGGGCCGCGCGGCGAAGCACGTCCGACGCCTGTTCCACGAGTTTCGGAAAATACAGATGGGCGTGACTGTCGCACAGCCCCTGGCGTTCGGTCGTCATGAATCGTCCTTACCCGTCGCAGACGCACGCGGTCGTCCATGCCACGGGACAATCCGTTGCCGCTCGGCGGCTACGCCTGAAATGCCCCCGGAATGTGCCGCACCTCGGGTTCGCCGTGGCCGGCAGCGTCGGCGTAGGCCACGGCCACCACGTCGAACCGCACGGGCGCATCGCGGAGGCCCTTGCTCTTGAGCCACGCCTGGGCGGCCCGGATCACGTGTCGCTGCTTGACGCGGCCGACGGCCTGCTCGCCCGCCGCCACGTCCTCGCGCGACCGGGCCTTGACCTCGACAAACACCAGCCGCCCCGAGAGCTTCTCCTGCATGATCAAATCCAGCTCACCGAACGGGGTCACCACGTTGCGAGCCAGCACGCGGTGGCCCAGCCGCTTCAGGTACTGCGCGGCCAGATCCTCGCCCTTGCGGCCAAGGTTTCTGCGTAGATCGAAATTGAACAGCCCCATGGCGTCTCCTCGTGCCTGCGCCGGGGAGGGCCTACGCCCGCCCCAACGCAGTTTCGTTATAGCCCGCCCCCGCCGTTGCGTCAACGGCCAGCCGTTTTACTAAAGGCGATGCTTGACAGTACACGATACCCAATGGAGAATGACTTGCGACGGGATTCCATTCACCGACCCACCACGGACGGTATTTCGGCGTACGGTCAGGAATCGAAACGACGCGACGCACCGCAGAATGACCGGGCGAAGGATCGCCAGTCGGCGGGCGCCGAGTCGTGCGGATATTGTTGCGCACACGGGACGGACGCATGAATATCGTCAAACGCCTGGTCGTGGTACCCAAACTCCCCCCGCAGCTTGAGCGTCTGAAGGAGTTGGCCTACAATATCTGGTGGAGCTGGGATCCCGAGGGGCGGCAACTCTTCCGACGCCTCGATCCCGACCTGTGGGAACGCACCTACCACAACCCGGTGCACATGCTCGGTTCGGTGAGCCAGGACAGCCTGGCCGCCCTGGCCGAGGACGAAGGGTACCTGTCCCAGCTCGAACGGGCTTGGCAGCGGTTCCGCGACTACATGGAATCCAGCCACCGTTTCAGTCACCGCGAGGTCGAAGGCCAGACGTTCGCCTACTTCTCGGCCGAGTACGGGCTGACCGAATGTCTGCCCATTTATTCGGGCGGCCTCGGGGTCCTCTCGGGCGACCATATGAAGGCCGCCAGCGACCTTGGGCTGCCGCTGGTCGGCGTGGGCCTGCTCTATCGTGAGGGCTATTTCCGACAGTACCTGAACGCCGACGGGTGGCAGCAGGAGTTTTACCCCGAAAACGATTTCTACAATATGCCTGTTCGCCGCGAGACCCGCCCCGACGGGTCGCCGTTGGTCGTCGAGGTGGATTTCCCCAACGCGCTGGTCAAGTGCAACGTATGGCGGATCGACGTCGGCCGCATACCGCTCTATATGCTCGACACGAACCACCCCGACAACGCACCGGAACATCGGTCCATTACCGCGCAGCTCTACGGCGGCGACAGCGAGAACCGCATCCGCCAGGAGATGGTGCTGGGGATCGGGGGCTACCGGGCCCTGCGCGCGTTGGGCAAGGCGCCGAGCGTCGTTCACATGAACGAGGGGCACGCCGCCTTCGCCGGCATCGAGCGCCTTTACCAGACGATGGTCGATAAGCAGGTGTCCTTCGACGTGGCACTGCAGGTGGTCCGGGCCGGGGGCTGCTTCACGACGCACACGCCCGTGCCCGCGGGCAACGACGTGTTCGACCTCGAACTGATCGACAAGTACATGGGGCACTACTACCACAAGCTGGGCATCGGGCGCGACGGGTTTCTCGCCCTGGGCCGCCAGGACCCCGGCAACCCGCGCGAGACGTTCTGCATGACGGTGCTGGCGTTGAAGCTCTCGACGCACCGCAACGGCGTCAGCAAGCTGCACGGCGAGGTGTCGCGCGACATGTGGAAGCGCGTCTGGCCGCAGGTGCCCGTGGCCGAAGTGCCCATCACGAGCATCACCAACGGCGTTCACACGCGAAGCTGGATCTCCAACGACCTGGCGACGCTCTACGACCGATACCTGGGACCGCGGTGGATTCTGAGCCCGGCCCGGATGGACATCTGGAACCGCGTGTCGACCATTCCCGACACGGAGTTGTGGCGTGCCCACGAGCGCCGCCGCGAGCGCTTGGTGGCGTTTGCCCGCCGCCGGCTGCGCGAGCAACGCGAACGCCGCGGCGCCAGTAGCCGCGAAATCGCCGCCGCCGATGAGACGCTGGACCCGGGCATTCTCACGATCTGCTTTGCGCGGCGGTTCGCCACCTACAAGCGCGGGACGCTGCTGTTCCGCAACCCTGCGCGGCTGGCCCAGTTGCTGAGCGACCCGAAGCGGCCCATGCAGATCATCTTCGCCGGCAAGGCCCATCCACGCGACGGCGGCGGCAAGGAACTGATCCGCGAGATCATTCACCAGTGCCGCCGGGCGGAGTTCCGCGACCGCATCGTGTTCATTGAAGACTACGACATGAACGTCGCGCGGTACATGCTCCAGGGCGCCGACATCTGGCTCAACACGCCCCTGCGCCCCATGGAAGCCAGCGGCACCAGCGGCATGAAGGCTGCGGCCAACGGCGCCTTGAACCTCAGCATCCCCGACGGATGGTGGGTCGAGGGCTACCAGAAGACCAACGGCTGGAACATCGGCAGCGGCGAGACCTACCCGACCCGCGACGAGCAGGACGAGGTCGAGAGCAACGCCATCTACGAACTCCTGGAGAAGGAGATCATCCCGACGTTCTACGACCGCGGCCCGGACCGCGTCCCGCGCGAGTGGGTGCGGCGGATGAAGTCGGCCGTGCAGACCACCGGACCGGTCTTCTCCACCAGCCGCATGGTTCAGGAATATGCCGGCCTGTTCTACTTCCCGGCCTACGAGCAGTACACGCGTCTGGCGGCCGACGACCTCAGCCGGGCCAAGGGCTTGGTGGATTGGCTGAACCGGCTGCGCAGCCAGTGGCATAACGTCCGCATCGAATCGGTCGAAACCACCGCCGGCGCCGAAATCGCCGTCGGCGAGAGCCTCAGCGTCCGGGCCCGCGTGCATCTGGGCGCGCTGACTCCCGCCGACGTTCGCGTCGAGGCGGTCTATGGCCCGCTGGATGGCAAAGGACAGCTCATCCGCAGCAAGGTGCTCTTCCTCCAGAGCGAGGGCGACATGCAGGACGGCCGCCAGACCTTCTCCGGCACCGTCCAGTTCCGCAACAGCGGTCAGCAGGGCTTCATGGTCCGCGTTCTAGCCAACCACGAGGACGTGCTCTGTTCGTGGGACACAGGCCTGGTCGTCTGGGCTCAGTGATGGCGCGATTCGTCGTCCAGCATCATGTGTTCGACGACGGTGACGAGCACTGGGACCTGATGCTCGAAGTCGGCTCGGTGCTGCGCACGTGGTCGCTGCCGCAGCCGCCGGATATCGCCGAAAACCTGCCGATGGTTGCGCAGCAATTGTCCGATCATCGGATCGAGTATCTCCAGATCGAAGGCGACATCGGCGGCGGCCGGGGCCGCGTGGCCATCTACGACCAGGGCGCCTACCAGTGGACCGACCTTCCCGAGGCGCCCCTGGACGCCGTCAACGAAGCCGCCTTCCGTCTCGAGGGCCGTCGTCTGCGCGGCCTGTTTCACCTCCAGCGTATTCCCCACGAAGGCAAGGATCTCTGGCGCCTGCGGCGGCTGGGGTAGCCGGGCCGAGTGCAGGGACGGCCGGTGAACGTGGGGCGTCTGCGATCCGTCCGAGGGCGTCGAGTGGGGGATGCCGGGGCGCGCCGCGTTCCGCGCGGGGCTGCCGGACTCACCACTGTTGCGGCGGCGGCAGGCGGTCGTGCGTGAAGAGGTCGCGGTCCCACTGGCGCAGCAGTCGCAGGGTCCGTTCCGTCATGATCGCGCTATCGACCAGGCGGCAATCGGCTTCGGCCACGCGGCCGCTCACCATGCAGCCCCAGGCCTCGAACAGTGGGGCCATCTTGGCATAGTGCCGCGACCGGGCCCCGGCGTGGCGATGCTGCGGCGAGGGGATCACGCGGCCGTCGTAGTCCACCACCTCCAGGGGCTCGGTGTCGGCGGTCAGACTGTCGGGCACGGGGGCCCATTCCTCGACGCAGTGCATCATGGTGTTCGACGACAGGCGGCAGCCCAGAAAAAGGATACGCCCGCCGCGCTCCACGATGCGGTGGTAGGGCGACCCGAGGGGACCGGGGGACATACACTTCTCGTGCCCTTCGAGCAGTGCGTCGCGCAGTCGTCCCCAGGCGGCCAGCGAATGCGTCGGATGGAGCGACCGCCGCACGCCCGGCATCGTGCGGAACGTCTCGGTCACCAGACCGACGCGGCTGGGTGACGTGCGGACGTCGAACCGCGGTTGCTTCGCGTGGACGGTGTCCCAGGTGAGCGTGGGCATGACCAGGGTGCCGTCGGGCGTCAGGACGTCCTGAAGCGCTGCGATGAGCGTCTGCGGGCCGCCCTCGACGTGGCCGAGGCTTTTCAGGGAACTGTGCAGCAGCAGGATGTCGCCGGGCCGCACGCCCAACTGCCGCAGTCCGTCGGCAATCATCGTTCGCGTGACGTCCGTGAGCGCCTCCACGAGGTCAGGTGAGGGGGATCCGTGCCACGAGCTCGGTCAGGTCCGCCAGGGCGGAGGCGTTCAACTCGACGCCGAGTCCGTGGCCTGCCAGGGGCCGAATCCGGCCGCCATAGCCGAACCGTGTCCGCTGGAGGACGAGATCTCGCTTGAGCAGAAAAGAACCGTAACTGTTTTCGAGAAACCGCACGGGCGGCGCCAATTGGAGAAAAACCCTGGCGGCGGCCGAGAGAATCCCACTTTCGCCGACCAGAGCGCCGAGCATGAGGCCGATGCGGTGCTCGGCGGCCAGGTCGGCCAATTGGAGCGATTGGAGAAGGCCGCCGTTTTTGGTGATGCGGATGTTCCAATAGTCGGCAGCCCCGGTGGCAGCCAGTCGCCGGGCGCCGGCCAGGTCGATCAGCGACTCGTCGAGCATCAGAGGTACCTGCGCCTGCTGCCGCAGCAGGGGCAGGTCGGCCTCGTCGCCACGGCGCAACGGTTGCTCCAGGGCGGCCACCTTGAAGTTTTTCAGCCAGGCGGCGGCCTTGAGGGCCTGGTCGAGGGACCAGACGCCGTTGACATCGACGCGGAGAGTAACCGTGCCTCGGGCCAGAAGCGGCTTGAGACGGCGATAGGCGGCGCGGAGCAGGGCGCGGTCGTTGTCCAGGCCGATTTTGAGCTTGAAATCGCGGAGGCCGAACAGTCGCATACGAAAGATCTGCGATGCCACGTGCTCGGGGCCGCTGCTGCCGATGACGCCGGCGACGCGCGGGGCGATCCGCCGCTGGACGGGACGGCCGAGCGCCCGGCCGAGGAACTCTGCCAGAGGCTGGCGGACCGAGCGGGCGCAGGCGTCCAGATACGCCAGTTCGCAGGCGCACCAGGCCGCATTGTGCCAGACGCCCATGGCGCTGCCCTCGACGGGCCCGGCGGCCAGCGGCGACGGGCCGGCCAGCCGCGCGGCGTACTCGTGACGAATGATGTCCACGGCCGAGCCGATGGTTTCGCCCGTGACGTACGGTCGCGGGAGGCCCTCGCCGAGCCCTTCACTGCCGTCGGCCAGACGCAGGCGGACCAGAATCCCTTCGTTCACGTCGCGCGAGGCGGTGGCGTGCTCGAACCTCTGCCGCAGGGGCAGCCGGTAGCGGTAGAGCAGCAGCTCGGTCGGGCGAGGCAAATTGTCGGGCAGTGTCAGGTTCATGGCGTCGCCATAGCCGCCGGAAACCGTGCCGCGCGGCAGCAGGAGGTTGAGCAGTGGTCGAGAACGCGTGTCGGGGTGCGCGGCTGGCTCGCACGGCCGCAGGAATCATAGCCTCGCCGGGGTCGGCGGCCAAGCATTTTCGCCGCCTTGGCGATTGCATTTTGGCCCGCAGGCGGGTATCACAAGGCGCCAACAGTCTGTGCCGGGAGACGCACTGCCATGAGCGTGCCGATTCGTATCGTGGATGTGGTCAAGACGTTCGGTCGTACGTGCGCCGTGGACCATGTGTCGCTGGAGGCCGAGGCGGGCGAGCTCTTTTTCCTGCTCGGTCCGAGCGGCTGCGGCAAGACCACGCTGCTGCGCGCCGTGGCCGGCCTGGCCGACATCGACTCGGGCGACATCTTCCTGGGGGACCGCCGCATCACCGACGTGCCGCCGCATCGGCGGAACACGGCGATGGTATTCCAGAACTATGCCCTCTGGCCGCACATGACGGTGCTGGAGAACGTGGCGTTTGGGCTGGAGATTCGCGGCCTGGGCCGTAGCGAGCGTCGCCGGCGGGCCGTCGCGGCCCTGGAGACGGTGCAGATGGCGCACCTGGCCGAGCGCAAGCCGAACCAGCTTTCCGGCGGGCAGCAGCAGCGCGTGGCCCTGGCGCGGGCGCTGGCGGTGGAGCCGGAGTGCCTGCTCCTGGACGAACCTCTATCGAACCTCGACGCCAAGCTCCGGCTGGAAATGCGGAGCGAAATCCGCCGTGTGCATCGGGAGACCGGGTTGACCATTCTCTACGTCACCCACGACCAGAAAGAAGCGCTGAGTCTGGCCGACCGCGTGGCGCTGATGCGCGATGGTCGCGTGGAGCAGGTGGGACCGCCGCGCGAACTGTACCATCGCCCAGGGTCGCGGTTTGCGGCCGAGTTCCTGGGCGAGACGAATGTGCTGCCGGGCCGCGTAGGCGCGGCGGCCGGCGGAGCTGTCGAGATTGTCTGCCCGTTCGCGTCGCTGAAGGTGCGCGATGCCGACGGCCTGACGGCCGACCAGGCGTGCGAGGTGCTTGTGCGGCCCGAGGCGGTGGCGGTGGCGCCGTCGAACGTGATTCGCCCGACGAACGCCATGGCGGCCACGGTGACCGAGGTGACCTTCCTGGGCGAACTGGAACAGGTGGTGGTCGCGGTGACCGGCGGCCCGGAGGTCAAGGCGTTGCATGTGCCGCAGGCGTCGCGGGCAGTGCGTCCTGGTGACGCCGTCTGGGCCTCGTTCCGCCCGGAAGACGCCGTGGTGTTTGCAGCGGAGGTGTAACACATGACATCGGTCTGGAAAGCTCTGGGGCTGGCGGTGGCTCTGTGCGCGGCACTGGCCGGTTGCGGCGGCCCCGGCGGCAGCGACGATGGCGGTGCGGCAGGCAGCGGCGCAGACGTGCTGGTGATCTATTCTCCGCACAGCCCGGCCATTCGCAACGAGTTCGGCCGCGCGTTCGCCGAGCAGTACCTGGCCGACACGGGCCGCACCGTGGACGTCCGCTGGCCCGACGCGGGCGGTTCGAGCGACCTGTTGCGGCAGGTGCAGGACAAGTACGCCGCAGGCATCCGCGACGTGGATGTCGTGTTCGGCGGCGGGGCGATACACGCGCAGTTGGCGGCGCTGGGGCTCCTGGAGCCGTACCGGTTGCCCGACGAGTTGCTGGCCGAGTTGCCGACGACCATTGCCGGCGAGCCGCTGTACGATCCGCAGTTCCGCTGGTACGGCGCCGCGGTGTCGTCGTTTGGGCTGATCTACAACGCCAAGCTCATTGCCGACCGCGGGCTGCCGCCGGTGAGCCAGTGGTCGGATATGGCGCGGCCCGAGTTCTTCGGGCTCGTCGGCGTCGTGGACGCTGCACAGAGCGGTTCGGTCCGCAAGGCGTACGATATCATTCTCCAGGCCTACGGCTACGAGCAGGGGATGCGCGTGCTGATGCTCATGGGGGCCAACGCCCGGACCATCAGCCGCTCGTCCAGTGACGTGCCGAAAGACTGTGCCCAGGGGTTCATTGCCGTGGGGGCGTGCATCGACTTCACGGCCGCGCGGCAACTGGCCGGTCCCGGCGGCGAACAGCTCGGGTTCGTCCTGCCGGAGAAGCTGACCGTGACCAACACCGACCCGATCAGCATCCTCCGCGGCGCGCCGCACATGGACGTGGCGCAGCGGTTCGTGCGGTTCGTGATGAGCCGTCGGGGGCAGATGCTTTGGTGCCTGAAGCAGGGTGCCGAGGGCGGCCCGCGCGACGAAACACTGGCCCGCAAATGCGTCGTGCGCGCGATCTACGCCGAACGGCGGGCCGACCTGGCGGCCGGCATCGAGGATCCGTTCGCCGCGCCGGTCAACGCATTCTACGACCAGGCCAAGGAGAACGCCCGCATCGAAGTCCTGCCGGCGTACCTGAAGGCGATGATGGTGACCAACAAGCGGCTCCTGACGGAGGCCTGGGAAGCCGTGATTGCCGCCGGATGTCCGGAGGCTCTCGTGGCGGAACTGACTGCGCCGCTGGTGAGCGAGGACGAGATGCTGCGCCTGGGCGCCGACGTGTGGGCGAAACCGGCCGACCCGGCGATGAGCGAGGCGGACCGGCAGAAGGAGATCGACCGCCGCAACCGCCTCCGCAGCGACACCGAGCTGGCGTGGAACGAAGCCTTCCGCAGCCGGTACAAGGCCGTCGCCCAGAAGGCCCGCGAGTTGAAGAGAAAATGACCGGATCGGCCATGTCCAACGCAATCGTTGCCAACTTCGTTCGTCGCACGGGATGGAACGCCCGGACGGTCGTGCCGCTGGCGGTCATTGTGGCGATGATGGTGTTCTTTCTGGTGGTGCCGCTGGCGAACGTGCTGAAACTGGCCCTGTGGACCAGCGACGGGCCGACGCTGCACTACGTGGCCAACGCCCTGCGCAGCAGCACCAACTGCGAAGGCATTCTCAACGCGCTGCTGCTGGGCGTCATCACCACGGCGGCCACGACCGTGCTGTCGATGCCCCTGGCGCTGGCGAACGTGCGGTTGAAGTTTCCCGGCAAGGATCTCCTCTCGGCGATGCTGCTGGTGCCGATGATTCTGCCGCCGTTTGTCGGCGCGATCGGCATGCGGCAACTGCTGGGGCCGCAGGGCGTGCTCAATGCCGCTCTGGCGGCGCTGGGCCTGGTCGATCCCGCCGCCCCGGGCGCCGATTGGTTCATGGAGCACCGCTTCCTCGGCGTCGTCGTCCTCCAGACGCTCCACCTGTACCCGATCATGTACCTGAACCTCGTCGCGGCGCTGGCCAACATCGACCCGTCGCTGGAGGATGCCGCACGCAACCTCGGGGCCTCGCGCACCACGTTGTTTCGCCGCGTGACCTTCCCGCTCATGTTGCCCGGATACTTCGCCGGGGCGATTCTCGTGTTCCTGTGGTCGATGACCGACCTGGGCACGCCTCTGATGTTCGAGTTCCGCGACGTCGTCGCCGTGCAGATCTTCAACTCGATCTACGAGGCCGGCGCGCCCGACCCGAACGCCCTGGTGCTCCTGCTGCTGGTCATGGTCGCTGCGATCTACTACGGCGCCAAGCTGATCCTGGGCCGCGGGGGCCATGAGATGATGGCCCGCAGCGTCCAGATGCCCGCCGGCCGGCGGGCCGGCCTAGTTGCGACGTTTGCCTGCTGGATGCTCTTCGGCGTCGTCATCCTGGCCGCCGCCATGCCGCACCTGATGGTCATTCTCACGAGCTTTTCGGATCAGTGGTCGGGCACCGTCCTGCCGCCGATTCTGACCACTGTCCACCATCGCGAAGCCCTGAGCCACGACCTGACGCTGCCGAGCATCCGCAACAGCTTCTTCTACTCGCTGGCCGCCACGGGCCTTTGTGCCGTCGTGGCCGTCTGGGTGGCCCAGTTGCTCGTGCGGCGACGGTTCCTCGGACGCCATCTGCTGGATGCCATGGTCATGCTGCCGCTGGCGATTCCCGGGCTGGTCCTGGCGTTCGGCTATCTCAATTGCTACTACGGCATCGGCAAGCACCTGGTGGACTGGGGCCTCTGGAGCCGCAACTACCTCTATCCCGAGGCCAACCCCATTCTGCTGCTGATCGTCGCTTACGCAGTGCGCCGGTTGCCGTACATGGTCCGCTCGGCTGTGGCCGGCCTCCAACAGACCAGCCGCACGCTCGAAGAGGCGTCGCTGAACATCGGCGCGTCGCCGCTTCGGACGCTGCTTCGGATCACCGTGCCGCTGGTGGCGGCGAACCTGATTGCCGGCGGCATCCTGGTCTTCACGTTCAGCATGCTTGAAGTCAGCGACTCGCTCGTGCTGGCCAAGACGCGCGAGTTCTACCCGCTGACCAAGGCCATCTGGCAGATCTTCACGGACGAGTTCCGCACGTTCCAATACGCCGTGTCCAGCGCGCTGGGCGTCTGGGCGATGGTGCTGCTGGCGGTGTCGCTGCTGGTCAGCTCGCGCCTACTGGGGCGCAAGATGGGAGCCATCTTCCGGGCGTGACCGCCTCGGCTCAGGCGTCGGGCGACCATGGGCGGCAGATGTGTTCTGTGGTGTCGCGGGCTGCCGTGGGGGCGGTGCGCCCCGCGTTCCGGCGGTTCACACTGCCGGACCGGTGCAGGCGGGCAGCGTACCAGGCGGTTGTGGACCGACAGGTTGCGGACGCCCAGGAAACACGAACGGCGCAAACGCCTGGCACGGACGCTGCGCCGATCATGACACATGTGAGGAAGCCTGAAGCTCCGGCGGCAATGATTCAGTCGGCCGCGGCGGCTTTGGCGACCTTCGATCCCGTTTCCTGCGGCACGCGGACGATGGAGTTGAAGTCGCCCAAGCCGTTCGGGATGACGCCGTCGGCGGCGTAGTCGGTGAACCACTTGCCGTTGGCGAAATAGCGGAACTGGTGCTCGCCGGGCGGCAGCTTCAGCAGCACCTCCCACCGGCCGTCCCTCGACCGCTTCATGGGTGTGGCTTGGGTGCTCCAGCCGTTGAACGTTCCGGCGACAAAGACCGGACCCGCTACATTGTGGTTGAACGTCAGACGTACGTTCTTACTGTTGCGACCTTTGGCGACCATGGCCTACCTCCTCCCCCCAGCGACAAAGTAACCATGTGCTCGGCCGTCCTTGGCCGGCAACCCACGACTTGCTGTAGCGCGATGTGCGGTATTGCACCGGCCAGCCGAACGGTCGCATTATACCATGGATCTCGGCGCGCATGGGTGAATTTCCTGTAAAGAAATCTTTGCATCTGCCAGCGTGCCAGGCGACGCTCTTGTACCCGTGCGGGGACCCGGGTTGGCATAGCCCTGGGGTCAGCTTGGGTGCCGCGCCTGCCCAGCCTGGTATGACGTGCCGTGAGGTCGGATTCGGCCGCCGGCCGACGGACGTCTTTCCTTCGCCCGCCGGCGCTGGCAATTCGACGCTCTCAATGTACAATCAAAAATCCCGTCTGCGACGGGGAGGGCGATTTGCCTTTCGGGTCGCGCTGTGTCACACTAGACGGAGCGAAAGGGCATTTTGATATGGCCAGGCCCAATATATTGTATGTCATCACGGACCAGCAACGATGGGATACGCTGGGGTGCTATGGCAATAGCCAAATCTTCACGCCGCATCTGGACCGTCTGGCGGCCGATGGCGCCGTATTCGACCGTTGCTACACGTCGAGCCCCGAGTGTGTGCCCGCTCGGTCGGTGATGATGACGGGCCTGCCGCCGCACCGCACGGGCTGCTTTTCCAATGGGCATCCTTACTCGACCGAAGCGCCGACGTTCCTGCGGCTCTTGCGCGAAGCAGGGTACCTGACGCAGTGCATCGGCAAGATGCACTTCAAGCCCGCCCGCGAGGGCTTCGGGGCCGAGCGACTCTGCCTGTCGGAAGAGATTCCCGGCACGGTCGCCGAGGACGATTTTCTGGCCGACCTGCACGCCGCGGGATTCCAGTGGGCCGAGGAACCGCACGGCATGCGGAGCCACCTCTACTATGTGCCGCAGGTCAGCCAGTTGCCGGATCGGCTGCACACGACCACGTGGACGGGCGACCGGACGGTCCGATTCATCGAGGAGCAGGCCGGCAGCGATCGTCCGTGGCTGTGCTGGACGGGCTTCATCAAGCCGCACCCGCCGTTCGATCCGACGGTGCCGTTCAACACGTTGTACGATCCGGTGGAGATGCCGCTGCCGATCCGCGGGCCCGAGTGCAAAGCCAGCCGCAACTTCTGGCAGTTCCTTCAGAACGTCGGCAAGTGGATGGACCGCGACCCGGACGATCACCTGTGTCAGGCCCAGAAGGCTCACTACTGGGCGACCATCAGCCAGGTGGATGTGCAGGTCGGGCGGATTCTGGCCGCGCTCGAGCGGACCGGCCAGGCCGACAACACCCTGGTGGTGTTCAACAGCGACCACGGCGAGTTTCTGGGCGACCACCATTGCTGGGGCAAACGGTCGTGGTACGAGGGGCCGGGGCGTGTGCCGCTTCTGATGCGCTGGCCGGGGCGCGTGCCGCGAGGCCGACGATGCAGCCGGCTGGTCAGCCACGAGGACATTCTGCCGACGTTTCTTGCGGCCGCGGGCGTCGCGACGCCGCGGGCGTGTCGCGGAGCCAACCTGCTGGATGTGGCGGCCCGGCCTGCCGCGACGACGCGCGAGGTCTTCGTCGGCCAGTTCGCCGAGAAGGGGCACGCCCTCTATGCAGCCATCGACGGCCGATGGAAGTACATCTTTTCCGCCCAGGACCGCAAGGAACAGTTGTTCGACCTCGACGACGATCCGCAGGAGTTGCGCAATCGGGCTGACGACCCGGCGGCGGCCGAGGACAAGGCCCGCCTGAAGCTCGCTGCCATGGACTACTTCCGCGCCGACGGCTACAGCGACCCGTTCGACGGCGACGACTGGCGGCGGTATCCACCAAGTCAATGCGAGATGGAACGCGTGCTTCAGATCGGCAAGACGTGCCACGGAGTGGTCGCGGGGTACCGGCAGTATGCCTCATGGAACGGCCGGGCGCAGAATGTGTTCCAGCCCCAGGGGCGCGTCATCTGACCGGGCTCGCGCCCCTGGGGGCGAGATCTGTTCAACCGGGGAGTGCGTCGCGGCGTACACCCGCTTGGTCTATCCTGTGGGAGACGGTTAACGATGAACCAGAGCCAAAAGACACCCATGGCGGCGATCATCCTGGCCGCGGGGCAGGGCACGCGCATGGGATCTGCCGAAAAGCACAAGGTCTGCTTCCCCGTCGCGGGCGTGCCGTCGATCAACCGGCTGGTCGGCTCGCTGCGCGAGCAGGGGTGCGACGCGATCGTCGTGGTCGTCGGGGCGCTGGCCGGCGATGTGGTCCGGACGGTCGGCGATGCCTATCCCGAGACGCTGTTTGTGCTTCAACGGCGGCAGAACGGCACGGGCGACGCGACCCGGGTCGGTTTCGCGCCGCTGGAACGGATGCGATTCGCCGGCCTGGTGCTGGTGACGATGGGCGACAAAGTCATTGCCCCGCACGTGTTCGGCGAACTGGTGGACGAGTTCCATCGTTCTTCCTGCGATGCCTTATTCGCTGTGACGGCCAAACCGAGCCCCGATCAGGGCCGTGTGGCGGTGGACGATCAGGGGCGGGTCCGATGGCTGCTGGAGCAGGCCGACGTGGACCGGGCCCGGGTGATCGCGCGTGTGCGGTCGGCCCTGGAAGGCAAACGCTCCATCGCGCGGGCCGCCCTGCGGCAACTGGTGGCCGAGACGATTCCGCACCAGCGAAAGGCGGCGAAGATTCTCGGCCCGCTGGGCGAGCTGATGGCGGGCGACGGATCGGTGCCGGCGGCCGACGTGCGAGCCTTGGCGCCCGAAGCTGCCACAGTCATCGACACGCCCGCCGGTCCGGTCACGGGCGACCAGGCCGCACGCGACGGGACCTACGTCAACGAGAGCCTCTACCTGTTCCGCAGCGAAGCCCTGGCCGAAGGCGTCGCGCGGCTGACGGCGCGTACGGCCCAGGGCGAACTCTATCTGCCTGACGTGGTCACCCATCTGCTTCGCAGCCGCGACGGCGACGGCCGCCCGAGATGGAAGGTCCGGGCCCTGCCGCTGGCCGACCCTGACGACATCCTGGGGTACAATACGCCCGACCAACTCCTGGCGGTCGAGGCGACCGTGACGGCCCGCGAACGCAAGGCCGAGGTCTCCGCGCGCAGCGGGCGGCCCAGAATCGACCCGTCCGCCTGCCGGCCGGTGGCCCAGTGGCTCAAGGCGTTTCAGGACAACGGCCCGGCGCTGCGACGCGCCTTGCGGCGCATCTATGGCGACGACGACGAGTTGCTGGCCGAGCGCGTGGCGGCCTATCAGAAGGTGCTGCGCCTGTTCGCACGCCGCTATGGCGCCCAGCGCGAGGCCATCATCGCCCGAGCCCCAGGGCGGGTCAACCTCATGGGCCGGCACGTGGAGCATCGCGGCGGATACATCAATCCCATGGCCATCAACCGCGAAGTGCTCATGGTCGCTTCGCCGCGCGAGGACGACACCGTGCGGCTGGTCAATGTCGATGCCAGGGCGTTTCCCGACCACGAGTTCTCCATCGGCGCCGAACTGGCCGCCGTCCCATGGGACGACTGGCTCGGCTATATCACCTCGCGTCGCGTGCAGCAAATGGTTCTGGACGCCCGCGGGGACTGGAGCAACTACGTGAAGGCGGCGTGCCTGCGGCTCCAGGGGAGCTTCCGTCACGTCCGCGTCAACGGTATGGATGTGGCCGTCCTCGGCGACATTCCCCAGGCGGCCGGCCTCAGCAGTTCGTCGGCCATCGTGGTTGCCGCCGGCGAGGCCACCATTGCCTGCAACCGCCTCGACGTGACCGCATCGGACTTCGTGGACCTGTGCGGCGAAGGCGAATGGTACGTCGGCAGCCGCGGCGGCGCGGGAGACCATGCCGCCATGAAGTTCGGCCGACGCAGCCAGGTGTCACGCATCCGGTTCTTCCCGTTCGCCTTCGAGTACACGCCGGGCATCCCGGACGACTATCGCCTGGTGGTCTTCAACTCGCTGATCGAGGCCAAGAAAAGCGCCGGAGCCCGCGATATCTTCAACCAGAAGGTCGCCGCCTACGAGTTCGCCCAGATGCTCATTCTCGACCGGTATCCGCACCTGGCACACCTCATCGAGCATTTGCGCGACATCAATCCCGAGCGGCTGCACGTGCGCCCGCATGTGATCTATGAGATGTTGGCGTCGCTGCCGCCGACGATGACGCGCGAACAACTGCGCCAGGAGCTTTCGGCCGCTCACCGCGACAAGGCCGAGCGCATCTTCCAGACCCACAGCGAACCGACGGCTTATGACATCCGCAGCGTTATGCTGTACGGGTTGGCCGAATGCGCCCGCAGCGAGCGATGCGGTGAACTTCTGAAGACCGGGCAACTCGAGGAGTTCGGCCGAATGATGTGCGTGTCGCATGACGGCGATCGTGTGACGCGGCGCGACGCCTCGGGTAAAATGGTAGTGCACGACTACGGCATCAGCGATGCCGCCCTGCGGGCGCTTGCAGCCGACCTTCAGAGCGAGCAGCCGGAGCGTGTGTTGCGCGCGCAGATCTACAACCAGCCGGGCGGCTATGCGTGCAGCGTCCCCGAAATCGACCACATGGTCGATGTGGCCATGACGGTCGAGGGGGTGCTCGGCGCGCAGCTCAGCGGCGCGGGGCTCGGCGGGTGCATGATGGTCCTGGTTCGCGCCGACGCGGTCGAACGCCTCAAGCGCAAGATTGCACGCGAGTCGTACCGACCGCGAGGGCTGAAGCCTGCGGTCACGGTGTGCCGGCCGATCGAGGGAAGCGGACTGTTGCGTCTGTAGCAACGCGCCGAAGCAGGGACGGAGTACCTGAACGATGGGATGTCGGCGGCTGATCTTGTGTGCTGTTATTGCCCTCACCGCCGCAGCGGCTGCACGCGGCCAGGCCACCAGCCAAGCCGGCCTGGACGCCTTCTCGCGAAGCCTCGACGGACCCCACCGTATCGTCAACGGACGCCTGCCTGCCTTCACCTGGGACATCGAGGTCACAGTCGGGCCCCAGGCTAACGGCGCAGAGCCGGAAATGTTGCGGCTGACGTTGGTGCGCCGCGGCGACGGCGAGTTTGCCTGCACGCTGGTCCAGGGCGCGTCGAGCCGCCTGACGCTGCTTCGGACGGCCTCTGTGGCGGCCCTGATCGACCATGTCGGTCGCCGCGTGTTTCTGGGCGAAGGACCGACGCCCCAGGGGGCCGACGCCCTCGTCTTCGATGCCTTTACACAGCGCCTTGCCGCCGCCCACGGCGACCTTTCCGCGGCCACCGAAATCATCCGCGGCGCCGCCGATAGCCGTGTCATGGCACTCCAGATGATCGGCATGTTCAAGCTCGTCGAGCAGCCGTCGTCGGGCGGGTCGGTCATCCTCCGCAGCAGCGAGCCCATCAACGGACGCCGCTTCACGATCACCGTGGACACCCAGGCCGGCGCGATCGCCAGCATCGTGTGGACCTCCGACACCGGCACGGGCCGCGTGGTCTATCGGATCGAGGACCAAGCCCGGTTGCCCGAGCTGCCCGGCGACGGCGTCGAGACGATTCGCGTGGACCGCGTGGAACTGGAGCGAACGCTCATGCGCGGAGCCGTGCGAGCCTGCGAAATTGCCTACCGGCTTGACCATCCGCGCCCGCTCGTGGACCGGCGGCGCAAGGACGGATCCGGTCTGCTCATCATCCGCAAGGCCCGGCGCATCGCAATGCTGGCTGGGACGCCGTGTGAAATCGGCGCCCAGCACGGCAAGCTTCTGGCCCGCGAAGTGTCGCGGACGATCGATTCGTTGCTGTATGCGAACTGCCTGTATGAGAGTCTGCGTCGCGGCTCGTGGGCGCTCGACGAGTGCCGCAAGAGCTGGGCTGCCCAGTCGCCGCAGATTGCGGCCGAGTATAAGGACGAGATGGCCGCCCTGGCCAAGGCAGCCAGCGTGTCGCTGGACGAGGTGCAACTGGTCAACACGTGGCCGGCGATGCGACGAGGGACGAGCTTTGCCATGTCGGGTCCGGCCAGCCGCGGCGGCAAGCTGATTCATGGCCGCGTGCTCGACTGTCTGACGGGGCTCGATGTGCAGGATACGGCGACGTTGATGCTGATCCGCAAGCAGGGGTCGCACCCGCTGGTCTCCGTCGGCTACGCGGGGCTGATCGGGTGCCTCGACGGAATGAACGGGCGAAAGCTCGCCGTCAGCGGCGGTGCCGGCGACGGCTCGGGCCTCTGGGACAGCGAGCCGACGCCCCTGGTCGTGCGGCGACTGCTGGAGCGATGCTCGTCGGCGGACGAAGCCCTGGCGACGCTGAAGGCGACCCCTCGGACGGCCCAGGTGCGATATCTCATCAGCGACGGCAACACCATGCGGGCCGCGACCGTCGTCACCTCGCCCGACGGGGTGAACGTTACCGAGCTCGGGCAGACGTCCTGGAACCTGGGCGGCAATGACGTCGTAGCCCACGGCGACAACATCGTGGCGCTCCTGGACGGCATCCGGCAGAACCATCGCTGGTTCGACGAGGCCCGGACTCAGGCCCTGATGTGCTATCCCGTGGCCATCCAGAACGAAAACCTTCACAACATCCTGTTCCTGCCGGCAGACCTGGTGATCGTCGTGTCCACGGCCTCGGGCCGCAAGGATGCCTGCACGCAACCCTATTTCCGCTACGAGTTCGCCCAGTTGCTGCGAGAGGCCGAGCTGGTCGAACTGATGCCGTGAGCGGCCGTCCCGGCGGTCCGGCTCGTCGCTGCCGGCGGAGGAGGTAACACTCGTGGGAATCGGGATTCTGGCGACGGCCTTCGACCGTGTGCGGCAGTGGGATCCGATGATGGAGCCGCGGATCGTGATGTGCGTTGCCGATGCCGCGCGGCGGATGCCGGGCGTGTGCGCCGAAGTGCTGGAGGGCACCGTGGGGGCGGCAGTCGTCCTGGCGGACGTTCGCACGTACGCGGTGGCCGGACGCGCGGTCGCCTCGGCGCTGCGACAAGCCGGATGGACGGTGCGCGAGGCCGTCGTCCCCGATCCGCACGCCGGCGCGTCGCCCGTGTGCGACGACGTGACCAAGGCGTCGCTCGAGGGCGAACTGGCCGGCGCCGTCCTGCTCGTCGCCGTCGGCAGCGGCGTGATCAACGACCTGGGCAAGTGGCTGGCCGGGGACCGGGGCATCCCGTATGTGTGCTTCGCCACCGCGTGCAGTATGACCGGGTACGCCTCGGCCAACGTGGCCCCGGCGGTGCGCGGCGTGAAGACGCTGGTGCGAGCCCGGCCGCCGCGCGCCGTCGTGGCCGATCCGGCCGTGCTGCGGGCCGCCCCGCCCGAGATGACCGCCGCCGGACTCGGCGACGTAGTGGCCAAGAGCGTCAGCACGATGGACTGGCGGCTGAACCATCTCCTGTTTGGCGACGAGTACGTCGAGCGGGCGGCCACGCTGGCCGCCGACGTCGAGCCGCTGTACTTCGAGCAGCCCGAGCGGCTCAGGGACGGCGATCCGGAGGCGATGGAGGCCCTCCTGGCGGCGCTGCTGCTGGTGGGCGTCTCGATGACGATGGCCGGCACGTCGAGCCCCGCCTCCGGCGGCGAGCACATGATCAGTCACACACTCGACGCCATGGCGTCGCTGGACGGCCAGCCGCACGATCTGCATGGGCGGCAGGTGGGGGTCGGCACCGTGCTGGCGGCGGCGCTGTACGAGCGGCTGTTGTCGCAGGAGCGGCCCACGTGGCGCGATCCGCCGCAGGACATCGACGCGACGTTCTGGGGGCCGCTGGCCGGCGTGGTCGCCGAACACTACGCCGAGAAATTGCCGCGGCTGCGCGAGGCGCAGCGCCGACTCTGCCAGGGCGACGCCTGGCTGCGGCTTCGGGAGGCCTTGCGGCCGATGCACCGGCCGGCGGCGGCGATCCGCGATTGTCTGGATCGCGGCGGCGCGGCCGTGACCGCCTCCGACATTCGCTGCAACCGCGGGCGGCTGCTGGCGGCGCTGCTGCATGCTCACCAGATGCGGTCGCGGTTCACGATTCTCGATGTGGCGCACTTGGCGGGTCTTCTGCCCGCCGCCGCTGCCGACCTGGTGGACCGCTGGGCCGTCTGAAACGACGGCCGGGCGGCATGTCTGCTCCATCAGGTATGCCGAGGCGCCTTGGGCCTCCACGCGGCTGATCCTCGATCGGCTCGGAACCCGCGGCTCCTCGACGGTGCTTAGGAACCGCGTCGAGCAGCCACTCTTTCATGAGGTGGACCCCGCCGGAAAACGCACGCCGACCGACAATCTGCGCCCCAAGGGCGGGCAACAGTGCATCCGCAAATGCCTGACAGGAGGCTATCGGCCGGTGTGCCGGGCCGAACTATGCATCCGAGCCTCTTCGGCTCTTGCGGGCCCCGCACGGGCGGCTTGGGGCCAATGCGCTTGTCGCCGCGCAAAGAGGCGGATAAAATGCCGCTTCCATGAATCACGCCGTGCCCATTCCTGCTGCCGACGACGCGACGAACGCCGCCGCGACCACATCGCCGCGCAGGGCCCGCCTGTTGGTTCTCGTGCTGGTGCTCTATGGTCTGGCCATCGGCCTGCCGCACCTGGGGGCCGCGCCGCTGTCGAGCCACGAGTCCCTGGCCGCCGACCGCACGCGCGGCCTGATGACGCTCGGCGGCTGGGTCGTCCCCTACCGAAACGGCCGGCCCGACATTCTCAAGCCGCCGCTGCCGTTTTGGACCGGCGGCGCCGTGGCCGCCCTCTGGGGCGAAGTCAACGAATGGACCGCCCGGTTGCCGACGGTCGCCGCCACACTGGCTACGATGCTGTTGCTGGTCGCGTGGGTTCGCCGCGCCGTCCACTGGCCGGCCGCCCTGACCACGGGCTTTGTCTTCCTGACCTGCGGCGGCGCGCTGTACTGGGGCCGCCGGGCCGAAGTGGACATGCAACTGTGCTTCTGGACCACGGCGGCCATGGCGTCCTATTGGTTCGCCCTCGCCGAGCCGGTGCGGCGGCGGCAGGTGCTGCTGTTTGTGGTCATGTGGCTGTCGCTTGGCCTGAGCATCCTCGCCAAGGGGCCATTGCCCCTGGGCATCTGGCTCGTCGCCGTCGTCGGCCACACCGTCCTGGATCGCCAGTGGCAATCATGGCGACAGATGCTACCGCTCGCGGGGCCGCTGATGATGGCGGCCGTCGTCCTGCCGTGGGCTGTTGCCGTCCTCGCCCTGGTGCCCGACGCCATGGACATCTGGTTCCATCAATCGCTCGGCCGCGCCGCCGGCGAACTCGGCCACGAGAAGCCCTGGCACTTCTATCTCGTCAAGGCCCCGCTCCTCTGGATGCCCTGGCTGGTGCCGATAGCCGTGGGCCTGTGGCGGGCCTTCGTGCCGGGCGGCATGACCAAGACGCTGCGGACCTTCCTGTTGTGCTGGGCCGTCGGCGGATTGACGCTCCTGTCGTTCAGCGCAGGCAAGCGGCTGTTCTATGCACTGCCTTGTCTGCCGCCAGTGATGGTTCTGGCCGGCGTCGGTCTCGACTATTTGCTCCGAAGCACTCCGCAACGGTTGCACGGCGTCGGCCTCTGGGTCTTCCGCCTGCACTGGCTTGTCGTACCCGCCGTGGTGATCGGCGTCTGGTTTGCCGCTCAGCGCTACGACGAATTCCGCACGCCCCTGCTAATCGTCGGCCTCGTCGGCGCCGTCGGGCTGGCCGTCGTCCTGGCCCTCTATGGCCTCGGTCGTCGCCCGGCAGCACTGGTCGTGTTGGCGGCGGTCCTGCTGGCTGCGTTCCTGGTCGCCACGGTGGGCATCATCACGCCGATGGAAGTCCTCGGCAACTACCATGCCCGCCTGGGCCGCGCACTGGCCGAACCCGCCGCCCGCGGCGACGTGGCTGTCCTCGGCGAGGCCGACCCCGAACTGGTCTTCTACGCCGGCCGCCCGCTGCCGGTCCTGGACACCGCCGACGAGGCCGACGCCTGGGCCCGCTCGCGTCCTGGCGCCATACTCGTGATCGATAACGGTCTCCAGGCCGAGCTGATGCGCCGACAAGGTCTGTGGCGCGAGGCCACACTCGTGCCTCCGCCCGCCGGCGACATGCACCGCGAAGACGTCTCCTATGTCGTTCTGGAATGGTTGCCCCGGCTTGAACCGTGATCGCCGGGATCTCAGACGGCCCCTTACGCCGGCCAGGGAACCGATTTCGGGAGGGCCTTGCGCTGGATGGCGGCCAGTTGCCTGCACCCGCGGCCGGCCAGAGCGAGCAGCCGCTGGAGGTCGCGCCCCGCGAAGGTGTGTCCCTCGCCGGAGGCCTGGACCTCGATGAACCGTCCGGCGTTAGTCATGACGACGTTCATGTCTACTTCGGCGATGTGGTCCTCGGCATAATCCAGGTCGAGCCGCGCCTGCCCGTCCACCACGCCGACGCTCGTCGCCACGACTGCGCCGGCAAGCGGCCACTGGCCGGTCGGCAGCAACGATCGCTTGTGGTGCAGTGCCAGGGCCAGCGCCACGTAACCGCCCGTAATCGACGCCGTGCGCGTGCCGCCGTCGGCCTCCAGCACGTCGCAATCCACCGTGCACGTCAACCCGTCCAGCCGCGACAGGTCGGCCACGGCCCGCAGGCTGCGGCCGATGAGCCGCTGAATCTCGATCATGCGCCCGTCGGTGCGTCGCTCCTTGCGCTGACCGGTCGAGCCCGGAAGCATCCCGTACTCGGCGGTGATCCACCCGCGGCCCGTCCCCTCAAGGAACTTCGGTACGCCCGCCGCCACGGACGCCGTGCAGATCACGCGCGTGCCGCCCAGCTCGATCAGGCACGAGCCGTCGGCCGTCCGGATGTACCCCGGATGAATCCGCACCGGCCGCATCCGGTCCGCTCGTCGTCCGTCCGGTCGTGGCATGGAGAGCCTCCTGTTCACAGCGGCTCGCGCCCCTTCTGGAGCAGCAGGTGCAGCACGGCTTTTTGAGCGTGCATCCGGTTCTCGGCTTCCCGGAGCACGCGGGACTGCGGTCCGTCAAGCACCTCATCGGTAATCTCTACGCCGCGATATGCCGGCAGACAGTGCATCACGATGGCCTGGGGCCCGGCGGCACACATCAGCGCCGCATCCACGCAGTAGCCCTGGAAATCCCGCAGGCGTTCTTCTTTCTCGTTTTCCTGCCCCATCGAAACCCACGTGTCGGTATAGATCACGTCGGCGCCGCGAACGGCTTGCTTCGGGTCGGGAATCAGTTCGTACCGCAACGTCGGCGCCTGGCGACGAGCGTTCGCCAGGAACGCCTCGTCCAGTTCGTATCCCTTCGGCGCCGCCAGACGGAACGTCACGCCCAGCCGCCCACATAACACACACAGGCTCCGAGCCACGTTGTTGCCGTCGCCCACGAACACCCACGTCCGGCCGCGCACCTCGCCGAACTCCTCCATCGCCGTCAACATGTCGGCCAGCGCCTGACACGGGTGCGAGTAGTCGCTCAGGCCGTTGATCACCGGCACGCGGCTGTAGGCGGCCAGTTCCGTGATCGTCTCATGAGCGAACGTCCGGGCCATGATCCCATCCACGTAACCGCTCAGCACGCGCGCGACGTCCTTGGTGGCCTCACGCCGGCCCAGGCCGATTTCCGCCGGCGACAGGTAGAGCGCCCGGCCGCCCAACTGGTTCATCCCGACCTCGAAGCTCACGCGCGTCCGCAGGCTCGGCTTTTCGAAGATCATCGCCAGCGTTTTGCCCGCCAGCGAATTCACAGCCTGCCCGCGCGCCAGGTGCGCCTTGAGTTCCTTCGCCGTCGCGAACAGTTCGTTCAGGTCGGCGTCCGACAGGTCGTTGATGTTCACCAGGTGGCGGGCGTCCATGTCATTCGGTCTCCTCCAGGGCCTCGGCCAGAATGGCGATACCCTGCTCGATCTCCTCGCGCGTCACCGTCAACGACGGCATGAACCGCAGGACCGTGTCGTGCGTACAGTTGGTCAACATGCCCTTCTCCAGGCACTTCTTGAACACCGCGGCGCCGCCGACGGCCAGCTCGATGCCGATCATCAGTCCGATGCCGCGCACCTGCTTGATCTTCGGCTGCTTCTGCTGAAGCTCGCGCAGGCGACCCATCGCAAAGGCGCCGACCTCGTTGACGTGATCCAGAATCTTCTCGTCCAGGATCGTCTCGATCACCGCACAGGCGGCCGCCGCCGCCAGGGCGTTGCCGCCAAACGTCGAGGCATGCGTGCCCGGCTTCATGCTCGCCGCCACTTCGGGTTTGGCCACGATGGCCCCGATCGGCACGCCGCCGCCCAGGTGCTTGGCCAGCGTCATGATGTCCGGCACCACGCCGCTGTGCTGGTATGCGAACATCTTGCCCGTGCGGCCGACGCCCGTTTGCACCTCGTCGAACATCAGCACCATGCCGCGCTCGTCGCACAGATTGCGAAGCCCCTGGAGGAACTCGTCCGTGCAGATGTTCACGCCGCCCTCGCCCTGGATCGGCTCGACCAGGATGCCGCACGTCTCGTCGTCCACGGCCCCGTACACCGCATCCAGATCGTTCAGCGGCAAGTATTCAAATCCCGCCAGCAGCGGCTGGAACCCCTGGTGATACTTGCTCTGGGCCGTGGCGCTGATGGCCCCGAACGTGCGCCCGTGGAACGAGTCCTCGAACGTCAGCACCTTGTACTTCTCGCGCGGCGTGTGCAACCGCGCCAACTTGATCGCTGCCTCGATCGCCTCGGCCCCCGAGTTGCAGAAGAAGCACTTGCCGCCAAACGAGTTCTCGCTCAGCAGTTTCGCCAGGCGCCCCTGCGGCTGCGTGTACAGGTGGTTGGCCATATAGATCAACTGCCCCGCCTGCTCGCGGATCGCCGACACCAGACGCGGATGGCAATGCCCCAGGGCCGTCACCGCCCACCCGGCGAACAGGTCCAGGTACTCCTTGCCGTCGGCGTCCCAGACGCGGCTGCCTTCGCCCCGGACAATCACCACCGGCAGACGGTTGTAGTTGGCCACCACGTACCGCTCGAACAGTTCCAGGGTTTCCTTCGTTGACATCGCATCGGCCATCTTCACTGCGCTCCTTCCAGCATACGGCGGGCTCCCGGCTTGCCCGGCTGCCCACCCCAAGACGCGCCTACTCCTCCACTACTTGTGTTCCCACGCCCGAGTCGGTGTAGATCTCCAGCAACAGCGAATGCTTGATCCGACCGTCGATGATGTGGGCCTTCTTCACGCCGCCGGCCACTGCCGACAGGCAACATTCCACCTTTGGAATCATCCCGCCGGTAATCTTCCCGTCGGCAATCAATTTCTCGATCTCGCGCCGCGTCAGTGTCGAAGCCATGCTCGACGGGTCGTTCGGATCCGTCCGGATGCCGTGCGTGTCCGACA
Organism: uncultured Anaerolineaceae bacterium; assembly: GCA_964500225.1. Classification (GTDB taxonomy): domain Bacteria; phylum Planctomycetota; class Phycisphaerae; order FEN-1346; family JAACEH01; genus JAAYDY01. Next base: position 40,860 of record CAZCOA010000006.1, on the reverse strand, counting down.
TGTTCACCAGCTTCTCGGCCCCCATCGCCACCGCCACACGCCATGCCGCCGTGTCGGCGTTCACGTTGTACACCTGGCCGTCCACGCCCACGCCCAGCGGCGCCAGCACCGGGATCACGTCCTCCCGCGTCAAATGCGACAGGATCCACGTGTCCACCTCGGTCACCTCGCCCACGAAGCCCAGGTCCACGTCGGTTCCGGTCGCGCCTTTGCCCATCTTGCGCACCGCCCGGAGCACGGGCCGACTCAGCGGATGGATCGGCTCGGCCTGTGCGCCCACCGCACGAATCGACTCCACCAGGTCGCGGTTGATCTCGTGAATCAGCACGTCCTGAACGATCCGCAGCGTCGCCGCGTCCGTGTAGCGAAGGCCGTTGACCCACGTCGGCTCCAGCCGCGCCTCCTTCATCGCCTTGGAAATCGCCGGACCGCCGCCGTGGACCAGAATCGGGTGAATCCCCACCGTCCGCATGAAGACGATGTCCGTCATCACGCTCTGCTTGGCCGCCTCGTCGTCCAGAAAGCTGCCGCCGACCTTTACCACCACGATTTTGTCGTGAAACCGCTGGATGTAGCTCAGCGCCTCGATCAGCGCCGCCGCTTTCGCCGTCACTTCTTCCACTGGCGTCTCCTTTCACGCCGGACCGGGACGGAACGCGCCGCCCCGATCTTGCGTCGTCGCCTCGGCCCGACGGCTCGCCCACGGCCGTGGCCGTCGATACAGAGGGAAACCGTTAAAATAGCTCCCCGCGGACGATTTTCAAATGAAAAAGACCTCTCGAATTGGGAAGCGCCCCGGACATCGTGACCCCCTGACCGGGGAATCGATGTGCCTGGGGACGCGATACGTAAGCCGTTGCGGAAACACACCGGGCGACCCGGGGTGAGACGCGGGTCGCCCGTGGGAATGCGGAGGGGACAACTCCTCTGGGCCGAGGCCGGACTACCGTTCCTTGATCGGCACGAACGTCCGGTCCGTGGGACCGACGTACTGGCACTTCGGGCGGATGATCTTGTTGTTGCGGTACTGTTCCAGAACGTGAGCGGTGTACCCGACGATGCGGCTCAGGGCGAAGATCGGCGTGAACAGCAGGCTGTGGATGCCGAGCATGTGGTACACCGGGCCGCTGTAGAAGTCCACGTTGCAACAGATGCCCTTCTCCTTGGCCATGACTTCCTCGATGATGTTGCACATGTCGATCCACTTGGTCTGGCCCGACGAGTCGGCCAGGTCCCGAGCCAGCCGCCGCAGGATCACCGCTCGCGGATCGATCACCTTGTACACCGCGTGGCCGAAGCCCATGACGCGCTGTTTCTTGGCCAGGAGGTCCTTGACGTAGGCCTCGGCCCGCTCGGGCCGCTCGATTTCCTGGAGCATTTCCATGACGGCGGTGTTCGCCCCGCCGTGCAGGCGGCCGCGGAGCGTCCCGATCGCGGTCGTCACCGCGCTATAAATATCCGAGAGCGTCGAGGCCGTGACCCGGGCGGCGAACGTCGAGGCGTTGAACCCGTGGTCCATGTGAAGCACCAGGCATACGTCGAACACCTTGGCCTGGAGTTCGGTCGGCTCCACGCCGTTGAGCATGTAGAGGAAGTTCGCCGCATGATCGAGCTTGGGGTGTGGTTCGATCATTTCCTCGTCGATCCGCAGACGCCACTGGGCCGCCACGATCGACGCCGCCTTGGCCGTCATCCGCTCGCACACTTCCAGGGTCACGTTCTCGTTGGCCCGGTCGGCCTTCTGGTCCAGCAGGCCTGCGGCACTCATGGCCGTCCGAAGCAGCGACATCGGCTGGGCCCCCTTTGGCAACGTCCGCAGGATCTTCTTCATCGGTTCCTCCAGCGGCCGCGTCAGGCGGAAACTCGCCTTCAGGTCCTGAAGGTCCACTTTCGTCGGCAGGTACCCATGCCACAGCAGGTACGCCGCCTCTTCGAAGCTGACCTTTTCGGCCAGTTCCTCGATCGGGTAACCGCGATAGACCAGCTTGCCGGCCTCGCCGTCCACATGGCTCAGCTTGCTGTCGCTGACGATCACGTTGCGCAGCCCTTCGGAACGTTCTGTTGTCATTGGAAAACGCCTCCCACGTTGCGGTTTCGTGGCCCCCGGCTCCTGCATGCCGCCTTGCAGGCGGGCAGTGCCTCCGGGTGAAACCTGGGTTGGCAACCGGCTTCTCGTGACGGTCCCCATGGACCGCTTCACCTTCGCCTCACAGCGGGCGGGCCGATGACGCTCGGTTGCTGTCCGGAAGTATATCACACACTCTGCGGCCGTGCCAAGTCCGGTGGCCGGAAATCTCGGCCGGACCACAAGAAAATCGCCCAGCCGCCATTTCCGGAAAACCCTCCGCACGGACTTCCTCGCCATCCAGGGCAGGGGGCACGCAGTCCGGTGACCGGCATACCCCCTCCGCTGGGCGGCCCGTAGCGAATCGGAAACAACTTCCTGTTCCCCGGCAAAAACTGCGACTTGCCGGCGGCGCCAGGCCGCGGTCGCCGCGACCCATATCGCGGGTATTGGCCCGTTCCGGGCGACCCCGCCACCGGAAACGGTCTTGCCGGCGGCTGTGGCACACAACTTGCTACGACTGTTGTTGGTGGGTCTCCAGAGTGTCCGCTGGGGGCCGCAGCGTAGCCGCGCGCCGGCGCGGCAAAAATACCAGCCTTTGGAAAGGAGCCTTCCTCATGGATGTCAGCGGCATCAGCGCCTCGATGGCCAGATTGATGGGCAATATCGCCAAGACCGATCCCGAGGACGTGGCCGATCGCGTGATCCATCGCAACGACGCCGACGGCGACGGGGCGTTGACGATCAAGGAGCTGGGCGTCGATCAGGACGAGTTCGCCGCCACCGACACCGACGGCGACGGCGTGGTGAGCCGCGATGAACTGGTGGCTCGCATCGCCGCGCGGCTCAACGAGTTGACCAATCTGGTGCTGGGCGAGACCGACAGCGGCATCGGCGACCTGTCGCAGATCAAGAACCTGTTCGAGATGCTCTCGTCCCAGAGCGAGGACAAGACCGGCTACGACACCATCGTGGACCTGCTGACGAGCCTGGGCATTTCGACCGAGGACACCGAAAAACTGGTTGCCCTACTCGAACAGAACGGCCTAGACGTGACGGTCTGACGCCGCTCGGCCCCCCTTTCCTGGGCGCCCTATCCGTCGGGCCTGTTGGCCCGACCCTCGCCCGCTGCGCACCTTGTGCCCTAATGGCGAATTGACCGGTCCCGGCGGCTGCGATAGGATGGGATGGGATGAACGGATGCAGGCAGTCCGCGCCGCGGCGCGGCGGATTGCGGAGAGACGCCATGAGGGTTGTGGGGAAGATTGCGGCGGGCGGCGTTGCGGTTCTGTGGATAGGGGTCTGGGCCGGTGCGGCCATGGCACAGCAGGGCGGGAGCGGCCAGGCTCCCCAGCCGTCGCGCGACGCCGCCATCGAGCAGCCCGTCACCACCGGGTGGTCGGCCGTGACGCTGGATGAGGACCACGAAGCGGTCAAGGCCGCTCGTGCGGCCCTGGATAGCGGCAGAATCTTCGACGCAGACTTCCACATCATCGAGACCGCGGGGCTGACGCCGGAGCAGATCGCGGCCGTCACGAGCCGCATGACCAGTTACCTGGTGCAGTGTCGCAGCCTGTTTCCGGCGGTGCCGCGATTCGCGTTCGCCGACGGGGTTGAGTTTTCCCTGAGCGACACATCGAAACCGACTATGACGTTCCTTCATCCCATGGCGGACGATCCGCGAGGGCAGCCGTCGCTGTTCCGACTGCCGACCAGCCGCAAACAACAGGTCTATCTGGTGTACCTGGCACGGGACACTTATGGGAACCTTCAGAAACTGCACCTATTATTGTGGAAGACCGCTGCGGGATGGCGGACGGCCGATCTGTACATCCATGCGGCGAAGCTCTCGGGGCTCGATGCCGCAAAAGCGGCGGCAGCGGCCGAGGCCGAAACGGCGGCCGGTCGCCATGTGCTGGGGCTGGCTCTCTATAGCGCCGCCGGGGTGATGGCTCCGCGGACGGGCTACCGTCACGGCGGCATGGTGCGGCGGATCCAGGAACCGATTGCGTCGCTGGCCAAACAGTTGGGGCTGCCGGAGCGGCCGATCGAGACGTTTCGCGTGGAGAAGATGTCCGTGGCGCTGCGCGGAGCCAGCGCCGTGTCGTATAAGGGGCAACTGTATCTGCTTCTATGGCACGATTGTCCGCCGGGCATCGTCGAGGACGAGGCCGTCGCCTCGATTCAGGGAACGCTGGCCTTCGAGTGTCTGACGCGATGGCCGCAGACCAAGGAATATTTCTGGGGCATCGCGCTGGCCACCCAGGTAACCGTGGAAGGCGAACCGCCGCACGCCGTCAACAACAACTTCGCCGTAGCCGACCTTTTGAAGGCGGCCTCATCGCCGCAGACGCCGCCGGGAACCGACCAGCACCCCCCCGTTCGGCCGTGACCGCTGTTCAGTCGCCGGACGACGGCATCCGAACATGCGACACGGGCGACTTCCCCGCCAGGGGGGCCGCCCGGTTGTGTCGTGGGACGCTTGCCGTGCAGGCCCTCAGGACACCGCCTCGATGGCGTCGTCCAGGCGGACCCGCACGGGGAAAACCTGGTCCAGATGGGTTTGCTCGAAGATGTTGGCGACGAGCCCTTCGCCGACGACGATGGCGAACCGGCGCCCGGCGGCCTTCAGGTGGGCATGCATGTTGACCAGCATGCCCAGGGCGGCGCTGGTCATGTACGTCAATCGGCTGAGGTCGAGCACGAAGCCGTGGCAGGGGCTGTCGGCGGCATATCGGCGGAAACCGTGGCTGAGGGCCATCACCTCGTCGGGGTGGACAAGCTGATCCACCTCGGCCCTGGCCACGCCGACGTCCCCCTGCTCATGATACGTCAGGATCGGCTGGTTCACGCTAACGGCGCTCCCTGCCGTCGGCACGGTCGGCGGGCCTCAGACATTGCGGTTGAACGCATCGATCGCCGCTTCCTGGTTCTTGTAGATGTCGAACACCTCATCGAGCTTGGTGATCCGGAAGACTTCCATGATGGAGTCCTTGATGCCCGAGAGTTTCAACTGGCCGCCCTTCATGGCGACCTTCTTCTGAAGACTGATCAACATGCCTAGCGCTGAGCTCGACAGGTAGTTGACGCCGTTGAAATCCAGAACGAACTGGGTCCGCGGCTCGCCGTCGATGAGGGCCTTCAGACCGGCGCCCATCTTCTCGATGATCACGGCATCCAGAATGTGTTCCTGGCTGAACCGGATGACCGCCACGTCTCCGACGTTCTGCTGCACATACCATTCACCGTTTGCCATGCGATTACCTTTCCAATGCTTTCGGACCGGCTGCGTCGCGGCAGGGCGGCCCCTGGACCGTATGGGATACTTGTTTCCATCGCGCGGTCTTCCCGGCGACGCCTCATTCTGCCCACACCCTGCGGCGGTGTCAACCGCAAATCCGGCGACACGTGAATCGGACAATGCGCGTTATCGTCGCTGACAACTCGTGGGGGCCTCCGAGCACGTCAGGATCCCCGGTTGCCGCCGATCCGGGCGGCGAGATCCCAGGTGGCGCGGCCGTCGCCGTCGATGGGGATCCGCGGGCCGAGGTGGTGCGGATCGACGCCCAACTGGATTTCGGCAAAGCTCTTGACGCGGGCCAGGGACTCGCGAATGTGGTTCCGCGCGGCATGGCGGTAGCGGCGGCAGTCGGCCTCCACGCCCACCGCGTCCAGGCCGCAGGTCCGGGCCAGATACACCGCGCGCGGCAGGTGGAAGGCCTGCGTCACGATGACGGCCGAGTTCACGCCGAACACGCGGCGGGCCCGCTGCATCGTGTCGCAGGTGTCGAACCCGGCGTGGTCCATGAAGATGTCCTCGGGCCGCACGCCGCGATCCTGGAGCCGGCGGCGCATGGCGTTGACCTCGTCGTAGGCGGCACGCCCGTGATCGCCGCTGACGAGCACTTTGCCGACCCGGCCGGCCAGGTACAGGTCGGCAGCCGTGTCGAGCCGGTCGGCCAGGATGTCCGACGGGCGGCCGCTGGGGTACACCAGGGCGCCCAGGACGATCGCCGTCTGACGCTGCGGCACGAAAGCCACGTGCTCGTAGCGGTACGACCGCGTTCCGACGATGATCCACAGATTGATGCCCAGCCACACGGCAGCACAGACAACGACCGCAGCCAGCAGGGGTTTCCGCCAGCGCCAGGTGACCAGGCCCATCCAGGCGGCCAAGGCAGCCGGAAGCCTCGACGCGTCCAGCAGCCACCGGCCGACGCGGGCGAACGTCTGTCTCATGTCAGAATCTCCGACGAGGGGCGAGGTTCGGTTGTTTTGCGCCTGTAGGGCTATCGTCACCAGAGTCGCGGCGGCTTGAATTCGCGTTCGTGGCGGCGCTTCAGCTCGTCCACGGCGTGGCCGCGGCCGGTCTGCTCCAGACGCTCGCAATACGACGCCAACTTGCCCCGTGCGTGGAACGGCCCCCCCTCGGCCATCACCGTCCAGAGCGGATCCACCGAGTACCCCTGCGGCTGCGTAGCCATCATCGCGTCGTGCCACTCCATCAGACGCCAGACGGCCTCGCGGCAAACGTCCTTGCGGTCGCCGGCCAGGTTCTTCTGCTCGTGCGGATCCTCGTAGATGTTGAAGAGCATCTCCTTCGGGAACAGGTGGTACCCGTCGTGATAGGTGCGAATGTAGTGCCAGGGGCCGAAACGCACGCTCCGCTGGCAGACGTGGCAGCACTGGCTCAGGACGGCGAAATCGCGACCGGCGGCCTCGCCGGCCAGTGCGGCGGCATAGCTGCGACCGTTCCACCGCGGCGACGCCTCGCCACCGAGCATCTCGGCCAACGTCGGGCCCAGGTCGAGGTTCAGGTGGATCCCCTCGTCCACGTGGCCGGCCTTGGCCCGGCCCGGCCAACGGATAATCATGGGGATGCGGTGCGTGATGTAATCGCTGGTGCCGTGTTCGCCGTAGATGCCCAATTCGCCCTGGTTCTCGCCGTGGTCGCTCGTGATGATGACCACCAGGTCATCGTACACGTTCTTGGCCTTCAGGGCGTTAATGAGCCGCCCGATGTGCTCGTCGCAGTACCGGATGCCGCAATCGTACCCGTCGATCATCATGCGAAGGCTCTGGCGGTCGGTGATGCGGCCGGGCTGGCGGGGGAACTGCTCGAAGGTGCGGTCGTCCCACATGTTGATTTCGCAGGCGCCGTGGGGGCCGACTTTCTTCAGGTGTTGGGCCAGCACGTCGTCGGTCAGCCACTTCGGCAGCGGCTCGTCGGCGAACGGGTTGCCGAACTCGGCCGGGGCGCGGTACACGGTGTGGGGATCCCAGTAGTTGACGTGCAGGAACCAGTTGTCCTGGTCGGCGTTGTCGGCGATCCATTTCAGAACCGTGGGGGTCAGGTCTTCGGCCGACTCGTTGCCGCACTTGCCGGCGGGGTTGTACATCTCGTTGAACTGTTTGTAGAACCACCAGGCGTCGTGCCGCTCGGCGAAGGGCGAGATCGTGACCGTCCGCAGGCCGGCCTTGCGCAGAATGCCCGGGAGATAGTCCAGCCGCGGATCGCGGAATTCGCGGTTGGGGCCCTCCAAACGCATGTCGGCGGCCGTGCCCCCATGGCCGACGATCCCCGTGTGGATGCCGAACCGGCCCGTCCACAGCGCCGCCCGCGACGGCAGGCACGGCGCGTCGCTACAGAAATACTGGTCGAACCGCACGCCCTCGGCCGCCACCGAGTCGATGTGCGGCGACGTGTCGCGGTGATATCCATAGCAGCCCAGATGATCCGGCCGCAGCGTGTCGATATCCAGCATTAGAATGCGCATTGGTGGGGTACCTCCCCTAACGTCGGTGACGCCCGGCGCGCGGTCGCCTGCCGCGGCGCGAATTGCTTCTCGTGTCCGCCGCTTGACGGTACCTGGGAACCGTCTTAGGCGGCGATGCCGCCCAACGGTCTTTGTGTTCGTCGTTTCGGTCTGCCGACCTGGCTCCAGGGGGCTTACGGCTCGACGCTCAGACCGTGAAACGCCAGCGCGGGCACATTGGTGGCATAGTCGCACAGGGTCCACGCTGGGTCAATGCCGTAGGCGGCATGAACCCGGGCCTGGCCCTCCAGCGGCCGCGCGAGCTTCAACACGACGCGCGAGCCGTCGCAGCGGGCCTCGGTCACCTCGGCGCGGCCGGCCGCGTCCTCGACGATGAACTCGTTGACGCCCATTCCGATAAACACCAGTTGGCTGGTCACGTCGTCGAAATTCAGGGTGATGGTGCGGCCGTCGTCGCCGCGCACGGCGCTATGGACGTTGGGCGATTGCCACGGGATGGCTTTGCCGTAGAAGGCGCCCAGGGCCGCCCGGGCCAGACGCTCGCCCAGGATCACGTTGCCTGCGGCGCTGTTGTGGATGCCGTCCGACAGCGGCGCGTTCATCGCCGCCACCACCACGGCATCGCCCAGGCGGCCGACGTGCCGCTGCGCTTCGCGAATCAGCGACCAGCCGAGGTGCACCTCGGGCGGTTGCACCACGTCGGTCCAGCGGTTGATCTGGGCCGAGACCAGCACGAACGGACCGAATTCCTGCCGCGCCCGCGCGACGAACCGCGCGAACCGTTCGCCGTAGGCGGTGTAGTGGGCCGGTACGGTGCCGTCGCTGCATCCCTGGTACCAGAGCATGCCGCGCACCCGGCCGCCGGCCAGGCGAACACAGTGGACCATGTTGTGCCACAGCTTGGCCTGGGGATCTTCCTCGACGTGCCACTGGACCAGCGACGATCCGCCCCGGGCCGTCTGGATGAGGCCGATCGGGTAGTTCAGCTCGCGGCGTAGCGTCTTGGCGAATCGCAGGGCCGGGCTCGTGACGGCGCCGTTGTCGCGGTTGGGGTGATCGGTGCCGAGGGGTTCATTCAGCGGATGGGCCGCCAGACGCCACCGTTCGTTATTACCGAGCAGGTGAACGCCCAGTTCCGGCCCGTCGTCAGCGGCCCCGTGCCCGGTGCCCGAGGCGTTGCTCTGGCCGGCGATGATCCACAGATCGCCGACGCCGAGAAAATGAACGGTGTCGCCGCGTCGGCCGCCCAGCCCGCCGGCGGCCGCGGTCCAGACAAGGTGCGTCTCGATCCGGTACGGACCGCCGGCCGGCACGCCGCGGAAGGTGTGCCGCCACGTGCCGTCCGGGGCGACGGTGTCGGCGTCGGCCCAGAGCCGCCCCACCGGCGCCAGCGGCACATTGTCCGTCTCGCGCAGCAGCCGCACCCAGACCCGGTGCTCGGCGCCGCCGGGCTCGGCGTCCCACGTGCCGCCGACGGTGATGTCGGCCCGGCCCGAGGTGTCCTGCTGATAGATGCGAAAATCCTCGGCCCCTTCGGTGATACGAACGTCCGCCACCTTGATACGCCACGCGTCCATACTCGTCGCTCCCTCGCCCTGCACCACAGTGCCTGACAGACTGCGGAAAAACATCATGATACGCACGCCGTCGGAGGGAAACAACTCGTTGGGCTGGTCGCCGTGGGACAATGCTCTAGGCGGATTGCTCTGGCCTCGCGGCGGGGCTTGCGGTATGGTTCGCCGTATGGCACGGTTCGGGGCACATCTTTCGGTGACGGAGTTTCGCCGGGCGGCGTCGCTGCGCGGTGCGGCGCGGCGCGAGGCCGAGACGGTGACCGGTCCAGCGGCGGCGCTGGAACGGGCGATCGAATTGAAGTGCGACTGCGTGCAACTATTCCTGCGGCCGAACCGTCAGTGGCACGCGCCGCCGTTCACGGAGGCCATGGTGCGGCAGTTTGCCGAGGCGGCGTCGCGGCCGGTGCGTCGCGGCGGCGAGCCGCTTAGGCCCATCGTGTCCCACGCGGCGTATCTGCTCAACATCGCCGGACCCGCCGGCGACGTCGCCGAGCGGTCGAAGCAGGCACTCATCGACGAATTGCGCCGGGCGGATCAGTTGGGCGTGCCGTACGTCGTACTGCATCCCGGCAACCACATGGGCGCGGGCGACGAGGTCGGCCTGCGGCGCGTAGTCGAGACGCTCGACGAGGTGCTGCCGCAATTCGCCGCGTCGCCGGTCGAGTTGCTGCTGGAGACGACGGCCGGCCAGGGGTCGGCCGTAGGGTATCGCCTAGAACATCTGTCGTGGCTGATCGAGCACGCAGCGCTGCCGGGTAAGCTGGGCGTGTGCGCCGACACGTGTCATATGTTCGCGGCGGGGTACGATCTGGCGACGGCCGACGGGTACGCTGCGACTGTCGAGGCCATCGAGCGAACGGTGGGCCTGGCGCGCGTGAAGCTGTGGCACCTGAACGACGCGTTGCGCGAGTGCGGCAGCCGCGTGGACCGGCACACGCACATCGGCCGCGGCCGGATCGGACGCGAGGGGTTCCGCCGGCTGATCGCCGACGCGCGCTGGGCCGATGTGCCGATGATCCTCGAGACGCCCAAGGAAGACGCCCGCGGGCGGCCGATGGATCCGGTGAATCTGCGGCTGCTGCGGCGGCTGGCCGCAACCGATCCTACAACGGCGTGATGCCGTTGAGCCTGTCGATCAGGATCGCCTCGTCCGTCGGTTCGGCGCCGCCGTTGCCGTCCAGGTCGAAGGCCCTCGGATCGTATCCAGGGGGCTGTTGACCGTTCAAGTAGTTGACCAGGATGCTGAGGTCGGTCGGTTCGATGCCGCCATTGTTGTCCACGTCGCCGAGTCGTCGGACGGTTAGCGAACAGGTCGTTTGTCCCTGTCCGCCGGCGTCGAGACCGCAGACGGCGATGGTCAGAACGACGTTGCCGGCGGCCGCCGATTCGGCCGTGCCGCCGCGAACGATCCAGACCATCGGATCCTCGGTCGGTTCGACGACGACCCGACCCGAGCCGCCTGTCTGCTCGACCGTGACGGCGTAGGCTGTGTTGAAGGGGTCGCCGGTCACCGAGACGACCAGCACGGCGTCGTGGCGATTGAGGGTGGTCAGGGGGGCGTTTTCATAGACCCAGCCGACATCGGTGGCGGCGGTCACGGTCAACGGCGTCGCGGCGGCCATGATCGCTTCGGCCCACGCGGCGCACAACGACGACCGGATGGCGTACATGCAGTCGGGCGGATTGAACCAACTGGCGCCGTCGCGGCTGACGCTTACCGAGAGGCCGACCATCTCCCACCGGCCCGTCTCGGGATGCCGCGCGAACCAGCCGCCGCCGCTGTCGCCGGAGGCCAGCGCCGCCTCGCCATCGGACTCCACCTCGAGGGTCTTGAGCGTCCGTGGGGTTCCGACAATGCGGCCCGTGCTGACGAGGCTATCGGGAAGGGGAGCAGTGGTCGAAAGGGGCTTAGCCGGCGGCGGATCGAAATCGGCGACGAGGAAGTTGCCATAGACGGCGTCCACGGTGTTGGTGCCCCATCGCAGGATGCCCGCGGTTCCCCAGAGATACCCGTAAACGGCCCCGTCATTGCCCACCAGCGGCGCTCCCCGTGAGCGGCCATAGCCGGCCACGACAACCTTGCGTCCGACGAGACTGACGGGATCGTGCGACAGGGCGACATAGTGGGCCAACGCGGCCCGGGAGCCGTCGGGCCGCGCCACGCGCGCCAAACGGAAATCGTAGCCGCTGTCGTACACCTCGGTCACCACGTACGCGGTGCCGCCGAGGGTGACGGTAGTGCCCACGCCGCCGCCCTGGTGCGTCGCGGCCACCACCCACTCGGGGCCCACGGCCACACACGTCGTGGCCGTGCCCCACCGTCCTACCACTGCGTCGTCCGGCTTGTCCGACGGCGTCACGTCCACATGCACAACAACCCCCCACGCCTGTGTCGCGGCCATGGCGACACACACCACCGTGGCAACGTACTTCAACTGCGGGCCTCCTTAAAGTCCTCGGTTGCGGCAGGCGGCGGATCGCTGAAGCCGGGGCGAAGAGGGTCCCGGCGGACCGTTGTGAGGACAGGGCTTCGGTCGAAGCGTGCATCCGGCGCAGACAAACAGCGCGGACCACGGCCTCGACTTCGGCCAAGCCCCCCGCAGGTTCATGGTTCTGGAAGCGTTACATCCCGAGCGCTACGTTCAAGGAGTGGTTGAAGTGACCTGACATCGCCAGACAGGGATAAGCTGCCAGAAAACCGCGCGATCGCCTCCTTGCACCGGGTTTCCATCCCCCATGCCGACAGGGTCTGTATCGGCAGTGGCAGCACCATATCTTGACGAGCAACGCAACGCAATAAAAAAATCTCAACACGGTTCCCGCGGCCCGGGCACGGTCGAGGGGCGACGCAGGGCGTTGATTGCGAGGGGTCCGGCACGTATAGTGATTTGCAGCGGTTGGGCCGGGCGAGACGCCGGGGCCGGGGGCAGATTGTCAATTCGCTGCGGGCAAGTCGTCACGGGATCCATTATAGGAGGAACGGGTATGGCGCGCATGGCGATGTGGCTGGGCGTGGCGGCATTGGCGTTGGCGGCAGGCTGTTTTCCGGTGCTGCTCGACGTGGATGCCCAAGGGCGGGTCCTGGTGCCGCGACACGAGGGCGTCTTCGCCGTGGACCTGAAGACGGGACAGGGCCGGTGTGTGATGAGCAGTTCGGCGGCAGCCTCGCCGGCGTGGGCCCGCTGGTCGCCCGACGGCAAGGCGGCGATGGTCGTCTCGGTCTCGTCCGACGCCGACAACAAGTTCCTTCTGGATGTGGTGACGTTGGACGACGGCAAGTCGCGACGGGTGGCCGAGCTGGACACGGCGGCCCTGGCCCTCTGGTCCCCCGACGGCAAGTCCGTCAGCGTCGCCGAGGCCGGCATGGGCGGCGCGGGCATCAAGGTGGTGAATGTGGCCTCCGGCGACAAGAGGACGGTCGTCTCCCCGAGCGCCTCGTCGCACCAGTGGACGGCCGACGGCATGATCGTGGCGTTTCAGCCGAACGAGAACGTCGGCGGCGACAAGGCCACGGACGGACGACTGGTCGTGGCCGATCCGTCCGGCGGCAACACTAAGACGATCGCCGAGGCCCGCGCCACGGCGATGACCGTGCTGAGCCTCAGCCCCGACGGCAAGTACGTGCTGCTGGTCGAGAAACGCGACGACAAGGAACAGTTGACGCGGTTTGCCGTGGCCGACGGCGCCCGCCAGACGCTTATGACCGAAGGAGTCAAGGCGGCCTTCTGGAGTCCCGACGGCAAACGCATTGCGATCCTTCGCAAGCTCGGCGACGACAACGAGAAGGGCGTGGACCTGGTGATAACCGACGCCGAAGGCAAACAGCCGAAGGACCTGGCTACGAACGTGATGGAGAATACCGGCGACATGATGGGCTCGTTGCCGGTTTACCCGACGTGGGCCGACAACGACACGATTCTCTTCTTCCGCAAGGTGGCCGTGTACGGCGTGAGCGGCAAGGCTATGCACCTGTTCAGCGTCAAGGCCGACGGCGGCGAGGCCCAGGACCTTCAGTTGACGGTGGACACTGCTGTGGCGGGAGCGTTGAAGGAGAAGTAGGCCGCGCGGCCGGGGGCTCGGCGGCGAGCCGTCAGTCCTCTCGGGGCCGGTTCGCCTCGGGGACGATTGTCTTGACGCCGTCCTGGTATTGCCGTTCGAGGTCGTCGAGAATCTCGTCGCGTTGGGCGATCAGCCGTCCGTGCTCGTCCACGTAGTTGGCGGCGCCGTCGTCGTCCTTGGCGTGCTCGGCCTGCTCGTAGGCGGCCACGGTGGACGCCAGGTTGGTCTCCACCTGGGCAAGTTGCTGATCGGCATCGGCCTGGAAGCGGGCCTCGAACTCGGCCAAGGCTTCTTTCTGCGGTTGCGTGAGCGGCAGCCCCCGCAGGCGGGCGGCCGTGGAAAGCCGCCGCCGATTCCCGATGACCAGTTCACCGGTTCGCTCGTCCCAGCGATGCGTTTCCACGTGCGGGACGGCGCGTCCGCCCCGGGCCGCGGGAGGCCCGGCCCCGGCATCGGGAGTTGCCGTGCCGGCCTCGTTGCGCGGCAACGACATCCGTCGAGCTGCCGCGCCGTCGGGATCGAGCCTCGCGGCCGCAGGCACCGGCGCGGTCGCAGGCATCTGGGCCGCAGTGCGCGAGGCCGTCGTTCCGGGGGATGTCCGGTTGGTGAAGAGGACCGACGGCCGCTGGGCGGCGCCAGCCGAACCCGAGGATTCCCCGACGAGTGGCGCCGACGACGACGCGGCGGCCGGATCGGACGATTCAGCCCCACGGGGCCGCAGCGCATGGCGCACCGCAACAAAGCCCACGCCCAGTCCCGACGCAACCACAGAGCAGATCGCCAACGTCCGCAGAAGCCCCAGCCCCGACGCACGGTTCCTGTCGCTCATGGCCGACACCTCCGCACCCCGCAGGGCCGCCGGACAACTTCCGCCGGTCCTGCCCGGTACGGACCAGTATAGTCCGATCGGGGGCCGGCGGCAAACGGCGTCACCGGTCCGCGCCGTCGGTTGTCTCGGGCGGCGGGTCGGTGACGCGGTAAACGGTCATACCCGGCCATGGACCTTCAATGAGTTCCAGTCCGGGGGCTATTTTCAGCTTCTCGGTAAACGATTTCGGATACCCGTTCTGTTCGGGCTGGATGGAGTCGTCGTACACGTGTGTATCGTCCACCACGGCATAGCGGATGTGGTTGGCGCGGAGAGTCTGGACGATCTGCTCGGGCGTCTGGTGTCGCAAGAAGGCCGTCAGTCCATAGCCGCCCGTGCCGGGGTGTCGCAGGCTGGACCAGACGGGCGGCCGCCGGGCCTCGGTCACGAGGACTTCGCCGGGATAGAGCACCAGCGACCGCTCGGGCGTCTGGTCGCGCAGATAGGTGAACACGGCCTTCTGCGACGGGCTCAGTTGCCGGCGCCACGTGGTATAGCCGAGGACGGCGATGAACTGAATCGCGGCAATCAGAACAATCGCGGCCAGGCCCCATCGTCGCTTCCACAGCGGTTCCAGGCCGCGCGCCGCCAACAACACCACCAATGGCGCCGCCGGCATGAAGTACCGGATGTCGGTGTTGATGCTGAAAACGAGCGTCATGGCCACGAGGTACAGGCCCACGCAGAGCCAGACCCACCATTCGAGTCTGTTCCACGCTCGCCGCAGCACATACAGAAGCATCCCCAGGCCCGCCAGGCCGCCGAAGTACATGGCCACGTCCACGGGATTGGTGAGGCTGGTCTCCAGTCGGTGTGAGCTGATCAGGATGGACGCCCGTTGTCTGAGGCTGTCGAGGCCTGGGCTGAGGCTCTGCGGCAAATGGGTCCGACGCCAGATCACGTCGGGCAGAACGACCAGGACCATGGGAACGGCGAACATCAGGCCGGCGGCCGCCAATCGGGCCACCCGCCGCGACCAAGGGCCCTGGCTGCCGAAAGTTTCGCTCCAGGCGATCCACAGGGCCAGCGGCGGTGCCAGAAACAGCGCATTCTGTTTGCCCAGGTACGCCAGTCCCATGGTGATGCCGCCCAGAACGTACCGTCGGTCCCGAACCAGGACGGTACACAGCATCGCCATGGCGGTGGTCGGCACGTCCATGTAGAGAAGTACGGAAAATGCGTTGAACATGGGCAGGCTGGCCGCCAGGACGAGGGCGACCACGGCCCCGACGGGCTCCAGGAGCCGCCGTGCCAACAGATAGGTTGTCGTCAGCAACAGGGCGTACCAGGCGGCCTGGTAGAGCTGTGCGATCCACGTGTGAATACCCGTCAGTTGCCACAGGGCGGCCAAGCCCGCAGCCCACAGGGGCATGCCGTTATAGTAGTAGCCGGGCGGATCGCCTGAATCGTAGATGGGATTGAACACCGGGCGATGGAACAATCCCTGGCGGGCCCAATTCTGCGCGAAGCCGAAATGGTGGACCTCGTCGGCCTTGGTCACCGAGCCGCTCGCGCCGACGGCAAATACCGTCAGCGACGCCCCGAGGATGATCGCGGTCGCGGCCAGTCCGTAGCGCCTCGCGGGGGCGTCGGCCAGGTCCTTCGGCAGAACCGTGGAGTCGTTCGGCAGACTTGTGGATGGGGTCACGTCAGCCTCTCTGTCTGTTGATGGTTCGGGTCCGGTGCGGCGACGGCCGTCAGGAGCGTTTCAGCAGTCGTAGCAGCCGGGTCCCCAGACGCGTCCTGGCCGCCTTGAAGGCCAGTTGCCAGGCCTTGCAGACCATGGGCGCCACATCGCATTCGTAGAACCGGAACGGATGCGATTCGGTGCTCCATTTGGCCTTGAAGTCGATCAGCGGCTGGTCGTCGCGCGACGAAATCATGAAATCGAAATCCTCGCACCCGCGGGCCACCGCCCGCCGGATGCCTTCCCAGATGACGGCGTCGTTCGGGCACAAGGCCCGTTTTTCGCCGCTGGAGGCGCCCAGGAAATAAAAGCACCGCTTGCCGCTGTAGAAGGTGACGATGCCCGCCAGGGCCTGGCCCTCGTGACGGGCCAACAGCATCTCGCCGCGGCCCGGTTCGCACAGGTGTTCCCACATCCGCTCGATCATCGCACGCGACCAGACGTTGAACGAGTCGTTGCGGACCATCGTGGCGCTGTACATCGCAAACAGGGCGTCGCGAGCCGCCACGTCCCGGGCTTCCTCGACCACCACGCCCCGACGCTCGGCCAAACGCACGTCCCGTCGCACGCGGCCCTTGAAGTCTTCCCACAACTGTTCTTGGCTGCGGCCGGCGATGTGCAGCACCTGCTGTACGTGCTCCTGCATCGTGTACCGCGGCGGCAGAGTCGCCGGCGGATCGTAGCAACAGTGGCTCATCCGAATCCGGTGAATACCTTCGCGCCGGGCGACCGCGGGCAGCCGCTCGGCCAGCTCCGCCAGCCGCGACGTGTCGCCGGCGGCCATGCCGTACGGCAGACCGCAATAGAGCAGGTGGAAAAACCCGAGCCGCATACGCGCCGCCGGTTGCGCCAGGACGATCCGCCCGTCGTCTTCGAGGCAATAGTACGACAGCTCGTAACCCAAGGGTTCGAGCACCTTCTGCCACACCGGCTCCTGAAACAGATAGCTCGGCCGGGAACCGAAAAACGCCTCCACGGCGGGATCGTCGGTCGGCCGCTTCACCAGTTCGGTTGACAAGCACGTCTCCTCATTGTGTCATGAGCCACGTTAGGCCGCACTATTATCCAGAAACCGCCGGGAAAGTAAACCCTTCCTTTTCACACACCCGGTGTGGGAGGGGCCGACGCGGCGGAATCCAGGGCATCGCCTGGTTGTCGCAGTGGCGGCGGCGTGGTAGACTTGGCGGGCGTTGGACGGGTTCTCGACCGGATCCCTCAGCACCGAAGGAGTTGCGATGGCGACAGACAGTCACCGTCACGTGCCGGCCCTTCTGGAGGCCATCGGCGCCCAGGTGTCGTTGCACCTGGAGCGGCTGCTGGAGCCGCCGTCGGCCGACGTGGCCCCCCTCTACGAGGCGATGCGTTACAGCATTGCCGCCGGGGGGAAACGGTTCCGGCCGGCCCTGGTCCTGTTGACGGCCCGGATGCTCGGGGCCGACGATGCCGCGGCCATGCCCGCGGCCTGTGCCATCGAGATGATCCACACCTACAGCCTGATCCACGACGATCTGCCGGCCATGGACAACGACGACCTGCGCCGCGGGCGGCCCACGAGCCACAAGGTCTTCGGCGAGGCCATGGCGATCCTGGCCGGCGATGCGCTGCTGACGGAGGCGTTCGTCGTCCTGAGCCGCCCGAACGAGCGGCTGTCGGCCGATCAGCAGATTCGCGTGGTCCACGAATTGGCCGCGGCGGCCGGGGCGTGCGGCATGGCCGGCGGCCAGGTGGCCGATCTCCTGGCCGAGCGCGACCCGTCGTGCCCGTTCGGCGTCGAGACGATTCACCGCCTGAAGACCGGGCGGATGATCGAAGCCGCCGTCGCCATGGGGGCGATTATCGGCGGTGCGGCGGCCGACGACCTGGCCCGGCTGCGCGACTACGGCCGCTCCGTCGGTCTGGCCTTTCAGATTGCCGACGACATTCTCGACACGCAGGCGACGACCGATCAGATGGGCAAGACCGCCGGCAAGGACGCCGCCCAGGGCAAACGAACCTACGTGTCCCAATTCGGTCTGGCGGAGGCGAAGCGGCGGGCGACCGACGAACTGGCCTTGGCGCTGGCGGCATTGCAGCCGTTCGGCGACCGGGCGCAGCCGCTGGCGGATCTGGCACGTTTTTGTGTGGAGCGGCAGGCCTAGAAGTCGTACCATAGTGCTGTTACACAAGATAGCGTGACGGAGGTCGGACACGTCGCCCTGCGGGGCGACGAACCGTTTAGCCGTGATCCTGGAATCGATCCAATCTCCCGCGGACCTTCGCGGCTTGTCGTGGAGCCAGTTGCACCAACTGGCCGGCGAGCTTCGCCGACGCATCACTACGGTTGTGGCGGCCAACGGCGGCCACCTGGCCAGCAACCTCGGTGTCGTCGAGCTGACGCTAGCCCTGCACCGGACGTTCGATTTTCTCCAGGATCACCTTGTCCTGGACGTCGGTCACCAGTGCTACGCCCACAAGCTCTTGACGGGCCGGGCGAGCCGATTTGACACGATTCGCCAGGCCGGCGGGCTGAGCGGCTACCCGAACCGCGACGAAAGCCCCTATGACCGGTTCACCACGGGCCACGCCGGGGCAAGTATCTCGACGGCCTTGGGGCTGGCGCTGGCCGACCGTGCGGCCGGCCGCACCTGTCGCACCGTGGCCGTTATCGGCGATGGCGCCCTGGCCAGCGGCATGGCCCTGGAAGGGCTCAACCACGCGGGTTCCTGCCGGGCCAACCTGATCGTGGTCCTGAACGACAACCAGATGTGCATTTCCAATACCGTCGGGGCCATGGCCCAGGCGTTCACGCGGGCCCGCACGAGCGACCTCTACAAGCAGTTGCGGCACGAGATGCACCGTGTCCTGGACAGTCTGCCGGTGGTCGGGCCGCAGATGACCTCGACCCTGTCGGCCGTCAAGGGGGCCATCAAAGACGCCATCGTGCCGGATCACGTGTTCGAGCATTTCGGGTTCCGCGTCCTGGGCCCCATCCCCGGCCACGACCTCCAGGAACTCTGCCGGATGTTCGAGGAGGTCAAGGCCCAGTCGGGGCCCATTTTGCTGCACGTCTGCACGGAAAAGGGGCACGGATTCGAGCCCGCTCAGGCCAACCCGACGGATTTCCACAGCGCCACGCCGTTCAGCGAGAAGAACGGCAAAGTGGTGCCGCGCAAGGCCCCCGAGGGCGCCTCGTGGAGCGATGCCGCCGTGGAGGCCCTGATCCGCGCCGCCGAGTGCGACGACCGCATCGTGGCCATCACGGCCGCCATGCCCGACGGCACCGGCTTGTCGAAGTTCAAGGAGAAGTTTCCCGGCCGGTTCTATGACGTCGGTATCTGCGAATCCCACGCTGTGGGCCTGGCCGCCGGCATGGCTGCCGGGGGGCTGCGACCCGCCGTGGCCATCTACTCGACTTTCCTCCAGCGGGCGTACGACCAGCTCTATCACGAGTTGTCCCTGAACCGGACGTTGCCGGTGCTGTTGCTGGTGGACCGGGCCGGCCTGGTCGGCGCCGACGGCGCGACACACCAGGGACTCTACGATATCGCGTACCTGCGGAGCCTGCCGGGCATCGTCGTGGCGGCGCCGGCCGATGCGGCCGAACTGAACGGCATGATCGCCCTGGGCCTGACCCTGGATCAGCCGATGGCCGTGCGGTACCCGCGCGACACGGTGCCCCAGCGACCGCTGTCGGAGGAACCCGTCGCCCTGGGCCGCGCGGCCGTGCTGCGCCACGGCGGCGATGGCACACTGTTGGCCCTTGGCGTCACGGCGCAGCCGGCCTTGAAGGCCGCTGAACGGCTTGCTGCCGAGGGCCTCAACCTGACAGTCGTTTCGGCACGATTCTGCAAGCCCCTGGACGAAGACCTGATCGGACGCCTTCTGGCCGAGACGCCGTGGGCGATTACTCTGGAAGAGGGGACGTGCATGGGCGGCTTCGGCAGCGCATGCCTGGAAATGGCCCAGTCGCGGCAACTGGCCCACAAGCTGGCGGCGTCGGTGGCGTTGCCCGACCGCCTGGTCCAGCACGCCGCGCGGAGCGAATTGCTTGACCGGTTTCATCTGACGGCCGATGGCGTCGCCGAGACGGTTCGGCGAGTGGTCGAGCGCGCCGCATCGCGGCGCCCTGCGACGGACGACGGGAGGCAGCCATGAGCGACAAACGCGTCCTGGTGATCGGCACGCTGGCCCGGCAAACGGTGCGCGACGCCGTGGAGCAGATGCGGCCAATGATCGCGCGGTACGCCGAGCCGGTGGTCTGCGATCTGGAGTCGGACGACCCATGGCCCGAGGACCGCGTCATGCTGGCCGTCGTGGTCGGCGGCGACGGATCGATCCTCAAGGCGTCGCGGCGGCTGGCCCCGGCCGAGGTGCCGTGCCTGGGCGTAAACGTCGGGCGGTTGGGGTTCCTGGCCGCCTTCGGCGTGGACGAGGCGGACGCAGCCGTGGCGTCGGTGCTGGCCGGCGAAGCGCGGCTCGTCGAACGGATGATGCTGACCGTGCGCATCGAAAAATGCGACGGCCACCATCTGACCGAAACCGCCCTGAACGAGGTCGTTTTCACCCAGGGCGCCAGCCGTCGCATGATCGGCGTCGCCGTGGACATCAACGGCGAGACCGTGGCCGGGTACCACGGCGACGGGGTGCTGCTGGCCACGCCGACGGGCTCGACGGCCTATAACCTGGCGGCCGGCGGCCCGATCATCGAGTGGAGCCTGGAGGCGATGGTCATCACGCCCATCTGCCCGCACATGCTGACGCACCGCAGCATCGCCATCAGCAGCGACTCGGTCGTCAAGATGCGTCTGGTCGAGGCCGACCGCGAAGCCACGTGCATCATCGACGGGCAGATCCAGGTGCCGCTGGTGGCCGGCGACGTGGTCCACGTGGTCCGGTCGCCGCACGGCCTGGTCATCATCGAGAATCCGCAACGGTCGCGGTTCGAGACGCTGCGCGAGAAGCTCCACTGGAGCCACCCGCCGCGCTATGCCAGGGGATTGCCGGGCCGGCCGCTGCCGCCGAAACCGAAGGAGTGACGCCGATGCCGCAAGTTCGCGTGTTGCGAGAGTATTGCAAGGGATGCGGCCTGTGTGTGACCGTGTGCCCGGTCCATTGTCTGCGGATCAGCGACGAAGTGACCCCCGGCGGCGTCCAGCCGGCCGAGGTGGTCGAGACGGTGGACTGTACGGGATGTCTGCGGTGCCACACGGTCTGCCCCGACGCGGCCATTGAGGTGTACGAATGATCCGCGCGCCCTCGGCGGCCGCGCACACGACGGAGCCACCAGTCATGATCACTGAAGAACGCGTGCTGATTACCGGCAACGAGGCCGCGGCCGAAGGGGCCGTGCGCGGCGGGTGCCGGTTCTATTTCGGCTATCCCATCACGCCGCAGAACGACGTGCCGGAGTACATGTCGCGTCGGATGCCCGAGGTCGGCGGCACGTTCCTCCAGGCCGAGAGCGAGCTGGCGGCCATCAGCCTGTGCCACGGCGCCGCCGCGGCCGGGGCCGTGCCCATGACCTCGTCCAGTTCGCCCGGCATCAGCCTGAAGCAGGAAGGCATCAGTTACCTTGCCGGGTGCCAGTTGCCGGCGCTGATTCTGAACGTGCAGCGCGGCGGGCCGGGCCTGGGCGACGTCCGCTGTGCCCAGGGCGACTACTGGCAGGCCACGCGCGGCGGCGGCCACGGCGACTACTTCTGCCTCGTCCTGGCGCCGCATACCGCCCAGGAGTGCTGCGACCTGGCCGTCCTGGGGATGCATCTGGCCGAAAAATGGCGGAACCCCGTGCTGCTGCTCAGCGATCAGCAGGTGGGCCAGATGATGGAGCCGGTGACGTTGCCGCCCATGGGGCCCGAGGCTGTGGGCGATTTCGAGTGGGCCCTGACCGGCGCCGCCAACGGACGGCCGCGACGCTTCATCCACAGCTACTGCGGCCGGCCGAACGAGTTGGTCGAGTGGAACGAGATCCTCATCGCCAAGTACCAACGCATGGCGACCGAAGAGGTGCGCTACGAAGCCGTCAGAACCGACGACGCCGAACTGCTGCTGGTGGCCTACGGCACCAGCGCGCGGCTGGCCAAGGCCGCCGTGACTGCGGCCCGGGCTCGCGGACGCAAGGTGGGGCTCCTGCGGCCGATTTCGCTCTGGCCGTTCCCGAGCGAGGCCATCGCGGCACGGACGCGCACGGCCCGAAACATCCTTGTGGTCGAAATGTCGTGGGGCCAGTTGATCGAGGACGTGCGCCTGGCCGTCAACGGCCGCGCCGACGTCGAACTGCTGAACACCTTTGGCGGCGCCGTGCCGCGCTTGACCGACATCGAAGCGCGCATCGAAGCCATGCTGGCCTGACAGGAAACCGATCATGACCGACACGAAGCTGACACTCAAGGCGGGACGTCCGAAATCGCTGTTGCCGGCGCCGACGCACTACTGCCCCGGCTGCGGCCATGGCGTGGCGCATCGGCTCATCGCCGAGATCGTGGACGAGTGGAACCTGCGCGGCAACGTAATCGGCATGGCGCCGGTCGGCTGCGCGGTGATCGCCTACAATTACCTCGACATCGACATGTGCGAGGCGGCCCACGGCCGCACGCCCGAGGTGGCCGTCGGCATCAAGCGCGTGCGGCCCGACAAGATTGTTTTCAGCTACCAGGGCGACGGCGATCTGGCAGCCATCGGGACGAATGAGATCATCCACGTCGCCAACCGCGGCGAGCCCATCACGGTGATCTTCATCAACAATACCTGCTACGGCATGACGGGCGGACAAATGGCGCCGACGACGCTCGTCGGTCAACGAACCTCCACGACGCCCAAGGGCCGACGCCTGATCGGCGAGGGGCCGCCCCTGCGGGTCTGCGAACTGCTCGCGCCGCTGGAGCGCGTGGTTTACCTGGAGCGGCGGATGCTCACGTCGCCGAAAGAGATTCGGCTGGCGAAGAAGGCCGTCGAGAAGGCGTTCCGTGTGCAGCAACAAGGGCTGGGCTTCTCGATGGTCGAGTTGTTGTCGTCGTGCCCGACGCACTGGCGTCTGCCGCCCGAGCAATGTGCGGCCTACATCGAAGACCGCCTGACGCCGGTCTTCCCCGTGGGCGTGATCAAGGACACGACATCGGCTGCGCGGGCCTGAGCCCCGAGCCGCCAACGAGGACGCCATCATGGAAGAACGCATTCTGATTGCCGGGGCCGGAGGGCAGGGGGCGCTGACGATCGGCAAGTTTGTCGCCCGAGTGGCCATGGAGAAGCATCGCGTCACCTATTTCCCGAGCTACGGGGCGGAGGTGCGCGGCGGCACGGCCCATTGCCACGTCGTGATCAGCGACTCGGAAATCGCCTCGCCCGTGGTCGAGCGGGCGACGGTGCTGGTGCTGATGAACCAGATGTCGTACGACCGGTTCGCCGAGCGTCTGGACGCCGGCGGCCTGATGCTGCTGAACTCGTCGATGATCAATACCGACGGCCACATGCCTCGTGGCGGGCGCGTGGTGCGGATTCCCGCGACGCAACTGGCCGGCGAGATGGGCGACATCCGCGTCGCCAACATGATCCTGACCGGCGCGCTGAACCATTTCAAGCGGATCATGGACGACGAGGCCCTGCTGCGCGTCATGCAGGAGATGCTCGGCAAGGAACCCTCGAAGGTCAAGCTCTTCGACCTGAACAAGACGGCCTTCCGCATCGGCGCCGAACAGGCCGCCAAGCTCGGCTGACCAACGGCCCGCGTCTGCCCAACCCCTTCCGGTCGTACCCGCCGCCAGAAACGGCGGGTGTGGACGACAGACACACGAAGGGGAAATAGAACCTTTCACACCTTCCGATGCCACGAGGACCACGGCCCTACGTCGCCAACTGCGGCCCGATCATCCAGAGCAGACGCCAGC
This sequence comes from uncultured Anaerolineaceae bacterium, assembly GCA_964500225.1. Classification (GTDB taxonomy): domain Bacteria; phylum Planctomycetota; class Phycisphaerae; order FEN-1346; family JAACEH01; genus JAAYDY01. Next base: position 16,968 of record CAZCOA010000006.1, on the reverse strand, counting down.
CGTCTTCGTCCCGGTGCAGGCACGCGACCCCGGCCGTCGGCAGGGCCAAAAAATCGGACTCCGGTCGGCCCGCCAGCAGCCACGACGCCAGCCGGCTCAGGTGCGGCATGTGCCCGACGATCATCAGGTCGCCTTCGCGGCGGCACACCTCGTCGAGCACGGCCTTGACGTCGTCTTGCGGCTTCAGTCCCTTGTGTTCTATGACGCCGCCGCCGGCTCGCACCGCCTCGCACAGGATGGCCGCCGTCTGACGCGCCCGGGCCTTCGGGCTATGCCACAGCTCGTCCACCTCGATGCCCATCGGCTTCAGCCACGCCGCCATCACCTTGGCTTCGGCGCGGCCCTGCGGCGACAGCGGCCGCTCGGGATCGGCCTCCTTGGCCACGGCCTGCCCATGTCGGACCAGATACAGGTACATGGCGGTTCTCCTTCGTTCGACCCATGCGGCCGAGGCCGGCCCCGGCAGTCCGAGACTGTGCCTCACGTCTTCGGCGGAAACCGCTTCACGACGGTCACCTCGTTGCCGGTGTCGTTGTAGCGGACTTCGTCCATGAACTTCCGCGACAGCAGAATGCCGAAGCCGCCGTCGCGCAGGCCCATCTGTTCGCGCACGGCCGTGTGCGCCACGGCGTCGCGGCCGTCGGCGGCGTGCGGCAGGTGGTTCGGGTCGAATCCCGCCCCTTGGTCGCGAATGACGAACGTCAACTCCCGGTCCGTCATCGTGTATTCCATCTGCACGATCAAGTCGGGATTGCCGCGGCTGCCCCACTCGATGGCATTGCGGCCCAGCTCCAGCAGGCAGTAGCGAATTTGCTGAATGTCCTCCTCCGGCAGCGGACTGTGCGCATACAGCCCCAGCAGCAGCGAGTTGACCTCTTCCAGGTACTTGATGTCGCTCTGGAATTTCAGCTCGATGTGCCCCTGAAGACCGTGGGCCAGTTGCGTGCGGACGTATTCGATGGTCTCGCGCAGCACCTCGACGAGCGTTTCCGGCTCGAACGGCTTGGTCACGTACTGATCCGCCCCGACGCGGATGCCGTGGATGTGGTCGTCGCGGCGGTCCAGGGCCGTGAGCATCACCACCGGCACCAGGTTCGTCCGTCGCGAGGCTTTCAGCCGCCGGCACACCTCGTAGCCGGAGATGCCCGGCAACATGATGTCCAGCAGAACGGCGTCCGGCAAGGTCTCCCGGCATTGGTCCAAGGCCTGTTCGCCCGTGCCGGCGCGGATCGGGTCGAACCCGCTGAAACGCAGGATCTCCGACACCAGCTCGTTCATCACGGGTTCGTCTTCCACCACCAGCACCCGCTGGGCTCGATTCTCCGCAGGATCGCTCATAGTCCTGTAAAGTAGACGCCCACGCGCCGCCGGTCAAGCGGAAAGGGGGTTGAGTTCGACCATCTGCGGCCTGGCGTGCGACTCAGTTGACTTCTCGGTGGGCATGAGGTAGGCTTCCTGTATCCGGAACCGGTCGCGACGCGTGGGCCGTCCGGGGTTCCTGGCCGTCGGGGAGAGTTGCCTGTGCGATCGCTGGCGCGGATGTGTCTGGTGGCGGCGTGGTGTGCCTGGCCGTGTTCTGCGGCCGCGGCGTCCGAGACGCCCCCCGTCAGCGCGATGCGACTGCTCAAGTGGGAAGTGCTGGCCCGTCACGGCGACGCCGGCATGATCGGCGCCGAGGTCACCCCCGGATACGTCGAATCGCGTCGCGCGGGCATCGCGTGTCTGCGGCTGACGTTCAGCGGGCCGGTCGATCCGGCCACCTTGGGCGCCGGGGCACTGAATATCCGAGGCCAGCTTGGCGGCGACCTGTCGGACATGGTCGCCGGCTTGTCGCTCCAGGACGGCGATACCGTTCTGGTGGTCCAATTGACCGAGGCCCTGGACGATGGCGACCGCTACAATCTGTCGCTCGGCGACCAGGTGCGCGGCGTCGCCGGCACGAGCATCGGCGGCACGCGCCGCTGCGAGGCGGCCGCCCTCATCGGCGACACCGACGGGTCTGGCCGCGTGGACTCCGCCGACGTAGCGGCCTTGTGCCTGGCGGCCGCCGGCACCGGCGGGCCGCTGGCCCTGCGATGCGACGTGGACGGCAACGGTCGGCTCGATCAGGCGGATGAGGACGCCATTATGGCACGCAGCGGCCGCACGCTGCCTCCACCCCCCAAGGCCGCCGACAAACAGAAAACCGAAAACTGACATTCCTGCGAAGCATCCCCCGTATAATGCCATCGACCGCCGAGGGCGGCGCGAATTGGTTCGGGCGACATGGCGTTCCGCGATTGAGGCCTTGGGAGACGGCTATGGCCGACAAGCTGAGAGTGCTGTTTCTGTGTACGGGTAACGCCTGCCGCAGCCAGATGGCCGAGGGGTGGGCGCGGCACCTGAAGGGCCACTGCATCGAACCGTACTCGGCCGGGGTGAAGCCGGCGGGCCTGAGCCGCCGGGCCGTCGCGGTCATGGCCGAGGCCGGCGTGGACATCTCGCACCAGTATGCCAAACACGTCAACGACCTGCGCGGTATCGAATTCGACTATGTGGTGACCGTCTGCGACCACGCACACGAGACGTGTCCGCTGTTTTCCGGCAAGACGCGCGTGGTTCACGTCGGGTTCGAGGATCCGCCGCAACTGGCCGCCCATGCGCGGACCGAACGCGAGGCTATGGACTGCTACCGTCGCATCCGTGACGAAATCAGGCAATTCGTCGAAGGGTTGCCCGACAACCTTCCGTTGCGGGACGGCGACTGATTCTGTCGCAGCGCACGCGCCGCCCGGTCGAGGGGCCGGCGCCGCTGGGTCTTTGCGCGTCAGAAGGCTGGCGCTCGGGGTGCCGCGCGGCGGCACCTATCCGGTTATTCCGCAGTTTTCTTGTCGCGATTCAGAAGCCCTTTCAGCGCCCCGCCGAGATCCTTCTTGGCGTCTTCGACACTTTTCTTGGCTTCTTCGATCCCCTTGCCGAGGTCGCCGCCGGATTGCTTGAACAGGTTGCCGGCCCCGCCGCCGAGTGCCTCGACGGCTCCAGCCAGGTCTGTTCGCAGCGACCCGACCAGGTCCTCCGGGATGATGCCGCCGGACTGTTGCAGCACCTGGTTCAGAATGGCCGGCAGCACACGGGCGACCAGTTCGCTGACGGCGACGCCCTTGGCGTTGTCGCTCGTGACGTCCCGCAGGACGATCTTCGGCACCTCCACCTTGAGGGTCGAGGTCTTGCCCCCCACAGGCAGCAACTGCACGTGCGCCACCACGTTCTCGATCACGATCTCGTCCACGGTCACCTTCTTGCCGCCCGATTCCGGTGCCGTCTTCTCCGCGCCGGCGCCCTGGAACCGCTTCAGGCTGTCCATAATCTGCGACACGTTGGTTTTGCCGAGCCCCTTCTGCTCGATGTTTACATCCAGACCGTTCAGGCGGAAGCCTTTGACGTGAACCGTCTCGCCGAAAACCGAGCCCGGATCGACCTGGAGGTCGAATCGGCCGCTCTTGATCAGGTGCGGCGTCTGTTACCCTTCGGGGTTGGCCACCTGCAGGCCGTCCATGGTCATCGAGCCCTTCAGCAGGCTCAGGTTGACGCTCTCGACGGTCGTCTGTGTCTGAAGGGTGTACGTGCCTCCCTCTTCGATGCCTTTCTTAACCAGCGAATCAATGAAGTACCAGGCCGCGCCGATGGCCACCGCCAGCACGGCGACCACCACCAATACGACACGAAGCAGCTTCTTCATCGGGCAATCCTCCAGAGGCAACAGGGTCTCAGGCCTTCGCCGCGGCCAGGGCCTTGGCGTAGTCCGGCTCGTGCGTCAACTCGGGGACGATCTCGCGGTAAACGATCCGGCCCTGGGGCGAGATGACCCACACGCTGCGTGCCAACAGGGCATTCTCCTCGATCAGGATGCCGTAACGCTTGCCGAATTCGCGACGCACGTGGTCCGACAGCACGCGGATCTTACGAATGTTCTCGGCGCCGCAAAACCGCGACTGCGCGAACGGCAGATCCTGGCTGATTGTCAGGACGGCGATGCTCTCGGGCAACTGCTCGGCCGCCTCGTTGAACCGTTTGGTCTGAATCGAGCAGACCTGCGTGTCGAGGCTCGGCACGGCACTGATGAGCAGCGTCTTGCCGTGGAAGTCCGAAAGCTTGACCTCCTTGAACTCGGCATCGGCCAGCCGCGCCGGCGGCGCCTTGTCGCCCACTTTCAACTCCGGGCCCAACAGGGTGACGGGGTGGCCGTGAATCGTGACGACGCCTTGGCGCTGTTGTTTCATGGATCTTCTCCTCTTGACGCGGCAACCGCGCGCGGTGCCATTACCTGGACGACTTCGTTCTTCCGAACCTTCAGCATAGCCGAATCTCTGTTGCGGCGATAGGACCTTTCGACGTTCTGCAAAATGGTTGCGGCCGGAATCCTTCGCGGATTCCGGCCGTGCGGTTGTTGTCTGGACGGAGGTGCCGAGGCGCCCAAAGTCAGCGCCCCTTGATGTGGTACGCCGTCAGGGTCGAGTCGTGGTGAATGTAGAGCTTGCCGTTGGCGATGGCCGGATGGGCCCACATCTGGCCGGCCGCCTGGAGTTGGATTCTGAAACTGCTGACCACCTTGCCGTTGTTCGGATCCACCAGTTGCATCGTGCCATCGTGGCCCTGACAGTAGAGGAGCCCGTCGGCGAAGATGTTGGACGACTTTTTGACCTCGCGGCTGTGGTAGACGACCTTGCCGTCGGCCAGCCGCAGCATGATCAGGCCGCCTCGCGACGCCGTGCCGAAGACGTGCCCTTTCAGCAGGACGACGCCGCCAAAGTGGTCGTCGAGGGTCTTGTCGGTCCACAGTTGGTTGACGGAGGCCTTCTTGCCGCTGACGTTGAGCTTCAGGGCCTGGCCGCCCCATCCGTAGCCGCACGTCGAGTACACAATCCCGTCGTCGTAAACGACCGTGGTGGCGTTGACGTCATACTGGTTCTTCTGCGGCTGCTTCCAGAGCAGTTCGCCTGTGTCGGCATTGACGGCGAAGAGGAAACTGGCGGAAAACCCGATGGCCTGACGCAGGGTGCCGGTCTGAATGATAATGGCGGAACCGTAGCTGGACCTCTCCTCGATCCCATCGCAGGCCCACACTTCCTCGCCGGTCATCTTGTTCAGGGCGGCCATCGCCGCGCGGCCGCCGGGCGAACAGATCACACGATCGCCGTCGATCAGCACGCTCTCGGAGAGACGCCACTGGATGTTCTTGGCACCGTAGGTCTGGAGAATGTTCTTGGACCAAACTTCGCTGCCGTCGGAGGTTTTCAGACAGGCGAGCTTGCCCTGTTCGCTGAGGATGTAGAGCCGGTCGCCGTCCACCGTGGGCGTGCTGCGCGAACCGACGTATCCGCCGCCGCCGCTGTCGTTGTCGATTTCCTTTTGCCATACCGGCTTGCCGTCCTTGTCGTCCAGGGCCGTTACGACGAGCTTGCGGTTCTTGACGCCGGCGGCATACACCTTGCCATTGACGACGGCCACACTGGCGAACCCCGCACCGACATCGGCGTCCCAGAGCTTCTTGGGGCCGCCTTCGGGCCAGCGGCTCATCAGGTCCTTCTCGTGCGAGATGCCGTCGCGCTTGATGCCCCGAAACTGCGGCCAATCGTCCGCCCGCGCCGCACCGGCCGCCATCACCAGTGCCGCCAACAGCACCCCCAGCCCGCCGAATGCTTGCTTCATGGAACGCCTCCTGGTCCCAAAATGCCCTCGCGACATGCTTCTGAGATTCGACGCACGAGCCGGCGGCGTATTGCACGGAAAACGTGCTCGTTCTCCTTCAACACCGCGGCCGATTCGGCGGTCCGAGGATTCCTTGGCGGAGGGCAGAAGTCGCAACCCTATTTGCCGATACAAAATGCCGCGAAGATGTGGTTCAAAACATCTTCGGGGCTGGATCGGCCCGTAATCCGGCCCAGGGCGTCGATGGCCTCGCGCAGTTCCAGCGCCAGCAGTTCCTCGGCGCCGTCGATGTCGGGGCAGGGGGCCGGCCCGGCGTGGTCGCCACTGGGGTGGCAGAGCAGCGTCGCTCGCTCGAGGGCCTCGGCGGCGGTCTCCATGCACTGGCGGTGCCGGGCGACCACGGCCGGTCCGTCGGCGGCGCGGTCCAGGTCGCCGCGCCGTAACGTCTGCAACATGGTCGCTCGCAAGGCGTCGAGTCCGTAACCCGTGAGGGCCGAAACGGCTACCACCGGCGCTCCGTGCGACACCTCGCGGGCCGACGCGACGGCGGCGTCGATTGCCGGACCGCCGTCCCCGGGAGCCAACAGGTCACACTTGTTCAGCACCAGGATCGTCGGCGCCGCCAGGGTCGCCAGCAGCCGTTCCACGTCGTCATGGCTGGACGGATCGGCGGTCCACCGGCCCGCGTCCACTACGGCCAGCACCAGGTCCGACCGGGCCAGGACCGACAGCGTCCGAGCCTGTGCGGCCGCATGGAGCTGCTGCCGACCGCGGTCCCCCGGAGCCAGGTCGGCCACGGCCTCGGCCAGGCCGGCCGTGTCCGACAGAACGAATGGCGTGCCGTCGATGGTGAAGGGGTGTCGCAGTTCGTCGCGCGTGGTGCCGGCCACGTCGGTGACAATGGCCCGTTCGGCGCCGGACAGACGGTTGAAAAGACTGGACTTGCCGACGTTGGGGCGGCCCACCAGGGCCACGCGCACGTCGCCGTCGCCGTGCGTCACGTCGCGACAACGGCGGGCCAGGGCCACCACGTCGTCGCGGAGTCGGGCGGCCTCGGCGCCGGCTTCCGCGGCCGAGACGGGCGGCGCCTGCTGATCCGAAAAGTCAATCGCCAATTCGACTCGGGCCAACAGCCGTCGCAGACGATCCACGAGCGACTCGACACACTCGGAAAGTTCACCACTCAGGAGCCGCGAGGCGGCTTCCAACTCGCGGCGGCCTGCCGCGTTGATGACGGCCATGACGGCCTCGGCTTGGGCCAGATCGATGCGCCCGGCCGCAAAGGCACGCGCCGTGAACTCGCCGGGCGACGCGGGACGGGCCCCGGCCGCACACAGCCGCGACATCGTTTCGGCCACCAGCGCGGGGTTGCCCGGCAGATGCAGTTCCACCACATCCTCGCGCGTGTAACTGCGCGGCCCGCGCATCACCAGCAGCGACGCCGGCACCTCGGCACGCAATGGGCCGCTGGACAGCGCGACGGTGCCGTTGCGGCTCGTGTAGGTGTCGGCCTCGCCCAACGGACGCTCCGGCGTGAACACCGCGGCCGCGCATCGCACCGCCTCCGGACCGCTCAAGCGCACAATCGCCCGAGCCGCGGAACCCAGCGGACTGCTGACGGCGACGATCGTGTCGGTATCGCAGATCATGGTCTATTGTTGCCCGAATGGCGACCGCGGGCCGTTCACTCCGTGTCCTGGACCGGTGCGTCGCGGCGGGCGGTCGGGGCAGGGGCCAGATCGAAGCTCCGGAACATCGCCCACGCATCGTGCCACACCTGGCCGACCTCTTGCCGCCACGCCTGCGGCCGCGATTCTTCTTGCGGCGGCAAGGGCTCCAGTGCCGATTCCCCGATGCGGTAGCCCAATACGTTCGCCTTGGCGATCACCTCGACGTGAACGAATCGTCCGACGCTTTCGATCGGCACGTGCTTGAGCACCTTGCGGCGGTAGAGTTTCACCGGACAGGCGACGTCGCGGACGTAGGCGCCGAAGATCGTCGCGGCCAGACGTCGCATTGCCCACGACGCCAGCCGCCGCCCCGGCCCGTCGAGACGCCTCGTGCGATAGCCCAGCACCAGGTCGTGCCGTTCAATCTCGTCGAGCATTCGCGGAAGGCCGCCCAGATCCACCCGAGCCGTCGCCTCCGTCTGGAGCACCAGCGGAAATCTCGCCATGGCGGCCCCGTCGCGCAGGCACGCGCCCAGGCCCAGCGGTGTGTCGTGGCGAATCGCACGCAGCCGGCGATCCTGTTCGCACAACACGGTAAGCCGCTGGGCAGTGCCGTCCGTGCTGCCGTCGTCCACGAGCAGGATCTCGAACTCCTCGGTGCATGCGGCCAGCGCGTCGCGCAACGCCGTCGCTGCGTCGGCGATGCAGTCTTCGTCGTTACAGACCCGCATCACGGCGGAAACCGCCCGTCGCATTGCCATGTGTCACCTCTCCGGATCGGTGCAGGGAAATGACCGCGAGGTCCATCGGACTGATGCGGCCGCCCCCGGGCCTCCACGGCGAAAACCCGCGCGAGTTTCTATTGGGACCGCCTCAGAAAGTAGTTGCGAACCAATTCCCGTTGCCGCGCCGGAATATGCTCGTCGTCCAGGGCCTTCATGGCCTCCGTGCGATAGGCGTCCAGGTTGCCCGTGAAGTCGATCGTGGCGGTTTCGTCCGGGTCGGCCGGCCCCTTCACGAGGATGCTCCCGGCGCTTTCGCCTTTGCCGATGCGGCCCGGCGAATACTCGCTCGTCTTCGTGTGCTCGATGGACTTCGGCCGGTAGATCCGCGCCCACGGCAACTCGGCCTGGTTCTCGTCCAGTTCCATGTGCCCACCCTGGCCGCCGCCCTCCAGGTTCGTGCTTGCCAGGTTCGGTTGCGATGCCCCCGAGCCGGCCTCGCCGACGGCTTGCGAGCCGCCTTCCTGTTGACCGGTGCCGTTGCAGTCCGGGCACGGTTGCCCGTTCTTCTCCCCCGTGCCGCCGCAGGATGAGCACTGGCCCTGGCCCGACGCCCCGGTCTGCGACGCCGAGGCCGTTTGCTGTTGCGACGAGCCGCCCTGGCCGCTCTCGCCGGCGGCCTGCTTCGCCTGGTCCACTTTGTCCATGGCGTTCTTCAACTGGTTGTAACTCGAACTGCCGGGCCCTTGGCCCGTGCCGCCGCCGGCTGCCTGGGCGATCCGCGACAGGTCCCCGGCTACCTGGTCGGCGCTGGTCTGGCCGCCCGCCGCGGCCGACTGGAGATTCTTCCCGGCCTGCTCCAAGGCGCTGTCGCCCGTGGCGCGGCCCGCCTGTTCCGCCGCCTTGCCCAAGCGATCCAGCGCCGACTTCTCCGCCTCGTTGGCCGTGCCGTCGGCCACGCGCTTTGCCAGATCCCCGGCCTTCTGCGACTCGGTCTCCGTCGGGTTCCGACTCATTGCCGCCTGGACGCTCTCGGCCTCCTTCGCGGCGTCTTCCTTGGCCTTGGCCAGAGCCTCCTCGCTCTCGCGCTTGCGGAGCTCTTCCTTCATCCGGTCCTGGAGCCGGTTCATGTCCGCCAGCATCCGCGCCGGCGCCATCCGCGCGTTGGCCAGACGATCGGCCTCTTCCTCCGCCTTCTTCAGCAACTCCTGCAACGCCGGATCGCTCTCGATCGCCCGGTCCTGACGAATGCTCCGAAGGCTGTCCCGCAGGTTCTCGGCGGCCTTGCGGCTGCGGGCCTCGAACGCCTCGCGAGCACGATAGTCCGCCGTCTTGTACGGCGGCACGAACATCATCGCGCCGCACGCCAGCAGCCCCACCGCCAGGCACCGCATCTGCCACGACATGCGGTGCCCGTAGCGGATCGACCCCGGCCGGAACCGCCGGCAAATCTCCAGCGCTTCGCTGCGCACCATCGCCACGAGCGGCGACTCGACGGCCTCGCGCGAAAACTCATAGGCCGTGCTCACACGCTCGTGCAGGCCCGCCTGACGGTCCAGGTAAATCGCCGCGTCGCGCAGCGTGATCGGTCGCAGCAGACGCACCGCCGCACCCGCCACCCATGCCGCCGGGATCAGCACCAGCGGCATGTATGGATACACGTACCATGAGGGCAACCAGCTATAGGCCAGGGCGCTGGCCGCCACGACCAGCATCGCCGCCGCCACGGCGTAGAGGGCCCATCGCAGCCCATCCTCCACGGCCCGAACGACCATCAGCCGCCGACGCACTTGGTGCAACGTCCGAATGATTTCTCTGTCCGCCATGAACCGTCCTCCCGCCGAAATTCATAATACCTATTATATTCGATGCGCTAGATGACGGGTAGTTCAAACCTGCCCGCGCCGCCGCAGGGGGCCGTCAGATTGCAAGGAGGCGGCGTGGCCGCGCTCGTGTGGCCACGGGCGTTGACAGCTTGTTGCGTACGTCAGCTATTCAAACGCGTGCGGCTCGCCGTTCAGAACTGCTTGCGGCGGCGGCTGGAGGGAATATTCATGATCTTGCGGTACTTCGCCACGGTCCGCCTTGCCAGGTCGATGCCCTGGGCCTTGAACCGTTCCATGATCTGATCATCCGACAACGGGTGCTTCTTGTCCTCGTTGTCGATCATCTCCTTGAGCTTTGTCCGCACATGGTCCCAGGCGATGGTCTCGCCGCCGGCGGTCTCAGTGCCGCCCGTGAAGAACCGCCGCAACGCGACGATGCCCCACGGCGTGTCGGCGTACTTGTCGTCCACCGCGCGGCTGATGGTGCCCACGTGCAGCTTTACGTCGTCGGCCACCTGTTGCATCTTCAGCGGCTGAATGTGTTCGGGCCCGTGATCCAGGAACGGACGCTGGAACTTCACGATCGACTGGACCACTCGCTGCAGGGTGCTCTTACGCTGCTCGATGGCCTCGATCAGCCAACGCGCCGACCGCACGTTCCGGGCCACAAACTCGCGCGTCTTGGCGTCCAGGTCGCGACGATGCAGCATCTTGCGGTACAACGGGCTGATGTAAAGGCGAGGCGTCCGCTCGTCCAGCACCACCACGCGGTAATCCTTCTGCTTCTCGTCGTACACGATCTCGACGTCCGGCGTGATGTACGGCGCCGTCTCTTCGGAGATCGAGGCGCCGGGCTTCGGATTCAGACGCCGGATGCGTGCTACGGCCTCCTTCACGGCGGCAATGCTCACGCCCAGCCGCTTGGCCACCTGCGGATACCGGTTGCCCTCGATGTCATGCAGATGGTCGGTCACGATCTTGCGGACCAGGGGATTGTCGTCGCCCGACCGTTTCAACTGGATCAGCAGGCACTCCCGAAGGTCCCGCGCGCCGACGCCCGGCGGATCCAGCCGCTGCACCAGCGCCAGCGCCGTCTCGGCCTGCGCGAGCGTCGCTCCGCCGCGAACGTCCGGCAACAACTCCTCCAGCGGCACGCGAAGGTACCCGTTGTCGTCCAGGTTCCGGATGATCGTCTCGCCCAGCTCCCGAATCACCGGATCGGTGTCGAAGAAGGCGAACTGTTCCAGCAGCACCTCGTGCAGGTTCTCACCCGGCGCCGCCGTGTTCTGAAGGGCGTCGAGCTTGGCATCGCGCTCGCCGCGGCTCATGCGCGCCTTCGGCACCGACTCCTGATCGAAGTACCCGTCCCATTCGTCCGCCATCGCCTGAAGGCGGTCGAACTCGTCCGCTTCCCCCCGATCGGTCACTTCCAGCGGACGCTCTTCCTGGACGCCGCCTTCCGGTTCAGACGTATCGGACGTCGGCTCCGGCGGTTCGTCGTCCGATTCCCGCATCTCCAGCACCGGATTCGACACCAGCTCCTGCTGGATCCGCTCCTCCAGCGCCAGAAGCGGCAGTTGCAGAATCTCCATCGACTGGATCATCCGCGGCGCCAGCTTCATGCGCTGCTCTAGGCGAACCTGCATGCTCGTGTCGAAACGCATCGCTTGTCCCGTGCCGGCTACTTGGCCCCGCTATTTCATCTGCTGCCGCCCGCTCAGGGCGTCCGACAGCACGTTGCGGCTCACGTACTCCAACGTCCCGCCGGTCGGCAGCCCGCGAGCCAGTCGCGTGACCGTCACCGGCAGCCCCTTCAACCGCTCGCACACCTCCAGCGCCGTGGCGTCGCTCTCCAGCGTCGGATTGGTCGCCAGGATCACCTCGCGAATTTCTCCGCGGCGCACACGCTCCACCAACGCACCGATCGTCAGGTTCTCCGGCCCGATGCCCTCGGTCGGCGCCACATGCCCCTTGAGCACATGGTACAGCCCCCGGAACAGCCCCGTCTCCTCGATCCGCGCCACGTCGCGCGGCGTCTCGACCACGCACACCAGCGCCCGGTCGCGCGACGCGTCGCTGCAAATCGCGCACGGATCGGCGTCCGTCCGATTATAGCACACCGAGCACTCCGTCAACCGGCTTCGCATCTCGCTAATGGCCGATGCCAGGGCCAGGGCCTCGTCCTGCGGCGCGTTCATCAGGTGAAACGCCAGGCGCTCGGCCGTCCGCGCGCCGATTCCCGGCAGCCGCATCAACTGCCGTATCAGATTCGCCAGCGTCGGTGTCGCGTCTGCCATGGTCCCGTCCTAGTCTTCGTGTCGCACTTCCGTGCGCCCCATATCGATGATCTCGCCCTCGAACAGCGACAAAATGCGCTGCACTTTGGGATCGCTCCTGATCTCCTGTTGCTCGGCCTGCGTCAGCGGCCTCAGAGCCGAGACGGCCTTGGAAGACGCCGAGGGCGAGCGGGCGCCGCCCCATTCGCCATTGCCCATGCGTTGGACATCCTGAGTCACACTGCGGCACCGCAACGCCTCCGGGGGAGCATCGGTTGTCCGACACGCATCGTCGTCGTTGCCGGCGGCGCCCTCATCGGGGACGCTCAGCGGCTCAGGCTTTTTTTTTTCGACAGACGCGGCGGCGGACGCCCCCGCGGCGGCAGAGCCCCCGTTGGCCATCGCCGACCGGAGCCGGTCCAGGGCGGTGCCAATCGCTTCGAAGTCCGGCATCCGCGCCAACTGGATCAGCGCCAGCTCGATCAGCGGACGACCGTGCGGCACATTGCGCAACCGTTGCCGCGCTTCGCCCACCAGCTCCAGCGCCAGCGTCAGGTGGTCTTCCGTGAACTTCCCCGCCTGCTGGGCCAGGAGCTTGCGCTCCTCGGCCGTCGTCTCCAACCCTGGCGCCTCGGGTCCGGCGATCTTCACCAGCAGCAGCGACCGCAAATGATCCAGCAGATGATCCGCGAACTCGCCGCACTCCAGCCCCTCGTTCAGCGCCGCATCGAGCAGCTTCAGCGTTTGCGGCACGTCGTGCGCCGCCACGGCATCGAGGACCTCGAAGAACCGGCGGCTCACGGTCAGCCCCAGCGACTCCAGCACCGGCCCGACCTGCACGTCGCCCTCGCACAGCGTAATGGCCTGGTCCAGTAGCGTCAGCGCGTCGCGCACACTGCCGCGGCCCTCGCGCGCGATGATCTGGAGGGCTTCCTTGTCGGCCTTGACCTTCTCCTTGCGGCAGAGCGTGACCAGGTACTCCGCGATCACCTCCGCCGGCACGCTGCGGAAATCGAACCGCTGGCACCGGCTATGGATCGTGTTGGGCACTTTCTGCGGGTCGGTCGTCGCGAAGATGAACTTGACGTGCTCGGGCGGCTCTTCCAGGGTCTTCAGCAGGGCGTTGAACGCCCCGGTCGAGAGCATGTGCACTTCGTCGATGATGTAAATCTTGAACCGGCTGCGCGCCGGCGCGTAGATCGCATTGGCCCGAAGCTCGCGAACGTTGTCCACGCCCGTGTTCGACGCGCCGTCGATTTCGATCACGTCCAGGTCGTCGCCGCTCAGAATGCGCTTGCAGGAATCGCACTTGCCGCAGGGTTCGGCCGTCGGGCCTTTCTCGCAGTTCAGGGCCTTGGCCAGGATGCGGGCCATGGTTGTTTTGCCCACGCCGCGCGTCCCGGTGAACAGGTAGGCGTGCGCCACGCGGTCCGACGCGATGGCGTTCTTCAACGTCCGGGCCACGGCCTCCTGGCCGATGACCTCGTCGAAGGTCTGCGGTCGGTAACGGCGAGCCAGCACGGTGTAAGCCATGGCACAGACGTCCCTGAGTTTCAGACACCGGGCAAGGGGCAGCGGTGTTGCGGCACGTCGGGATCGACGGGCGACGGCCGCCGCTGGGCGGCGGCTCGCGCGGGAAACAGAGAAAAGGGCCGTGCACCTTTCTCCGAAACGCAACGGACATGTATCGACGCTCCGCGGCTCAGGCCGGAAGGTCCCACGGCGCATGGACGCACAGGCTTATGGCTGCTGCGTCTCCGCCCTGACCAGGTTCACCAGACGCCCATCGCATGGGGGCCGGCCGTCAACACCCGGTGGCGGCGAACGCCATGCCCGCCGACGCCCCTCGGAAAGGAATTCCGCCCTGCTAAAGCGGATGGCAGGTGACAGGGCACCGCTAACGCCCCACGTAGCACGGCCCTTTTCTTCCCGTTTCCCGTCATTCCCTTGTGCAAAGATCAACCGGGAGTGGTTCCCCCTTTAGCAACCAGTGTACCACTGAGCCCGGAAAAATCGAGCAAAAACCGGGGGAACGAACCTTCCCACGCAACGTGTGGCTCGGGTCAACAAAGCCTGCACGCACCCGCTTGCGGTTATATCAGGTCCAGCATGACGAGTCCCTGAAGCGTCACGAACAGCAGGCCCATCGCGATGAGCACCACCGGCGCGAGCCACAGGGAGGCAAGCGTCCGAAGGTCGGCCCGCTGTGCAGCCACAAGTCTGTTGCGGCCGGAGACGCGCTGAGCCACCGCAAAGGCGTAAAAAGTCGGTGTTTCCGTACTGTCGCAACGGGTGCGGCACAAATTTCGATGCGGCCGGGAAGAACCGTAACCGCTTATTGCCGAAGGCATTGCATCTCCTGCAGAAATTCGACTACCCTCTTCATTTGACGCCTTGCCGTTTGTGCGTAGTGTTGCCGGTGGAGACGCCTATAAGGGAGGTGAATCGCAAACGGACGTCGGGCGAGAACGGGCAACACAGGGCTGTCTGCGGCGGACGCAGCGGCCGAATCGAAAGCAACGATCCTCGTGTGATGCCGGTTCCCCTCGCCCCGATTCAGATCAGGACGCACCCGGACTTGGCTGTTTTTCTCTGGTGGTGTCGTGCCGAGCGCTGGTCGTAAGCGAATGAGTCCGCCGGGTTCCCCTTGCTTCGTTGCCGGCGGAAAAAGTGGACCACGACGCAAAGACAAATCGGACTGGCCGCCAGGCGTTCCGGGAAGGTGTTCGGGGTTGGACCAGAAGCGGTGTAACGCTTTTTTGTTCGCACCATCTCCGCACGTCGGAATCCCCTTGGAAGCGGAGTCCTCCCCAGGGAGCGTCGCACGCCGTAGGTCGCCCGCGAGCCGCGCTGTCCGTGATCGGATCGAGCCAAACCATTGTTGCCCTGTGCCGCTCAGCTTGTGCAACCTGAGGTGGCTTTCCGCGGCCGGGCACGGACAAGTTCATATGGCACATGCAGCCCTGTGGATCGGGCTGCGGTTGGTCGTCGGCGTCGAGACCGGCCTGCGGCACATGGCGGACCCGACTGCGCCGAGCATTGAGCTCAACAGAGCGTCCACCCGACGCACTCTCTGGGATCCTGCGGCGAGAAGTCGCCGCGAATCCTCCGCGCGGGACGCGACGACGGTTACCGAAGCGCGAGCGGCCGCGCCACGGTTGGAGTCCCGGTGCCGACGACCAGTGCCATCCCTTCCTTCTCGCGATTTCCACAGACCAAGACCAACACGGATCGCTCTGCCTGCCTGTCTGCGGAGTCGCGTTGCCTGTATTGAAAACCCATGGACGCCCTGCGGCGCAGATGCCTTCGGCCGTGCGGATGCGGCCGCCACTGTCATCCTTGGCCCGTCGCCGTGTCCGAGACGGACGCGGCGCCGAAGCCGGATTTCCTCGCCGGTTGGCCGGTAATCGTGGCGAGGGTCCGATTGTAACACGTGACCAGTGAGTCAGTTATAGTTTTTCCGGAACTGTCTGTCCCGGCTATCCCGAAAAAGAGGATCGCAGATTTGCGTTTCCTGCGAAACCGCACTATAATACTATAGGTCCATGGCTTTTAGGGGCCGTGGTCAAGCCTCGGGGGAGGCGCTGGGCTCTGGATCACTTCCCAGGTTACAGCGGTGCGTCCCTGCTCCGGATTGTCGGATCCGCGCGTGTGCGGATCCAGTCTTAATTGGGGAGTCGAGCAATGTCGAGGGGAATTCTCACCAGAATTGTATCGTGGTGCTCCGCCTTGGCTGCGGTGGCGGCCTTTGGCACCACGTCCTATGGCGGGACGATGGCGACGCCGTGGGTGGCTGACGAGGTGCCGCAAGCGGCGGTCGCCGATATGGCCCCCCGAGTTCCCGGCGCGCCGGCGGCGCTGCCGACGAAGCCGGCGACCGCGGTGGATATGCGCCTGCTGACGTGGAACACGGCCAACGACCTGCGGCTGGAGGCCGGGTATCCGGCGGCGACGGACACGAGCCGGTTGCCTGCCGTGCTGTTCAGCGCGCCGGACAACGTCGAGCGGCCGCACGCGAAAGTCTTCCAGTCCGCCAGATATGAGATGGCCGACATCGGCGACGACGAAATCGGCAATCCGCTGTGCGATTTCTCGTACCTGTCGCTTGGGCCGCAGATGTTCGTCATGGCCCGCAGCGGGCGGCCCACGGGCGACGCCCTGAAGTGGTCGCACGCTCCGGAGACGGCCCTCAGCTATGTCCGTCCGCACCGGAACCTTCAGGTCGGGTTCCAGATCGACAACGAAGGGGCCCGGTCGGACGCTTCGGGCGATCTGGTCGGCACGTCGGTCGAGTTTGTCGATAACCTCAAGGTGGAGCTGGACAGCAACGAATTGCTGCCCTACAGCGCGGCGTTCGGCCGGATGGCCGACAAGGCGCCCGAACCGAAGCGGCATCCCGGGCGGGCTTTTAGCCTCGGCCTCAGCCTCGGCCTGCTGCCGGCGGCCATTGCCGATTCCAGCGTCAGCGCGACGGTAGTCGTCGGCGTCAGCAACAACCCGGGACCCTACATTGCGGTCGTGACGAACATCGAAGTGCCCGACGAGCGGGTCCAGGAGTCGTTCGAGCAATCCGAGTACCTGCCGCCCGTGGTTAACCTGGTTGGTTTCGGTGGCGGTCGCGGCGCCAGTTTCGGCGGAGGCGGCGTTGCCGACAGTGAGCTGCCCGGCGGCGGTGGGGGCGGTGGCGGCGGCGGTGGTGGCGGCAGCGGCACCGAGGGCTAGATCGCGCTCAGCCCCGAACCCGTTCCGGAGCGGACTACGATGCTCCTGCTTGGCGCAGGGCTGG
>CAZCOA010000005.1:0-105878 GCA_964500225.1 uncultured Anaerolineaceae bacterium | reverse complement strand
CCATCGGGCCCAGGCCCCTGACCCCCCAGGCCCCCGCCCCCCGCCTCGGCGATCATCTGGCCGAAGCCTGCGAGGCTCACCCGCACCGGCGACTGCTCGGCGCCGTGCTGCTGACCGACGGCCAGAGTTGCCTCTCGCAGATCAGCCCAGAGGATGCCGCGCGGCGGCTGGCCCAGCGTGGCGTGCCCGTACACTCGGTCGCCTACGGTGCAGCCGAGCCCACCGGCGCCGTCAGGGACAGTGCGGCCGTTGACATTCAGGCGCCCGCGACCCTGTTCGCCGGCAACCGCGCCGACGTCGTCGGCGAATTCGTCTTCCATGGACTCAAGGGTGAGACGGTGACCGTGCAACTGCTGGCCGACGGCAAGCCCGTGGCCCGGCAATCTGTCCAGATACAGTCGCATCGCCACATCGAGCGGATCCGTCTGCCCTACGAGGCAACCGAACCGGGCAGCCGGCGGCTGGAACTCGTTGCCGACGCGGTGGCGGGCGAACAGAGCGACGCCAACAATCGCATCTGGACCTACGTGGATGTGGTCAAGGGCGGCATGAAGCTGCTGCTGGTTCGCGGTTACCTTCGTCCCGAGGGGGCCCATCTGTCGCGGGCCCTGCGACGGGCAGGCGAGTTCGACCTGGACACGATTGTCCTGGGTACCCGCGACCAAGCGGCCGCCATGCTGCCGCAAACGCCCGCCCAGTGGGCCGCCTACAAGGTCGTCCTCTTCGACGACGTGCCCCGGGACTTTCTGTCGTCCGACCAAGCGGCCGCTCTTATCCGCGCGGTGGCCGACGGCACGGGGTTTGTCATGCTCGGCGGCGAGCACGCCTTCGCTTCGGGCGGCTACACCGGTTCGGAACTGGCGGCCGTGTTGCCCGTGCAACTGGCCGCAGGGCAGGGCCAAGTGGAGCGGCCCGTGCGGTTCCGCCCCACAGCCGCAGGACTTCAGATGAGCATTTTGCAACTGGAGGGCCAGGAATCCGGCAAGGTATGGGATTCGCTGCCGCCGCTTGCCGGCGCCAATGTAGTCGGACCGGCCAAGGCGGCCGCCGAGATTCTGGCCGTCGGCGAGGGTGGCGAGACTCTGCTTGCGGTGGGGCAATACCAGCGAGGCCGCGTTGCCGCTCTGACTGTCGATACCACCTGGCGATGGGCCATGGAAGGCCGGGACGACCCGCCAGGCAAGTATCACCGACGGTTCTGGCGGCAACTGCTGCTGTTTCTCGCGGGGCAGGACGCCGCATCACAAAGCAGCGTCTGGGTGACTACTGGGCGTCCCCGATATGGGCTTCCGGAGCTTCTCAGTCGCCGGCAGTCGGTCGTGGTCACGGCAGGCGTTCCGGACGGGCAGGGGGGGCTGCTGACCGATGCCACGTGTTCCCTGCGGCTCCACGGCCCCGGTCCGGCCGATGTCCGCGATCTGGAGCTTGCGGTGCGAGGAGACACATACGAAACGGTCGTCCCGGTCTCCGCAGCAGGCGATTATCGGCTGGAATTGACCGTCTTTCGCGACGGTCGCAAGGCCGGCGATGCTTCGACCCGCTTTGTGGTGTTCGAGCCCGACCTGGAACTGGAACGGCCGCAGGCCAACCTGGAGCTGCTCGCGTCGCTGGCCCGGATGTCGGGCGGGACGGCCGTGACGGCGGGGCATATGGAAGGGCTTCTGCGCGACCTGCTCTCCCGCGACGTGCCGAACATCGTCCGCGTCGAGCAGCGGCGGGGCCTCTGGGACAATGGGGCCGTTCTGGCCGTGTTTGCCGGGCTTCTAACCGCGGAGTGGATTCTCCGGCGACGATGGGGGCTGGTCTGAGCCGCCGTGGCGGACGCGGTCGCCGGTGAGAAAGGCTTGCGGCCAAAAACGCAATTCCACGCGAGATATTTGTTGCAAAGCAGTTTTCGACGGGACTATAATGACAGAATCGAGGGGACCGGATAGAGCTCGGTTTCAACCCTTGACGGGTAAACCACTTGTGCGATCCGGCGTTCTCGGCGAGGTGGATTGATGGCGGTTTCGCGGTCCAGGTCGGTTCCGGCTCTTGTGTTGGCGCTGGGGCTTGTCGGCCTCGGTGGCTGGTCGCTCGGTGCGCTGTCGGCCGAAGCGCAATCCCCCGCGTCCGGGATCGACCGCGCTGCGGCAAGTCGCTTCACCGTGACCAGTGCGCCGCTGGGAGACAAGCGGCAGGCCGTATTCATCGTCGATGCCGAAACGATGCGCCTCTTGGTGTACGCCGTCAATACTGACACGCGGCAGTTGAAGCTCGCTGCCGTACGCGATTTGTCCCAGGACGTGCGACTGTCTCATTTCAACAACGAGCGGCCGTTGCCGGAGGACATTCGCAAGCAGGTTGATGCGGGAGAAGAAAACGCTGTTAACGGAAATCCCGGTGCTGCGGAGCCGTGATGCGCCATACCGGAGTCGGCTGATGGGCTGTAAGTTCGGACTGGGTTCCTGGCAACCACCGCAAGGAGAAAGCCGTGGCAAAATATGTGACGATTGAACAGGCAGCCAAGATGTTGGGCAAGTCGGTCGAGCAGGTGCGCGAGATGATGAATGCCGGCAAGCTGCGCGGTATGATGGCCGACGGCACGTTCAAGTTCAAGGAAGAGGACATCGCGGCACTGGCCGGCGGCAAACCCAAGGAAGACACCCTGATGAGCATCGACGGCGACGCGCTGTTTGCCGAGGGCGGCAGCGCCCAGTCGGCTGATGCTGCGGCCGAGACGTGGATTGCCGCGGACATGGAGAACGTGTTCGAGAGCGAGGACTTCAGCCTCGATGGTTCCGGCGCCAAGCCGGCGGGCGAAGAGATCCAGCCCGCCCCGCTGGCGCTGAGCCCCGAAAGCGACGACACCAGCCTCGGCGCCGTGCTCATGGAAGAGGAAGGCGCTGCCGTGACGCCGGCCGGCGACGAGCCTATCATCTCCATCGATCCCGCGTCGGGCATCGCGACCATCGCGGCACCCACGCCCGGCATCAGCCGAACCCACATGATTGTCGTCAGCGAGCCCGAGCCGCGGCACAAGGCCTTTACCCCTCTGCTGGTTATCTCGGTTATCGTGCTGGGCTTTGCCCTGTACGGCGCAGCCTCGGCCATGATGTCCGTGACCGGTAGTATGGACGTGGCGGTCCAGAATCTGTCGTACCTCGTGGGCGGTGCGGTCTTGGTGACCATAATCGCGTTTGTAGTCGGTTTGGTGCTCGACAAGCAGAAGGCCGCCAGCGAAGCGGCTGCCGCAAGGTTGGGACGTCGGTGATCCTGTAACGAAAGCGACCAGACCGCCCGGCAATACCGGGCGGCCTGGCCGCTGACTTGTGCATATCCAGTTGGAACGAATTCTAATGTCGGCATGTCTCGCGGGGTTGCCCAGGAAAGGAGCGGTTTCCATGACAGTTCTCAAGCTGGTGCCTTTGTTCCTCTTGGTGATGCTGCTGGTCCCGTGGACCGGTGGTTGCGACCAGTGTCAGAAAGACCTTCAGGTCGCACGAATCATGAATCGCGATCTTGAGAACCAGCTTACGGACAAGAAGGCCGAGATCCGCGAGTTGCAGGAACGTATTCGTTCCCTCGAAGCCAGGATCAACGATTTCAACGCCATGATGAGCGGCAAGGGCGACCAGATTGCGATGCTTCAGAACGAAATTGCCGCACTGAAGGCCGCATTGGCACAAAAGGATCAGGACCTGCGGGATCTCATTGAGAAACTCGGCAGCGTTCCGGTCGCCGCCGCCGGACAGATTCCCGAAGGGACCAAGGCCGCGCTTCGCGCCCTTCAGCAGACGTACCCCGAGTTCTTCGTGTTTGACGAGGCTTCGCAGCAGTTGCGGTTCGCCTCCGACATCACATTCGATTCGGGCGAGGATATCGTGAAGCCCAAGGCCCAGGAAGTGCTCACCAAGCTGGCCGCCATCCTCAACCAGCCGGAGGCGCAGCCGATCCGCATCGTTATCGTCGGACACACCGACAATGCCAGGGTCGTCAAGCCTGAGACCGTCCGCAAGCACGGAAACAACCAGGGACTGTCGGAGCATCGCGCCGAGGCTGTGGCGAAAGTGCTCCAGGCCGGTGGCGTCGATGCAGCCCGCATGGCCACCAGCGGCATGGGTGAGAGCCAGCCGATTGCCAGCAACAGCACCAACGAGGGCAAGGCCAAGAACCGCCGCGTTGAAATCTTCCTGCGGATGGCCAACTAGGCCGCCGCGGGCGAGTGGCCGGGTACGCCGAATGAAAGACCAAGCCCCGCGGCCTCTACGGCCGCAGGGCTTGGTTTCGGATACTCCTGAAAAAACACCGAGGACGACTCACAACCGCCGGTCCCATGCGGGAGATCTCGGGGGCGGGGCGTCAGACGTCGCGAGCCATTCGCAAGTAGGACTCCAGGTGGGCCGTGACTTCTTTGAGCGTGTCGCCGCCGGTTTTCTCCAGCAGGGCGGCCGCCAGCTCGAAACTCACAACGTTTTCGGCCACGACGCTGGCCGCCGGCACGGCGCAGACATCGCTACGCTCGTGGGCCGCGCGGTGCGGCTTTTTACTGCGAATGTCGATCGACGGCAGGGGCCGCCCGAGCGTGGCAATCGGTTTCATCGCCGCCCGCACCACAATCGGCTGCCCGTTGGAAATGCCCGCCTCGATGCCCCCGGCGTTGTTCGTGCTCCGCGTGTAACCCAGCGATGCCGTGCCGCGCAGCCTAGCCTCGAATCCGATATCGTCGTGGACTTGGCTGCCGGGCAATGCGGCCGCGTCGAAGCCGAGGCCGATCTCGACGCCCTTGACGGCCTGAATGCTCATCAGGGCCGCTGCCAGGCGGGCGTCCAGCCGCCGGTCGGCCGTCACATGCGACCCCAGGCCCGGCGGCACGTCGAAGGCCGTTACTTCCACGACGCCTCCCAGCGTGTCGCCGGCCTCCCGGGCAGCATCGATGGCTGCCATCATGGCCTTGTCCGCTTGTGGGTCGAGCGAATACAGGGGGCTGCGGTTCCGTGTCCGCAACCACGCCGACGCGGCAGGGCGGGTACATGCACGCACACCGCCCACGGAAACCACGTGGCCGAAAACCGTGATGCCGACCTCGTCCAGCAGCGGCCGCACCAACGCTCCGGCGGCCACGCGCGCTGCTGTTTCCCGTGCGCTGGCCCGTTCCAGGATGTTCCGCATGTCCGGGTCCAGGTACTTCAGTGCTCCGGCAAGGTCGCCGTGGCCCGGCCGCGGATGGAACACCCGGGGCGTTCGCTTCAGGTCGTCGATCCGCGCGTCTCGGTTGTGCACCACCAGCACAATCGGGCTGCCGAGTGTCACGCCGCGTCGCACGCCGCCGAGGATCTCGACCGTGTCGGTCTCGATCTTCATGCGCCCGCCGCGACCGTAGCCGCCCTGGCGGCGGGCCAGTTCGGCGTTGATGCCGCGGATGTCCACGCGGACGCCCGCCGGATATCCCTCGATCAGGGCGACTGCGGCCTTGCCGTGCGACTCGCCAGCCGTGCGATAGGTCAGCATTCTCGTGTCCTCGCGATCTGATTGGCGACCAGGGCCCGTGCGACCGTCTTCACGCAAAACGCTTCTGCGTGATCCGCTCGTACGCCTCGACGTAACGGGCGCGCGTCTTCGCGACAATCTCCTCGGGCAGCGCAGGCGCCGGAGGCGTTTTGTCCCAATCGAGCGTCTCCAGGTAGTTGCGGACGAACTGCTTGTCGAAAGACGGCTGATCGCGACCTTCGGCATACTCGTCCAACGGCCAGAACCGCGACGAGTCCGGCGTCAGCACCTCGTCCACCAGGATTACCTTGCCGTCCACCAGACCCCACTCGAATTTCGTGTCGGCGATGATGATGCCGCGATCCAGTGCGTAATCTCGTGCCTGTATATATATGCCCACGGAGAGATCGCGAAGCGTCGTCGCCAGGTCCTTGCCCACTTGGTCGCACACGTCCGCGAAGCTGATCGGCTCATCGTGCCCGACGGAGGCTTTGGTGCTGGGCGTGAAGATCGGCTCGTCCAGCTTCGAGCACTGCCGCAACCCCGCTGGCAGCCGCACACCCGAAACGGGCCGCCCGGCCTGGTAGTCCTTCCACCCGCTGCCGGCCAAATACCCGCGCACCACGCACTCCACGGGTACCACCTGGGCTTTGCGCACAATCATGCTGCGACCGTCGAACTGGTCGATGGCCGGTCCGACAATCGCCTCCACATCCCTGCGGCTCGCACTGATCAAGTGATTCTCCACCGTCCTTCGGACCAGATCGAACCAAAACAGACTCAGGCCCGTCAACAGCCGCCCCTTGTCGGGAATTCCGTTGGGCATGACGCAGTCGAAGGCGCTGATGCGATCCGTCGCCACCAACAGCAGACGGTCGCCCAGGTCATACACGTCGCGGACCTTGCCCTGACGCTTCGGGTACTTTCGCAGCGATGTCTGAAGAACGGTTGTCGAACTCAATGCATGGCCTCCCATAGGCGGTCTTCCGTGTGCAACCCAACACGAAACGCCCATGATAGAGACGCCGCGGCAAGGGGTCAAGGAGGTACAACTCGGTCGCGGTTTTTGCGTTTCTTGCACTGCGGCGGCCGTATATAATCCCCCGTCTGGCAACACCGCATGGCAGGAGATCCTGTACCGTGAGTGAAACACTGTTGGTGGCGCAGCTTGGCGCTCCGACGGCCGTGATCAACCAGACGTTGGTGGGCGTCGTCGAGGGAGCGCGGCAGGCCGGGGTCGGCCGTGTTCTGGGTTCGCGCAACGGCGTTCTCGGGTTGTTGCACGACGAAATCTTCGACCTCTCGGCCGAGCCGGCGGAGGTGCTGGCGGCCATCCGGACAACACCCGGAGCGGCCTTGGGATCGTGCCGCTACAATCTCCGTCGCCAGGGCGGCGCCGAGGACTTTGCCCGCATCGCCGAGACCCTCGCGCGGCACCGCGTGACCGGGCTGATCTTCATCGGCGGCAACGGTACCATGGCCGCCCTGCGCGAAGTGGCCCGCGTCTCGAAGACCCATGGGCACGAGGTCCGCGTCGTCGGCGCGCCGAAAACCATCGACAACGACATGTTCGGCACCGACCACACGCCCGGCTACGGGTCGGTTGCCAAGTACGTGGCTACGACGACCCAGGAGGCCGGCCGCGACACCGAATCGCTGGCGACGTTCGACACCTGCACCGTCATTGAAACCATGGGGCGCGACAGCGGCTGGATTGCCGCCGCTGCGGGCCTGGCTCACGTCTGCGAAGAGGACGCGCCGCACATCGTTCTAGCGCCCGAGTTGCCTGTCACGTGGAAACGCCTGGGCGAGCAGGTGCATCGCACCGTGAAGCGCATCGGCCGCTGTGTGGTGGTCGCCGGCGAAGGACTCCGCGACGCCGACGGCAACTTCCTCGCGCCGCAGACGGTGGACCCGAGCGGCCAGATGCAGTTCGGCGGAGTCGCGGAGGTGCTTCGCAATTTCATCCAGAACGACCTGGGTTACAAGTGCCGCTATAATAAGCCGGGCACGGCCCAGCGCAACGCGGCACACCTGGCTTCGGTGTGCGACGCACGCGAGGCCGACGCCGTCGGCCGCGAGGCCGCCCGGGCTCTGGCTGCCGGGGAAACCATGAAGGTGGTCTCCATCCGGCGTCGCAGCAATAAGCCGTATGCCGTCGATTTCGACCTGGTGGACATCGACGAGGTAGCAGGCCGCCAGCGAGTTATGCCACGAGAATTCCTCGACGAGGAAGGAATAGCCATCAGCGACGCTTTCCGGCAGTACCTGGAGCCGCTGGTCCTGGGACGCGTCGAGGTGGCCGAGACGCCGGGCGGCCTGACGCGCTGTGTGCGTCTGACGCGGCGTGTGTAGCCGGCTGGCATGGGGCGCTGCCGCAAGGGAGTCGATAATGCTCAAATTCAAGATCCCGCCCGACCTGGTCTCCGAGGAGCAGTTCCAAGCGGGCAGGGCCTACCTGGTGGATGCCGAGGACCAGCCGCTCCGTGGCGATCTGCGTTTGCGCGGCGACACCCTGTTCTGCGACCGCAAAGGCGACGGTCCCGTGTCGCTGGTGTTGCCGCTGGATGTGCCCGGTGTCGGGCGCGTCTTGGTGGCCACGGTCCATCTGCCCGACCGGGAGGCTCCGTACAATCTGCTCGTCGAGGTGCTTCGCGGCCTGGTGCTCAGGGCGTGGCGCAAGAAGGACGACTGGGGCTACGCCTACCGAGGTCCGACACCTGAATTCGCCTCCGGCCTGGATGCCGCGAAGGCACGCATGGCTCGGGCCATGGGTCTCAGCCCCACGGATCCCGAGGCCGGCATCATCGCCAGAGAAGCCATCGCGGACGTTCTGCGGCTCAGCGAAGAGCTTACCCTCGAACACGCTCGTCGCGGCCTGCTCTTCCGTTGCGACAACCGCGAGTTGGCCGGACTGGATTTCGGCTGCTGGGTGGACCTGTCGTGCCGCGACCAGGCGTATCTCGACCGCCTCTTCGAATCGTTCAACTATGCCGCACTGCCCATGGACTGGCGTGTGGTCGAGCCGCGCGAGCACGAGTTCCAATGGGCGCCGCTGGATTTCTGGGTCAACTGGCTCACGTCCAAGGGCATCGCCATCAAGGCCGCTCAGTTGCTTCGGTTCAGGTCGTCGAGCGTCCCCGACTGGGTGTACCTCTGGGAGGGCGACTTCGACAGTATCCGCGACTACGCCTTCGAGCACGCCCTGCGCTGTGTGCAGCGGTATGCCTCGAAGATTGAGCATTGGGACATCGCCACCGGCCTGCACGTGGAGAACTGCCTGAAGTTCAGCCTCGACCAGGTGATCGAGATGACCACCATGTGCTGTCGCGTCGTCAAGAAAAATGCGCCTCACGCCAAAGCGGTCCTCGACCTCGTGATGCCGTGGGGCGAGTACGCCGCGAGCAACGCCCGCAGCCTCTCGCCCCTGAAATACGTCGAGGCCTGCATCAATGCCGGCGTCGAGTTCGACGCCATCGGTCTCCAGGTGTTCATGGGCGCCGACGGTTATCCGTGCCGCGACATCATGGCCATATCGGCCCTGCTGGATCAGTTCGGCGGATTCGGCCGTCCGTTGCATGTCACGGCTGCCGGCGTGCCGTCGTCGCATGAACCCGACCCTCATGATGCGTCGCAGGGCAAGAACAACGTGTCTTTGGGCGGCTACTGGCACGAGCCGTGGACTCCGGCCGTCCAGGCCCGCTGGGTCGATGCGTTCTACAACATCGCCGTCGGCAAACCGTTCGTCGAAGCCGTCTGTTGGACCGAACTGAGCGACCGGCCCGGTCATTTCTTCCCGCACGCCGGTCTGCTCGATGCGAACCTGGAACCGAAGGCGTCCTATGCCGCCATGCTTGGCATGCGCAGGGAAATCTGGCCCGAGACGGGCATTCCCGAGCATCGCGCCGCCGAGCAGGCCAAGCCGTGGGCCGAGTACTGACCCGTGCGGGAGAACGCCCATGACCGAAGACGCGGTGCAATCGAGCGATGTCTCGCCCGGCACGCAAAGCCGCCGTCTGGGTATGACGGTGCTTGCGGCGGGGCTTGCAGCTCTGGCCGGCGGTGTATGGCTGGCCGGTCGCGGCGAACCGTTGCCGGTATCCACGACCGACGGGGCGGCGCCGTACCAGGTGGACGTGAATACGGCTGGGTGGGCCGAATTGAGCCTCGTGCCGGGCCTGGGCGGCGTGCTCGCCAAGCGGATCGTCGAGTACCGCGACCGGCATGGGCCGTACCGATCGCTCGACGAGCTGGTCGCGATCAACGGGATTGCCGATGTGAGGCTCCGCGAGATCAGACCGTATTTGACATTGGCCGCCGGGTCGCCGACCGGCGGCGACCGTCGCGACAGGTCGGAACCATGACGCAGCGTTTTGAACTGGTGAGCGACTTCGAGCCGCGCGGCGATCAGCCGCAGGCCATTGAGCGCCTGACCGACGGTCTGCGTCGCGGCCGGCCGTGCCAGACCCTCCTGGGCGTGACCGGATCGGGCAAGACATTCACCATGGCCAATGTCATCGCTGCCGTACAACGGCCCACGCTGGTCATTTCGCACAACAAAACCCTGGCCGCCCAGCTTTATAGCGAGTTCAAGGAGTTCTTCCCCAGGAATGCCGTCGCGTACTTCGTGTCCTATTACGACTATTACCAGCCGGAAGCGTACATCCCCTCGCGCGACATCTACATCGAGAAAGACGCCAGCATCAACCAGGATATCGACCGCCTGCGCCTGCGGGCAACCAGCGCCTTGATGAGCCGCAGCGACGTGATCGTCGTCGCCAGTGTGTCGTGCATTTTCGGCCTCGGTGCGCCCGAGGATTACCAGCGGATGGTGGCGTCGCTGGCGGTGGGCCAGACCATCGAACGCGACGAGTTCCTGCGCCGCATCGTCGATATCCAGTACGAGCGCAACGACATCGACTTCGGCCGCGGCCGGTTCCGCGTCCGTGGCGACACCGTCGAGGTCTATCCGGCCTACGAGGAATTCGCCTATCGGATCGAGTTCTTCGGCGACGAGGTGGACCGGATCGAGATCATCAACCCAGCCACCGGAAGCGTCGCCGGACAGGAAGAGTCCATCTACATCTATCCGGCCAAGCACTTCGTGATGCCCGAGGACCGTATTGAACGGGCCTTGGAAGGTATCGCCTCGGAGCTCGAAGCCCGTCTGGCCGAGCTGCGGTCGCAGGGCAAGATGCTCGAAGCCCAGCGTCTCGAAGCTCGCACCCGGCATGACATGGAGATGCTTCGCGAGGTGGGCTACTGTCCGGGCATCGAGAACTACAGCCGCCACCTCTCCGGCCGTGCGCCGGGCGAACGCCCTTACACCCTGATCGACTACTTCCCCAAGAACATGCTCTGCTTGGTGGACGAGTCGCACGTGACCGTGCCCCAGATCGGCGCCATGTACGAAGGCGACCGCAGCCGCAAGCAGACCCTCGTCGATCACGGTTTTCGGTTGCCGTCGGCGCTGGACAACCGACCCCTGACGTTCGAGGAGTGGGAATCGGCCATCGGTCAGACGATCTTTATCTCGGCGACGCCGGGCCCATACGAACTCGAGCGATGTGGCGGCGAGGTCGTCGAGCAGGTCATCCGACCTACCGGGCTCGTGGACCCGCGGATTCGCGTCGAACCTGCTCGCAACCAAGTGGAGCACCTCCTGAGCGAGATCCGAAAGCGCGTGGCCATGGGCGACCGCGTCCTGGTCACGACGCTCACCAAGCGTCTGGCCGAGGACCTGGCCGGTTTCGTCAACCGCGAAGGCATGCGGTGCAAGTACCTGCACAGCGAGATCGAGACATTTCAGCGCGTGGAGATTCTCCGCGACCTGCGACGCGGCGAGTTCGACGTGCTCATCGGCGTCAACCTCTTGCGCGAGGGGCTGGACCTGCCCGAAGTGTCGCTCGTGGCCATCCTCGACGCCGACCGCGAAGGGTTTCTGCGATCCACTACGTCGTTGCTCCAGACCATCGGCCGCAGTGCACGCAACGTCAATGCCGAGGTGATCCTCTACGCCGACGTCGTCACCGACTCGATGCGCCGCGCCATCGACGAAACCGAGCGGCGCCGACGCAAACAGGAAGCGTATAACGCCGAGCATGGGATCAAGCCGGATACCATCCGCAAGGCCATTCGTGCCGGTATCGAAGCCGAAGTGTCGGCTCGGCGTGCCGCGCGGCTCTTTGTTCACGAGTCCGAAACCGAATTCGTCACGCGCGAGTTCCTGACCGAGTTGGAAGCCGAAATGCACAAGGCCGCCGCCAACCTCGAATTCGAACGTGCGGCGGCCATCCGCGACCGCATCCTGGCCATGCAAGAGGAGATCAAGGGCCATGGCTCAACCACTGCCCAACCGAAGCGCAGCAGACGCACCACTCGTCGATGAAGCCGATCGTCTCATCGCCGCCGCGATTGATGAAGACCTGGCCGGCGGCGATGTCACGAGCATGGCCTGTCTGGGCGACCAGTCCGCCTCGGCCCGCATGGTGGCCCGCCGCAGCGGCGTTGTCGCGGGCCTGTGGCTCGTCGAACGGATCTACGCCGAGATCGACCCCGCCGTCCGGGTCGGCACCGAGGCCGCGGACGGCGACGCCATTGCCGCCGGCCAGACTCTGGCTGTCGTCACCGGCCCCGCCAGGGCCGTCCTGGCCGGCGAACGCATCGCCCTGAACTTCCTTCAGCGGCTGTCAGGCGTGGCGACCCTCACGCGGGCTTTCGTCGAGGCCGTCCAGGGCACATCCGCCGTGATTTGCGACACCCGAAAAACCACGCCCGGCTGGCGGCGCCTGGAGAAATACGCTGTCCGCTGCGCCGGCGGCACGAACCATCGCATGGGCCTCTACGACGAGGTGCTCATCAAGGATAACCACGTCGCCTTGGCCGGTTGTCCCATCGAGCAACTTGTGACCCGGGTTCGCGACCGATTCGGCGCCGAGATGGTCATCGAGATCGAGGTCGATACGATTGACCAGTTGCGAGCCGTTCTGCCGCTGGAAGCCGACAGGATCCTGCTGGACAACATGACGATCGACCGGCTTCGCGAGGCCGTGGCCTTGCGTAACCGCCTCGGCCGCAACGGGCGGCCCCTGCTGGAGGCCAGCGGCGGTGTCACGCTCGCCACGGTTCGGGCCATTGCCGAAACGGGCGTGGACCGCATCAGCGTCGGCGCGCTGACCCATTCCGCCCCGGCTCTGGATATCGCCATGGACATCGCTGCGCCATGACCGGAGGCTCCCGGTGAACTACCGCCTGACATGGCTCCTGCGACGCGATCGCCGGCGGTACTGGGCCCTGAACGCCCTGGCCGCCGAGATGGGCCTAAGCCTTGCCCAGCTTCGCGGCGAACTGGCCGAGATCGAGCGGCACGGCTTCGTTCTGGACCATCATCCTCTTTATGGTGTCCGTCTGGATGGTGTTCCGCCCCTTATCGACCGTGACGAGATCATGTTCGCCATGGCTGGCGGTCGCCTGGGCCGCACGGTCCGCGTGTACGAGCAGACGGCCTCCACGAATGACCTTGCCCTGCGCGCCGCCGTGTCGCCGTCGTCCGACGGGCTCGTGATTGTGGCCGAACGGCAAACCGCCGGCCGGGGTCGCCGCGGCAGCCGCTGGTTCGACGCCGCCGGCAAAGGATTGCTTATCTCGGTGGTTCACTGGACGGAGGCCCGGCCGGATGTCGCCGGAGACCTGATTCTGGCCACCAGCGTGGCCGTCTGCCGGGCTGTCGAACCCTTGGTCGGCCGGTCGCCGAATATCAAATGGCCGAATGATATCGAGTTCCAGCGTCGCAAGGTGGCCGGCATTCTCGTGGAATCTGCGGCAGCGGGAGACGCCGACGCCCGCCGCCCCTTCGTCATTGGCATCGGGCTCAATGTGAACCAAGAAGAGCGGGACTTCCCGGCTGAAATCTCCTCGCGGGCCACCTCCCTGCGGCTGGAGGCGGGGGGCGAGGTGGACCGCTGTATCGTCCTGGCCGACGTACTCGCGGCCCTTGGGGACGCCCTGGAGTCGTTGCAAGGACCTGAGCGACAGGGGCTGAGGTCCGCCTACGACGCCCGCAGCGATATGGTGGGCCGCTCTGTCACGCTCAGCGAAGCCGGCCAGACCTTCTCCGGCACCGTGGAAGCCATCTCCCCGCATTACGCCCTGGTCCTTCGACTCCAGAATGGACACCTGCGATCCTTCGACGCGAGTCGCGTCCGTCTTCTCTAAATTAACATGGTCCCAAGCCAGTGCGAACAATGCCCAAGGGGCATTCGACGCCCTGTGACGGAGAAAAATCCTCCAAATTACGTCCTAGCGCAAGAAGTCGATGGTGGGCCTGTCGGCAATTCTTTGGTCTCACTGAGACGATTGTAACAATTTGTGTGACAAGAAGATAGGATGTGTGCGGTTCTCGCGCAAACGCCCTGCATATGCCCATCGGCTTGCATTCGGGGATGCCAGACATATGATGTTCGTTGTCGCTCGGGGGGACTCCCAAGGAACAAAATCGAAGTGCGTTTTTGGGGGCCCAAACGGCGGCAAAATGTGAAGATGAGCAAAATGCGGAACAAGGGGAAGCATTTTGTTCAAGCTGTTGCGACGGAGGTCCGATAGAGCATGTGATTTGTTGGTTTCCGTGAAGGGACCAGCGGGCTTTCCGTTGCAGCAGGGCACCCCAGGGCGGCAGGACGAACTTGTGAGGGTCTTTCGCCTGGGGTGGCCTGAAAAGGTGATAGGACGGTGGCAGGAAAACGGATGGGGACGGATCCCCGGCATTGGACCAGGCGGTACGCAAGGATTTCAATTTGCTCCGATACGGAGCGGGAGGTTGTAGGTATGAGTCGTAGGAAAGAAGCTTTCACCCTGATCGAGATTCTGATTGTCGTCATTATACTGGGCATCCTGGCGGCAGTCGTGATTCCGCAGTTCAGCGAAGCGTCGAACGACACGCGTGTGTCCAGCGTGATGACCGACTTGAAGCTGCTTCGCAGCCAGATCCAGCTCTACAAGGCCCAGCACAACGAACAGTATCCGACGTCGTGGGGCCCCAACGGGCAGCTCGATATGTACACGGACGTCAACGGCAACACCAACGCCACGTACACCACGACGTTCCGTTTCGGCCCGTATCTGCTTCGCATTCCGCCGAACCCGTTTACAGGTGTGAACACTGTGACCATCAGCAACACGTGGACTGCTCCCACGACGCTTGACCAGGGTTGGTGGTACAACAGTTCGACGGGCGAAGTGCGATGCATGGTGCCAGACTCGGTAGTGACGCCCGACGGCACGGCGGTTAACACGCTGTAAGACTGAAGAATGTCGGGATCGGGGAGGCTTCGGCCTCCCCGTCCTTTCGACGAGAGGCGATGCCGACGGGGGTTGTGTCCAGGGAGAATCCGGACGCCGGCCCCCGTCGGAAAGCCCTTCGAAGGGCACTTTCGCAAGGGCAGCAGGCAACGGAAGCCGGCAGGCTGTAAGGACGCAAAGCAGTACCATTGTCGCACAGCGCTCGGATAGAGGGGTGGCTTGACGGACTGAGGGAGAGCCCGTGCCACGGTATAGACGATCCGGTTGTTGAGCAGACCTGAAGACACGAGCCGACCCGCCACAGGAAGTCCGATTAAGCCCGAGATGACGAGGCCAGGCGACGCCTGGCGTGGCCGAACGCGGCCAGTTGCACCCGGAATGCCCGTTTTTAGGACGGAAATGACGATTTTGATGTCTTCTTCCGTCTGAAGGGGCACGCGGGTGGCAAAATGGACCGCGTAATTATTGCAGCTGGAGTGTTAATATGGGCGATATGGGAATTGCGGGAAAGATTTGGTTGCGCCACCGGGTGGCGTTGAAGGTGCTCGGGGTGGCCTGTGTGGCGGCCCTGGTGGTTGGGACGCTGAGTTGGGCGTCGCAACCGACGCCGCGGGCCGTTACCGCCGCACCGGAGGTGTTGCCGGACACGGGTCGGCAGTTTCAGGAAACCAACGCCCGCCTGGACGAGGTGGTGAGGCAGCTTCGGGAGGTCAGCGCCAAGCTGGAGAGCTTGCAGGGGCTGCTGACGAGCGGGAAGGTGGTCGTGACAGTGAGAGAGGCTCCGGCGGCGCAGCCCGGGGCGGAACGGTAAGCAGAGTTTGCCGGGGATGTCGGGAGAAGGACAGTGGCACGGATGCGAAAGGCTTTCACGATCATCGAGCTGATGATGGTGGTCATGATCCTAGGGATCATGGCGGCCGTCGTCGTGCCGATGGCCACGAGCAGCCACGATTCGCAGTGTGCGGCGGCGGCACGGATGCTGACGGCCGACCTGGAGCTGGCCCAGAGCGTGGCGTTGGCCCGGCAGTCGTCGGTGGCGGTGGTTTTCAGTCCCGACCGGCAGAGCTACAAGGTGGTGATCTACACGGGGCAGAACCTGGGCGACTACGCGGGACTGACGCCGATCAGTCATCCGGGCAAGCCGGGTCAGGGCTACGAGGTGTCGATCCGCGGGGAGCTTCAGTTGCCCAACGTGCATGTGGACTCGGTGAGTTTCGGTGGGATGCCGTTCGTGGTGTATGACACGTTTGGCAGCCCGATGGTGGGCGGTTCGGTGGTGCTGTCGGCAGGGGATGCCCAGTTGACGGTCACGGTTCAGCCGATTACCGGCGCCGTGTCGGTGCAGTAGGAGAGGCCGCGGTGAGGAAGATTCTGCCCATAGGCATCGACATTGGGACGTGCAGCGTGAAGCTGGTGCAACTCGCGGTGGACCGGCGAGGGTTCTCGGTCGTGGCGTGCGCGAAGGCGGAGTTGCCCGACGGCAGCGACATGAGCACAGAGAGCCGGCTGGACGCGGTGGCAGCCCGAGTGCAGCGGGAGCTGAGGGAGCACAAGTTCCGCGGCACGGACTGCATTTCGGCGCTGTTGGACGCGGAGGTGAGCATTCGGAGCATCCGGGTTCCGTGCGTGAGCCAGTCGGAATTGGACGAGGCGGTGCGGGCCGAGGCTCGGAACAAGTTTCCCTTCGACATCGACCAAGCGACGCTGAACTACATGGTGGCGGGGGAAGTGCGCCACGGCGAGGACGCGCGTCTGGAAGTGATCCTGTTTGCGTCGCCGAACGAGGCGATCGAGGCGCACGTGCGGCGGTTGCACCGCATGGGGCTTGTGCCGGCGTCGCTGGACGTGCAGCACTGTGCGTTGTTCAGGACATTCGAGCGATACCTGCGTCGCAAGGAGGACGAGAGCGAAGTCAACGTCTTCGTGGACATGGGCGGCATCACGAAGGTGGTGATTACGCGCGGCCGGGACATTCTTTTCATCAAGAACATCGCCAAGGGCGCGGTGAGTTTCAACGAGGCGGTGGCGTCGCGTTTGAGCATAAGCCTGTCGGAGGCGTCGCAGTTGCGTCGGCGGGCGATCATGGGCGGGCCGGGCGGGCCGGACGCGCAGGTGCGTCAGGCGTTGTTGGACGCCATTCGGCCGGAGATCGAGGAATTGGCGGACGAGATCAACAAGTGCCTGCGGTACCACGGGGTGACGTTCCGCGGCGAGCGGCCGCAGCGTGTGACGTTCATCGGCGGCGAGACGCACGAAGGGGACATTCCGGAGACGCTGGGGCGGCGGATTGGGCTGCCGGTGGTGGTAGGGCAGCCGTTTCGCGGGATCAGTACGGAGAACCTGGGGCCGCACGTCGATCGTCGCGGCATGTTGAGTGAATGGACGGTTGCCTTCGGGCTGAGCCTGAAGGGGGCATTCATCCAGGGCTATGGCCTGGGGCAGAAGCTGGCAGGATAGACGGCGATGAAGGAAATCGAGTTTCTTCCTGAGCATCACGTTCGAGCGCGAGTGGACACACGGCTGCGGTTCGTGCGTCTGTGGCTGCTTGCGGTCCTGGCGCTGGCGATGGTCTGTCTGGCGGTGCACCGCCAGGAGCGGCTGGAGAGTGTCCGCGGACAGTTCCTGGAGCTTCAGACGGAACTGTCCGTCGTGGACGCGGAGTTGGAACGGATGGAGCGGCTGGCGGAACAGAAGGAAAAGTTCGCGGCACAGCGGAAGCTGGTGGCGGGCATCGAAGGCAGCGGTCCTCGGCATGAGCTGATCGGGTTGATTATCCGGATTCTGCCGCGAGAGCTTCTGCTGACGCGGTTGGAGGTGGAAACGCAGTCGCGCGAGGTGCCGGTGGGTGCCACGAGCGGCGCGCCGGCGGTTCTGGGCGTGAAGCCGGCGATGAAGACCGAGACCTTTGACCGGGTTCGGCTGGAAGGCTTCGCGGCGGACGATCTGGCGTTGGCACGGTTTCTTCAGGAATTGAACGACACGCCGACGGTGCAGCAGTGCCAATTGGCATTTTCGAAGGACGCGGCCTTCAGGGGCAGGGACGTTCGCGTGTTTGCAACGACGTTCTATGTGGCCCCCGAGGGAGTCAACCTGGACATGATGCAGTGGGCCGGGGTGCGGCGATGAGCGTGAACCTGAAGGGACATCATGGCGGGCGCGGCCCGTGGGTGACCGTCGGCGCGGCACTGGCGATGGTCGTCGGCTTCGTGGTTGTGTTCTGGGTGCCGAACGCCCGGAAGATGAAGTTGGCGGAGACGACGCTGGCGGAGTGCCAAGCGGAGTTGAGCATGAAGCTGGCACGGACGAAGGATCTTCCCGTGCTGCTGGATGAAGTGCGGACCATGGAGCCCGGATACGAGCGCGACGTGGCGCGCATTCCGTCGGAGCCGCGGATTCCGGAGTTTCTGGAGTCGGTGGCGTCGGTGATGAAGGAGGCCGGTATCGGCCAGCGGAATGTGCTGCCGCAGGCGCCGCGGGTGAGGCCGAACTACGTAGAACAGCCGATGTCGATTGCGTTTGAGGCACCGTACGAGGCCGTCTACGAAGTGCTGAAGCGGATTGAACGGATGGACCGGATTACTCGCGTGGAGAACCTTGAGATTGCCGCGACGCCGAGCGACAACGGCATGGTTCGCGTGAAGATGAGCGTGGTCGTGTTCTGCGGCGGTCGCGAGGCCGGCCACGGCGGTGCAACCCAGTTGGCCACCAATGGCGGAGGACATGGATGAGCGCGATCGGCAAGCCCATGTCGCAGTGGAGGATGATGCTCATCGGCCGCTCGTCGGTGGTGATGAGGCGGATCTTCGTGGCGGCCCTGGCCCTGGTGTCGCTGGCCGTGTGGGGCATCACGATCCTGGGGATGGGCGTGCTTCGCCACGACACCGCGCCGCAGGCGGCTATGGCCGTGCCGGGGCAGCCGATTCTGGCGGCGGCCGGGTTGCCGCAGGGGCAGCCGGCGGCTGGGCCGGCGTCTGCGAGCGTGGGGCAGAAGTCCGTCACGGCCCAGGCGGTATGGTCGGTCGGCAAGGACGAGGCGGTGGCGATTCGCAACCCGTTTCTGCCGGACGAGGAGTTGTTCCCGACGAATCGGCCTGCAGCGAGCGACATAGCGGTGGGGGCGGTGTCACAGCAGGAGGAGGCCAAAGCGGTTCGTGGCCCAAGCGAGGAAGAGTTGAGGCGGGCGGACGAGTTGGTGCGGACGATGGTGCTGATCAGCACGACGGCCGGCGAGAACGGACCGCAGGCGGTGATCGATGGCGTGCGGTGCCGGGTCGGCGACAAGGTGGGGATGATGACCGTGAGCGAGATCGGGCGCGGGACGGCAACGGTCGAGTTTGCCGGGCGGCGCTACGAGCTTCGCGTGCCGCTGTTGGAAGGAACGCTGATGGGCGGGCGGAGCCCGATGGCCATGATCGACGGGCGAGGTTACGGGGTGGGCCAGTGTCTGGTGAATATGGCCGGCGACGGGGCGGGCGGGAAAACGCCCGTGACGACATCGGTCAGGATCAAGGAGATCAAAGCACAGTCCGTGATTCTCACCGTGGGCGACGCCGACTTTGAACTGGGGATGGTCGAGAACAGGGGTGTTCTGCGGGACCAGCAGCGTCGGTAGGGGCAAACGCACGTTGCTGCCGCATGTGGCAGTAGTGGAGAAAAGCCATGAGGGCGACTGGGAAAACTGAGGGGCGTAGACCCGTGTGGAGCGTTGCGGCGGCGGTTGTGCTGGCCGGCGTGGGGACGGTGTGGGCCTATGGCCAGGAAGCCGCGCAGCCGGCGGCCCCGGGGGCCGAGGCTGCACAACCGGCGGAAGAGGCCAAGGCGGCTGCGGCGCCCGAAGTTGGGGCCAAAGCGGCGGCCGCCGATGCCGATGGCGACCTGATTACCGTGAAGTTTCAGGATGTTGAGCTGTCGTCGGTGCTGAAGCTGTGGGCCGAGCAGCGGCAGTTGAACCTGATGGCCGGCAAGGACGTCCAGGGCAAGGTGACGGCCGAACTGTACGGGGTGACGCTGGACGAGGCGTTGCACGCCGTGCTCGACGTCAACGGGTATGCGTTCCGGCGCGACGGGAAGTTCATCTACATCTACACGAAGCAGCAGCTCGAGGAACTGAAGGTCAAAGAGGCCAAGACCGACACGCGTGTGTTTCGCCTGAACTATATCAACGTGGACGACGCGCGTCAGATCATCCAGCCGGCGCTGTCGGAGAAGGCAAAGGTGGCGGGGACGTCGCGTGCGGCCGAGGGCATCCCGTCGGGCGGCACGACCGTCGGCGGTGACAGCCTCAGCACACAAGACGTGCTCGTCGTGACCGACTACGTGGACAACCTGAACCAAGTAGAACGCATCCTGGGGGCGCTGGACGTGAGGCCGAAGCAGGTACTCGTGGAGGCAACGATCCTGGAGGTGACCCTTCAGGACGATTGCAGCCTCGGCGTTGATTTCAACGTGCTGGCGGGCATCGATTTCAGAGGGTTGACGCCGGCCGCGGGCTACGACGTGATGAACCCGAACAGCTCCGTGGTGAACGGGGGGCTGGCTGCGGGAGTAGTGGACATTCCGTACGGCCGCACGGGCACGACTGGTTTTGCCATGCCCGGCACGGGCCTCCAGGTGGGCGTCATGACGAGCGAGGTGAGCGTATTCGTTCAGGCCCTGGAAACGGTCAGCGACGTGAACATCCTGTCGAACCCGAAGGTGTTGGCGCTGAACAAGCAGCGGGCCGAGGTCATCGTCGGTCGCCGTTTGGGCTACCGGACGACGACGGTGACGCAGACGACGGCTGTGGAAACGGTGGAGTTCCTTGACACGGGTACGCAGTTGCAGTTCCGCCCGTTCGTCAGCAACGACGGGTTCGTTCGGATGGAAATCCATCCGGAGGTGTCCAACGGTTCGATCGACGGCCTGGGACTGCCGAGCGAGACCACCACGGAAGTGACCTGCAACGTGATGGTCCGCGATGGACACACGATCGTTATCGGCGGCCTGTTCGACGAAAGTACGCAGATCGACAAGTCGCAGGTGCCGGGGCTGGGAAATATTCCGATCTTGGGGGCATTGTTCCGCCAGGATCATCAGGCGACCACGCGGCGTGAGATCATCGTGCTCCTGACGCCGCACATCGTGGATCACGGAGAGGCGGAGACCGAGGGACGCGAACTGCTCGATTTCGTTGAAGACTCGATGATCGGGCTTCGGTCGCGGTTCCCGCTGTACACGCGCGAGAAGCTGACGCAACTGCACGTGTCGGAGGCCGAGAAGTTCTACAACAAGTACCTGGAAACGAACTCGGCGCAGGACCGCGGCTTGGCGTTGTGGAACCTGAAGCTGGCTCGGCACGTGGCGCCGAACAACCGGCAGGTGCGGGAGATGATCGACAAGCTGGAGACCGAGCAGGGCGCGTCCCGTCCGCGGCTCCAGAGCGAGAGCGTGTTGTGGCGAAGGCTGAACCAGAGCGGGATGCTGGATGGGTTGCCGCCGGTGCCGGTGCGGCCGGGTGAGGCGGCGGTGAGTCCACAGCCCCACCAAGTCACTCAGCCGCAGGACTGAGTGCGTCTTCTGAGGGAGAACGACGATGAAGCGAATGACATGGATTGTCGTGTGGGCCCTGATGCTGGTGACGGCCGGGTGCCAGACGCAGCGCGAGGCGCGCGAGAATGCACAGCAGCGGTGGGTCCTTGCCCGCAACAAGGTGCATCTGCAACTGGCCCTGGAGCAGTACAAGGCCGGGCAGATGGCCAATTGCAAGCAGCAGCTTGCGAAGGTCCTGGCCACGGCGGAGCCGCCGGTAACGGCGTACCTGTTGGCCGCGAAGGTGGCCCTGCACGAGAAGCGGTTCGACGAGGCTCGCGGCTACCTGGAAGTGGCCCTGCATGCGAGCCCGAACGCGCCCGACGCGTGGTACGCCAAGGCTTTGCTGGACGAGCATGACGACAACCTCGAAGCAGCCGTCGAGGCCATGGCCAAGGCTTACGTGCTGGGTCCGAACGATCCGGAGTACCTGATCTGTTTGGCGGAACTGCATGTCAAGCGGGGCGAGGCGGACCGGGCGCTGGAAGTGCTGGAAGCGGCGCAGGGCCGGTTCACGTCGCACGCCGGCGTGCAGAGTGCGTTGGCAGATCTGTACACGCTGAAAGGCCAGCACGCGAAGGCGATTGTGTCGCTGCGACGGATTCTACGTATCAGCGGCGACGAGGACACCAGGCGGCGTCTGGCCCTGGCCCTGGCGGCCGACGGGCAGGCTGGACAGGCTGCGCCCATGCTGGAACAGATGATTGCATCGCAGAAGGGTGATTGCACGGCGCTGCGGGCAGCCCTGGCGGACTGCTATGTGCGACTGGAGGACTACCCCAAGGCCGAAGCCTTGTACGCGAAACTGTGTGCGAAGGAGCCGGCCAACCCCAT
Organism: uncultured Anaerolineaceae bacterium; assembly: GCA_964500225.1. Lineage (GTDB taxonomy): Bacteria > Planctomycetota > Phycisphaerae > FEN-1346 > JAACEH01 > JAAYDY01. The sequence goes on along the minus strand of CAZCOA010000005.1, from coordinate 83,711 downwards.
GTGGAATTACCGATTGGCCGAAGTCTATGCGCTCCAGCACGACGACGACGCGGCCATGGAGCGGGCCACGCACCTGCTTGCGGTGGATCCGTCGCATGCCGATGCGCGGGCCCTGGTGGGCTATCTTCAGATGACGCGCGGCGACCTGGAAGCGGCCGAAAAGAATCTGCGACTGGCACTGGACGGCGCCAGTCAGCCGACCTTGGTGGCCGTGGCTCTGACGCGGACCCTTCAGCGGCTGGGCCGTGAAAAAGAAGCAGACGAGGTCTGGGCCGAGTACGGCGGCCAGGTCGAGGCGGCCCGACGCAATGGCGCTACCGGTTCCATGGCAACGACCCATCCCGGGGCGTTCACGTTGGGGCGCGGATTTTAAGCTGCAAGCGGGGGATGGGACGAATTGGGCGGTGCATGGGCGATGAAATTGCGGCAGTGCATCATTCTCGCGGTGCTTGTGGTGGGAGAACTGGGGGCGGTGGCCCTTGTGCTGTGGCCCAACCTGCGCGCCGATCACGTGCTCTCCCTCAATGTCGTGGTCGGCGCGTCTCTCCTGGCGTTGTGCTCGGCCGCTCTGGGAAGAGTGGCCCCGAGGTGGTGTGCTGCCGATGCTCCCGACCGGCTCGCCGAGCACCTGGAGGCGATGGTCCGGGACGGACGCCTGGACGACGCCGGCAGCCTGCCGGCAACCGGCGGCTCGCGTCTGCTGTCGTCCCTGAAGGCGTTTATGGAAGCCGTTCGTGAGCGTCTGGAGTCCCAGCAACTGATGTTGCGGGAAGAGCAGATTCGCACTCGCATTCTACATGCCGACAAACAGCATATGCAAGCCGTGCTGAACTCGATCTCCGATGCCGTTCTGGTGACCAACGCGTTCGGAGACGTCACGCTGGCCAACGGCGCAGCCGAGGACGTGTGGAAGTTCAAGTTCGATCCCGATCGGCGAATGCCGGTGACGGAAGTGGCGGGTGACGTGCCGCTGACGCAGGCCATGGACCAGCTCAGGCAGAGCGAGCACCGGGCGCCGCGGAAAGTCATCGAAATCGAGCGCGGCACGGACGGCGACCTGCGGATCTACAAGGCCACTGTCAGCGCGGTGCGCAGCGAGCAGGGCGAAAGCAACGAACTGTCCGGGATGGTGGTCGTGCTGCACGACGTGACGCGGGAGCGGGAGATGGCCCGCATGAAGAACGACTTTGTATCGAAGGTGACGCACGAACTGCGCACGCCGCTGTCAAGCATCCGGGCGTATGTCGAGATGCTGGTGGAGGGCGAGGCGGAAGACTCCAAGACGCGCAACGAGTTCTACAAGATCATCGACAGCGAGAGCGACCGCCTGAGCCGCATGATCGACAACATCCTGAACATTAGCCGCATCGAAGCGGGGGTCATCAAGGTCCAGAAAGAGAACCTGGCGCTGACTGGAATTCTGAAGAATGTGGTCGATGTGTTGACTCCGCAGGCGGCCGAGAAGCATCAGGTGCTGGAGGCGGAACTGTCGCCGGTGTTCTACCAGGTGTTCGGCGACCGGGACATGTTGTATCAGGCGGTTCTGAACGTGGTCTCCAACGCCATCAAGTACACGCCGGAGGGCGGAAGCATCCGCTTGTCGAGTGAACTGGCGGGCGGCATGGCCGTGGTGAAGGTGGTGGACACGGGCCTGGGGATTCCCAAGGAGGATCTGCCGCGGCTGTTTCAGAAGTTCTACCGGGTCCATGCCAACAAGGGGGCGGCCAAAGGGACCGGGCTGGGCCTGGCCCTGGTCAAGGAGATTGTCGAAACGCTGCACCACGGCAAGGTGTCCGTGGAGTCGGAGGTGGGCAAGGGAACGACGTTTGTACTTCAATTGCCGGTCGCCGAGTAATGTGCGGAGCACATGAGAGGAGATGCGATGGAACGCGCGAAGATTCTGATTGCCGATGACGAAGCCCACATCATTCACGTGGTGCAACTGAAGTTGCAGAACGGCGGATTCGACGTGGTGACGGCGATGGACGGCCGCGAGGCGCTGGAGCTGGTGCGCCGCGAACGGCCGCAGTTGCTGATCAGCGACCTTCAGATGCCCGTCCTGAGCGGACTGGAGCTTGCAGCGGCACTTTACCAGGATCCACAGACGCGGTATCTGCCGATCATCCTGTTGACGGCCAAAGGCTTCGAGGTGGATGCCGAGGCGACCGCCCGGACCAATGTCCGGATGATCATGACCAAGCCGTTTAGCCCGCGCGAGCTTCTGGCTCGCGTCAACGAACTGATGGAACAGCCGGCCGGTGTCTGCTAAGGAGTGCCCAGTGACGACCTTCAAGTTGCCTGAACAGAGACCGCTGCCGACAGAGAGCATCGATTCCTGGTGCCGGGAACTGACCGATCTGACCGGCCTGGCGTTTGCGGTCTGGGACGAGTCGCTGCGATTCTGGATGCCGGTCGGGTTCTCGACGATGCTGACAGGGCTAGTGGTCGGCTCCGATCCGCTGCGCGTCATGATGTGCGAGCGTGTACGAAGGGCGTTTGCGACCGGTTGCCCGCAGCAGGCGGTTTTTGGGGACGGGCTGCGGCTCGTGGCGGTGCCGGTGTTTCGCCGAAGCCGCCCCGTGTTTGTGGTGGCCGCGGCGGTTCTCGGGGCAGACGGCACGACGGACTGCGCGGTCGAGTGGTTGGCGGAACACGGCGGCTGTCCCCGGGAAGAGGCTCGCCGACGGCTTCGCGGCGAGCGGCCCATGGACGACGACGCCCTGGCGACCGTTGCGAGGCTGCTTGCTCAATTCGGCGGCGAACGCATCAAGCGGATCGACGCCGAAGAAGAGGTGGTGTCGGTCGGAGCGAAGCTGTCCGAGAGTTACGAGGAAATCACGCTATATCAGCGGATCGCTTCGAAGATCCGCGTGTCGCAGCCGTCAGAGGCGTTTTTCCAGGCGCTATGTTCCGAAATGCTGGAGTTTCTGGAGATCGAGGGGCTGGCCGCGCTGTTCCGCGATTCACACGAGCACGGAAACGAACCGCGCGTTGTCACTGTCGGCGATGTGTCGCTGGACACTGAGGGGTTGCTGCGATTGTACCATCATTTCGAGCGCGACCTAATGGACGGTCGCGAGGCAATCATTGCGAACGATTGCCGCGCGAGCGCCGACCTCCGCGTTGTGGTCCCCGGTGTGAACAACATGGTTCTGGTGCCGATGCGGCAGGGCAACAAGCTGTACGGCATTCTGGCGGCATTCAACAAGCTCGACCAAGGCGAGTTCTTTTCGACCGATGTCAAGCTGGTGTCGTCGGTCACGGGAACGATTGCCGTCTTCGTCGAAAACTCGCACCTGTATGACAACCTGCATCAGTTGATGCTGGGCACGGTGCGAGCCCTGGTGTCGAGCATCGATGCGAAGGACCAGTACACGTGTGGTCATAGCGAACGCGTGGCATGGATTTCGCGTCGGATTGCGGAGCGCATGGGGCTGGACGGAGAGTTTGTGGAGCGGGTGTACCTGGCCGGGTTGCTGCACGACATCGGGAAGATCGGCATTCCGGAGGCGATCCTGCTGAAGAACGGCCGCCTGGAGCCGCATGAATACGACGTGATGAAACGGCACCCGCTGATCGGCGCGAAGATTCTGGCCGGCGTGCGAGAATTGGAAGACGTGATTCCCGGCGTACTGCACCATCACGAGCGTTTGGACGGGCGTGGATATCCGAATGGGCTGGGCGGCGAAGGCGTGCCGCTGGAGGGACGCATCATCGGCCTGGCGGATTCGCTGGACGCGATGACATCGCACCGCGTGTACCGGCCGGCGATGCCCCGGGAAAAGGTGGAGAACGAGATCGTGCGTTGCACGGGCACGCAGTTTGACGTGCGATGCGTGGACGCCCTGATGGACATCGGCCTGACGGAGGTGCTGGACAGCGTGCCGACACAGAGCGGCGAACTGCCGCTGAGCCCGCGCGCGGGCCTTCAATGGAAAGGGTTGCCATGACAACCACCGCGGAAAAATACGGCGATGTGACGGTCATCAGCATCGAGTCGGAGTTTTCGGGCGACACGGTGAGCCAATTCCGCCGCGTGGCCGAGGAGCATCTGGCCGGCGAGCAGCAGTGGTTCATCCTCGACTTCGAGAAGACCGTCAGCATGGACTCGGCGGCGCTGGAGGCGTTGCTCTGGTTCCGCGACGAGGTGGAGAGCCGCACAGGCTTGGTCAAAGTGTGCGGCCTTGACGAGACGTGCGCTAAGATCTTCGAGTTGACACGTTTTGACCGCAAATTTGAGGTCTTCGGCGAACTGACCGAAGCCATGAAGTCCTATGAGTAGGAACGGTTCCATGGTGGCGCAGACAGGCGAGAAGATCAGGCTCGGAGATGTGCTGCTCGAACAGGGCGTGATATCCAAAGAGCAATTGGACGAGGCCCTCGTTCAGCAGAAGCAGTCGGGCGGCAAGAAACTGCTCGGGGAAGTCCTCGTATCCATGGGCTTCTGCTCCGAAGACGATATCATCCGGGCCCTGGCCGGCAACTATGGCGTGCCGTACGCCAAGATCAATCCGCGGCTGGTGGATGCCTCGGTCATCGACACGTTGCCACGGGAGTTCCTGGACCGACATCGCGTGCTGCCGCTGTTCAAGGTGCGCAACGTGCTGACGGTGGCCATGGCCGAGCCGTCGAACATGTTCCTGATCGACGAGATGGCGCAAATCAGCGGCCTGGAGATCCAGGTGGTGGCCGCGTCGGCACAGGATATCGTTAATACCCTGCAAAGCTACGTCAGCTCGGCGAACGTGTTCGTCATCGACGAGATCATCGAGGACATCAACGCCAAGGACTTCGAGCTGATCGAATCGCAGGTGGAGGACATCGCCAACGTGGAAGATGCCGGCGAGCATTCGCCGGTCGTCAAGCTGGTGAACTACCTGATTTTCGACGCGGTGCGCCAGAACGCCTCGGACATTCACATTGAGCCGGACGACAACATGACTCGCGTGCGGTACCGCGTGGACGGGATGCTGCACGAGGCGTTCCGCCCGCCGCACCGGATGCACGCGTCCATCGTGAGCCGAATCAAGATCATGAGTCAGCTCGACATCTCCGAGCGGCGTCTGCCCCAGGACGGCGGCATTCACGTGATGATGCAGGGGCGACCCATCGACCTGCGCGTCAGTACGCTGCCGGGACCGAACGGCGAGAAGGTCGTGATCCGCATTTTCGACAACCGGAACATGATGGTCAACCTGGAGAAGCTCGGCTTCGAATTCGACATGCTGGAAGAATTCAAGAAGCTGATCGCCAGTCCGAACGGCATTCTCCTGGTGACCGGGCCGACCGGCAGCGGCAAGAGCACCACGCTGTACAGCGTCTTGAACGAGTTGAACAGCCCGGAAGTCAACATCTCGACGGTCGAAGACCCGATCGAGTTCAATTTGCGCGGGATCAACCAGTTCCAGACGAACGAGCGGATTGGGTTCACGTTTTCGGTGGCGCTGAGGAGCCTTCTGCGACAGGATCCCGACATCATCATGGTGGGTGAAATTCGGGACGAGGAGACGGCCAGAATCGCCGTGCAGGCGGCGCTGACAGGGCACCTGGTGATCTCGACGTTGCACACGAACGACGCGGCGGCGGCGATCACGCGGTTGCAGAACATCGGCGTCGAGCCGTACTTGGTCTCGGCCAGTGTGGTGGGCGTACTGGCCCAGCGGCTGGTGCGGAAGATTTGCACGCACTGCAAGGAGACCTATAGCCCGCCGCTGCACCTTCGGCGATTGGCGGGATCGAAGATCGACGGCATCGACGTGTTCTACCGGGGCAAAGGATGTGCCAAGTGCCGCAACACCGGTTTCCAGGGGCGCATCGGCGTCTATGAGTTGATGGTGATGACCGACGAAATCCGCGATCTGGTCGTCCACGGGGCGCCGCTGGAGGAGATTCGCAAGGCAGCCCTGGCCGGCAACATGGTGACGCTGCGTGCCGACGGCATGAAGAAGGTTCGTGCGGGCATCACGACCTTGGAAGAGGTGATCCGCATCAGCGACGGCCGCTGAACGGGTGCAACGATGTAGCAGGAGTTGGAGGCTATGGCGCAGTTCGCCTATCGAGCCAGGGATTCTCGGGGAGCCGCCACATCGGGCGTGATGACGGCGTCGGACCAGGAAGATGCTATTCGCCGTCTGCGTCAGCAGGGGCTCACGGTCCAGTCGGTGTCACTGCGCGCTGAGACCGGCGGCCTGGGTGCCCTGACGCGAATCCAGATCGGCAAGCCGCGTGTGAAATCCAGCGATGTGGTTTACTTCGCCAACCAGTTGGCCGTAATGATCGACACGGGGGTGCCGTTGGCCGAGGCGTTGGAGTCGCTTGGGCAGCAGGCGTCGAACCCCACGTTCCGCGATATTCTGATGTCGGTGGCCGCCGACGTCGAGGCCGGACAGGCCCTGAGCGATGCGCTGGCGAAGCATCCCAAGCAGTTCAACAGCATGTTCGTCAGTCTGGTGCGGGCCGGCGAATCGTCGGGCAACCTGGGTCTGATGCTGACCAACGTAGCCGACTACCTGGTCGAGGCCGAGGAAACGCGCCGCCGCATCAAAGGCGCCATGGCCTATCCCATGTTTATGGCCGGCCTAGCGGTGGTCGTCGTGGTGGTTCTGATGGCCTTCGTGCTGCCCAGGTTCACTGCCATCTACAACAACAAGAACGCCGTCCTGCCGGCGCCGACCCGTATTCTGATGGCAGTCAGCAACTTCTGCACGGCCCACTGGCTGCCCCTGGTCATCACGATCGTCCTGGTGACGGCCGGTGCGATCGTCTTCTTTATGCAGCCGGTCGGTCGTCGCTTGCTGGACACGTTGAAGATCCGCCTGCCGGCCATCCGGGATATCTGCTTGAAGGTGTATATTGCCAGGTCGTTCCGCGCCTTGGGCACCATGATAACCGCCGGCGTGCCGGTGATCGAGGCCCTGGAAATCGCGCGCCAGACGGCGACCAACGTACATTTTCAGGAGGTGTTCACCCGGGCCGTCGAGAAGGTCAGCCAGGGCGAGACCCTGTCGGACCAGTTCTTCTGCACGTCGCTGATACCGATCACGACGTCGCAGATGGTGTTTGCCGGCGAGAAGTCCGGGCGTCTAGGCGCCGTGCTGCTGAAGGTGTGCGGTTTCTGCGACCGCGACCTGAAGGACTCGATCAAGAAGATGACCACAATGCTCGAACCGGCGATGATCGCGTTCATGGGCTTGTTTGTGGGCGGCATCGCCATGGCGCTGCTGCTGCCGATGTTCAATATCGGCAAGATCCTGGCGAAATAGGCCGCACGCGCCGTGTCACGTTAGAATGCGGGCAATGTCTGGAGGGGTGTGCTCGCTTTGGAGGGCGGGTTCCGAGGGGACCGCCCTCCAATTCCATACCAGCCGTTTGTCATGGCTGATCGGGTCGTCGGGGCGTTTAATCCCTGGCAAATGCTGCGCCGTCAGGGCAGGGCGGCCACGAGTTCCGCCACGTAGTCGCCGATGCAGCGGACCACCTCGGCCGTGGGGCGGCCGGCCAGGTCGCCGATGCGGCGGACAATGGCGCTGCCGACAATGGCGCCGTCGGCCACGGCCGTCACCTGGCGCACGTGCTCCGGCCGCGAGATGCCGAAGCCGACACAGACAGGCACCTTCGTTTCCTGCCGCAACCGTTCGACGTGACACACGATATCCGCAGGCAGCTCTTTGCGTTCACCGGTGATGCCCGCGACGCTGACATAGTAAAGGAAGCCGGTGGACCGGCGGGCAATACGGGCGGCACGCTCCCACGGCGATGTTGGCGCCACGAGCATGATGTGCGACAGGCCGCGACGGGCTGCCCCGGCAGCCATGGCGTCGCACTCCTCCAGCGGCAGGTCGGGAATGATCAGGCCGTCGATGCCTGCCGCCTGGGCGTCGTCGAGAAACCGGTCCATGCCGCGACGCGTGACGAGCGAGAAACTGCCCATTGCCGAAATCGGGGCCTGGCAGTCCTGTCGCAGTTGGCGGACCATCGCGAAGATGCCGTCGAGTGTCGTGCCGCCGTCCAGTGCCCGGGTGTACGACGCTTGGATGGTCGGCCCGTCGGCCACGGGGTCGCTGTAGGGCAGGCCCAGCTCGATGAGCGAGGCGCCGCGCGACACCATCTCGCGAATCAGTGCCGCCGTAGTCGCCAGGTCGGGATCGCCGGCCGTCAGAAACGGCATCAAGGCTTTCCGGCCCGAACGTCGAAGTTCCTCGAATGCCTGTTCGATGCGATTGGCCATGGGGGCTTAGTCCTTCCTCGGGCCGCCGGTCAGGCGAGCCACCTCGACGCAATCCTTGTCGCCGCGGCCCGAGAGGTTCACCACGATAATTTTGTCCTTGCCGAGCGTCGGGGCCAGCTTCTTGGCCTCTACCAGGGCATGCGATGATTCCAACGCCGGGATGATGCCTTCCAGACGCGACAGCTCATAGAACATCTCCAGCGCTTCGTCGTCGGTGGCAATGGTGTACCTCACGCGGCCGGTGTCTTTCCAGTACGAGTGTTCCGGCCCGACGCCGGGATAGTCCAGGCCGGCCGAAACGCTGTGGACCGGGGCGGTCTGCCCGTCGGCGTCTTGGAGCACGTAGCTCATGCTGCCGTGCAGAACGCCGGGTTTGCCGGCGGCCAGCGGCGCCGCGTGCTTGTGGCTGGCCAGCCCCAGGCCGCCCGCCTCCACGCCGACCAGTCGCACCTCGGCGTCGTCGATGAAGGGATAGAAAATGCCGGCCGCATTGCTTCCGCCGCCGATGCACGCGCAGACGACGTCGGGTAGACGGCCTTCCTGCTGGAGAATCTGCTCGCGAGCTTCGCGGCCGATCACCGACTGAAAATCCCGGACCATCATCGGGAATGGATGCGGACCCATGGTCGAGCCGATGCAATAATGGGTGTTTTCGACCGTTGCCATCCAATCGCGGAACGCCTCGTTGCAGGCGTCCTTCAAGGTCTTCTGTCCCGTCGTCACCGAAATGACGCGCGCGCCCTGGGCCCTCATCCGAAAGACGTTCAACTCCTGGCGGCGAACGTCCTCGGCGCCCATGAATACGTCGCATTCCAGGCCAAGCAGCGCCGCCGCCGTCGCCGTGGCCACGCCGTGCTGGCCGGCGCCGGTCTCCGCGATGATGCGCGGCTTGCCCATCCGCTGCGTCAGCAGGGCCTGCCCCAGGGTGTTGTTGATCTTGTGGGCTCCCGTGTGGTTCAGATCCTCGCGCTTCAAGTAAATCTTCGCGCCGCCCCAGGCTTCCGTCGCTCGACGCGCCAGGTACAGCGGGCTCGGTCGCCCGACGTAGTGCTTGTAGTAGTACTGCAATTGCTCCTGGAATGTCGGATCGCGGCGGGCCTGATCGTATGCCTCGACCAACTGCGTCAGAGCGTGCATCAGCGTCTCGGGAACGTACTGTCCCCCGTACGGACCGAAGCGCCCGTGACTGTCGGGTAATCTCTGTGCCACGGCTGAGACTCCTTTTTCTACGGCAACCGCGCTAGGTTACGGGCAGCCTCTTTCGCCGTCAAGCGAAAAGGGCATGCGACGGTGGGCAGGGGGGCAGGCGGTGTTGGCATCGTGCGAAAGCATGGAGCAATGTTCGCTTCGCAGTGGACCGTCGGCATCCATGCTGGGAATCGGAGGCCAGGGGCGCGCCCCCCTGAAGGTAGAGGACCCGCGGATTCAAACTCGGCCGCTTACTGGCGGCGCAGGCGGTCTTCGATCGCGCCGACAATCTCGGCAACCGTCATCTGCCGTTTCAGGCCGCCATCGGTCACGGTGACCGTCTCGCCCGAGTCGGCCATTTGCTGGGTGCGATGGCAGGCGGCCATGACGGTGGTGTGGTTCTTGCCGCCCATCATGCGACCGATGTCGGGGAAACTCAGTGTCGTCAGGCGTCGGGCCAGGTACATGGCCAACTGCCGCGGCAGGGTCACGAGCCGCGTGCGCCGGCGGCCGACGATGTCGGCGGCGGGCACGTTGAAGAACTTCGAGACGGCCTCGACGATCGTGTCCACGCTCAGGGCGGCCTGGCCGGCGCGGATCAGGCCCGAAAGTGCCTCGCGGGCCACGTCGATCGACACCGGCTTGTGGTCCAGCGTCGAGTAGGCGATGACTCGCACCAGGGCGCCCTCGAGTTCGCGAACGTTGCCGGTGACGTGGGTGGCGACGAACTCCAATACTTCTTCCGGCAGCGTCTGGCCCGACTGTCGGGCCTTGGTCCGCAGGATGTCCATCCGCGTGGCGCGGTCCGGCGGGTGCAGGTGAGCCACCATGCCCGAGACGAAGCGGCTGATCAGGTTGTCCTGGATGCACGTCAGCAGCTTCGGGTGGCAGTCCGACGCCATCACCACCTGGCGGCTTGACACGTCGAAGGCATTGAACGTGTGGAGGAACTCTTCCTGGGTGGCCTGCTTGTTGGCCAGAAAATGGATGTCGTCGATGACCAGCACGTCAAGGTTGCGGAACCGGTGGCGGAACGCGTCGAGGCTGCGGGTCTTCAACGCCATAATGTAACGGTTGGTGAATTCCTCCGCCGTGATGTACAGCACGCGGGACCGCTGAACGGTTCGCTGAATTTCGTGGACAATGCCCTGAAGCAGGTGTGTCTTGCCCAGGCCGCACGGGCCGTGAATAAACAGGGGATTGAATGAGCGACCTGGCCTGGCGGCGACTTCGCGCGCGGCGGCATAGGCCACACGGTTGCAGTCGCCGACGACAAACCGGTCGAGCGTCATCAGCGGCTGATTGTCCGTCTCGGCAGGGCACGAGGGACGAACCGCAGCGGCAGCGCTGTAGTGCCGGGCGGAGGCCGGTCGCGAGACCTGGGTCAGGAAGGCGTCGCCCTGAACCATCTGCTCCTGGCGACGGCGACGGAACAACTGCGGATCGATCACAAAACGTACGGCGAGGTCCGAACCGGTCGTTTTGGCCGCGATGCCGCTCAGCAACTTCGAAAAACGCGATTCCAGGTACTCCGACACGAAAAGGTTCGGCACGCCCACCTTCAGGACGCGGTCTTCAATGGCGAACTCTGTGGAATTTCTGAACCAGACGTTGAAGCTGGTGGCTCCGATGTGTCGCTCGACCTGGGACAGAATGTCGGCAACGAGTTGCTGCTGGACCTCGGTCACGGCGACCTCCCGAGTTGTGATCCCCCCTGAGTCATGGATCGTGTCTCAGACGGGCTTGTGGTAATAACGATTGCTCCGTTGCGAGTCTGCCGAAAGAAGAGATCGGTCCTGACTCGACAACGCACCGTGCGTCGGCGGCATGCTAGTGATATACAACGCGCCGAAAGGGCGTTCAACAGCAAAAAAAATGTGAAGAGCAGACCGCCTTGCCGACAACCGAGGAACCTCTCACGGCAGAAGCGTTTAGCTCTGTGGCCGGACTTTAGAAAATTCTTATCCCCAAGCGGATTCCATGTTGTGGACAGAGTGTGCGTAACCCGGCCGCCGGACGACCGCTTCCGCCGAACGTCGTTTTCAGCATAGGGAGGGGACGTAGTAAACATGTCGGCGATTGACGACGTGCATCCCTGCTTGAAGGTATAGCTTGCGCGCGGGCGTGTTGGCCACATCGACGGCGACCGTCAGCACGGGTTCTTTCAGCAGACGCGACGAGTTCATGGCGCGCTGAACGAGAAGGCGGCCGAGGCCGCAGCCGCGGAACGCCGGTGCGACCCCCATATAGACCAGCTCGCAGGCGCTCCGCGCGGCGACGCGGTTGACCAGCACCAGGCCGGCCGGGCGGCCGTCGCAGCGCGCCAGCCACCAGGCTTGCGGCGTGAACAGTCCGCTGGCGCGGTGGCTATCGAGGGCGTCTTGTGGTGTGCGGAGGGCGGCGATGCCCGGGCAGTCGAGGCTGCCGATGTAAGTGGCGGCCAGCAGGGCGGTGAACTCGTTCTTGAGGCCGTCATGGTAGGTTTCCCATGTCCATGGACCCGGGGCCGAGGCAGTCACATGATCGTCGAGCTCGCACTCCATGTACTCCAGTACGGTGAGATGGCGGAAACCGGCCGCCAGGTAAGCCGTTGCGGGAAAGTCTTCCGGTCCTTCCGGCAGTAAGCTTTGGATAAGCGTTGCTCCATCGTCGCGGCAGGCGACGATGTCGGCGCGGATGAGCTCTGCGGCCGTTTGGCATTGGGCCTCGGCGTTCAGCGTCGGCGACACGCCCGGGGGCAGGATCGTGGCGCAATGGCCGGGCGCCGTGATGTGCAGACAGGAGGCCAGCACGCGGCTCCCCTCGACCGCGACCATTTGACGGCGAAAGTCGATGCCCAGGGACTGCGGTGCGGCATCGACGGTTCGGCGGGCCTGGGCGTCGCCGACGGGAAGCGTCGGCATGAGCAGTCGCGCGGCCTCCAGCACTTCCTCGGCTCGGACTCTGCGGAACTCCATCGGACAGAACTCCCCAATGTGTCGCCGTTTACGGTTTCTCCTTCCGGCCGACGCCGAGAGCGTCGCAGCGGGGCTGTGCTATGGCTCGTGAATCTGCGCCAGGTAGGCCTCGGCCAGAGGCAGATCGGCGGGCGTCGTGATCTTGATGTTCGCGCGGCTGCCTTCAACCATGGCGACCGGGTGTCCCAGGGCCTCGACCAGTTGCGCATCGTCGGTGATGGTGCCGGGAAACGCGTGGAGCCGCTCGTAGGCTTGCCGAAGTAGTGCCGTGCGAAAGACTTGCGGCGTCTGGGCAGCCCAGAGCGATTTGCGCGGGATGGTTTCCTCGACGATATCGCCGTCGGTCACACGCTTGATGGTATCATGCACGGGCATACCGACGCACGCCGCGCCGATCCGCTCAGCTACGGCCAAGGCCTCCACGATGGCACGCAACGGAACCAGCGGGCGGACGGCGTCATGTACCGCCACGAGGTCGCAGGTATCCGGCACACAAGCCAGGCCGGCGACGACCGAATCGTATCGTTCGCGGCCGCCGCAAACCAGATGCCCGACGCCAAGGGCATCCAGTTCGTGCTGGTAGTTGCAGCGAACGAAGTCGAGGTCATCGGGGCCGACGACGAGGATGCGGCAAACGATGGTCTCGATGTCGCGGAACCGGTCGAGCGTTCTCAGAAATACAGGCCGCCCGGCAAGCTCGATGTAGGGTTTCTTGACGTGGCTGCCGAAGCGGAGCCCCTGTCCGGCCGCCGGGATGAGCAGGGCGGCTTTCATGCTCCTGGCTCCTCTCTGGACGGCGTGTCGTCGTTGCCGCCGCCGGGGCGGGTGCGACGGCGGGGGCCGTTGCCCTGGCCTTCGATGCGGCCGAAGATCATGCGGCCGGCACTGGTCTGGAGGACGCTGGTGACGCTGAGAGCGACTTCCTGACCCACCATGTCGCGGGCCCCCTCGACGACCACCATGGTTCCGTCTTCCAGATACCCGACTCCCTGGCCCGGCTCCTCGCCGGCCTTGACGATGGTCACGCGCAGCGATTCGCCCGGCAGGAACACCGGCTTCAGGGCGTTGGCCATGTCGTTGATGTTCAGCACCGGCACACCCCGGAACTGGGCGATCTTGTTGAGGTTATAGTCGTTCGTCAAAATCCGGCCGCCGAGCTCCTGAGCCAGCGCCACAAGCATCTGGTCCACATCGGTGCCGCCGCCGGAGGACGTCGGACCCGCGTCGTGGATGCGGACGTCCACCTTGCCACAGGACTGGAGGCGATTGAGAACGTCAAGGCCACGGCGACCGCGGTTGCGCTTGAGCCGGTCGCCGCTGTCGGCCACGGTCTGGAGTTCCTGGAGCACGAATCGTGGGACCACCAACTCGCTGTCGAAGACCTGTGTGTCGCAGAGGTCGGCGATGCGGCCGTCGATGATGACGCTGGTGTCCAACAGAATCGGACGCCCCCCTTTGGTCTCCTTGGAGAATTCGGTGTATGGAATAATAAACCTGAAGTCGTCTTTGGTCTGCATGATGACGCTGATGCAAACGTAGCAGAGGACGACCGACAGACCCAGGCTCACGGCCTGGGCGTTTTGCTCGTCCTGCATGAAGTCGAGCGGGACGATGCCAATCACATAGCTGAGCAGCCAAGACATGATGAGTCCGGCCAGCAGGCCGAAGAAGACAGCCGACAGAGTGCCGACGCTTTTCTTGCGGACCAGCATATCCAGACCGATGACGGCCAGGGCCAGTCCCACCGCTCCGACGAAGAACGGCAAAGGCTGGTACTGTTGCTCGTCGTCGCCGGCGACGATCCGCGCGGCCGCCAAGCCGGCGGCCACCAGTACCAAAATAAACAGAAGGCGTGTCACCAGAAGAGGCATGAGGGGACTCCTGAATGATAAGGATCTATCGTTTGCGGGCGAAACACGATGAAAGGATGAAGCTCGCCCGCCAAAAAAGGCATTATATCCCGTGTATACGGGCCGACAAGGGCAACCCGGCATTTTCGATTGCATTGCGTGGTCCCATTTCTATAATGCCAATGGCATTTCCGTTTTATGGACCTCCTGCGGCACGGAGACCGATTGTGAAGGTAAATGCATTCTGGGCTGCTCTTTCCGCAATGTTGCTAGCTGTGGCGACGGCCGGATGCGATCCGGCGGGGCGTGGCGGCATCGAGCGGCGGCTTGCCAGCGAGCAGCCCCAGGAACGGGCCAGTGCGGCCCGCGATCTGGTCCAGAGCAATGCCCCGGATACGGATATCCGGCTGATCCATCTGCTGGCCGATCCGGACGAGGGCGTCCGCTTCTTCGCGGCGGCGGCCCTGTATCGGCGCACGGGAGAGCGGTTCGGGTACAAAGCCGAGGCGCCGCTACGGGAGCGGGAGGCCTCCATCGCCCAATATGTGCAATGGTACTGTCAGAAACATCCCGATGCAGCCCCGCAGTTCGAGGGGCTCATGGCGGGGATGAAGACGCTTGATCCAAACGCGCCGTCGCCGGGTGGAGAAGGGGCGTCGAGCTAAGCATGTGCTGTGTGGCGAACCAGAACAGCGTGATTCGTCTTTCGGTGCCGAGCGACGCGGCCGTGATGGCCGTGGTCCGGGCGCTGGTGGACAAGATGGCGTCGCTGGCGGGATTCGACGAGAATCAGCGCGGCCGGATTGTCCTGGCCATCGACGAGGCGTGCACGAACATCATCCGGCACCAGTACGGGGGCCGCTGCGACGGCCGGCTGGACATCGAGACGTGTCTGTGCATGGACAAGGGGCTGGAGTTCGTTCTGCGCGACTATGGGCCGACGCGTGATCCAGCTTTGTTTCGCGGGCGGGATTTGGCCGACGTGCGGCCGGGCGGGCTGGGGATTCACATCATCCGCGAGGTGATGGATTCAGTGGAATACGGCGATGCGCCGGGCGGGGGCATGCAGTTGCGCCTTCGCAAGGCGATTCCCGCGTCAACGGACTGAGGTAACCATGACACGAGTGGGCAGAGCAGGGGGGGAGCCGAACCGGCTCAAGATCGCAGTCGAAGACCGGGCGCCCGCGTCGCTGGTCCATCTGGAGGGCGACGTGGACCTGAACGTCAGTCCGGTGCTGCGCAAGCAGTTGAAAGAGCTGGTGGCGTCGAAGTCGCCGGTGATCGTGGTAGACATGTCTGACGTGCCGTACATTGATTCCAGCGGCGTGGCGACCCTGGTGGAGTGTCTTCAGGGCGTGAGCCGCTATGGCGGGAAACTGCGGCTGGCGTCGTTGCGGCAGCAGACGCGCAGCGTGTTCGAGATCAGCCGGTTGGACAGCGTGTTTTCGATCTTCCCGACGGTGGAGGAGGCGTTGAGGGCGTGAGCGCGGGGCTGCGCACAGCGGTCGAACGGCTTGGGGGGCTGGGTAACAGCGGCTTCTGCTATGTCGGAGGCCTGGGCTACCTGGCGTGGGATACGTTGCGCTGGTCGCTGCGCGGGCTGTTCGGGCAGCCGCGAATCGGCTGGAGCGCGCTGACGTTCCAGATGGTTCGTGTGGGCGTTCAGGCCATTCCGATCATCGCGCTGGTTCACTTTTTCATCGGCATGATTCTGCCGTTCGAGATGGCCCCGGTCCTCAGCGACTATGGCATGGTGAATCAGATCGCGACGATCGTCGTCAAGGCGATCTTCCCGCAACTGGCGCCGATTTTCAGTGCGATCGTGCTATCGGGTTTCGCCGGCGCGGCTATTGCCGCCGAGTTGGGGACGATGGTCGTCAGCGAGGAAATCCTGGCCCTGGAGACCATGGCCCTGAATCCGGTGCGGTTCTTGGTGGTGCCTCGGGTGCTGGCGTGCATCGTGATGCTGGTGTGCCTGACGATCCTGGCCGACCTGATTGCCTGGCTGGGCGGATTGTCGGTCTATACGTTGTTTCTGGACGGAACGGCACGGGAGTACTACGAGCGGGCGCTGGAGTCGTTGCTTTATCGTGATATCCTCTCGGGGCTGATCAAGGCGGTCTGCTTTGCGGTGCTGGTGAGCCTGATCTCGTGCTACGAGGGGCTGCGCGTCAGCGGCGGAGCCGAGGGCGTGGGCCGCGCGACCACGCAGAGCGTCGTCAAGTCGATCGTGGCGATTATCGCGTCGAACATGGTTCTGACGGTGATCTTCTACTACTACTGGCCGAGCCAATGAGCGACAAGAGCCCGGAACCCATCATCGAGCTGCGCAGCGTCACCAAACGCTTCGACGGCCGTACGGTCATCAATGCCGTGACGCTGCCGATTCTGCGCGGCGAGACGATGGTCATCATGGGCTCCAGCGGCTGCGGCAAGAGCACGACGCTTCGGATGATGATCGGGGATTACGACCCGGACGAGGGCGAGGTCCGGATTTTCGGCAAGTCGTGGGCGACGATGTCGGAAACCGAGGCGAACGAGGTGCGGCTCCGGTTCGGCATTCTCTTCCAGAGCGGCGCGCTGCTGAACTCCATGACCGTGGGCGAAAACATCGCTCTGCCGATGCGCGAGCACACGGACCTGGACGAGCAGGTCATCCGGATCATGGTGAAGATGAAGCTGGAGCTGGTGGGCCTTCGGGACTTCGAGCACCTGATGCCGGCTCAGTTGTCCGGCGGCATGAAGAAGCGTGTGGGCCTGGCCCGAGCGATCGCACTGGACCCGGAGATCCTGTTCTACGACGAGCCGACGGCAGGGCTGGACCCGATCGCCACGGCCGTGACCGACGAGTTGATTCGCGACTTGTCGAAGAAGCTGGGTGTGACGAGCGTCGTCGTGACACACGACATGGGCAGCGCGTTTCGCATCGCGGACCGGATGGCGATGTTGTATCGCGGCGATCTGATTGCGTTGGGGACGCCCGATGCGATCCGTAACAGCGGGGACGCCCGTGTCAGGCAGTTCATCGAAGGGCTGCCCGACGGGCCCATCCCCCTGAGGCAGTCGAGCAAGGACTATGCCGCAGACCTGCTGGGGCAGGTTTGAGGTTCATCGGACATTCTGCGGCCATAGGCGTGATGCCGAGGCCCGGAAGCATTCTGGAGGCCCTCATGGCTCGTTCCAAACGCAACGATCTGGTGGCAGGCATCTTCATCTTGCTGACGCTGGCGGCCCTGTCGGTCATCATGGTGCTGGTGGGCAAACTGAACGAGATCGGCGCGGTAACGAGAACCTACCAGGTGCAGTTCGAGCAGATACCGGGGGTGAAGGCCGGCAGCGCGGTCCTTCTGGCCGGGTCGCCGGTGGGACAGGTGACGGAAGTGGCTGCGCAGTGGACCCAGGACGAGACGACCCGGGCCAAGCGGTTCTCGCACTATCTTGTGACGATCAGCGTGCCGGAGAGCGTGCAACTGTACCAGGACGCAGTGATTTCGGTGGAGACGAAGCTGATCGGCGAAGGGGCGTCGGTGAACATTCAGAGCGTCGGCGAGGGGGCGGCCCTGACCGGCCCCATCCAGGGTCGCAGCGGCACGGCCCTGGGCAGCGCCGTCGAGGCCATCGGCATCGGCGACGAGCAGAAAAAGCAGATTACCGAGATCATTTCGAACATCAACCAGTTATCGAGCGACTTGAAGACGAAGATTCCGCCGCTGGTGGCCTCGATCCAGAAAAGCGCCGACCGGCTGGACGCCATTACGGAGAAGGTGGACGGCATCCTGGCCGAAAACCGCGATAAGCTGAAGGACAGCATGACCAGCATCAAGGATGTGACGGCGGACCTTCAGGCCATGATCAAGGAGAACCGCGCAAAGATTGACGAAAGCGTGGCGAATATTCAGGCCCTGACGGGTGACATGAAGGCGAAGATGGCGACCGTGGGGGAGAACTTGGTGGCCACAAGCGGCGACGTGCGGGCCCTGGTGGCGGCGAACCGGATGAACTTGGCGGACACGTTCAGCAACATGCGTCAGACAAGCGAACAGCTTCGCGCGGCCAGCATCGAGATCCGCCGGGCGCCGTGGCGTCTGCTGCATCGGCCGGACGACCGCGAAAGCGACACACTGAACATATTCGACGCCACACGCAACTACGCGTTGGCGGCAGGCGACCTGCGAAGCACCACGGCAAACCTGGAATCGCTGACGCGACTGAAGGACGAAGGCGTGCCGGTGGACCAGAAGCTGATCCTCGACATGCTCGACCGTGTCCGTGCGAGCCTGGACAAGTACGGTCAGGCCGAGGACGCCCTGTGGCAGCAGTGGGAGAAAGCTGCCCCATAGCCGGATGGAGCCGCCATGGCGGACCATGAAGCCGATGTGATCGTTGTGGGTGCAGGGCCCGCGGGGGCCACCTGTGCGCGGTTGCTGACCCAGGCCGGATGCAGCGTGGTGCTGGTGGACCGGGCCTCGTTTCCCCGCAAGAAGCCGTGCGCTGGTTGGGTCAACGCCGCGGCGTTCGACGAATTCCCCGAACTGGAAGTTCTCCGCAAGCAATCCTCGCCGAAGAAGCCGCTGGTCGATGTGCCGTTTTACGGGTTGGTGTTCCACAAGGCGGACATGAGCGCCGAGGCCGTTTACGCGCCGCGGCAGAAGCTCGGGTACCTGGTGTCGCGGGAGACGTTCGACGCGGCACTGGTGGCTCTGGCGGCGTCGCGGAAGCGGCTGGTGACGGTGTTGCAGCGGTTTCGCGTGACGGGCGTGGACGTGGGAGAGGCAAGCGTGTGCGTTTGTGCGGCCGACGGGCGAACGGCGGCGGGGCGACTGCTGGTCGGGGCCGATGGCGCCGACTCCACCGTCGCCGCCGTGACGGGGCTGCGCGAAGGATGGACGGCTGATCGGCAGGTCGTCTGCCTGTTCAAGGAGGTCAAACTCAACCCGCGCACGATCGACCGGCTCTACGGCAAGCAGCGCAAGATTCACCTCGCCATGCAGTACGCCGGGTTGCCCGGATATGCCTGGGCGTTTCCGAAACATGGCACAGTCAACGTCGGCATCGGTTGCCGTGGCGACGCCGGGGCGGATCTGAAGTCGGTCTATGCGGCATGGGTCGAGCAGTTGGTCGGCGCGGGCCTGCTGCCGGAGGAGGCGGACGTGTCGCGGCCCATGGCGGCCATGGCTCCGGCCGGCGGCGCGATCGAGGACGAAGGGCACGTCGGCAAGAGAACGCTATTGATCGGCGACGCCGGAGGTTTCGTCTCGGCAGCCACCGGTGAAGGCATCTACCCAGCCATGCGATCGGCCCGCGTGGCGGCAAAGTGCCTGACGGCCGCCCTCAGCGCCGACCATCCGCAGGACGCGCTCATGCAGTTCAAGTTCGATTGGCGTCAGGACTTCGCCGAGTATATCCAGATGCCCAATGCCAACCTCGCCTTTCTGTTGCCCCTGGTGTACGAGAATGCCGAGTTGTGCCGCCGCCTGGCACGGTGCTACTTGTTCGGCGAGAACTTCTAGCAGCGAGCAAGAAGTGGAGGACGACGCCGCCTGTGGCGGCGCCGCCCCCACATGACTCGGACAGCGGCCCATGTGCCGGCATTACCATGTCATGGTTTTCCTCGCAGTTTCTCGTCCCACTCTTCCAGGCGGCGCTTGGCCAGATCGCGTCCTCCGATGCCGAAGGCGATGGCGGCGGCTACTGTCACCATGCCGATGATGGCAATGAAGGCCGCCAGGACGATGTTCTCTCCGACGCCGATGCGCTGTAGGGCCATGGCGGCCGCCAGAACGATGATCGCGATGCGGGCGACCAGGGCCAGCGATATGGCAAACGAGAATCGTCCTGCCCGGATGGTTCGGTAGGCCAGGTCGGCCAGAAAGAGTCCGAGGCCGAACACGACCAGGGCCAGAACCACGTCGCCGAGGAAATCGAGGAATCGCCGCAGCACGGCGGCCAGTTCAACGAATCCGAGTTGCTGCAGCGCGGCCAGCGCCGCCAGGAGCATGACGACCACGAGGACGATGTAGCCGCAGGCCTTCGAGAGGGAGGCCTTCTTCTCGTCGGTTGGGGGCTGGCCCAGGCCGAGTCGGGCTGGAATATGGTCGAGGCCGATGGACTCCAGCAGGCTCGCCGTCAGTTGCGACAGCAGTCGGCCGACGATGTAGGCCACGACCATGACCAGGGCGGCGCCAAAGAGCCGCGGAATGGCGTCGAGGAAGCGGCTGAGCATGGCGCTGGCCGGCTGCGTGATGCTCTCGACCTGGAGGGCATTCAGGGCGGCAATGACCACGGGAATCAGGATCAAAATGTAAACCACCAAGGCGATCAGGTCGGCGAGCGTCTTGCCGCCGAGGGCCTTGGTCAGGCCGATGCGTTCGCTCAGGCGATTCAGTCCGATGGCCGCCAGGAGGTTGGCCAGGATGCGCTGAACGGTACGGGCGACAAACCATCCGACGACAAGAATGATGCCGGCCAGGAAGACGTTCGGCAGGTAGGCGAGGATCTTGTCGAGCATGCCGCTCATGGGGTTGCGAAGACCCTCGATGGCCAGAGCGTCGAACACGGCCGGCAGGACGAGGATGAAGACCAGCCAGTAGGCGGTCTGAGCGAGGGTTTTCGTGAGGCTCCAGGTCTCGGCGGGGGCGGCGCCTTCGGCCGGCGGCTCGCCCCTGGCCAAACGTTGGTCGAGCTTGGCCATGCCGAGCGCTCGCGTGACGATGAACCGCAGGATAGAGGCCACAATCCACGCCACCAGCAGAATGAGCAGGGCTCCGAGCAGTCGGGGCAGGTACTCGAAGATGTGAGCGAGGATGCGGTTGAGGTTCTCTTCGGCCGGAGGAAACTTCAGGACGTGGAAGAAGGCGATAACCACGAACAGTTCCAGGATGCAGAAGACGGCGGCGGCAATCCATCGGGCGCCGTCATGCGGTGGCGCCTCTGCGGCTGCCTGATTGTCACTCATCCACGATCGCATGCGTTTGCACAGGGACAGCTTGGCCAGAATCCAGTGGACGACACCGGCCAGAATGCGGGCCAGGATCGTGCCCACGATGAGGACCGCCAGCGACAGCAGAATATTGGGCAGGTACTCCTGGAGCCGGTCCCAGGTGTCTCTCAGTGTGTCGCCGATGCCGGCGAGGCGGCCTTGCTGCGCGGTGTCGTTTTGGGCATAGGCGAGGGGCGCCCCACCCCATAGGGGCACCATGGCAAGAACCAGCAGGAATCCCTTGCAGATGTAGCGCTGAAGCGACCAGCGCGGCTCGCGAGGCTTCTTGTGCAGAATGGTGCGCATGTGTGGCTCTCCTCTGTGATGGATGCGGGGTCGGCTTGTCCCAAAGGCAACGGCTCTTCGTGCTTCCGCCGAGGAAGCCGAAGGCGTGGCTATCAGAGGTATAGGCGCGAAACGTCGTTTTCTGCAGCGTTAGCCTGTGTGTCGGCCGAGCCGTGGGCCTGCTGAGAGTTGAAGCGGCCGGAAGGACGCCCCGCAGGTCGTGGCTTCCTGCCAATGTGGTTCCAAGACAATTGGAGTCCAACCTCCGATTGCAGTCAATACATCAGTTCCCAGGAAAATGTGCCAAAGCGGCCAATGGCAAGGAGGGCAGAGGGGCGGCCGTCGGGCGACGTATGCCCCTGTGGGGAAAGAGGATGTGATCAAGTCTGCCGCCCGAAGGGCCGATAACCTATGGTAGGATCCGTTCCGCGGCAATCCGTCCGTGAGGGTTTCACCTTGCAATGGCGACGCCGGTTGTTAACAATGAGCAGCCGTCAGAGGGGGCCATCTCGATCAACCTGGTGAGCGATCCGAGTCATGTGTAAGACAATATGGATAATACCGGTGACCCTGTGTGCCGCAGTGTTGCTGCGCGGATGCTCGCTCGGGATGGCGGATGGCAGAGCGATGGATGCGGCGTCACTGCGATATGTGGCCGGCGAACGGGCCGACAAACGCCAGAGCCAGCGGCAGGATGAACCGGCACACCTGAAAGGCTTCACCGACGAGTTGCAGATCGTGGATGGCCGGGTTTGCCTGTCGCTGGAGCAGGTGATTCGCCGCACGCTCAAGAACAGTCTGGACATTCAGGTGGCGAGTTACTCGCCCGCGATGGCCGAGGCCGACATCCTGGTGGCCGAGAGCGCGTTCGACGCCTCGTGGTTCCTCGAAGGCAGCATCAACAAGACAGACACGCCGGTGAACTCATTCCTGGCGGCCGGCGGGGCGGCGGCGCTGATGCAGGACAACCGGCTGGTCAGCTCCGGCATCCGCAAGCGGCTGGTCACCGGCGGCAGCATCACCGTGAGCGAGAACCTCGACTACCTGGCGAGCAACAGCACGTTCGTCACGTCGCCGAGTTACGCGACGAACGTCATGGTGGAACTGACACAGCCGCTGTTGCGCGATCTGGGACTGGACGCGAACAAGGCCCGTATCTACGTGGCGTCGCACAACCGCGACGCCTCGGTGGAGGATTTCCGACGGCAGGTGATGGACGTCCTGGTCGAAGTGGAGGCCACGTACTGGGAACTGGTCTTCGCGCATCGCGACGTGGAGGTCCGGCGGCGCAGCCTGGCGCTGGCCGAAGAGGTGTACCGGAAGGAACAGAGCCGCGCCAAGGCAATGATGGCCCGCAAGCTGGAGGTGTCGCGGGCTCGGGCCGCCGTGACCAGCCGGCAGGCCGAGCTGATCTCGGCGGAGAACCAGGTGCGAAACCTGTCGGACCGATTGAAGAATCTGATGAACGATCCGCGGCTGCCGCTGACGGAAACGACGGAGATCATGCCGACCGACGAGCCGCAGACCACGCATCCGAGTAGCGACCGGCAGGCTGACGTGATCACGGCGATTGAGATGCGGCCGGAGTTGCGACAGCTCAGGAGCCAGGTGCTGGCCAACGATGTGTCGCGGCGCTACTACCGGAACCAGTTGCTGCCGCGGCTGGACCTGTCGTTCGCGTGGCGTCGCAACAGCCTCGGCGGCGATTCGGGCGACGCGTTCAAGCAGCAGTTCACGGGCGAATTCAACGACTACGTGACCGGTCTGACGGCCGAGGTGCCCATCGGTAACCGCAAGGCCGAGGCCGAGCACCGCAAGAGCAAGCTGTCGCTCGACCAGTCGATGCTTCAGCTCGAAAACCTGACCCAGGACGTGATCCTGGAGGTCAACACGGCAATTCGGCAGGTGGAGACGGCGTTGGAGGAGATCAGCGCGACACGCGAAGCCCGTGTGGCGGCTCAGGACACCCTCGACGGCGAACAGGCGCGGTACGACGTGGGCGACGTGACCAACGAGGAACTCCTCCGTGCCCAGCGGGATCTGGAGGAGGCGGTGCGGAACGAACTTCGAGCCGTAACGGCCTTCAACAAGGCCGTCATCGCTCTGGAACGGGCCAAGGGCACGTTGCTGGATTACAATAATATCACGGTTTTGCCGAAGGACTACCAGCACACGGATTCCAGGCAATAACCCTCCCGGAAACCTGTCGCAACCACCGAGGGGAAACCCAGGGCAATCGGTGCGGTGCCGCAACTTCCAATCACACTATGTCTGCTTGACGGGCCAAGCGGTCGATTGCCAAGGCGGGCGACGCACCGGAGTCGCCTGTCCGCAAGACGGAGGGGTTCTTCGGCTTGTGTTCGCCTTGACCTGCGCGGTCTCGCTGCTATACTCGCGGCTCTACTCGGCTTTGGCAGTCGAGGTGCCGCAGCGGGGGACCGTGGGAGGTTCACATGTCCAAGGTGCACC
Organism: uncultured Anaerolineaceae bacterium; assembly: GCA_964500225.1. Lineage (GTDB taxonomy): Bacteria > Planctomycetota > Phycisphaerae > FEN-1346 > JAACEH01 > JAAYDY01. The sequence continues at coordinate 59,756 of CAZCOA010000005.1, read as the reverse complement.
GAGTCAGGTTCCAACCTTTCGGCCGCGAGGTCCGCGTGCTCGATGGGCAGACGATTCTGGATGCTGCCCGTGCCGCGGGCATCGAGATGAACTCGCCGTGCGGCGGCAAGGGGACGTGCGGGGGTTGCCGCGTGGAGATCACCCAGGGCACGCCGCCGGCTGACGGGGCGTCGCTGGAGCGGCTCACGGCCGAGGAGCTTCATCGCAACGTGCGACTGGCCTGCCAGGTGCGTGTCACGGGGGACATGACCGTCGTGATTCCGGCCGAGACGCTGCTGTTTGACCAGCAGATTCTCGAAACCGGCATCGACACGGCGGTGCCGCCGGAGCCGAATGTGCGGCGAGAGTTTCTGCGGCTCCAGGAGCCTGGCGTCGCCGACCAGCGGAGCGACCACGATCGCGTCCTCGACGCGCTGAGGGATCGGGGTCTGAGCCCCGAGGCGGACGTGACGCTGCTGCGGGAACTGCCTGGGGCTCTGCGTGCGGCCGGATTCCAGGGCACGGCCGTCATGGTCGGCGACGACCTCGTCGCGTTCGAGCCCGGCGACACGACGGCGCGGCACTTTGGCGTCGCCGTGGACGTGGGCACGACCACGGTGGTGGCCTGGCTGGTTGAACTTGCGACAGGGCGGCAGGTGGCCGTGGCATCGTCGTCCAATCCGCAGGCGTCGCGCGGCGATGATGTCGTATCGCGGATCGAGTACTGCTTGCGCGGGCCGTCGCACTTGAAGGAAATGCAGGGCCTGATCATCGGCTGTCTGAACGAACTGATGCGGCGGCTGTGCGACGACGCCGGCTTGCGGCCGACCGATCTCTTCGAGGCCGCCGTCGTGGGCAATACCACGATGACACACCTGCTGCTCGGGCTGCCGGTGGACCACATCGGTCGTTCGCCGTTCATTCCCGCCGTGCGGCAGGGGGTGAGCGTGATCGCTCGAGAGCTTGGGCTGGCGATCCATCCTCGCGGGCGCATCTACGTAGGCCCGACGATCGCCGGCTACGTCGGCGCCGACACGGTAGCGGGCATCTTGGCCGCGCGGCTGCACGAGACCGACGGGCTGCGCATGGTGATCGACATCGGGACCAATGGCGAATTGGTGATCGGAAACCGTGAGCGGTTGCTGGCGTGCAGCACGGCGGCAGGGCCGGCCTTCGAAGGGGCGCGGATCAAGTATGGAATGCGTGCCGCAGCGGGGGCGATTGACCGCGTGGACATCGCTGACGGGCGGCTGCGCGTCCACGCCATCGGCGACGTCCCGGCAGTGGGGCTGTGCGGCACGGGGCTCATCGAGGCCGTCAGCGCGTGCCTGGAGAGCGGCATCGTCAACGAGATGGGGTTGATGCAATCGGCGGCCGATCTGCCGGATCTGTCGCCGGATCTGGCCGCGCGGTTGATGCATACCAACGGCGAGACGGCCTTATGTCTGGTCTCGGCCGAGCAGTGCAACACGGGACACCCCGTCCTGCTGACGCAGCGAGACATTCGCGAGGTACAGTTGGCCAAGGCGGCGATGTTTGCCGGCGCAGCGGTGCTGATGGCCGAAATGGGGGTCACGGCGGACGACTTGGACGAGGTCCTGCTGGCGGGAGCGTTCGGCAACTTTATCCGTCCGGATCGGGCGCGTAGGGTGGGCCTGTTGCCGCCGGTGCCGCTGGAGAAAGTGAAGTTTGTGGGCAATGCGGCCGGCACGGGAGCAAGGATGCTCCTGCTGAATCGGTCGCAGCGTCAAACGGCCGAGCGCGTGAGCCGCTGCGTCCATCACGTGGAACTGTCCGGGCGGGCCGATTTCCAGGCGATTTTCGCGGAAGCCATGCTCTTCGGAGCGTGAGGCTTGAGCTTGAGGGGCCGTTTCGCGAAAGACATTGACTTTGCATAAAATCTCTGATAGTGTTTCTGCTCTTTGTATGCTCGACTAGACGGCCGTACACGGAGGGCGCGGGCGTTCTTCGGGGCGGTGTCATTAGGCATGATGTACCGGCAAGGGAGAATTGCGATGGCGAAGGCGAAAGCAAAAGCAAAAACAAAAGCAAAGACAGGGACGAAAGCAAAGAAGCTGGTCTATTTCTTTGGCGGCGGCAAGGCTGAAGGCCGCGCCGACATGAAGGCAGTGCTGGGCGGCAAGGGTGCCAACCTGGCGGAAATGACCAACATCGGTTTGCCGGTGCCTCCCGGGTTTACCATTGTGACCGATGTGTGCGAACTGTACTACAAGGCCGGGAAGAAGTGGCCGGCCGGGCTGGAAAAGCAGATCAACGAGAACATCGCCAAGCTCGAGAAAGTGATGAACCAGAAGTTCGGCGACGACAGCGACCCGCTGCTGGTGAGCGTGCGCTCGGGGGCGGCGGTGAGCATGCCGGGCATGATGGACACGGTGCTCAACCTGGGCCTGAATGAAAAGGCAGTCCAGGGCCTCATTGCCAAGAGCGGCAACGAACGGTTTGCGTGGGACGCCTATCGCCGGTTTATCAACATGTTCGGCGACGTGGTCATGGGAGTGGCCCACGAGCACTTCGAAGAACAGATGACGCTGCTGAAGAAGAAGCGGGGTGTGAAAGAGGATACGGAGCTTTCGGCTGCCGATCTGAAGGAGCTCTGTGCGGCGTACCAGGACGTGTATCAGAAGCACGTGAAGTCGCCGTTCCCGTCGGATCCGCGCAAGCAGCTCGAGCTGGCCATCAACGCCGTCCTTGGGTCGTGGCAGGCGCCGCGAGCGATCAAGTACCGCCAACTGAACCACATCACGGGGCTGAAGGGCACGGCCGTCAACGTCCAGGCCATGGTGTACGGCAACATGGGCAACACGTCGGGCACGGGCGTGTGCTTTACGCGCGACCCGGCCACGGGCGAGAACGTGTTCTACGGCGAGTTCCTGATGAACGCCCAGGGCGAGGACGTGGTGGCCGGCATCCGTACACCGCTGCCGATTGCCCAGTTGACCCAGTATCTGCCGAAATGTCATGCCGAGCTGTTGAAGATCAAGAGCCGCCTGGAGAAACATTACAAAGATGTCCAGGACTTCGAGTTCACGATCCAGGAAGAGAAGCTGTACATGCTTCAGACCCGCACGGGCAAGCGCACCGCTGCCGCGGCCGTGAAGATCGCCGTGGACATGGTGGGCGAGAAGCTGATCGACAAGAAGACGGCAGTGCTTCGTGTGGACCCGCAGATGCTCGACCAGTTGCTGCACCCGACGTTCGATCCGAAGGCGCCTCGCAACGTGATCGCCAAGGGGCTGGCGGCGAGCCCCGGCGCCGCCAGTGGCAAAGTGTGTTTCTCGGCGGCCGATGCCGAAGTTCAGGCCGAGCTGGGGGAGAAGGTGCTGCTGGTGCGTCACGAGACGAGCCCCGAGGACATCGGCGGCATGGCCGCGGCCCAGGGTATTCTGACCTCCACGGGCGGCATGACGAGCCATGCGGCCGTGGTGGCCCGCGGTATGGGCAAGACGTGCGTGGCCGGTTGCGGCGCGCTGCACATCGACTACAAGAATAAACAGATCACCGTCGGCAACACGGTGATCAATGAGCACGATTGGCTGTCGATCGACGGCACGACGGGCGAGGTCATGTTGGGTCAGGTGCCGACGGTTGAGCCGAAGATGAGCAAGGATTTCGAGACGCTGATGAAGTGGGCGGACGGCTTCCGCAAGATCGGTGTGCGGACCAATGCCGATACGCCGCATGATGCCCAGGTGGCCCGCGATTTCGGCGCTGAGGGCATCGGTCTGACTCGGACCGAGCACATGTTCTTCGAGGGCGACCGCATTTGGGCCGTCCGCGAGATGATCATGGCCGACGACGAGGCCGCCCGACGCGAGGCCCTGAAGAAACTGCTGCCCATGCAGCGGCAGGACTTCGAAGGTATATTCAAGGCCATGGATGGGTTGCCGGTGACGATCCGCCTGCTCGATCCACCGCTGCACGAGTTCCTGCCGAACGACGACAAGAACCAGCAGGAGATGGCCGCTCGCTTGGGCGTGAGCATCGAGAAGGTCAAGGCGAAGGTGGCGCAGCTTCACGAGATGAATCCGATGCTCGGGTTCCGCGGCTGCCGCCTCGGCGTTGTGTACCCGGAAATTTCCGAAATGCAGGTGCAAGCCATCATCGAGGCCGCGTGCAACGTGCAGGCCGCGGGCGTGAAGGTGCTTCCGGAAATCATGATTCCGCTGGTTGGTGTCCGCCGCGAGATCGAAGTGCAGGCGGCCCTGGTGCATCAGACGGCCAAGGACGTGATGGAGAAGAAGAAGGTCAAAGTAAAGTATATGGTCGGCACGATGATCGAGGTCCCGCGTGCCGCCCTGGTGGCCGATACGATTGCCGAGACGGCCGAGTTCTTCAGTTTCGGAACGAACGACCTGACGCAGATGACCTTCGGATACTCGCGTGACGACGTGGGCACCTTTGTGCCGAAGTACATCGAACGCGAGATCCTGACCCGAGACCCGTTCCAGGCCCTGGATCAGGAAGGCGTGGGACAGTTGATCGAGATCGGGATCAAGAAGGGCCGTTCGACACGCAAGAACCTGAAGGTGGGTATCTGCGGCGAGCACGGCGGTGAGCCGTCGAGTGTGGAATTTTGTCACCGCGTGGGCATGAATTACGTGTCGTGCAGCCCGTTCCGCGTGCCGATCGCGCGGCTGGCGGCAGCTCAGGCGGCCCTCCGGAAGTAGTAGAATATGGCGTTTTCTGCTTAAAAAGGCATATTGTCACGGCGGCGACGCCCGAAAGGGAAGGTCGCCGCCGTTGTTTTCGGCGCCTCTGTACCGACGGCATGCTTTCTTTTGGGTATGGTTGATTTGATTTGACACGCTGGAGGCAGGTCGCTATGATTTCGTACTGCGAGACTCTGCGGAGCGTGGGCACAGCCGTATGAGCCTATTTTCCCGGAGCTGGAACTGCCGGGGGCAGTTCGCACAGAATGTCGGCACCGTCGGATTCTTCCTGGGGGCGGTTTGCCGATCAAAACACTGACCGGGAAGGACTTATGGAGAGTACGGTAATGGCTCGAGGTAGAGTGAAGTGGTTCAATGATCAGAAGGGTTATGGATTCTTTGAACAGGACGGCGGCGGCGACGTGTTCGTCCACCACAGCGGCATTCAGGGCGATGGCTTCAAGACCCTGTCCGAAGGCGACACGGTCGAGTTCGACGTTGCCCAGGGTCCGAAGGGCCCGAAGGCCGAGAACGTGCGCCGCGTGTCGTGAGTTGCTGAGCACGTTGTAACTAGCGAAACCCCCGTTCCGATAGGAGCGGGGGTTTTTCTTTGGCACATGGCGGATCCATGGGAAGGCGACCATAGGGGGTGGGCTCGCCGTTCAGGACGTTTAGCAGGATCGACAAGGTCGCCAGGTTCAGCGCCGCCGTTGAACCGGACGTAGCCGTTGTAGGTGAATTGTATCTGGGGGATGACCGTATCCAGGTCGAAGTCGCCGAACTGGACGAACCTATCCGCCTCGGCAGCCACCTGTTTTTTGCCCGTCCAGGGCACCGAGGACACGCCCTTGTGGCTCTCGAAATCGCACCAGTTAGTATCGGTGGCAGAGCAGAAGACGGCGCCGGTGTGAGGACGGCCAGAAGTATGATGTGTCGCATGGTGGCATTTCTTGGTGGAATGAGGCCCTGAACCGCGACAGCCGTTAGCGGTGCGGGGCGGTTGCGCGTTGGGCACGGTCGGCCGTATAAGGCCACGGCGGCGCCAAGCGTGGGCGATGGGGGGGGGTACGCGCGACTCTATGGCTATCAGGCGCGCCGGCTTCGCGCGCCGCTCAACGAGCAGTACAAGTCGCTTCTTGCCGAGGTGCTTGCCGAGGCGCAGATGAAACTCTTCTCCGAGGAGGCGCGGACGGTCGGCGCCACGCGCAAGCTCTATGGGCCGCGACAGGTCACCAGCCAGTCCATCCAGTATCAGGCGGCGGGTGACTAAGAGCCTATCCGTTTCAGGATATGCTTTAGGAGATACTGCTCAAGGGCGGCGTCGCGGCCATGGTCCACCCAGGTTTCGCCAACGCCGTAGTGGGCCTCGTAGTCTTCGAGGGCCCGGATGCGGCCGCTATAGACCGAGTACATGTCGCCTGCGCTGGTGGCGTTGAGGGCGCCTGCGATGGCTAACCGTTCCTTGCGAACAATCACTTCGATGCTCAAGCCGCTGTTGGCCGGGGCCGCGGGCGCGGCGACCGGCGCGGACGGAGACGCTTCGCCCTGGGCCGGATCGCGCAGGAAAATGGTGACCGTCCGCCGCACGGTGTGCAGGGAGCTTTCGACCTTGTCCTCAAGCGTCCGCACGTCGGGTCGCCAGAACTCGGTGGGATGTGCCGAGACGAGGGGCAGCGTGTCGATGCGTTCCGGGTCGCGCGGCGGGCGTTCCACCTCGAAGAACATGTCTTCCAGCATCTCGGTGATCTGCTGCCGGATGAGCAGGCGGTCGTGAGAAGCCACGATGATGGGATTGGTAGGCTCGGCGGCGGGACGACAGCCGGCGGCGGCTGCGATGGCGGCTGCCGCGAGGCCTGCTATCAGGACGAGTCTCTGTGATGCGTGCATGAGGACGGTGTCTCCATGGATGGTGCCATGTGCATCAGAGTCGGTGAACCTGAAGAATGTCGCTCAGGCCGGGGGTACCCGGGAACTGACCGCTGATTATAACGACGGTCGAGCCCGGCTCAACCCATTTCCCATCGGCCAGCAACTCGCTGACGCGCTGCCGCACGTCCGGAGTCTGGATGTGGTCGGGGTGGTAGATGGCGATCACGCCATGATAGAGCGTCGCCTGGCGGCATGTCTGGAGTCGGTCGCTGATGGCGATAATAGGGATGTTCGGCCGCTGCTTACTGACGGCCAGGGCAGTGGCGCCGGTGTGAGTCAGTACCACGATGGCCTTGGCGCCGACATCGGCTGCGACGCGGACGGCCCCGTCGGCCAGGGCGCGATTCAGGGGCGGCATGGGCTGCCGGCCGTTGTCAGTGGGGGCGGGGCTTGGCGTCGGCTCCGGAGGCGGACAGGGCGTGCCGAATTCCTTCTCGTGGTCCTCGGTGAGATTGGCGATGCGGTCCATGACGGCGACGGCCTCACGCGGATATGCTCCGACGGCGGTTTCGCCCGACAGCATGATGGCATCGGCCCCGTCGAGGATGGCATTGGCGATGTCGGACACCTCGGCCCGCGTGGGATAGGGCTGGTGGATCATCGTCTGCAACATCTGGGTGGCGATGATGACGGGCGTGGCGGAACGGATGGCCAAGCGCGTGATGCGTTTCTGGATGAGGGGAACCTCGGCGACATCCATTTCGACGCCCAGGTCGCCTCGGGCCACCATGACGGCGTCGCTCAGGGCGATGATCCGTTCGATGTCGGCGACGGCCTCGGGTTTCTCGATCTTCGCGACGATTCGCGCGGCCGATCCGGCCTCGCGGATGCGGCGGCGAAGGTCCGAGATGTCCTCGGGGCGGCGAACGAAGGACAGGCCGATGTAGTCCACGTCGGCGGCAAGGCCCCAGGCCAGATCGTCGAGGTCCTTCGGCGTGAGCGACGGGGACGAGATGGCGGTCTCGGGCAGGTTGATGCCCTTGCGCGGCAGGAGCAGGCCCGGAACCTCGACGCGGCACGTCAGCGTGTCGGGGCCGATGTCGGTGACGGTCAGTCGCATCGCCCCGTCGTCGAGGAGAATGGTCTCGTTGACGCGGCAATCGTCCACGATGGCGGGATAGGTGGACGTGAATCCGACGGCTCCCTGCGGCAAGCTGTGGCGGCCGATGGTGATGGTGTCGTCTGCGGCCAGGGAGAGCGGATCGTTGCTGAGGGCCGCGACGCGAATTTTCGGGCCGCATAGGTCCAGCAGTACCGCGACGTGCCGGTTCAACTCGTCGGCGGTGCGTCGCACCCGTGCGAGGACGTCGGTGCGCCACTGGGCGGATCCGTGCGACGCATTGAGACGGATGACATTGCAGCCGGCCTCCAGAAGGGTTCGGATCCGGTCCTGGCTTTCCGTGGCGGGGCCGACTGTTGCGACGATCTTGGTGAAGCGGATGTCCGATGCCATGGTCAGTGGCCTCCGTGGGTGTCGGATGGTGGCGCTGAGCAGCCGGCTGCCTGGCAACGGCCTACTTCTGGTCGTTCAGGGCGGCCTTGACCTCGGGGGCCAGGCGGATGCTCAGTTCCTGAAGCTGCCGGTCGTCCACCGGACCCGGAGCGTTGGTCATCAGGCACACGGCCTTCTGCGTCTTCGGGAAGGCGATGGTGTCGCGGATGTTCTTGAGGCCGAGCAGGAGCATGACGCAGCGGTCCATGCCGAGGGCGATGCCGCCGTGGGGCGGGGCGCCGTAGGCCAACGCGTCTAGGAGGAAGCCGAACTTCATGCGGGCATCGGCTTCTCGGATACCGAGAAGGTTGAAGACCCGTTGCTGGACGTCGGTCCGATGAATGCGTATGCTGCCGCCGCCCAACTCGGTGCCGTTGAGCACCACGTCGTAGGCCTTCGCCCGGACTTTCAGGGGATCGCTTTCCAGCCGGTCCAGATCCTCGTCGCGCGGCGAGGTGAACGGGTGGTGCATCGAGACATATCGCTTCTCCTGCTCGTCGTAGTCGAACATCGGAAAATCGACGACCCAGGTGAAGGCGAACTTGTTTTCGTCCACGAGTCCGAGTTTGCGTCCGACGTTCAGGCGGATCTCGGCCAGCGAACGGCACGTGACCGGGATGGTGTCGGCGACAAAGAGCAGGAGGTCGTTCTCGCCGGCGTCGAACTCGGCGAGGAGCCGCCTGCGTTGATCGTCGTTGAAGAACTTGGCGATGGGGCCGGTGGGTCCGGTGGCGTCGATTTTCATCCAGGCAACGCCCTTGGCGCCGAAGGTGGCGGCGAAGGGGGTGAGGTCGTCGATTTCCTTCCGTGTGAGCCGCGCGCCGCCCTTGGCACAGAGCCCGCGGACCACGCCGCCGGACTGGATAACCTGCTTAAAGACGCGGAAATCGGTCTCGTCGGCCAGGGCCGTGATGTCGTGGATGAGCATTTCGAACCGCGTGTCGGGGGCGTCCTTGCCGTAGCGGAGCATGGCCTCGTCGTAGGTCATGCGCGGCATGGGCAAGGGCACGTCGATGTCCAGCGCGGTCTTGGCGACGTAAGCAATCATGCGTTCGGTGGTGGTGATAACGTCCTCGGCCGTAACGCAGGCCATTTCCACGTCGAGTTGGGTGAACTCCGGCTGCCGGTCGGCCCGCAGGTCTTCATCGCGCATGCAGCGGACAATCTGGTAGTAGCGGTCGAAGCCCGCGATCATGAGGATCTGCTTGAAAAGCTGCGGGGATTGAGGCAGTGCGAAGAACATGCCGGGGTTGACGCGCGAAGGCACGAGGAAGTCGCGTGCGCCCTCGGGTGTGCTCTTGGTGAGGAACGGCGTCTCCACGTCGATGAAACCTTCGCGGTCGTAGAAGTCTCGCATGGCCTTGGCGATGCGGCTGCGGGCGACGAGAGCGTCGCGCATGGGGGCGCGGCGCAGGTCGAGGTAGCGGTACTTCAGCCGCAGGTCTTCGCCGGCGTCACTCTCGGCGGAGATTTCGAACGGAGGCGTCAGGGACTGGTTCAGAACAGTCAGGGTCGTGGCTTCGATCTCGATGGCGCCGGTGGTCATTTTGGGGTTGACCATTCCTTCGGGCCGCCTACGCACGCGACCGGCGACTTGGAGCACCCATTCACTGCGGACGCGTTCGGCGACGGCGTGGGCCTCGGGGGCGATGGCCGGATCGAAGACGCACTGGGTGAGGCCGTAGCGGTCACGGAGGTCAACGAAGATCAGGCCGCCGTGGTCGCGGAAGTTGGCGACCCAGCCGCACAGGGTGACGGTGGCGCCGACATCGGAGATACCCAGGTCGCCGCACGTGTGCGTGCGCATTGTGGTAGGCTTTGACACCAGAAGACTCCTTCGCCAGAATGCAAATGTCGCCGGGTCGGTTATCGGCCGGGCGTGCCGCCGCGGCGGACCTATGACGTGACAGGCCCCGGAGGCAGCACAAGACGCGGTATTTTCGCTGCCGAGAGGACAATTGTCAAGCGGACGACGCTTTTCGGAGCGGGGCCGGCAGCAGTGGCGTGCCACTTACGGTAGGCTGTGGCCGAGCAGGGGTCTCAGGAGTCGCATGTCATCGGCGGTGACGGCGCCGGACCCGTCCAGGTCGCAACGAGCGACGGGAGGCGCCAGCGGTGCCCCTGCCGCAGTCCGGACAGCCAGAAGGTCGGCCGCGGTAACGGTTCCAGATCCGTCGATGTCGCCGGCCAACGTGCGGATGACGATGTCGGTGTCGCCGGTGATGCCGAGTCCGGCCGTGGTTCGTAGCGGCCCGCCGGCAGTGATCGTGTAGGCGTCGGCATCGGGCAGCGGTGCTGCGAGGGTGACGGTGAGGAGCGTCTGGGTGCTGTCAAGTGTCATGCCCGCAATCGTGGCGGTCTGGTTGCCGCCAGCGGCGCCGAGGATCGTGACGGCCCCGTCGGTGACGGTGGCCGGGTCGATGGGCGCCTCGAACCGGATGCGGAAGCAGGCCAGTCCGGTCAATCGGGGCTCGACGTATTGGTCGGCGACATCGGAGGCCAATTCGCCGGCGGGGCCGTGCGAGGCCACGACCTGCCATCCCATCACGTGCGCGGCGGTCTGCACGATACGATAAAGGTGAACGGCATAGGGGGTGAACGTATCCTGGAATGATCCTCCGGCGACGGAGATGGATCGTCCCTCGCCAAGTACCTCCGCCATGGCGGGCCCATCCATGCCGGCCACTTGGAAGGTCGCCGTCGTCGAGCCGTCGCGCATGCCGACGGCGAACAGGTAGGTGGCACCGTCGTAGGCTTTGACCATGATGTCCACGGGCACATCGGGATTAGACGACTGGACTGTGGCGCCGTTGGGAATAGTGGGGCTGTTCAGGACCGGGGCGAGCGCGTGAATCTGGTTGTTGATCTCCGTGACGGCTGCGGTCATAACCGGATCGGCAAGCAAACCGGCCTCGATGAAAGGGTCCATCTGGTGAACGAAATAGAGGATGCCCATGGACCCGTGGACGAGGGACATCCAGACCTCGGCCTTCACTTGGGTCGCAGTGGCCTTGCCATAGCCGCTGATGTTGGTGCATTCGACGAAGTTCCAGACGACATCGGTCTGGGTTCCCTGCTTCCAGGTGTTGAGCCGATCGACGCCGTATGGGATGACCCAGGGCTTGTCCTTGACGGGGGCATATCGGGGATCGGTGCTGCTGGCGAACGGGTAGATGTCGAAGGAGGCGATGTCGCAACCTTGTAGATACAAGGGGTAGTCCTCGGGGTGATTGGTTCTGGTGCCGCGTCCCCACCATCCGTCCCCGGCGACCCCTTGGCCGAGGTTGAGAAAAATCGGCCGCGTGGCATCGTTGGCTTTCATGGCATTGTAGCGGTTGACGATTTCGGAGGGGAGGATGGGCGGATCGTAGGTCTGGGTCACGCTGTTCCATTGGGCATTATCGGGCTCGTCCACCTGTGACCAGCCGATGATGACATCGCGGTTTACGGAGTTCAGGGCGACGGAGTTCTGGGAGCAGATGGTCTTCATGCCTCGGGCTTTGAGATTGGCCAGTTGCGTTTCGGTGGGGCCCTGCCAGAGGCCGACGTAGATGTTGAAGCCCGCGGCCTGGTACTGGGCGATGCGCGAGGTGGAAGTGCTCTGGAGCCAGACGCCGATGGGGAACCAGTTGGGGTCGGTGGAGGGGCCGTTGGCCCACTGAGCGTAGGGACTCTCGGCCCGCAGGAGGGAATCGCACGCGACAACGATAAGGGCCGCAGCCGCCAGAACGACCACGAAACGCCAAGGAGCGGTCATAGGGGTGTTTCCTTCCGGTGAGACATTACGCGCGCGACGGAGCGACACGGAGAGCGTGGTGACAGGGTTAACCATAGCACGAAAATCAGGGCGGGTCAAGTGAGGCGTGTACGCAACTTGTGCTTTGCGCTGGGTTTGGCGTCTGGCTAATTTGGCGACACCGGCCGGCGGGAAAGCAGTTGAATTCGCCGGGGACCGGCAATACAGTGGTGAACTGCAAGTCGGCGGTTCCAGCCGCCAATCGAGTCTGCGTCACAACAAGGAGTCGGAATCATGGCCGAGGTGAAAGTCTGTTCGAAATGCGGATCGAGCATCCCGATGCCCGACATCATTGCCGGGAAGGCAAAACTGCTCAGCGGGCAGTTGCTGTGCGGCGAATGCGCGGCTGGCGGCGTGGCATCGCCTGCGCCGATGGCGGAACCCGCCTTTGAACGTCCTTCGGCACCGGCCGTTGCGTCCGGATTGCAAGACGCCGGGGCCGGCCTGATCTCGCTGCCGGACGATCCGGTGGAACCGTTGACGCTGGAGCGGCCCGAGGCCGGGGATGGCCGGACGGAGATCATCTCCCGCGGCGAGGAGCATCGGGCCGAAGTGCGTTATCGACGGGAGCCGCATGTGTCGGGGACCGGGCCGATTCGCGTCAAGACGTTCGACACTAAGTTGTCGCGTGCGGCCATGGAGTTGATGGACGAGCAGATCAACATGTGGCTCGACGAGACGGGGTACGAGGTCAAGATGGTGACTACCACGATCGGCGACGTCCAGGGCAAGGTCACCGAGCAACACCTCATCGTCAACATTTGGTACTGAGTGTGATCGGCATGGGATTACCGGCAGGTGGCGGCGAGGTGGAAAAACGCGGTGTTGGGTTTTCGCGCTGTTCGGGAGTCCGAAAGGGAGGTGTGTTCATGGGCATGTGTCGAATGGCAAACGTGGCCGCAATTCTCTTGTGCATTGCCTGGCCGGTGATTGCAGCCGACGGTTTCGTTCTGGTCGCCGACGGCAGGGCGCAATGCCCCATCGTGCTGAGGGAAGGCGCCAGTGAGGCGGAACAGTTTGCCGCCGAGGAACTGCGGTCGCACCTGAACCAGATGAGCGGTTCGGAATTCCAGGTGACCACGTCGGCCGTCGGAAGCGTTGAGACGCCGGGCATCTTCATAGGAACGGGTCAAGTAGCCAAGAAGGGGTTTACGGGGCCTACGGAAACGTCGCTGGACGGTTTTCTGCTCCGCAGCGACGACACGTCGCTGGTTATCTGCGGCGACAACGATCGCGGAACGCTGTACGGCGTGTACACGTACCTGGAATCGCTGGGGTGCCGGTGGTGGACTCCGACCGAGAGCACGATCCCGAAAATGGCCACGATTGCGGCCAAGGACATCCAGGTGCGACAAGTGCCACGTCTGGAGTACCGCGACATGATGTATCAGGAGAGCTGGGACGGCAAGGGCCAATTGTGGTATGTTCGGAACAAGCTGAACGGGTTTGCCTGGAGCGATCCGCCGGCGAAGTTCGGCGGCCGCTACAAGTTCATCGGCAATCTGGTGCATTCGTATGTGACCCTGCTCAAGGCCTCCGGGGAGCCGATCACGGAAGACATGTGGGCCTTGCGCGACGGCAAGCGAAGGCCCGACACGCAGCCGTGTCTGAGCAGCGACAAGGTCTTTGCGGCCATGCTCAAGGGGGCGATCGCACTCTACCGCAAGGCGCCGGATGCGCGGTTTATCGTCGTCGGGCAGGAGGACAACAAGTCGTATTGCCAATGCGAGAAATGCGCTACAATCGATGCGGCCGAAGAGTCGCACAGTGGCCAGGTGATCGCGTTTGCCAACCGCGTGGCCGAGGCGTTGGAGAAGGAGATTCCGGGGGCGAAGGTGTGTACGCCGGCGTACGAGTGGTCGCGCAAGCCGCCGAAGACGATCAAGCCGCGCGAGAACGTGTACATCACGCTGTGCACCATCGAGTGCGACTTTGCCCATCCGCTGGCCACGGCGACCAACGAGGTGAATGCTGCGTTCCGCGAGGACATCCGGAATTGGAATAAGATTGCGCAACGGTTCTACGTGTGGGACTACGTGACCAATTACCGGCATCATCTGGCGCCATTTCCGAATCTCGATGTTCTGGCGCCGAATATCAAGTTTCTGGCGGATAACGGGGCTCGCGGTATTTTCGAGCAGGGAGCGCACAAGGCTCGCGGCTCGGAGTTTGTGGGGCTGCGCATGTGGGTCATGGCCCGGGCTCTCTGGAATCCGGATGCCGACGGCAAGGCGCTTATCCGGGAGTTCTGCGACGGGTACTACGGGGCAGCCAGTCCGGCCATTCAGAAGTACATTGACGTGATCCACACGCCGGGCCGGGAGCAGGACTTCGTGATGCGCATCTACCGGCTCCTGGATGCGCCGTACATGGTGCCGGCGGTGATGGCCGACGCGGAGGCCGCGCTGCGTGAGGCCGAGCAGGCGGCCAGGGGCGACCCGGTGCTGGAGCGGCGGGTACGTCACGCTCACATGCCCGTGTGGTATGTGCTGGCCAAGCGCGGTCCGGCGAGCCCGACGTGGAAGGCGGTCGAGGAGAAGGTGGGCAAGGTGGATATCCAGGCCATCGCGGATGGTTTCGCCAAGGTGGCAGAGGACTATGAGATCAATGCGATTGCCGACGGCGAGGTGCTGAAACCCTGGTTGGAGTGGCTGGGCGCCTATGCGTCGCAGGTGGCCGAGAAGGGTGTGCCGCTGCCGACCGAACTGGCGGGCAAGGATCCGGCGACCTACCACCTGATTCAGGGGTGCCAGTTTGACGGGCGAGGGCGATGGTACGTTCAGGCCGAAGGCGCCAGCGACGGCTGGGGCATCCGTCAGCCAACAGTCGCCTGGACGGCTACATGCGCCCTGGCCAGTCCCGACCATTTTGAGCCGGGGAAGAAATACCGGATGTTTGTCCGCGCGAAGTCGAAGTTGAAGGAGGGGGCCACGGGACGTGCGTGGCAGTGTGGCGTATGGCGTTCCAAGGAAGGCAAGGCCCCCGCGGGAGCGAAGGTCGATGTGTCCACGATGAGCGACGGCGGGTGGCATGTGGTGGACCTTGGGGAGTTTGTCCCTGTCGAGGGGGATGTGTTCTACTTCGCCAATGAGCCGAATGCAGCCGAGGACGTGGTCATCGACTGCATCTGGTTGGAGCAGGTGGCGGGAGAATGATGCATAGGCCGCCGTCGGAGGCGGCCCTCCTGTGTTGACGGAAAGGGTGCGGCGGCTACAGGGCCGCCGCACCTTTTTTCGCAGGAGCACTGGTTGTGCGGGGCAGTGGCCGGGGGCATCGGAGGCGTTCCGATGTGTTGCCACAATGCGGGGTGTTGTGGCTGGTGAGCAGTGTTTAGAGATGCCACGTGCCGTGGGATGATGGGAAGGGGATCAGCCGCTGAGTTCGTGGTTGTCGGGGGCTGCTTCCGGGGACGGCGGTTTGTGGACGGATTCTTCGTCGGGAAGGCTCGTGGGGTGAGGGGCGAGGAGGTCGCTTTCGACGTCGGCGGCGATGACGGTGTCCTCGGCGGTGATCGGCTCGGGGGCCTTGGTCGGCGACGGCAGTCGCTGTTCGGGGCGGCTCTCGACGTGTGTGACGGGAGCACGGTCTAGGGGCGACTCCGGTTCGGCGACAGTCACCAGGGGCAGGGTGACATTGAACGTGGCGCCGGCGCCCGGCGTGCTCTGCACGGCCACATCGCCTCCCAGCACATCGACCAGCTCCTTGACGATCGACAGGCCGAGGCCGGTGCCGCCATACTGTCGCGTATGGCCCTGGTCCACCTGGCTGAAGCGGTCGAAGATGATTTTCTGCTGTTCGGCGGTCAGGCCCGGGCCGGTGTCGCTGACCTGGAACAAGATGGTTTCGGCGTCGATGGGCCGCACGGTCAATCGCACGGTTCCCTGCGGTGTGAACTTGACGGCGTTGGAGAGCAGGTTGTAGAGGATCTGCTGGAGCTTGTTGGCGTCGGTGGTCATGATGGGGCACTGCGGGTCAACGTCGAGCTCGAGCGCGAGGGCTTTTGAACCCACCATGGGACGCACCATGTTCATGGCCGTTTCGCAGATGTCCAGGGGCGAGACGCGGCCGAGCTTGATCTCGATCTTGCCGGCTTCGATCTTGGCCAGGTCGAGCAGGTCGTTGATGATATCCAGGAGGAGCTGCCCGGAACTCTGGATGTTGCCGACGTAACGGGCCAGCTTCGGATCGTCGGCGATGGCGCGGTTCTCGCGGAGAATATCGGCGAAGCCGATGATGGCGTTCAGGGGCGTCCGCAACTCGTGGCTCATGGTGGCCAGGAACTTGCTCTTGACCTGGTTCATCTCGAAGAGCGAGACGTTGGCGCGGGCCAACTCTTCGAGCTTGCGGTCGAGGGAGGCATTGGCCTGCCGCAACTGCTCGCGGGAGGATTCCAGAGCCTGGAGCATGCGGTTGAACGTTCGGGCGAGGTTCTCGAACTCGTCGCCGGTGCTGATGTCGGCTCTGACGTGCAGGTCGCCGGCGGTGACGCGCTCGGCCACGGTCCGCAGGTGTTGGACCGGCTGGACGATCACCCACCGGAACAGGGCATAGAAGACGATCATGCTCAAGATGGCAGTGGCGATGGCCGCGGCAATGAGGATGGAGCGGTTGATGATGATCTTCTCGCGGGTTTCCTCGACAGGGAAGGCGATGACGATGGCGCCCATGAGGTCGCCCGGCTGAAGGTTCTCGCGGCCAAGGGACCGATGGCAGTCGATGCAGGAGGCCCTAGCCCTGAGCGGCTCGGCGTAGCGATAATAGAAACCGTTGTCGCGGTAGCCGCGGTCTTCCTCATAGGCCTTGACGGGCGAGGCGGCGAACTTCTGGAGCCACCGCTGCTCTTTCTCGTCGCGGGGCTGGAGGTCGGGGCGGCCAGGTGGTGCGTCGGGGACGATAATACGCGGCGGGTCGGCCTTCGGCTTGACGGGAGCTGGACCCATGGCGGCGAATTTCTGGAATGTGTCGGCCGCTTCCTTGGAGTGGGCGTGGGAAGGCATTGCCAGCCAGGCGGTTATTGCCATGTGCTGGGCGCTTTCGCGATCCAAGTCCCGCACGAGAGACTCCATCTGACGCCACGGGAAAAACAGGACCGCGACGATGATCAGGAGGATCATGAGGCCGAAAATGAGCCGGACCTTGCGCTCGAGGGTGGTATGGGACAGCACACGCGTGGGCATAGATCGGCTCTGACCGTCACGGATTCGGAAGCATTACGGATACACGGAATGTATTATCGCCGATTTCGGCGGTTTCATCAAGGATTGCGTAACAGAGTGGGGAGAGTCGCGGTCGGAGGGACCGGGATGAAAAAAGTTGTGTGGCGGGAGGAAAAAGAGTCGCCGAAGGCATGGTTTCCGATGTATAGTATATATAGTCGAAGGGCGGCTTACGGTTGAGGAGAGCAGTTTTCTTTGAACTCTCTGGGCCGTGTGGCGTCTGTTTCTATGCAGGTACAAGGTTGGCTGGCTATGGCTAGGAGCCTGAGAACCTCGGCTGTGGGATCGTTGGCGGCCGCCGTGCCGGCCGTCGCGGTGGACACAGCCGACCAGAGTGCAGCAGCCACCTTGGACCTGGATACGCTGCTCAGCCTCGCGAAGGAGGGGAACGAGCAGGCCTTCGGCCAGCTTGTGGCGCGATTCGAGCGCATGGTCCATGGGCTGATCTTTCGCCAGACGCGCGACGTGGCGTTGAGCGAGGATCTGACACAGGACGTGTTCATGCGGTTGTGGCAGGTGTTGCCGGCGTTCACGACGGCGGCGGCACTGGCCAGTTGGCTCAAGACGGTGTCGGTTAACGCCGTGATCAGCCACTGGCGGCAGGTGGACAGCCAGAGGCGACGGATCGAGGCGATGGCCCAGGCCTTCCCGGGGCAGGGGGTCGGCGGTCCGGTGGCCCAGTTGATTGAGGAAGAGGACCGCGACCAGGTGCGGGCGGCCCTCGACCTGCTGCCGGCCGATCTGAGAAGCATTCTGACGCTTCGCATCTACGAGGAACTCAGCTACGAGGAGTTGGCCCGGATGCTTGGTCTGGAGGTGGGCACCGTGCGAAGCCGCCTCTTCCGTGCCAGGCAGATGATCAAGGAAACCCTTGAACGCTGGCGGCAGCAGGACGAGCGTCATCTCCGTCAATCCGGCTCGATCGATGCCGCCGGTTGAGTGCCGCATCCCTTATATGATCTCGATATGACGCGCCCTTGCAGGCTCGTTGAGCGATGCCTCAGTGTCCGCAGGAAAACCTCGTCAGCGCCTATCTTGACGGCGAACTCCAGGGCCAGGATCGGGCCCGGTTCCAAGAGCATTTGGCCTCGTGTCCGCAATGCCGGGCATTGGTCGCCCAGATGATGGACATCGAGGAGCAGTTGCGGAGCGGCATCCGCGCGATTGATGTTCAATCGAGCAGCGATATTGCGTCGAGCGTGCAGCAGGCGTTGTCTCGCACCGGCGCGTTCCGCCGGGTGAGGCGGCGTCGCTGGTGGCAGCACAACAGCGGCAGCCTGGCCGCTTTCCTGGCGCGACTTGGCATCCTCGTGGCCGTCCTGGCCGTGACGATCTGGGCCGCGAACCGATTCACTCGCGTATCTCCTCCGGAGCAACCGACGGGGGTTGTGGCGGATGAGCCTCGGCTGGTTCCGCCGCGTTCGCCGACGCCAGATGCCGTGCTGGCGTCGGCCGAAGCTCTGCTGTCGGACTTGGTGCGGTCGGCGCGCACCGAGCCGGGGGCGGCGCGGCGTTTGAGGGAGAAGGCGTCCTTGTCGGGAACGTCCGTTCGGCTGACGTGTCTTGCGGAGTCGGCTATCGACCGCAGCCGCCGCGCGAGCCTCGTGCATCTGTGCCGGATGATCGACGACGTGGCTTCGCTCGAGAACGACGCACAGGCCGTGGCGCTGGCGACGCGGGTGGAGAACGCGAAGGCGGTCGATGCCGTGCGGCAGCTCAGACATCAGTTGCGACAAGAGGGACTGTAGAATGGCGGCAAGACGGGGGCGATGCGTCGTGGTCGTGGCGGCCTGGGTCGCGTTGGCCGTTTGCGCGGCCACGGTTGTCGTCTCGGGACAGACGGGGGACACTCCGGCCGAGCGGGAGGCACGCGTTCGTGAGCAACTGGCTGCGGCGGAGGAGCTGTATTGCGAGGGCAAGGCGGCAGCAGCGTTCGATGCCTACGCGGAGGCCCGACGACTGAGCCAGGGGCGCGTGCCGCTGGCGGACGAGCATGGGCGGGCGATTCTGGGCATGGCCGACAGCCT
The DNA here is from genome assembly GCA_964500225.1 of uncultured Anaerolineaceae bacterium. Classification (GTDB taxonomy): domain Bacteria; phylum Planctomycetota; class Phycisphaerae; order FEN-1346; family JAACEH01; genus JAAYDY01. The sequence goes on along the minus strand of CAZCOA010000005.1, from coordinate 40,647 downwards.
TCGTTTGCTGGGGCAGGCCGCGGAGGCGAAGAATCACTATCTGGAGGCGGACACGGGCCGCGCGGCCCCCGATGCGTTGCTCCGCGCGGGGCAGGTGAGCCAGTGGGAATTGGACGATCCGGCCGAGGCACGATCGCTGTACGAGCGGGTGGCGGCCGAGCACCCGAATTCCTCGCAGGCTCGGCTGGCGGAACTCCGGGCGGCGGCAACGCTGGAGTACGAAGGGCGGTTTGACGATGCGCTCAGGGCCTACGATGCGTTGACGCTGAAGTATGCCACAGATCCCGGGGCCGCGGCCGTGGTGGAAAAGGCCCAAGAGGCCATACGTTTTATAAAGATCCATCGCGGCGAAGACGATGCCCCGTTGGCCATCTACCGGCGCAGCGAGCGCCTGGCCCGCCGCGAGAGCACGCGCAACACGGCCCTGTTGGAATTGATTAGTCTGACGGGACGCTACGCCGAGTCGCCACTGGTGGACGACGCCCTGGTGCTGATGATGCGGACGTATCTGGCCAAGGGCGACCGAAGAGCGGCTCGGGAGACATTTGACCGTCTGGTCAAGGTCGGGCCCAGGGACCTGGAGGCTGATGCGGCTCGGCTGGTGGCGATTCATGCCGCCGGATGGCTGTTGTCGGACGTCGACGCGCAGATACAGCGCGTTGCCGAGGTGTTTCCGGAATTGGCGGCCTACGGTCGCAGCGAGCAGGGTTGGAGAATACCGAGCATGGTGGTTCGCAATGCCGACGACCAGTGGATGCTCATATACGATTCCGGGGCAGGGAACTCTGCGAGGCGCCTGTCGTTGCGGATTGTCGTCGGCCCGGCGACCCCGGAAAAGACGGCCGTGTATCCGGCTCTTGGCTTCCTCCAGGAAGTGTCGGTCGAGACATCGAACGAGATTCTCCGGCAGGAGATTGCCGGTGGTGTTCGGACCATGACGGACGTTCTGAAGCAACTCGACCGGGCGGCCTATGTGCGCGAGGGGCCGGCCGTTGCCGATGTCGGCGCGGCGGCTGCGGGGGCGGGCGGCTCGAGGCGATGATGCCGACCGTCGGCTGCGGGGGGGCAGTGGGATGTTCAGGATGGAGAACGCCGGCATCAGGTGCATCGTCGCCGCGATTTCGGTCTCTTGGCTTGGCCGCCGGACGACGAGGCTGCTGTGCCTTATCGCGATAGTCCCGTGTCTGTGTTCCGTGCAACTGTCGCCGCTCTTGGGCCAGAACGCCACAGGGGTCGGCGGCGGCGATGTCTCTGGGCCGCGCATCGAGGTATCGGAGCGGGCCCAAGTCGTTCTGGCCGACATCCAAAAGCAGGTAAGTGACGGCAACTACGAAGCTGCCATGCGGCTTCTGGAGCAGTTGCGTGAGATCGGTCCGGAGGTTGTGCTCCCGCAGGATGGACGGGGCGTTCTGGTCGCGCTGCGCGAGATGTTTGCGGCGGCGCCCGAGGGAACGCGACGGCTCTGGGCCAACAGCGTCGAGATCCAGGCCCGGGAAGCCCTGGTGCGCGCCGGTCGCCAGGAGGGCGAACAGGGGTGGATCGACGTGGTCCGATGGTATCCCGCCACGGAGGCCGCACGCGAGGCGGCCCTTCACCTGACAGCGATAGCCTTTGAGCAGGGCCGGTTTCGCCGCACGATGGAGCTGGCCCAGATGGCGCTTGCGGATCCCGACCTTGTGGGGCGGCGGCGCACGCACGCATTGTTGCTACTGGGACTGGCAGCCGCTGAGCTTGGGGACGGGGCGGTCTGTGGCGGCGCGATGGACAAGCTTCGGCGGGGCGGCGTGGCGGGTGTTCAGTTCCTTGGGCGGTCGGTGGACCCGGCGGCCCTGCTGGCTGAGGCGATCAGCCGGGGGTCGCAAGGTCAGGGACTGTGGACGGATGTCGGGGGCGATGCGCGGCGGGCGGGCCGGTCCGCGATGCCTGTGGCGCTGGAGGGACTGATGACCCTCGGCGTGGACTCGGAGCCGGGCGGCATGGCGTGGCCGACCGACCAGACGCCCAGCCGCAGACAACTGCTTGGTGTGCGGCGGCCTGTGTTGGGGCCGTGGCTGGCCGAGCAGCCGGTGTTGGTGACGGCCCGGTCGCTGATTGCCGTGGAGGACGATTCTCTGGTCGCCTATGACCGTCTGGGCGGCAACCTGTTGTGGCGTGCCTTGGCCGGTTCGGAGCACAGTCGAACGCGACGATCCTGGCCGTCGGTGGACGGGGAAGCCTTGGCCATGATGACGGCGGGGCCCGTTGTGGACGACCAGTATGAGCGGCAGGTGCTGCTCCTGGGGGCGCCGCCCAGGGTGCCGGACGAGCAACTGCGGCTGGTAGTTCTGTCGGTGGGCAATGGGCGGATGCTCTGGAGCTGGGACGGTTCGCTGGCCGAGCGCGAGCCGGCGGCGGGACGGCCTGGAAGACACGGGGACGCCTCCGATCGTGTGGGGCTGGAGCCGGTGGGGTCGCCTCTGGCGTACGGCGGGCGCGTATTCGTCGGGGCCGTGAGCAGGCAATACGAAAACAAGCTCGTGGACTGTTTCTTGATGTGTTTTGACCTGGACGACGGGCATCTGCTCTGGCAACGGTTTCTGGGCAGCGGGGCGATTGCCCTGTGCGGCGCGTCGGGCACCACGGCCGACCGGATGGTTCCCGCGACGGACGGCCGGAGGGTGTATGTCGAGAGCGCCGTGGGCACGCTGACGGCCGTGGACCTGGCCACGAGCGACCTGGTGTGGACACGCCGGTTGGTGGCTGCCAATGTGGGGACGAACCCGCTTGGCGTGGCGGCGGCGAACTGGGAAGGGGCGATTATCGATGCGCCGATTGTGACCGCGGACGGCCGACTTCTGATCGTGGACGTTTACGGTGACAAGTCGCAGCCTGTGCTGCGGAGTCTGGATGCCCGGACGGGGCAGGACCAGTGGCGTGCCGGACCGATTGATCCGTGCCGTCGGATGGTGGCCGGCGATATGCTTCTGGCCGTCAGTCGCCACGCCCTGACCGCCTACAGCCTTGCCGACGGGCGAGAACTGTTCACGGCGGCAATGCCTCTGGAAACGCAAGTGAGCGGTCGCGGTTTCGCCACGAGTGAGGCGGCTTATCTGCCGACAACGGCTGGGATCGTGGCCGTGGACCTAAAGAGCGGCAAGGCAGCGGTCGTCCATGCAATAGAAGAGGGGGAGTCGGCGCCGGCGTCGCTGACGCCGCTGTCGGGCGGGCTGGTGAGCAACCACGGGTCGGGCCTGAAACTGTTGGGTCGTTTGGAGGACTACGTGGACCGCGTGTCGCGAGGCATGGCGGAGCATCCGGGCGATCCGGCCTGGACGCGTCGTCTGGCCGAGTTGCGCCGTCAGGAGAAGCGTTTCGACGAGGCGGAGCAGTTGCTTCGCCGAGCTCTTGCGGAGGCGGATGCCCTGGCGGACGCGTCGCGCGGCCGGGACGAAAAGCTGGCCACGTTGGACCGCATGGGACGCCTGCAACTGGCATGGGCTCGCAGTCTGTTGGCCGAAGGCAAGACCGACGATGCCATTCGTCGGCTGAGAGGCATTCTCGACGGAACGATGGACGGGGCAGCCGCCGCCAGGATCACGATGATGCTGGCGGAGTTGTATCAGCGGCAGGGCAACCGGCTTGAGGCAGCGGCCCACTATGCCCGGGTGGCTGGCAGCGGTGTGGCCGACCAAATCCTGGTGCCGACGGACCATCACGGGCTGGAGCAATCGTTGGGCTCGCAGGCCCTGACGGCGCTGGAGGCCTTGCGCGAGGGAGAACGTCCGGCGGTACGGCGCGGCCTGACGCGCGATGAACTGGGCCGGCTGGAGGTCCGGCGCGTCGGCATGTTGACCTGGGGCGGTCCGTCGCTGACGCAGGTGGATGCCGGGCACGCGACAGCTCCGGTGCTGTGGTCGCGCACGGATGGACTGATTGCGCTGGGGCCGGCGGGGGAGATACGCTGGCGACAGGATCGCATGGGATACGTCACGGCCAGTTACGATGTGCCCGTCATCGCCGGAGGCATGTTCTACGAGTGTTCCCGCGACAACGTGTTGGCGCGGCGGTTGAGCGACGGGCGCGCGGCCTGGGCCTGGCGTGTGCCTGCGGGCCGCGTGACCTCGGAATGGGCGAAGGAGAATCGGTTGCTTCCGGTTCGTCGCGTGGAAGGGGTGGTGATTATCAACGGGCGGCGCCTCAGGGTCCTGGACCCGGTTGAGCGGGCCGAGGCGGACACTGCGATCGTCGCCGTCGGAAAGACCGTTGCGACCGTCAGTTACCTGGCAGGCGGCAACACCCCCGTGCTGCACGGCCTGGACGCGGCGAGCGGGCAGGAGCGATGGCAATGGCCTCTGGCCAAAGACGGCAGCGTCGTGCATCTGGTGCCCGGCGATGGGGTCTTCCTGGTAGCGACACAGCGACGCCAGGGTATGCTGGTCATCCACTGCGTTGATGCGGTTCGCGGAGAATGCCGATGGTCGGCGTCCATCTCGCCGCAGGGTCACAGCGAGAGCCTCTTCGTCGGGCAGGGCGTGGCGGTTCACATGGATGCCGCCGGGCGGTCGTGGGTCATTGACGCGATGTCCGGCGATACGCTGTGGAAATCTGAGCGGGCGACCAGCCAATGGTTGGAAGCCCGTCCGGTCTATGCCGACCGGGATGTTACGGTGTTCTCATTCACGGGGGGGCACGTGGTCTGCTCCAACAGCACGGGGGCGGTCCTGTGGCAGCACGGGACGGCGCCGGCCGTCCGCGAGTCGGTGTTCATTGCCGGAGCGGCCCAGATGGGCTCCTGGAATCGGGAGGCGGTGATCGGTTCGCTGCTGGTGACGTGGGAGGCGGCGGGCGAGGGGGGCGTTATCGTAGCGCGGCGGCTGCGCAACGGGGAGGTGGTGTGGCAACATTGCCCCGACGAGCCTTCGGTGGCGGGCTTCAACTTCGTTTCGTGCGGCGGAATGTTGCTTTACCACGATGTGGGCGACGTTGCCTTTCGCCGCATCGGCGAGGACGATATCGGACGGGAGCGCAGTCTTCATTTTCTCGATCCGCAAAGTGGGAAATACCTGGGGTCGGTGAACCTCGGCGCGGGGTCGTCGCGCGACGGAATGCATCCGCAGATCGAGGTCTATCCCGTAGCGGGCGGCCTGTTCGTCCTCAATGGCGACGAAATGCTGACGGTTCGTCCGACGGTTGCCGGCCGGCACTGAGTGTCGCCGCGATGGCCGCGCACTTGGCAAATTTCCTGCCGATTATCGGTTGTCGGTCGTATTGAAAGCGTCTGTCGCCTCCGGCGGTTTTGCAGCCACCGGGATGGCCGCACGGGGGTTACAGCATGTGCAACCATGTCCTGTCAGCGGCGACACGATCGAGTTGGGCCGATCCATGATAAGGAGACTTCAATGTCGCAGGACCAAACCACAAATGCCGGCGGACCGCAGGGCGAATTGAGTGGTTCCGATCTCGAAGCCGTCAAACGCCTGAACGAAGGGTACCAGACCATCCGCCGGCAGATGGCCAAGGTGATCGTCGGCCAGGAGCGGGTGGTCGAGGAGTTGCTTGTGACGGTGTTCTGTCGCGGGCACTGCCTCATGGTGGGCGTGCCTGGGCTGGCCAAGACCCTTATGGTCTCGACGCTGGCTCAGTGCCTGAATCTGTCGTTCCACCGGATTCAGTTCACGCCCGACCTGATGCCTTCGGACATCACAGGGACCGAGGTGATCCAGGAGAACAAGACCACGGGTGAGCGTGAACTGCGGTTCATTCCGGGCCCGATTTTCGCCAATGTTATTTTGGCCGACGAAATCAACCGCACGCCGCCGAAGACCCAGGCGGCGCTGCTCGAGGCGATGCAGGAACGGCAGGTGACCACCGGCGGCCAGCGGCGGCCGATGTTCGATCCGTTCTTCGTTCTGGCCACGCAGAACCCCATTGAGCAGGAAGGCACATATCCGCTGCCCGAGGCGCAGCTCGACCGGTTCATGTTCAATATTCTCGTGGATTACCCGAGCGAGGAGGAAGAGTTCGACATCGTCCGCAGGACGACGGCGGTGGAGACGCCCCGGGTCGAGCCGGTGATCGACGGGCCGGGGATCCTGCGGCTCCAGGAGATCGTGCGGCGCGTTCCGGTGGCCGACCACGTGGTTCGCTACGCGATGACGCTGGCGCGACTGACGCGAGTGGGCAAGACGGATGTGCCGCCCTTTGTGTCCGACTACGTCGCCTGGGGGGCCGGGCCGCGCGCCTCGCAGTACCTGGTGCTGGCCGGCAAGGCTCGGGCGATCCTGCACGGCCGCTACTATGTCTCGACGGAGGACATCCGGCAGGTGGCGTATCCGGTGCTGCGACACCGGGTGATTACGAACTTCAATGCCGAGGCCGAGGGCATCAAGTCGGACGACATTGTGCGGCAACTGATCGAGGTCATCCCCAGCGGCGAAAGCGAGGCCCTCAGTGGCGGAAGAGTTCCGCAAGTATTTAGACCCCAGAACGCTGGCTAAGATATCCGGACTGGACGTCAAGGCGCGGCTGATTGTGGAAGGATTCATGGCCGGCCTGCACCGGAGCCCGTATCAGGGCTTCAGCGTCGAGTTTGCCCAGCACCGCGAATACGTCTGGGGCGACGATCTGCGCCACCTGGACTGGAAGGTCCATGGCCGCACCGACAAGTTCTATCTCAAACAGTACGAGGAAGAGACCAACCTCATTCTCTACCTTGTCATTGACACAAGCGAGTCGATGACCTACGGCCACGGGCCGGTTACGAAGCTGGATTATGCGTGCTACATCGCGGCCAGCCTGGCGTATCTGACGCTGCACCAGCGCGACGCCGTGAGCCTGGCCCTGTTCGACCGGGAACCGTACCAGGTGCTCAAACCGAACACCAATCCCGCTCACCTGCGGAGCATCTGCCGGTTGCTGGAGACGGCTCGCAACAAGGAAAAAACGCAGATGGGAACCACGCTGCACGAACTGGCCGACCGCTTTCCGCGGCGCGGCATCGTGCTGCTGGTGAGCGACTGCTTCGACCGGCTCGACGAGATTCTGTCGGGCCTGAAGCATCTGCGGTACAAGCGGCACGAGATCATCCTGATGAACGTGCTGGACCCGTGGGAGCTGGAGTTCCCGTTCAAGGACGCGACGCTGTTTGAGGGGCTGGAAGAGTATCCGGAGTTGCTGGTTGAGCCGCGAAGTCTGCGACATCGGTACCTGGAAGAGGTGGCGGCGTTCCAGGATCGTCTGAAAAAGGGCTGCCGCGGGCTGAACGCCGACTATGTTCTGATGAACACCGGCCAGCCGCTGGATGTGGCCCTGTCGGCGTACCTGGCGACGCGGGCCGTGCGGACGTCGATGCCGGCCAGGTGAGTTGTTGGCCGGGCCTTGGCCGCGCAGTCCGCGAAGTCTGTACTATGATCGCCGTTTCGGCGAGATGGCGACGATAACGGTGGGGACAGATGGAACAGGTGACTCTGGCTCTGACGGTGCTTCACCCCTGGCTGATGGCCGCAGGCGCAGCCATGGCGTCAATTCCTATCATTATCCATCTGCTCAATCGCCTGCGTTTCAAGCGTGTGGTCTGGGCGGCCATGGAATTTCTGTTGGCGGCGCATCGCAAGAACGCCCGACGCTTGCGAATTGAACAGATCATTCTGTTGGTGATCCGGACGCTGATCATTCTGCTGCTGGCGGCGGCGCTGGCGCGGCCGGTGCTCACGGGGGTGCTGGGCCGGTTCGGACGCGGTGCCACGCACGCCATCCTCGTCATGGACGATTCCTTCAGCATGTCGGCACAGCATCGGGGCAACGTCGAAGGCGGCTCGATCATGCTGGAGGCCCGTCAGGCGGCCGTGCGACTGGTGGAGAGCTTTGACCCGCGCGACGGCGTGTCGTTGGTGCTGGCCGGCTCACGGCCGCATGGCCGCATCACGACCGCCAGCTACGATCACCCTTATGTTCTCGGACAGATCGAGGGGCTGACCGCCGGCGATTCGACGACCGACATGATCGGCGCGCTGGAGACGGTCAAGAAGATCGTGGACGAAAGCGAATTGGAACGAAAGGTCGTGTACCTGTTCACGGACAACACGGCCGTGGCGTGGACGGATGATGCCGCCGGGTCGCTGGCGTCGCTGATGGCGGCTATCGCGGAGAAGGCCGCCGTGACGGTGGTGGATTTCGGCCAAGACGAACCGTCGAACATCGTTATCCGCGACCTTCGGCCCGACAGGTCCGTGGTCACCAGCGGCATCGACACGGTGTTCCGCCTGGAGGTCGAGAACCTTTCGGATCGGCCGGCCGTCGATGTGGTGGTCAATATGGCGGTGGACGGGCAACGGGTGGCTCCGGTGGTCGTGGGCGACCTGGTGCCGCGCAAGGCCGAAAGCCGTACGTGGTCGTGGAATTTCACGGAGCCGGGCAACCACACGATTATGGCGTCGCTGCGTGATCAGCCGGGCGACGACGTGGCGGTGGACAGCGTGCGGGTGATGGCGCTGGACGTGAGGCCGGCCGTGGACGTTCTCTTGGTGGACGGCGAACCCGGCGAGGGCGCTTTTGGCGGCGAAGTGGACTATCTGCGTGAGGCGATCGATCCTCGCGGCCGCGACGGACGCCGGGTGACCAGCTACAACGTTCGCACCGTGCGCGACACGGAGTTTTCGGCAGCGGACGCCGACGGCGTGGATTTCATCCTTCTGGCGAATGTCGCATCGCTGAATGCGTCGCAGGTGAAGGCCCTGGAGCGGTTCATCGAAGGCGGCGGCTCGGCGATGATATTTCTGGGCGACCAAGTGCGGCCGCGGGATTATAACGATTCGCTCTACATGAACGGCAAGGGGCTGCTTCCGGCGGCGCTGGGGCCGGTCCTCGGAACGACCGAACTGGACCGGCCGGACCAGTACACGTCGTTCGATATTGGTACGCTGAATCACCCGAGCTTGTCGCGGCTGAAGGCCCAGCAGGGGGCGGCAGGGCTAGGCGGCGTGCAGGTGTACAAGTACTTCCAGCTCGCACCGGCCACGGACGATGACAGCGTGCAGACGGTCCTGCGGTTCGCCAACGCGGAAAACAGCCCTGCGGTGGTCGAGCGGCGGCTGGGGCGGGGCCGCGTCCTCCTTGTGGCGACCACGGCCGACGCCGAGTGGACCGACCTGCCGAAGCTCCCCGCCTACCTGCAATTGGTCCAGGAGTTGATGAAGTACCTGATGCCCGACGTTCTGTGGCGTCTGAACCGTCTGGTGGATGCCGAAACGCAGTTGCCTGTCTCGGCGGCGGATTTCGGCACCACCTTCGTCATGGAGAAGCCTGGGCGCGAGACCGTCGCCCTGGCGCCGACAGACATTGGCGGCCAGCGGCGGGCTTTGGTGATCGGCGACAGGGAACGATCGCCGGCGGGGGCGATGCTGGACCAGAGCGGTCTATATGTCGTGCGTCCGAGCCGGGGCGGCACGGGCAGGGAATTCCGCCTGGCTGTCAATGTGGACACGGCCGAGAGCGACCTGACGCACCTGGACCAGGCAGCGCTGTTACGGCGGCTCGGCGGCACGGAGGTGGTCTATGCCCGGGGGGCCGAGGGGCTGAGGCAGTCGTTGTTGCAGCAGCAGGCGGCCGGCGGCTGGGCCCGTAATTTGCTGTGGGCCATGCTCGGATTGCTTCTTCTGGAGACGTTGCTGGCGTGGTGGTTCAACCGCGGCGCCTGAGGGTCGCGGCGCAAGGGACTCGAGCGGCCCGGCGGCGCGAGGCCGGGGAACTGTGAGACGATGTCGCAACTTCTTGAATGGTTTCTGGGGATCGATCGCATCCGCCTCGGCGAGGGCGGGCGCGTGGTCTTCGATTTTCTGTCGGCGTGGCCGGCATGGGCCGTGTTCCTGGCCGTGGTGGCAACCGCCGTGTATGTCTGGAGCATCTATCGCCGGGAGAATCCGGCCACGCCTCCCGTAGCCCGCGGCGTGCTGATGTTCCTGCGCGTGTCGCTGGTCCTGCTGGCCCTGGGAATGATCTTCGAGCCGGCGCTGCGGCTGGAGCGCGACGAACAGATTCGTTCGACCGTGGCCGTCCTGGTGGATCGGTCCGCGAGCATGAGCATCACCGACTGGCAGACATTCGAGGAGGAGTCGAAGCGCGACGCGGGCGCGCCGCCAGTGGCGGAGATACTGCGCCGCGGGCAGGTAGTTCCGGCCCGTGAAGGCGAACCGACGCGGTTCGAGCTGGCCCGGGCCGTGCTAGCCATGGACGGCGGAGATCGTCAGACCGCGCGTAACGCCCTCAAGCGGCTGGCCTCCGAGCAGCGGGTGTATCTCTATGTGTTTGACGAGACGCCGCAACTGGTCCGTCGCATCGACGCGGCGGATGAGGTGGATGCGGCGCTGGCCGACTTGGCGGCCATCGAGCCGAATGGCAAGAGGACCATGATTCCACAGTCGCTGGACAAGGTCCTTGAGCAATTGGCCGGGCAGACATTGACGGGCGTGGTGCTGCTTACGGACGGCCGCGACACGGTGGCCACCGATACGCGGAAGCTCGAAGAAATGCTGGACGACGTGCCGCTGGTGGTTGTGGGGTTGGGCAGCGTCACGCCGGCCAGAGACGTGGAGGTGCTTCGGGCCACCGCCGAGCGGCGGGCCTTCATCAACGAGGATCTGCCCGTACGGGTGGACCTGCGCAACACGGGATACCAGGGACATGACGGGGAACTGGAACTGACGGTGACGGGCCATCCGGAGATGACGGTGCGCGAATCCATCACGTTCGGCGCCGAGTCCAGTCCGCAGACCGTGGAAATGCACTTGAAGCCGCAGCAGGCTGGAACGTTTACGCTCCAGGTGTCGCTCAAGGCGGTCAACGGCGAAAGCGACCTGGAGAACAACGTGAGCCTGCCGCTGGAGATCGATGTGCTCGACCGTCAGCTCAAGGTGCTGATCATCGAGGATCTGCCGCGGTGGGAATACCACTACCTGAAGAACGCCCTGTACCGAGACCCGACGGTGTTAACGAGCGTCTTGCTGAAAAGCGCCGACGTGCATTTCGCTCCCGAGGGCGACCTGCCGATTACAGCGTTCCCGGAATCGCGGGAGAAGTTGTTCGAATACGACGTCATTATTCTCGGTGACGTGGACAGCCGGACGTTCAGCGAGGAACAGTTGGGGTGGATCGACGAGTTCGTGAGGATCAAGGGCGGCGGCCTGGTGATGATTGCGGGCAATCGCGGCTACAATCCGAACAGCTACATCGGGTCGCCGATCGAGACGCTTCTGCCGGTGGAACCGGGCGAAGAACAACTGATTGGCCAGGTGAGCAACGAGTTCCGGCCGCAGCGGACGCTGGAGGGCACGATCTCGCCGATCCTGCGGTTCGAAAAGGACATGAACGAGAACCGCAAGACCTGGGACGACCTCCCGGGCTTCTACTGGTACTACCGAGCCCGGGGCGCCAAGCCCGGGGCGCAGGTGCTGCTGGTGCATCCGGACGATATCGGTTCACAAGGCGGCGAGAAACTGCCCCTGATGCTTCTGCAACGCGTCGGGGCGGGACAGGTGTTTTTCTCGTGCTCCGACGAAACGTGGCGATGGCGGTGGTACACGGGACGCCGTTACTTCAACAGCTTCTGGCTCCAGTTGGTGCGGTACCTGGCTCTGCCGCAACAGCGGGCGGTGATCGAGGCGGAGAGTCCCCGGTACACCCTCGGCGAGAAGGTGAAGATCCAACTTCGCGTGACCGACCCGGCATCTGTGGGGCCGCAGGTGCAGCGTGTGGCTGCTGCCGTGCGCTGGCAAGCGGCCGACGGCACAACCGCCGAGCAACAGGTAATGCTTGGCCGGACGAATCCGGGGTTGGCGCTGTTTGAGGGGGAGTTTACGCCTGAGGTGACGGGCAAGTTTGTGATGGCGGCCGAAGTGTCCGGCGGCAAGGACGCCGTAAAGGCCGAAGGGGATTTCCTTGTCGCACCGAGCCGCGAGGAGTTTGAGCAGCCTACCCGCGATACGGCAATGCTGGCCAAACTCAGCGGTCTGAACGGTCGAGGGCACATTCTGCCACCGCACCAGACGGGCCGGTTGCCCGATCTGATCCCGGCCCAGACGCGCACCATCGAGAACGACTTGGTGGACGAGATCTGGGACTCGCCGGGAGTACTGACCATGTTCGTGCTGCTGATCACGCTGGAGTGGGTGCTCCGTAAGCGGCATCGGATGCTATAATCGGCATTTGTGAGCGTAACTTGCTCCGGCGTCGGGCGGAACAAGCTGCTGCCGTGAGCATCCAAGCAGGCAGGCGAATGAGCCGTAGAACGAGGGTAGGGTCATGACGGAAGAACAATCCCTCCTGTCGCAGCTTCGCAGCCTGAGACGCACAGTGCGCGCCCTGTTTGCACTGGATGGTCTGGGACGTCTTCTGGCGGCGGTGCCGCCGGCCGTGCTGGCGGCGATTGTGCTGGACTACCTCATCAAGTTTCCCGCCTTGATTCGCTTCGGTCTGCTGGCAGGCGTCTTGTCGCTGCTGATCGTGGTGGCCGTACGGCATTTGTGGCGGCCCTTGCGGACGCGCATCAGCGTGCAAGACGTGGCGTTGGAACTGGAAGGGCGGTTTCCGGAGCTCGACGACCGGTTGGCCAGTACCGTGAATTTCATCGAGAGTCCGCGGGGCCGTGCCGGAGAGTCGGCCGAGTTGCGGCAGGCGGTCGTCGCCGACACGCTCAGGGCGACCGCCGGCACGCCGTTTACCCGCGCGCTCAATCCCAGGCCGCTGGTGGCCATGTTCCTGTTCGGAGTGGTTGTGGCGGCGGGTATTGCCGCGCTGGGCGCATGGCAGGCCGATGCCGCCATGATCGGGATCGAGCGGCTCTTCAACCCGCTGAGCAGCCGCCAGTGGCCTCGACGCACATGGGTGGATGTCGGCCCGACGCGGCGATTCATTATTCCCATAGGTGAGGATTTCCAGGCCCGTGTCTCCGTGGAAGGCGTGGTGCCCGACCGCGTGAACATCTACTACCGTGAAACGGGCAGCGAGGCCTTCGCTCCGCCGGAGATCATGAAGCCGGTGGACGTTGGGGAAGGCCACGCGGTCTTCGTCCGCACGTTTACGCGGGTTCGCAAGTCGTTCGAGTATTACGTGACCGCCGGCGACGACGACACGCGTCGTGGCGGGCTTGTGCTGGTGGACGCCCGCCCGAGGCCGCGGGCGCAGAACGTCGTGCTTCAGATCGCGCCGCCTTCGTACATAGCCGACGGCGAGGTGGCGGTCTTCGAGGGGCAGGGCAGTGCACGGGCGTTGCAAGGGTCGCGCGTGCTGGTGGAAGTGCTGACAAACAAGCCGATTGCCGCCGAAAGCGACGGAACGCCGAAGGCGGCCCTTCTGTTCGGTCGGGGCGAACAGCAGCGAGCCGTGCCGCTGGCGTTCGTATCGTCCGACCCGCTTGCCGGCGGCGCGGCGGGCGATGAGGTTGCGGCGGCACGGATGGCGGCCGATAGGCGTCTGTTAAGGGCCGAGTTCGAGGTGGACCAGACGGAGTTGATCGGCTTCCGCATGGTGTGCATGGACGGTTTCGATAGTGAACCGGGCGACACGCTGACCGTGGTGGCCGAGCAGGACGAGCCGCCACGCGTTCGAATCGTGGAGCCGACGCAGGCGATCATGGACGTTACGTTCCGCAGCGTGGTGCCGGTGAAGGCGCACATTCAAGACGATTGCGGCGTGACGCGCGCGGCACTGGGATGGCAGCGAGGTACGTCGCAGGAAAGGGGAACCACGGGCCTGACGGTCGTGCGGCCGGTGGAACGCGGGACCGACGCGCGGCCCCTGGCGCTGACGGCCGTCAAGCGGTGGGACCTGCGCGATATTGAGCCGGAATTGCAGGTGGGCGAAGAGATCGTATATCGCTGCGCGGCCGTGGACAACTTCCAATGGCGCGGGCAAGGGCCGCACACGGCCCAGAGCCAGGAATACCGGCTTCGCGTCGTCTCGGTCGAGTCGATGGCGGAAGCCATGCGAAGGAAGCTGCTGGCGCTGGGGCTTCGGGTCGGCGACCTGGTGCGCCGGCAGGAAGATCTCCAGGCCGAGACCAAGGACACCCGCTCGGAGAAACCGGCATCGGAGCCGCTGAGCCAGCGAGGCCGCGAACAGACCATGGGCCAGGAAGACTCTCAGCGGCAACTGAAGCAGCAGGCCGAGGAAATCCGGGACGAGTTCGACGAATTGCTGTCGCAGTATCGGTTGAATCGCATCCCGCAGGACGAGGCGTTCGACCACTCGGTGGAGACGCAGCAGGCCCTGGACGAGGTGGCCAAGGATCCTATGCCGAAAGCGTCGCAGGCCCTGAGACAGTCGCGCGACGCCGCAGCCACGCCTGAACAGCAGACCGATAAGTTGGACGAGGCAATTGCCGAGCAGCAGCGGGTGATTGATCGTTTGCGCGATGCGCTGAGCCGTTTGGAGCGGTTTACCGAGGCGGAGGCTATAGCTCAGAAGCTCCGACAGATTCTTAGGCAACAGGAGAAATTGACGGAGCGAACCGGCGATTTGGCGAATCAGACGCTCGGCAAGTCGCAGGGAGAACTGACCGCCGAAGAGCGCGACGCCCAGCAATCGCTGGCGTCGCGGCAGAGCGAGCTGGCGCAGGAGCTGAATCAGGCCGTGGAGCAGATGAAGGAGGCTGCCCGGGAACTCCAGCAGAGAAATGAAGCCGTGGCCGAGGCGCTGAAGGACGTGGCCAAGGACGCGGAGAATCGCGATCCGGTGCGCAAGATGCGGAACGCCTCGCGGCAGATCGGGCAGAATCAGGCGGCCGTCGCCGGCGCCAGCCAGGCATCGGCCGAGGAAGACCTCCGGGCGATGATCGAGAAGCTGGAGAATCGGCGACAGCAGGAATTGCAGAATCGCATCAGCACACTCAAGGAACTCCAGAAGGAGTTGCAGGAGGTGCGGAGGAAGGAAGAGGGACATCTCCAGGAGAACAAGGATGCCCAGGCGGGCCGGCCCAATGCCGCCCGGCCCGAACAGCAGGCACCCAAGCAAGGCCAGACGGCGCAGCAGACCGGGCGGCTGTCGGAGAAAATGCAGGAGGCTGGGTCGCAGCAGGCGGCCGCATCCACTCAGTCGGCCCAGCAGAGCATGGGGCAGGCCCAGTCCGGGTTGTCGCAGGGCCAGAGCGAGTCCGCCCAGCAGAGCCAGGAGAAAGCGATCGAACAGCTCGATCAGGCGAATCGCGAGCTTGAGCAGGATATCCGGGAGTCCGAACAAGCTCTTGCCGAGGAGAAACTCGAGGCGATCAAGCAGCAGTTGGCACGCATCAAGGACGGGGAAGTCGAGGTCCACGGTGCTACGGTGGACTTGGAAGCGAAACGGCTGGCTGAAAAGTTCGCCAGGAGCGACGCCGAAAGGTTGATCTTTACGCAGGATCAGCAAAGAGAGTTGCTTAGCGAAACGGCCGGAATCATCAGGCAGCTCGAGGAAGCCAACGTCACCGTCTTTACGTTTGTGCTGAAGATCGTCGGCGACCGCATGGACGAGTCGCATCAGCGGCTGCGCAAGGAACAGACCGATCCGATTACGCAATCGGCGCAGCAGAAGGCCATCGAGTACCTGGACAAGTTGGTGCGTGCGCTCGACGAGGAGATATCGAATCGCCGGCGTCGCGGCGGTGGCCGTGGCGGCAGTGGGGGAGGTCAGCAGGGACAAACGCAGCTCGTGCCGACCTTGGCGGAGTTGAAGATGCTCAAGATGATGCAACAGGACATCCGTGACGCAACGACTCAGGTGAACGACGCCTTGAAGTCGCACGAAACGCCCGAGGAGCAGGCCCGCATCAAGGCTGAAGCCAAGCGAATCGGCCGCGACCAGGAGCGTGTCAAAGGGCTTCTGGAAAAACTGACGGACCCGGCGGCCGGGCAGCAGGGGGGCGAGCTATGAGCAACGCGTGGGTGGTGAGATGTCTAGTCGCGGCAATCGTGGCAGCCATGGCTTGGGCAACGGCGTTGGCGGATTCGTCGCCTTCACAGGCCAGGGCCCCCGAGCGGGGGAACGAATCGACTGTGCCGGCAGCCGGTGGGGCGGGAGAATCATCGCCTGGAACGTCAGCCGAGCAGCCGGAGTTCCGTCTGAACCTCGACGACATTATGAACCTGGAAGAATCGGATATCGTGCTGCCCGAACTGGGCGAACTGCTCAAGAAGCAGCCGGCATCGAAGCCCAGCGCGACTGATCAGCAGACGCCGGAGGCCGATACGGATCATGAGGAGGAAGGTCCGGACATCGATCCGGCCGAAGTTGTGGATCGGATCAAGGCGCACATGGGCGAGGCGGCGCAGAGGCTGGTCGAACGTGAGGATCCGGGCGATGCGACGATCGATGTGGAGAAGAAGGCGATTGACGACCTTGACGAACTGATCGAGTACGTCAAGCAGCAGGCCCAGCAGCAACAACAGCAGCAACAACAGCAGCAGGGTCAATCGAGCCAGGACTCGCAGTCGCAGCGTCGCCGGCGCCAACAGCAGCAACAGAGACAACAGCAACAAACCGGTCGCCAGCGGCCGCGGCAGGGCAATCAGCCGATGCAGCAGGAGCAGGCTACCAAGGGGCAGGTGGAGGAGAGGGCCCTGGACGAGGTGTCGGATCTGTTGATGGAGCGGTGGGGCGACCTGCTTCCGAACCGTCCGCGGGAAACGATGCAGAGCATCCGCGGCATGATTCTCCAGGAATACGTTGACCTACTGGATCGGTACTACTATGCTCTGGCGGGGAACCGGTCCCAGGCGCAGGAAGAGGAGTGACGGAGCGATGAATTCCGAGGCCGTCCGCACATGGAAGGTCGCTCTTGCGGCAGCGTGTCTTGTGGCCGTGGTGGGCGCCCTCACGGCGACGCATGCCCAGGAGTCCGGTCCGGCTGAACCGGCCGCGTCGCCTGCCGCCCCGAAGGGCCCCCTCGGTGACGATCCGATTACGGGCGAGGAGTTGTCGCCCGAAGTGCTTGCCGCCGTGGACAAGGGACTGGCGTATCTGGCCGGCATCCAGAACGAGGACGGCGGCTTCGGCCGCACGGGCGGCTACTCCAGCCATGCCGGCATCACGGGGTTGGCCGGTCTGGCCTTCATGAGTCAGGGCAGCCTGCCGGATCGCGGCAAGTACGGCAAGAACGTGCGGAAATGCCTTGAGTTCATCATCGCGCACACGGGGCGCAGCGGATTCATCTCGGGCGGCAGCGTCAGCCATGGCCCGATGTACGGCCACGGGTTCGCCACGCTCTTCCTGGCCGAGGTGTACGGCATGAGCCCGGACCCGGTAGTGCGCGAGAAACTGAGCCGCGCGGTGGACCTTATCGTGCGAACGCAGAACGACGAGGGCGGGTGGCGCTATCAGCCCATCAAGTACGATGCCGATCTGTCGGTGACGATCTGTTCGATCATGGCCCTTCGGGCCGCGCGCAACAACGGTATCCGCGTCCCCAAGGCGACCATCGACAAGGCCATCGATTACGTCAAGAAGAGCCAGAATCCGGACGGCGGCTTCTCGTACACACTCAACAGCCGCGGTTCGGCGTTTCCACGTTCGGCCGCCGGGGTATGCAGCCTTTACAACTGTGGCATCTACACGGGGCCGGAGGTCGAGCGCGGCCTTGCCTATCTGATGAAGCACAAGCCCGGCTCAGGCGGGCAGGGCAATGCCGGCGGGTTCTACTTCTACGGGAACTATTACGCCACCCAAGCCATGTTCATCGCCGGCGGCGAGTACTGGAAGCAGTGGTGGCCGGCCATCAGCAAGGACCTGGTCGGCAAACAGAGTGCCCAGGACGGTTCCTGGTCGGGCGAGGCCGGCAAGGAGTACGGCACGGCCATGGCATGCATTATCCTTCAGATTCCTAACCGCTATCTGCCGATTCTACAACGCTGATGAGAAAGCTCTCCGCAAAGCTCGCCGGTCTTTTCCTGGTCGCCGCCATCGCCGGCCGCGCGTCGGCGCAGATAGCCATCAGTCTGGTCGATGGACGCACAGTCGAGGCGGCATCGGTGGCCGTCGGGGACGGGCGTCTCGTGGCACGCGACGCGCAGGGCGCGGAAGCCGGCGCGTGGCCCCTGGAGGATGTGGCTGCAGTCCAGTTCCATCATGCCCCATCCGGCGAGGCGGCGTCGGCTGACAATGCGGCAACAAAGGAGACGGCCGCTCCGTTGCCGGGCGAGGCGTCGCAGGCTGCGGACCAGGTGCTCACCACGGGCGGGGCTCTGAGCGGCCGCGTGACTGGATTTGACGGCAAGACGTTCTCTGTGGCGAGGACCGAGTTCGGAGATCTCCAGGTGCCCCTGGAGGTGGTGCGCATGGTTCGTCTGGCTGGGGCCGGCGTGGGCAGCCTTGGGACGGAAGAATCGAGGACCGATGTGGTTGTGCTCGCCAACGGCGACCGGTTGTCGGGGACGGTCAACCGGATCGACGACAAGACGGTAGAGTTTCACAGTGCGGCTCTCGGGGATCGTTCGCTCGAACGAAGCCGTGTGACGGCTATCCAGGTGGGCGCCCCGGCGCAGGGAAGGCCCGAGGTCGCCATGCCGCTGCTGCGAGTTGCGACGCGAGGCGGCAGTTGCCTGGAGCTTGGCTCGGTGGCCACGGAGGTGGCCGGACTGCGCGGGCTGCTTGGAGGCAGGGTGTCCGTCGTGGTGCCGCTTGCTTCGATCGTTCGAATCGAGGTGATTGGCGGCAGGCTGGTGCCCCTGGAGACCTTGAAGCCCAGTGAGTATCAGCAGCAGAGCCTCGACGTGCTGTCGTGGCCGTTGCAGGCGGGCCTCAATGTCCTCGGCGGTCCGATGCGCCTGCGGGACGAACGGGGGCACGTGGTGACGCACGACAGCGGCATCGGCGTCCACGCTCCATGCCTTGTGGCGTACGATCTGGGCGGCGGTTACCAGCGATTCCTCGTCACGGCGGGGATCGACGAGTCGGCAGGAAGGTACGCCGACGTGAACCTCGTGGTGAAGGTGGACGGCAAGGAGGCGTTCCGTGCTGATCACGTCAAGTGGCAGGAGCCGGCCCGACAGATCAACATTTCGGTGCAGGGGGCCCGACGGCTGGAGCTGATCGTCGAGGCGGGAGACCATTTTGATGTGCAGGACCGCGTGAACTGGGCGCGGGCCAGCCTGCTCCGCGACAAGGCCAAGTGAGAGGGCGACCTGTGCGGTCTACGTTCAGAGCGATGCCTTTGCGAGCGGCAATCTGTGTCGTGGGGCTTGTGGCGGCGGGCGCCCTGGCGGCTGGGGGCTGTGTGCCCGGGCGGATACAGCGACCGGTGACGTTTGCCGTGATCGGCAATGCGCTTCTGGCCGACTCCGTACGGGACGACCGCCCCGAAGACGCCGCGCTTGATGCAACGGCCTTGGCACGTCTGCGGCGGACTGTGGACGAAATCAACGGATCGAAGATCGAATTCACTGTGGTGCTGGGGAACCTGCTGGCGCGCGGCGAACCGCGTTCGCTGGACGCGGCGCGGGCAGCGCTGGGCGAATTGAAGAAGCCCTACTTCGTAGTTCTCGGTCCCGAGGGGCTGGATGCCGCGGTAGCGGGGGAAAGGGCCACGGCTCAGAGCAGTCCTGCTTCGGTTTCCGAGGCATCCCTGGGCACGTCGTTGCTGACGTGGATCTTCCGCGACCACGGGTTCAATGGACCGCTGCCGTACTGGGTGGTTGAGCGGAACGGCGGCCTGGTGCTGATCGGCCTGTACACGTCGTCGCAGGGAAGCGGTCGTCCCGGACACTTGGATGCGGCACAACTGGCGTGGCTTGATCGGACGCTGGCCCGCTATCGCGACAGGGCCGTAGTGATTCTCTCGTACCACGCCCTGGTGTCGCTGCATCCGCTGGACACGGCGGCGCCGTGGCAGGATCGCCTGGTGGACAACCGGGCCGAGGCCCTGGAGATTCTCGGGCGGCATGCGAACGTGACGGCCGTGATCAGCGCCTCGCACCGATTTGCGGCGGGAAAGGTCGTCGGGCGGACGGTCCATTTTTCGGTGCCCGGGCTGAGCACGTGGCCGCTGGCCTACGATGTCGTGTCGGTCCGACCGAACAGGATTGAGCGGCAGTACATTCCTGTTGGAACGCGCGAGGAGTCGGTGAAGGCATTCGATCGCCTGGCGGGCGATCCTGCGGTGCGGGCCCTGTTTGGACGCAGCGAACGCGACGAAGACCACATCATCCAGACATTCGGCGGCAACAAGTCGGCCGAATGGAACCTCAGTGCACTGCGATCCTGAGAGACTCTATGGTCGGCAACCGCCGACCCGCTCGGCTCCGCGCGGTTCCCGGCCGAGGAGCCGGACGTCACTTCCGCGTGACGACGTGTAACACTTCGGAATCTTCGACGGCCTCATAGCGATGTTCGAAGATACAATCGAACCGCACAGCCTGCCCGGGCAGAATCTCGTATTCGCTGTTGCGGACGGTGAGCTTGACCTTGCCCTTGAGAACGAAGCAGACCTCGTAGTCGTCGCGGTGCTCATGCTCGGCGCAGACCAGCGCGCCGGCGCGGGCGGTGACCTGCGAGACATGAATCCCGTCGAACGAGGCGCGGTGGAGATGGATGCCGTTTTCGTCCACGATGCGTTCGGCGGCGACCACCTGCGGCCGGTCGTGCTCGGCCAGGGCGAGCAGGTTATGCGTCTGCACGCCGAGGGCATGGGCGATCCGGTCGAGTGTCTTGAGCTCGGGATTCCCGAGATTTCGCTCGAGTTTGCTGAGGGCGACGTAACTCACGCCGCACTTCTCGCTCAGGCCGTAAATCGTCAGCCCGAGCTTCTTGCGAATGTGACGGATGATGCTGAAATCATAGGTCATGCGAGTCTCTCCTTACCGTTCCCTGGCCCTATCTCGTCGCGCCGGGCGGCAGTGCCTTCCGACACGGGCAGACGGTTCGTTGAGGCAAGCAGGCGACGGCTACGACGACATGCGGCAGAATGGAACGTACACACAAGAGTCGCTGCACGTGTCACCTGGCTTGAACGCCTGGGAGGCAATACCTGCCGCCAGACGGTCCACCACGGTATGGACAGAGATGTCTTCGATATCTTCAACTATACCTGCGCCTAGGAACGCAAGGCAAGTCCTCACTGCGTTTATTTTGAGAAATTTCTTCGCCGCCATTCGGTACACCTGAAGCTGTGGAAGATAGTGAATCGTACGCTCCCGTGCATCCTCGGGCGCAATGGCATCGGTCTTGTAGTCCACAACAACCCACTCTCCGCGGCTGTCCATGAAGAGCAGGTCGATGGTGCCGCTAATGACCACATCACCTACCGCACTGCATATCCGGGAGACGGCGTGGGTCATGGAGAAACGTAACTCCCGGAACAAGCGTCCGTTGCGTTTTGCCGCGGCAGCAATCTCCCCGGCCAGGGCCGTATGGCGGAATGCATCCAGATGCCGCCGTGCCGCAGCCACCGCCTCCTCGCGCTGATCGGCCCGGAGGCGGGACTCTCGAAGAACCCACTGTCGTATGACATCTTCGTTTGCCGGCTGCGTCGGGTCGTCGGCCCGCTCCAGGTATGCGTGGACAACGGTTCCGATTGCCGCGGCATTCAGCCTCTCCGCGTCATCGGATGCCGGTGCGGCAACGTGTTCGTCCAGGCCCAGGACGTGCCTGAGGTAATACCTCGCCGGGCAGACGGCGTAATCCGTCAGCGATGTGGCTGTCAGATGGATGGTCGCGCCGCCTTCGGCTACGCGCGAGCATCGGGCGGCCAATCGGCCCGTCAGGGTGGCATCAGCGGAGCGAGCCAGCAACCGGTCCAGTTCCGCGTCGTTCACTTCGCCCTCGTGGAACGCCTTTGCCAATGGACCTAGTTCGGCCGAGACGCGACGCGAGCCCATCGCAGGCGCCGAAGCCAGGTTCACCGTAAGCGGACTGCCGTGGGCCAACGGCTGATTCGGGCTGTCGGACACATTCGCGGCCAGGTTCAGGTCCGCCACCCCGTCCACCATCCCAAGCCAGCTATGGCGGGCGAATTTTCTGGCCCCTGACAGGATGAGCCGGTCCTTGGCACGTGTCGCGGCCACATAGAACAGGCGGCGGAACTCCTGGTCGTCCTGATTGTGATCCTGGCGGAGGGCCAGGGTATAGGCGGCCGGTTCGTCTTCGTTCGGCCGTCGGTCGGGTCGCCTGGGGGCGAAGCCCAGACGGGGATCGGCGTAGAAAAGCGGTGCCGTGCTGCTGCGCCGCTCAGCGTCGGTGTTGGCCAGAATTACGCAGGGGAACTCCAGTCCCTTGGCGGCGTGGACGGTCATTATCAGGACCGAGTTGCCACCCTCGACGTCCAGCGGCGCTTCGGCCTCGCGGATGCCTTCGCGGAGGCCCGCCTCGATTTCAACCAGAAAATCCTCGATGCGCGAGCCGCCGACGAGATCTGCCTGTCGCGCCAGCTCCAGCAGTCGTCGCAGGTTCGCATAGCGCTGCTGCCCGATGAATTGGGGCAGAAGCACATGGGCCAGCGACGCACAGGCATTGGTTCCATCGTCGGAAGGAATGCCTTCAAACATGATTTCCTGGAGCAGTTGCGCAACGCCGATGCGGCCGGCGCGTGGGCCGAAGTGGGCGAACCAGGCTGCAGCGCGTCGCACTTTGGCTGCATCCGACGGCGACATGGTTGCTGTGATGGCGCTATCGCGGATGGCGGATGTGAGCGGCTTGTGGCGGCAGAGCGTGTACAGGGCGTCGTCGGACAGGCCGAACAGCGGGCCGCGCAGCACCACGGCGACGGCCAGGTCGTCGTGAGGATGCATCAGAGCCCTCAAGGCGGCAAGGGCATCGTGGACCTCGTCCTGTTCATAGAACCGTCTGCCGCTGACCACATAGTAAGGGATATCGAGCCGCTTCAGGGCCTCCTCGTACGTATGAATCTGAGTCAGGCGGTGCATGAGGATCGCGATGTCGCCGTATCGGAAGGCTCCAGTGCGAACCAGTTCGTCGATGCGAGCGGCGATGCGTGCCGCCTCCAGGGCGCGCCGCGCCTCGGCGTGATCGTTATCCTCGTGGTCTGTCAGGAGCAGTTCCACGCAACCGGGCGGCGTCCGTGTGTCGTGCGCCGACAGGGGGACGAAGTCTCCTGCCAGCAATGGTGCAAACAACGTGTTGATAACATCGGCCAGTCCTTGGTGGAACCGGAATGTTCTAGTCAGCATCACCGTATGCGACGGCCCAAGCTGGTCCATAACGTGACGGAAGACCTGCACGTCTACCCCGCGAAAACGGTAGATCGACTGCTTGGGATCACCGACGCCGAAAAAGCTGCCCGGCCGCAGGGCGGCGATTTCTGGGGCGCCGTCGGTCAGCAGCAGTGTAACGATTTCCATCTGGACCGGGTCGGTGTCCTGGAGCTCATCGACAAGGATCTGGCGGAATCGCCCTCCGACGCGCTGCCGCACGTCGGGGTGATCGCGCAGCAGGTCGCGTGCCATCAGCAGAAGGTCGTCGAAGTCCACGGCGGCAAGGGTTCGCTTGGTTGCCTGGTACGTGTCAATGGTGCGCATCGCGACCCTGGCGACGGCCTCCCCGATTTCCAGTTGCCGTCTCCAGAGTTCGGGGGCGGCCACGTCGCACGCGGCCAGGGCGTCCTTGGCGGAATCCCGCAAGGTTTTCAGGGCGTCGCCCATCTGTTGATGGTGCTCGGGGCTGGGCCACTTGCCGGCCGATCCGTGCTTCTGCAGATTGAGGCCTGCGAGGTCGCGGAGGCCGGTGATGCGCGCCTCGGGCGGCTGACCCGGTGCCATCATGGCCAGCGCCTCGGCGGCTTTCTCACGCGATACTTCGCGCCCGTCGCCTCGGGGGCCCATCACGGACGTGACCATGTGCCTCAGGGGGGCGAGGCTGGCATTTGCCAGAAACTCGTCGCAGGCGGCCGTCATCGCTGACGTGACGAATTGTTCCAGGTCCGCCAGTTGCTCCGGCAACGGGCGTTCGCTCTGGGCCGCAGCAATGCGCACCTCGTCGCGGTGCAACAGGGCGTCGCGCAGCATCTGCTCAAGGGTCGGCAGCGAGTATGCCTGGGTAGCGGTCAGCACATCCGGATCGGAGGCCTCGAACATCTCGCGCAGTGTCCGGTGAACGCTGTCGCCCATCAACTGCGACGACCGCGCATCGGACAGAACGGTGAAGTGAGGATCGAGTCCCGCCTCGACGGGGTGTTGCGACAGCAGCCGGCGGCAGAATCCGTGGATTGTGGTCACCACGGCGTCGCCAAGGTCTTCCAGATGGCGTTTCCAGAGCTGTCGCTGAGCGTCATCATCGGCCCGCGCCATGCGCTCCTGGCAGCGAGCACGCAACCGCGAGAGCATTTCGGCGGCTGCCTTCTCGGTGAACGTGATGGCGGCCAACTGTGACGGTTCGCAGCCGCCGACCTCCAGCAGGTGGAGAAATCGCTCGACCAGGACGCGTGTCTTGCCGGTGCCGGCCCCGGCCACCACGCAGAGGTTGTCGTCCAGTCGCACAACCGCCTCGTGTTGTTCCTTCGTCAGCGTCATGGCGTGACCTCCGGCGCCTTGAGCTCGATGCGCCAGCGGGCGGCTCGGCACAGGCGGTCGTAGGGACAATACGAGGGGCACTCGTCGGCCGGTAGCGGCGGAAACGCCCCGCGGCGACAAGCGGCAATGGCCTCCACGGTCTTGGCGGTCGCCAGTTGGATCAGATCGCGTCCCGAGTCCGCCTTGTCGCCGGTCAACGCGACGCCGACATAGTGCCGCAGGTCGCGGAGGTAGTAGTAGGCACCCAGTCCGGCTACCGCCTTCAAAGGGCCCGATAGCAGTTGATCGACTGCCAACAGATACAGCGGCAACTGGAGCACCAGCCCATCGCGCAGCCGGGACGCCAGATTGCTGGGTTGGCGGCCGCTCTTGTAGTCCACAATCTCCAGCCACGCACGGCCGCCAGTAGTGTCAGTGGCGCGGTCGATGCGGTCTATACGGCCACGGAGGCGTATCGGTCCATAGGGTGATGGCACGATGGCAGGTGACGCGGTGCTTTCATCCGAATCGCCGTCGCGGACAGGCATGCCAAAGGACCACTCGAAGACCAGGGGCTCCAGGTCATAGGACAGATCGGTACAACGCCGTGCCTCAGCCTCCACATAGGCCAGCAACCGCTCGCGGATGTCCTCTCGCTGAATGGCCAGCAGCGCAGGCAATGTGGACTGCGTCCGGTCCGATCTTCGTGTGAAGGCGCGGTCCACCGCCTGCGACATCTTCTGGCGAAGCTGATCTGTGGGTATCCGGTTCAGGCGGGCGCCTTGCGGCTGATCCAGACGGCACGTCCGGTAAAAGTCGCAGAGGATGTCGTGGTAAAGCAATCCGGTCTGATCGTCGATCAGGGTCTCCTCGGGGGGGTCCACGACGTCAAGACGGCAAACGGTCTCCGCGAAGAACCAAAATGGGCATTGTGCGAAATGCTCCAGACTGGTGATGCTGAGCGGGCAGGCCGACGGGTAGGCGGCAGCCAGTGCCTCAACGATTCGGCCATCGCTCAGCACGCCATCAAACCGACCGAAAGGACGCGGCGATTCGCGTTCCATGATCACGGCCGCAGCGTGACACGTCGGCCTGAGCACAGGGTCCACCGCATGAGCTGCCGCCAGAACGGCCAGCCCTTGGGCATCGGGAGACGCCAGGGCGGACATGGCGGCGCGTCGCAACGTCTCGGGGCTGGCGATGCTTTCGGCCGGCTGCTCGGCGTCGCGGGCTGTGACGACAGGAATGTTCGGCGGCTGCCGACCAAACACGGCGCGAACGATCTCGGTCCAGAACGGGCTGGCGCAGAGTGGACGTCCGGCCTCGTCGGCAGCCGGTCGTGTGACGATCAGGTGCTGCGAGGCGCGCGAGGCGGCCATATAGAACAGAAACCGTTGCTCGGCCAGATGGTCGCGGCGGTCGGGAGCGCTCAAGCCGGCGCCGGCCAGCGAATCCTGGGCCTGTGGCGCATCGGCCAGATCGGATCGCATCGGCTGTGGCCATAGGCCGTCGGTCAGGCCGGGCAAGGCGACAACCTTGAACGTCAGCGCTCGCGACGACCTTGTATCAAGTACATGGACCGCGCCGGCGGCAGGTCGCGGCGGCGCCACGGTGGTGGCCGACAGGGCTTCCTCCAGCTCTGCGACGAATTCCGCGGCAGTCAGGGAGTCGGCCGGGGCATACTCGTCGAGTTCGATCATCTCGGCGATGACGGTCTCCAGGGCGGCCAGGCACGCCAGATCCCGAGCCGCCAGCGCGCGGTCGCCCGCCGCGATCGCCGCCGACCGGAACCGACACTCATTTACCAGTGTTCTGATTGCAGCCAGATGGTTCTTGCGCGACGCCTGCTGCGGCAGAACGGCAAGCCGGGCCGCGAGGCGACGCAGAAGCGCGGCCGCCTTATCGGCCAGGTCGGCTTCGGCCGCAGATTCCGCGGGGTCGGCATCGCCAGAAAGGAAGCCGATGCGACGCCGACGAGCATGGTCGCGAAGGGCTTCCACGTGATCATCGAGTCCCGCGAAGGCCCCGACGCGATGAAGCATGCGGCAGGCTGCCTCCAGCGTGTGTGGATCGGTGTCGAACAGCTCGCACGGAAAGTATGGCGAGCGAAGAACGCCGACGAGCGACGCATAGGCGAAATCGCTCAGCGGCAGGCGGAGCAACTCCAGCAGCCACCGCGTCAGCGGCATGCGGAGCAGCGAGACGCCGGACAGCCCGTCGATGGGAATGCCGTAGCCCGGGAAGATACGGGCGATCAGGTCCTCGTACGGTTGTCGCGCCGGCAGGATGATGGCGATGTCGGCGGGGCGTATTGCATCGGGATCGGAACAATCGTCATCCGTGTCTGCGACGAGAAACCGTTTGATACGTTGCGCCAGGAACTCCACTTCTCGGACGTATCCGGCGGTCTCGGCAAACGTGACGGCCATGGAGGCGTCGGGGTGGGGCGGTGCGTCGGAGTCGGCGAAAAGCGACTCCTGGACGTGTGTCAGAGGCGTCGTCGCCTCGGGGGCTGCAACCTCCTTTATCACGATGCGGTGATTGAACGCGGCCTGGAGGTGTTCGAGCGTGCGAAGCGTCGGAGCAAACAGATCGGGACGCTCACGGGAGCATGGAAGGGTGACCACCAGTTGCGCACCATGGTCGTACAGCGTTCGGAGAATGGCCCGCTGGGGGCTGGAGAAGTCCTGGAATCCGTCCACAAGCACGTTGGCCGGCCACGGGAAGCCGTCACCGGCGGCCTCCAACGCTTCGCGGGCCTGCCAGAATAGGCCGGCATCGTCGTACAGTCCGGCGGTCTCGAGCTGACCCTGGTAACAGGTGTAGATCGCCGCCAGATCATGCCCCAGGCCGCTCTTGGGGGCGGCGCGGGCAAAGTCCTGAGGGCGGATTGCCTCGGTTTTCAGTCGGCGTATGACGTCCGCCAGCGAATCCAGAAGCCCGCGGCGGTCGGCAATGGGCAGGAGGTAACGGAGCTCTTTCTTTGTGACGCACCATGCAAGAGCCGCAGCGAGGATGCCCTGCCGCTGCAACTCTGTGGCCCTGCGGACTGGAGTGCCTAGCTGGCTAAGGGCCCATTCGGCGTACTGGGGGAATGTCCAGACGTTGGGCTGTACAAGGAGTCCGTCGCGCGACTCGCGCAGCAAAGCGTCGATCGTAGCCAGACGCCGCTTGCTCGTGGGTACCAAGAGCAGAACCCGTCGCGACAGCTCGCCCGGCGGGCAGTCGGCCACCAAGTCCAGGTAGAGTTGTCGGAGAGTCGCGGCTTTGCGCGATCGCGCCGGACCGAGCAGCAGAGTTGCTGTCGCCGAGGTGGCCATGGGCATCGTTTCACTCAGGTGCTTGGAACGAATCCGTCGTTCCGGCGAGGCTGTCGCCGGCGGTCATGCGTATCAGCCGCCACGTGCGGCCGACGTACACCAGCGCGCTCAGTGCCGTAACCGTCACTGTGGCCCACACAAGGGTGTCCCGCATGGCAGCGGCCCATGGCGCCTCATGGCGGAGATGTCCCACGTGTAGCAGAATGTAGATGATGGTCACGCACTGAAGACTCATTTTGGCCTTGCCGTAAACCGTGGCGGGGAACGGACGGCCGAGGCTCTCGCTCCACCCACGAATGGCATTGACCAGAAACTCGCGGGAAAACAGCACCACGACCATCCACGGCGCGATGCCCGTCAACGTCGCAGCGGCTCCATCGCGGTCGGCGATGAAATTACCTCCCGCCAGGAAAGCGAACGTTCCGCATACGAGAATCTTGTCGGTGAAGGCGTCGGCGATGCGCCCCAGGGCGCTCGAGGAGTGAAACCGGCGGGCAGCCCAGCCGTCCAGCACGTCGCTGAGCATCGCCAGAAGGAAAACGCCCACGGCCACATCGAGAAACAGGCGCGTGTCCGGGTGGTCGATCCGCCAGGCGGCGACAAGCACGAAGACGACCACGGCCATCGCGAGCCGCGAAGCGGTCAGCAGGTTGGGTAGATGGCGTTTCACAGTGTGACGATTTTACTCGCCGACGGCCTCTCCCTCAAGGTCGTAGGGACCGGCCGCCGTGATTCGGACGCGGACGCTTCGCCCGCATGGCAGGGGCGACGAACTGCGAACAACGGTTATTCCGTCGATATCGGGCGCCTGGCCCCAGAAGCGGCCGTGGGCCGGACCGGTTCCGTCGCTGCCGCGGTCGATGGTGACGTCAATGCATTGGCCGACGGCCTGCTGCTGAATCTCCGTCGCGATGGACTGCTGGAGCGACATGAGCTCGTCGTATCGCTGCTGCCGGACCGGTCCGGGCACCTGGTCGGGCAAATCGGCGGCATGAGTGCCCGGCTCGCTGCTGTAGGCGAAGGCGCCGAGCCGATCGAATCTCGCCCAACGGACGAAATCCAGTAGTTCGTGGAATGCCGCGTCGGTCTCGCCCGGGTAGCCGACAATCATCGTCGTGCGAAGGATGAGGTCCGGCCGTTCACGTCGCAGCTTGCCGATCAACTCCTCAATCTGCTCGCGGGTGGTGCGGCGGCCCATGCTCGCCAGGATCGGATCCGCGATGTGTTGCAAGGGCAGATCGACGTACGGCAGCAGGTGCTCCAATTCGCCGAACGCTCCGATCAGCCGGTCGGTGAACGAGGCCGGATGCGTATAGAGCAGGCGCAGCCAACGTATTCCGGAAAGGCGGTCGAGCTTGCCCAACACCGTGGCGATGTCGGTGTTGCGGTCCTTGTCCTTGAAGTCGTGGCCGTAGGCGGTCGTATCCTGGCCGATAACGATGAGTTCCGACGCGCCGTCGGCGATCAGTTCGCGTCCCTCCTCGACGATGGCCGCAACAGGCTTGCTGCGCAGGGGGCCGCGAATCAGAGGGATGCTGCAATAGGAGCAGCGGTTGTCGCATCCCTCGCTGACGCGCAAGTAGGCATAGTGTCGGGGCGTGAGGCGAAGGCGTTCGCGGTCGTCGAAGGGGATAGGTTTGCCGCACGAGCATACGCACAGGACCGGCTCGTCGGACTTCTGCCTGACGGCGCGGCGGATCACCCGGCCCAGTTCGTTGCGGGCCGACAGTCCCACGACGGCGTCCACGTCGGGCCAGCGATCCAGAATCTCCCTATAGGATCGCTGAGGGTAGCACCCTGCCACGACCACCATCTGCAGTTGACCGGCCCGTTTGCGGTCCATCAGTTCGTCGATGACCTCGGCCGCTTCGTTGCGTGCCGCCTCGATGAAGCCGCACGTGTTGACCACCCCCACATCCGCCGAATCCAGGTCGCCCGTGACCACGTAACCGCTGAGGGCCAGATTGGCGAGCATACGCTCGCCGTCGATCAGGTTCTTCGGACATCCCAGATTGATGAACCCGACGACTGTCGGCGGGGTGGTGATGTTGGATGGCTGTGAGTTCATACATTCCCACGTGAAGCAGCCGCTCTCAGACCGTGATACGGCGACGCGTCGCCGGCTCACAGGAAGTGTACGCACCAGTACCGCGAAGGTCAAGGCGGCTTCCGCGATAGGAGGACCGCTGTGCTCTGGCTAAGTCGTCCTCGGCGACGGAATCAGGTTGCCGGGTTTGGATTTGGCGACCGCCACGGCATTCTGCTAGAATCTGCCCGTCGTCGGCACACGGGACACAAAACATGAGCGGACCCAAGATATTCATCTCGGCAGGGGAGCCCAGCGGCGACCTGCACGCATCCAATTTCCTGGCCGCTGTGCGCCGCCAGTCGCCCGACGCCACATTCTTCGGGCTGGGCGGCCCACTGATGGCCGCACAGGGGTGCCGTCTGATCCGGGACATGACCACTCACGGCAGTCACATGCTGGTGGTCGAGCCGCTACTGCAACTCGGCCACTATCTGAAACTGATCGCCGAGGTCGATCGGCAGCTTCAGTACGAGCGGCCCGACGTCATGGTTTTCGTGGACTACCCCGGCCTGAACTTTGTCCTGGCCAGCCGCGGCCGTTACCGCCGGATTCCCACCATGTGGTATGTGCCCCCGCAACTGTGGGCCTGGGCCTCATTCCGCGTTCACAAGATGGCCCGGCGGCTGACGCGCGTGGCGTGCATCTTCCCATTCACAGTGGAGTTCTATCGCAGTCACGGCATCGACGCCCACTTCGTCGGCCACCCGCTGATCGATCATTTCGCCGGGTTCCGCCCCGACCCCGCCGTCGCCGAGCGGCTGCGCGGACCCGATGGACAGAAGATCGTGCTGCTTCTTCCCGGCAGCCGGAAAAGCGAGATTGCCGGCCTGCTGCCGCTCTATCTGAACGTGTGCCGCCTCATGCAGAAACGCGTGGAAGGCATGCGGATCGTCATGGGCTGCCTGAACCAGGCCCATGCCGATCAGGCCGCGCCGATCCTGCGGCAAGCTCCCGATGTGCCCGTCGAGACGTTCGTCGGCAAGACCAACGAACTGATGGCCCTGGCCGACTTCGCGCTGGCCTCTAGCGGCACGGCCACGCTGGAACTGGCATGCTTCGGCACGCCGATGATCGCCCTGTACCCCGTCAGCCGATGGCAATACCAGCTCTTTGGCCGATGGCTGTTGACGACTCCATTTCTTTCGCTCCCGAATGCCGTGGCCCAACGCAAGATCATTCCCGAATACTTTCTCTATTGGGGCGGCCCCGAGCCTATCGCCGACGACGCCGTGGACATCCTGACCAATCCCGACCGGAACCGGCAGATGCGGCAAGACTTGGCCGAGGTGCATCGGAAACTGGGGCAGGGCGGTGCATCGGATGGCGCCGCCAGGCTGGCCCTGGAGCTTGTGGGGCGCGAGATCCCGCCAGTGCCCTGGTGGCGATTCGGTTTGAACGTATAGCAGGCCACGGCCGAAGACGCATCTTCAACCGTGGCCTGATGATGGTCGGGCAGTGGTGAACGCCGCTTGCTGCTACAGTCCCTTCGCAATGAGTGTTTCGGCGATCTGCACGGCGTTCAGTGCGGCCCCCTTGCGGAGGTTATCCGACACGAGCCACAGATTGATGCCGCGGTTGCCGTCCAGCGACTCGTCCTGGCGGATGCGGCCCACGAACGTGTCGTCCTTGCCCGCCACGTCCGTCGCCAGGGGATACTGCTGCCGAGACACGTCGTCCAGAACCGTCACGCCCGGAGCCTTCGACAGGATCGCTCGGACCTCGTCCGGCGTGCAGGGCTTCTCGAACTCGATGTTGACCGCCTCGCTGTGGCAATAGAATACCGGCACCCGAGTGCATGTCATGGTCACGCGGATCGAATCGCAATGCATGATTTTCCGCGTCTCGTGCAGCAGCTTCATCTCTTCGGACGTATACCCGTTGGCCTCAAAGGCGTCGCTCTGCGGTATCTGAGGCAGAACGTTGAACGCCATCTGGTGCGGGAAAATCGACCGGGTGTACGGCTTCCCGGCCAGGACGGCCGCGGACTCCGCCTTGAGCTCCTCGATGGCCTTCAGGCCCACGCCGCTGACACTCTGCATCGTGGTGATGACCAGACGCTTGACCGTCTTGACCTTGTGCAGCGGATATACGGCCACGACCATGCCGATCGTCGAGCAGTTCGGGTTTGCGATGATGCGGCGAGAGGCCTTCGTCACATCGTCGCCGTTGACCTCCGGCACCACCAACGGCACGTCGGGCTCCATGCGGAAGGCGTTGGAGTTGTCCACCACCATGCAGCCCTTCGATGCCGCGATGGGCGAGAACTTGCGGCTCATGGCCTTCGGAATCGAGAACAGGGCAATATCCCATCCGTCGTCGAACGTCGTTTCGCTGAGCCCCTCGATCGTGTACTCCCGCCCCTTGAACACGACCTTGCGGCCCGCACTGCGGGCCGACGCCACGAACTTGATCTTGCTGATCGGGAAATCCCGCTGCTGGAGAATGCTGATAAAATTCTCGCCGACGGCGCCGGTCGCCCCGACGACCACAACCCGTTTGCCCATATTTCCAGCTCCTGTACCCGTCCAATACGCCTGTGCCGTGCCCACGGCGGACAACGCCACCAGGATAAGGATCGTACAGTATAGAGAAATCCACGTTCAATGCAAGCCCGAGATCCACGATGACTTCACGCGGAGCAGGCCCGTTTCGCGGAAAGCATGGGCACGATGTACCCAACCCTTGGGAGCAGGACGCCGTGCCGCTCTATAGTTCCAGGACATCCTCACGCGACTTCCCTGCGGGCCTGTCGCGTTGTCCCGCCCGGGCGATGTGCCCCATAAGGCCGCTCACTGCCGGCCTCGGTAGCACGCGGCAAGCTCGTCGCGCGACATGGTTTTGATTACGGGGGGGCCGACCCTCGGCATCGCGGCCAGCAAGGCATCGACCTCGGCGGTGCTCAGGAGGAACCCCACCTCGATCTCATAATGGTGCGTTTCGCCTGTGGCGATGCTGCATAGAAGTCCGTGGCTGGCGGCGTAGCTCCAGCCCAGGAAGGTGCTGCCGACCTCCAGGCCCGACACGGCGTCACGGGGATTTTTCCAGAACTGGAACGCCCGCTGGCAGTCGCGGAAATGCCCCACGTTGTACTTGACGTAGGCGGCCGAACTGCCGTCGGGCGCAACCAGGGCGGCACGCACGTCACCGTGGGCGTCCGGCTCGACGGTCATGACATAGCAGGTCTCGAAATTCTCTTGGGCTACGGCGGCGTCGTCCGATGACGGCGGCCATCGTGTCTGCCCCGTGCCCACGCGATCGAAGAGGCGGTACTTGTCCATCGCTTTCTCGGCAATGCCATCGGGGCGCGGCACGACGAGACGCTCGCTGCTGACGAATCGCGTACCCTCGGTCACAGGGAAGTTAGGGTGATAAAGCCACATGTACTGGCCGCCGACGGTCGCCCGGATGTCGTCGATGACGCGGAACGCCCGGGCACCCTGGACGGGCTCGATACAACGCTCGACGATCAGACAAGGCCCCGCGACCATGATGCGGCAGTCGATCGTGCCTCGGACGCCTCCGTTTGAGGTGCGTTGCCAGTGGCAGGCGGGTGTCTGGCTGAACGTGCCGTGCAGGGGCAGGGGCCCCTCGGGCGCCCCGGCGTTTTCCAGACCTCCCGTGAAGAAGGCTTCGATGCTTCGCACCGGCCCGAGTCCGACCGCGTTGTATGAAAGACGCGAGCGGTGGCCCGCCGGATTGCGGTACATGACGGGCCGACCGCCCACAAGCACGTCGAGCACCTCCAGACCGCGGTCGGGCACAGCATAGACCTGCATGTCGTCGGTGGGTTCCACGACCACGCCCCGGACAGCGTCGGGGTTGAATCCGGGTAACAGAGTGAGCGAATCGCTCATCGTGCGGCCTCCTGAATGGAATCGAAGCGGCCTCATTATAGTCGAAGAAAAACGAATGGTCAGGGCGGCAAACGTAAGAATCTTCCGTTTGCATCCGTTGCACAGGGGGCGCAGAAAGTGGGCGAGCCGCCGGGGGTTCGACGGCTCGCCCGTCTCGAGCAATGCCTGCAGCCAGGCCTATAAGCCGAATCCTGTCGGCGACCGAAGTCGCCGGGCAGCCATTTATCTGGGCTCGGCGGTTGCCCGCCGCGCTCAAGCGGCCTACCCGGAGCGTATGCCGCCCGAAGGCGGCGCGGGGTGGGGCGGCCCCTTGCTCCCAATTTGGCCTTGCTCCCGGTGGGGTTTACCGTGCCGGCCCTGTCACCAGGACCGCGGTGAGCTCTTACCTCGCCATTTCACCCTTACCGCGACGTCCGGAGACGCCGTGGCGGTATATTTTCTGTGGCACTTTCCCTATCCTTGCGGACGGTGGCTGTTAGCCATCACCGTGCCCCGTGGAGTTCGGACTTTCCTCCGCGTCGCTTTGGCGGCGCAGCGGCTGCCCGGCCTGCCTGCAGGCTCTATTTACTTGTCACGCCCTGTCCGATCGTCACGGCGCCCGCTATTTTAGCCGAAAGGCCCCGTCGCGGCCAGAGTCTGGCGTGCGTCTGTCCGGCGGGCAGACGCCGCCTTTGCCCTGGGCGTCGAGGGTTTCATTGACCAGGCGGTCGGCTTCGACGTTCTGTTCGCGGCCGACGTGGCGGATCTCCACGGCGTCGAAATCGTCGAGACCCTGCCGAACTCGATCATAGAGCGGTTTGAGGCCGGGGTTCTTCACACGGTACTGGCCCATGAGTTGCCGCACCAGCAGTTCGCTGTCGCTGCGGATTTCGATCCGGCGCGCGCCCAGACGCCGAGCCAGATCCATGCCTAGCAACACGCCTTCGTACTCGGCAACATTGTTGGTCACGTGACCGAGGAACTTTCCCTCCGCGATGAGCGTCTGGTTGTCGTCGGCGGATTGGACCACCGCGGCACAGGCGGCCGGCCCGGGGTTGCCGCGAGAGCCCCCGTCGGTGTAGATCAGTATCTTGGCGGTCATGGGCACGGACAATCAGGGTTCCAGAAAGAGGATGCGAGTGCAGGACGGGCAGGTCAGCAACTCGCTGTGGTTGCCCCGAAGCTTCACATAGACGTTCTCGGTCAGCCGCATATAGCACCCGCCGCAGGAATAGGTGGCGTTGCCGTTGCCTTCCCCCTCGACCAGCACGGGGCAGAGGGCGTCTTCCTCGTGCCGCGACGCCACGCGGTCGTACTGTTGCATCGCTTCAGCGGGAATCTCGCGAGCCAGGTCGGCGCAGTCTCGCTCGGCCTTGCGAATGTCGGCTTCGAGGGCCTCGACCTCGACGGCCTTCTCGGCCTCCAGTGCCGCCAACTCCTGCTCAGCCTGGGCGACAGCGGCCTTGGCACGATCCAGGTCGGCGGCCTGCTTTTCGATCTTGT
Source organism: uncultured Anaerolineaceae bacterium (assembly GCA_964500225.1). GTDB lineage: Bacteria > Planctomycetota > Phycisphaerae > FEN-1346 > JAACEH01 > JAAYDY01. The sequence continues at coordinate 5,465 of CAZCOA010000005.1, read as the reverse complement.
CCATCTCGGCAAGAACCTGATCCTCGATCCTCGCCTTCTCGATCCCCATGAACTTGATCTCGTTCTGGAGCGCCTGGTATTCCTTGTTCGTCTTGGCTTCGTTCAATTGTTGCCGGAACTTGTTGATCTTCTCCTGAAGGCTCCTGGCTTCGAGTTCCTTGCGATCCAGTGCCGACTGACTGCTCTTTCGCGTTCCCGACAGGCGGTCCAACTCGGCTTTCAGACGCACCACCAGCTTTTTCTTGGCATTGATGGCGACAGTCGTTGTCCGGACCTTCTCCTTCAGGCGGTGGAGCACGACCCTGTGCTTGTGCAACTCGCACAGTTTATCAAGCGTCTGACTCACGGAACCACCTTTCGTCCTGCCAGCGGAATCGAGTGCCTATGACAATCCCATGGTAGCGTGCGGCCCAGCCGTTGGCAAGAGATTCCCAGACGGACGCCGACTCCGGGCCTCGCGGAAGCAACGCAAACGGCCGTTGTACGAACCCAACCTTCTGTGCCTGGTGCGGTCTCCCTGTCACGCCGGGAGATTCCAGAAGGCCAATGGCCGGTAGGACGCCTGGACGTGGAGGTGGGACACATCGACGGTCGCGCAGACGGAGCCTGGAAAACTCTTTACAAGGTCTGTATGTCGTCTAGAATACGGACATTATATTCCGTTGCGGGAGGATCAAGAGCATGAGGCCGTGGATGGCAATGGGCGGCGCAGTTCTGGCGGCTTCAGTTGCGGTTGTCCAGGCAGCTATGGCTGCCGACAACTCGAACGTGGTCGAATTGGTCAAAGCAACGCCCCGGGGACCATACGTGGCCGCCACGCTCGTCGTGGTTCTGGTGGCCTTGTTAATGGCTGCCGGATTCCTCAAGCGGAGCAATCGCTGACTCGGTCGTAATTCCTCGAATAACGCACATGCTCCGGCGGTCCACAAGGACGCGGGCGACACAATGACCATGAGAAAGGAGCCTGAACAATGGGTAAGACGTTAGCGATCTGCCTCCTGACCGTAACTGCCCTGATCCTGGCGGGGGTCGTCGCGCAGATGGGGCCAAGTCACGAAGCCAAGGCGCAAGCCGGCCGCTTTGCCGACTACATCATGGTGCCTGCCGAGACCTCCGGCGGCATCGACGCGCTGTGCATCATCGACACGACCACCCAGCGCATGCTTTTCTTCCAGTACGACAACACCGCCAAGGAACTGACGCCGCTCAGGGGCAGCCAGGCCGACCTGAAAAAGGACTTCGAACGGTCCGTCGAGTAATCGCGCGGCAGTCGTTGGCCTTGTTCGAGTCGGTTCTTTTGTGTTAACCAGATGCGTCAAGGAGACTTTTCCATGAAGATCAAAGATTTCATCCTCGCTTGTGTAGTCGTGCTGAACGTCGTTCTGCTGACCGTGGTCGTGACGATGTCCGCGACGCGGTCACAGGCTCCCGCAACGACCGACATGGCCGGCCTGCTGAATCGTGCCGCCTTGGCCGGCAGCGCGACCGATGCCGCGGGCTACTTCAAGGCCTGCACGGTCCAGGTCAGCGACAACCGCGGCGGCGTGGCCGTCATCGACACCGCCACCAACAAAATGTGCTTCTACCTCATGGAGCCGGGCAAGAAGGACTTCACGAAGATGGGAACCACCATCGACCTGGCCCGCCTCTTCCAGCATCCGAAACGGTAATGTCGCTGCGAGGCTGCCGGATGACGGTCGATGAGGAACCCGGCCGCGGCGGCGGACCGCGGCGCGGCAGCCTGGCGACGAAACGAAGTCCGATCAGTGGCGCCGGCGGCAGGTCTCTCCGGGACCTGCCGAGCGCTTATCCGGGGACCATGCAACCTATGGCCAGGGACGAGACTGCACAACGGATATTCGATCTCGCCGCCGGGCCTCTGGCCGGACGCGGCCTGTCGCGCGACGAGGCCCTCCAACTGGTGGCCCTCGGTCGCGATTGTCCGGACGCCTTGATCGAAGCTGCTGAACGCATCCGCCTAGCGCATCGCGGCAATGTCGTGCAACTGTGCGGCATCGTGGCCGCCAAGGTCGGGCACTGCTCCGAAGACTGCCGCTGGTGCAGTCAGGCAGCCCGCCACGCCACGGGTATCATCCCCCACGGCCTTCTGGACGAGGATGCCTTGATCGACCAGGCTCGACGGGCCCGCGACGACGGTGCCGTGTGCTTCGGCCTTGTCACGAGCGGCGCAAGACCCACGCCGGCCGACTTGTTGCGGCTATGCAGAGTCATTCAACGCATACGCGACGATGTCGGCATCGAACCGTGCGCCAGTCTAGGCTCTTTGGACGATGTCGCCGCGGCCCAATTGGCTGCCGCCGGGTGCCGGCGGTACAACCACAACCTCGAAACGTCCCGACGCCATTTTCCGCACGTCGTGACGACGCACCACTACGACGACCGCGTTGCCACCGCCCGCCGGGTCAAGGCCGTCGGCATGCAGCTCTGTTGCGGCGGGCTGTTCGGCATCGGCGAATCGGATGAGGACCGTGTGGATCTGGCGCTGGCCGTGCGAGAGCTCGACGCTGATGTGGTGCCCATCAATTTCCTGAATCCCATTCCGGGGACGCCGTTGGCCGGGGCGCCGCGACTGTCGCCTGAACAGTGTTTGGCGATTATTGCGATGATGCGTTTTGTGCTTCCGACACGTTGTCTGAAGGTCGCCGGCGGCCGTGAAGTCAACCTGGGCAGCCTTCAGTCACGCATGTTCGCCGCAGGGGCCGACGGATGCCTGATTGGAAACTACCTCACCACGCGAGGCCGGCCGGCCGCCGAGGACCTGGCCATGCTGGCATCGTTGGGCCTGAGCGCCGCCCGGCCCTTAATCCGCGGCGGTCGCGTCTGAGCGATGGTTCTCGGAATCGACATGTCCACCGACGTGGCTATTGTCGGCATGGGGTGCGTTCTCCCGCACGGCGAGGGGACGGACGCTCTCGACCGCGTCCTGGCCGGCGAGGTCTGCGCCGCTCCGTGGCACGAGGATCCACGCTATCTGGTGGGAGCAGTGCCCCCCGAGCTTGTGCCGTCGCGCCCAGGTGAAGACAGGGCCGTTACCCTGGCGATCCGCGCCGCCGAACAAGTCTTGGCGTCCCCACAGGGCAGGGCGGACGCGCCGCCTCTGGTTGAAACGCTTTTGGCCCACGTCGATCCCGGCCGCATCGCCACCGTGTTCACCGTTTCCAAGGGCGGGCTGGATCTTTTTCGTCGAGAGATCCTTTCCTCCGTCACACAGACGCGACCCGGCACTGGGCCGTGGATCGCCTCGGTCGATCCGGCCGCAGCGTCGCGAGCCATTGCCCTGCGCTTCGGCCTGCGAGGCCCCGCCATGGCAACCGCCGCCGCATGCGCCTCGGGCGGCTACGCCATGGCCGCGGCCAGGGCGATGATCCTCGACGGTCGCGCTGATGCCGTCGTCTGCGGCGCTGCCGATTCGTCGCTTCAGTCGCTGGTGCTTGCATCCTATGGCAGGCTCGGACTGCTGGCCCCGTGCGGCAACGACGGACGGCCTCGCGGCGGACCGTTCTGCCGAGATCGCTGCGGATTCTATGTCGGGGAAGGCGCTGCGTGTTTTGTCCTGACGGCCCCGCCGCTAGCCGAGAGGCTGGCCTTGCCCGTTCTGGCCAGGCTGTGTGCCGCGGCGACAGGTTCCACGGCGGCGGACCTGATGGCCATGCCGACCGATGGACGAGCCTTGTCCCGCGTGGCCAAAACGTCGCTGGAACAGGCCGGCTTCGATTCCTCGCAACTCGACCTGGTGGCTGTCCATGGCACTGCAACACGCGACGGCGACCTCAACGAGGCCCGAGCCTTGGAACGCCTCGGCAGTCCATGGGCTGCCCGCGTGCCGGTCCTGGCGACGAAGCACCTCCACGGTCACCTTCTGGGGGCGGCCTGCGCCGTCGAAACCGCCATCGCGATTCGAGTGCTGGGCGTGACAGGGCGGCATATCGCCATGCGTATGGTGCACGTGGATCACGACGGGGAGGTGGCGAGCGAGCGGCGTTTTTCCGACGGCTGTCCGGTGCAACGCATACTGAAGTGGTCGGCAGGGTTCGGCGGGCACATGTGTTCTCTGGTGTTGGCGCGATGATAGGTCACACGTGCTGCCATGCAGATCTTGTGGGGGAAGCGGCGGGCCTCCTCGGGCGTTGAAGAGACGGACTCTGGGAGCGACGGGCGGCAGAGCGAACGGCAATCGCGAGGCGTTTTTTTACTATGAATTTTGCTGTTGACAGGGTTCAGTGGCGTGGTATACTACGGGTCTGAAGTGGAGGCACGAGCAAGCCATCACGAGGTGGCCTCCAGGGATCAACTCGACTGGGGGTTGTCCAAAAAAGTGAAAATTTGGGTCGTTAACGCCGATTTTGGCGTTGACAATAAGGCCGAGTCTGGTATGATCTCGTGTCTCGGCTATGGGGGCTGTTCAGCCCATAGTAACGTTCTTTGACAATTAGGCAGCAGTGTGAGAGCACAAGAGTGTGGCCAAGCCGACGTAACGGTCGGTGCGGCACCAAGGCTGTCCCCGCCTCGGTGGGGCTACAGCAATGAGGTTAAAAGCCGGGCCTTACTCTTGTGACCTGATCACGATGAGTAATGCCTGCGATACAAGGATTCAAACGGAAGGGTTTGATCCTGGCTCAGAACGAACGCTGGCGGCGTGGTTCAGACATGCAAGTCGTACGGTCTGTGAACCGGGGCAACTCGGTTTACAGGCAGTGGCGAAAGGGTGAGTAATGAGTAGATGACGTACCCTTTGCACGGGGATAGTGGCGGTAGCTTCGGCTACCTACCGAAAGGGCCAGTAATACCCGATGATCTCCTCGGTTTGCGGACCGAGGAGCAAAGGTGGGGACCTTCGGGCCTACCGGCAAAGGAGCGGTCTACTTCCCATCAGCTAGTTGGTGAGGTAAAGGCTCACCAAGGCGATGACGGGTAGCCGGCCTGAGAGGGCGATCGGCCTCACTGGGACTGAGACACTGCCCAGAGCCCTACGGGGTGCTGCAGTTTCGAATCGTTCGCAATGCGCGAAAGCGTGACGACGCGACGCCGCGTGCGGGAGGAAGGCCTTCGGGTTGTAAACCGCTTTTAGGAGGTATGAAGAGATGGGGGTGAACAATCCCCAAATCTGACCTCAACTTCAGAAAAAGCTCCGGCTAACTTCGTGCCAGCAGCCGCGGTAAGACGAAGGGAGCGAGCGTTGTTCGGAATCACTGGGCTTAAAGGGTGCGTAGGCGGCCTTGTATGTCGGTTGTGAAATCCCTGAGCTCAACTCAGGAATTGCTTCCGAAACTGCAAGGCTTGAGGCATTCTGGGGGTGACTGGAACTCTTGGTGGAGCGGTGAAATGCGTAGATATCAAGAGGAACGCCGGTGGTGAAGACGGGTCACTGGGAATGTCCTGACGCTGAGGTGCGAAAGCTAGGGGAGCGAACGGGATTAGATACCCCGGTAGTCCTAGCCGTAAAC
>CAZCOA010000004.1:0-137777 GCA_964500225.1 uncultured Anaerolineaceae bacterium | reverse complement strand
AGCTTGCCGGCGAACTCCTTCTTCATCTCCTCCAGCACCGGCCACATCAGCTTGCAGGGGATGCATTCGGTGGAGCCCAGGTCGATGAGTGTCGGCACGCCGCTTCGCTCCACGAGGGGCTTGGCCTGCGTGGCAGGTTCCGCGGCAACCGACGACTCGTCCCGGAACTGCCCGGCCACCACCACGACCATGCCCGCGGCCAGCACTACCATCAGCGTCACTCGCAGCACTCGAGCCATGTGCGTCACTCCTTCCGAGTTCCAGGTCCTAGCCGTCCAGCGCGTCAGTTGCCACAAGACCACCACAAGGCCCAGGACGAACCAGATGGCGGCGCCGTCGCTATCGCCCCCGCCACCTCCGCCGCACGGACAGTGGGCCGGCAGTCCGGTCACGCGAGCAGCCCCTTTATGGTTTCAATGTCCGGTACCTTGTCCACGACCTTGACCACGCCGTCCACGGCAAGGGCAGGCGTCATCATCACGCCGAAGGCCATGATCTTGTTGATGTCCGTAATCTTCTCCATCGTGTACTCGATGTCCAGAGCCTTGGCCGCCGCCTCGGCGTTCTCAGCCAGTTTCTTGCACTTGGGGCATCCGGTGCCCAGAATCTGCAACTTCTTCATCACTCACCACTCCTTCCCGTTCCTCAGACCTGGGCCAGCAGTTCGCGGGCCTTGGCCATCACCTTGTCCACCTGCTCCTGCGTGCAGCGGACGCCCTTGACCTTCTCGATACCCAGGTCCGTGACTTTGAAGTACTTGTAGTTCTTGATGCCGGCCTGGTCGAAGACCTTCCTGGCGCAGTCCATCGGGCACCCGTCGATGACCAGGTTGACGTCGGCGTCCTTAGCCGTCTGGATCATTCCCTGAATGCCGGCCCCAAGACCGGCCAGGCAGAACATCGTCCCCTCGCCGGCAAACATCAATTCGCGGCATACCTTGTCGGCGATTTCCGCGACATTGGCACCGCCCGAACAGGCATAGAGCAACACCGTCTTCTTATTGCCGCCGCAGCACGAGGACGCTTCTGACTTCTGGGATTTCTCACCGCCGCAACAACTAGCCATGACCCACCTCCGTTAATCGAATCAGAAAAAAGCCCCGAAGATCATGCCGGAGATCGTGGCCATCACGACCACCAGCGAACAGAACACCATGGTCTTTCGCGCTCCCATGATACTGCCGATGACGAGCATATTCGGCAGCGACAGCGCCGGGCCTGCCAGAAGCAGCGCCAAGGCCGGTCCCTTGCCCATGCCCGAGCCGATCAGCCCCTGGAGTATCGGCACCTCGGTCAGCGTGGCGAAGTACATGAAGGCCCCGAACACGGCGGCGAACAGGTTGGTCCACAAGGGCCAGACGGCCCGCGCGAAGTCCTCGAATGAGCCTCCGCCCCAGCCGGTCATCTCCAGCATTCGATTCGGGCTGTCGCCCACGAGCATCTCGACGTACCTGCTCGGGATGAAGCCCTCGTGGTCAGGCCGTCCCAGGAGGAACCCCGCCACCAGCACGCCGAAAAACAGGAGCGGCAGAATCTGCTTGGCGAACGTCCATGTTGCGGCAAACCACTCGCCGCCCTCGCCCTTGTTCGTGCTGAGGACGATCGATAGTCCGACGATGGCCGCGGCGAACGGGATGAGCACCCAGAGGCCGCCGTGTGGCAGGGCCAGTGCCAGGATGGCCGGCGGGATCGCTGCCAGAAGCACTTTCCACCAGGCCACGCTGAACCAGAAGATCAGGATCGCGGCAAAGCCGATCGCAAAGGCTGTTGTGGCCAGCCATTTGTTCTGCCAGGCCGTGGTCCAGAAGCCCGGCAACGCCGTTTTCTCCAAGACTTCCAACACTTTGAGGTCTGCTTCGGTGCCTTCCTTGGGGCCCTCCAGGTACTTGATGCGGTAAACGGCATCGGCGGTACGTGGATCTTCGGGGGCCTTGGTGATGGCGGCCCGCACCCGGCTGCCGTCGGTGAGTGTGAACTGCCAGTCGTTCGGCGCGCCCCAGTTGGCGAACACAAGCACGCCGATCATCACGAAGAAGAACAGGGCATTGTGGGCCAGCGGTCGCGACACCTCCGGTTCGGGCATAGCTAACTGGCCGTTGGCCTTCTCCGTCTCCTCCTTGCGGTAGATGAAGTGCATGACCAGGCCGATGATGACGCTGAAGCTGATCGCCCCCACCGCTCGGGCAATGCCGAGTTCCAGGCCCAGGATACGGGCCGTCAGAATGATCGCCAGCACATTGATGGCCGGACCGGAATACAGGAAAGCCGTCGCCGGGCCCAGTCCCGCGCCCATCCGCCAGATACCGGCAAAGAGCGGCAGCACCGTGCATGAGCAGACGGCCAGGATCGACCCCGACACGCTAGCCACACCGTAGGCGAGCACCTTGTTGGCCCGTGCGCCCAGGTACTTCATCACCGACGCCTGACTGATAAATACCCCAATGGCCCCGGCGATGAAGAAGGCCGGCACCAGACACAAGAGCACATGCTCGCGGGCGTACCACTTGGCCAGGTGCAAGGCTTCCATGATGCCGCCAGTGAATCGTTCCCAACCCACAGGCAGCCAGAAAAACACCAGGAACACCGCAGCGATCCATGCCAGCTTCTTCCATTCCTGTTTCCAGTCCACGGCCCGGTCCCTGCCTCTCAGATAGTCTGTCCTGCGGCATTACGCCACTGTGTGATGATTTGCTCACGCATGCCCTGCAAAAAGAGGCCTATCGCCGCTCAAGTAGCGCCGCTTCGCTCTCCAGCCGTTCCTTGAGCACTTGGGTCACGCACTTGATGAAATTCAGAATGCAGGACGTCCGCAGGCGGTACATGGCCCGCAGGCCGTCCTTGCGGCAATCAACGATGCCGGCGGATAGCATTAGCGACAGGTGCCGCGAGACGTTCGCCCGCTTGGCCCCCACCCGCTCGGCGATGTCACACACGCACTGCTCGCCATCTTTCAGGCAATCGATAATGGCCAAGCGGATCGGATGCCCGGCGGCCTGGATGACCTCGGCCTGAAGTCGAAAGAGTCGCTGGGTTTCCCTGTCCATGGTCCTGTCCCTGTGTGAGTAAGTAATCACATAATAGCGTACTCGCCTGCGGGGTCAAGAGAGAATCGATAAAGTATTTCTGTGCCGACTCTCCTCGGTCAAGTGGGCAATGAGGATCCTTGGCCGGATGCAGGTGAGAGGCGTCCGCGGTGCACCATGCGAGGCGGGAAGCGGGGCAGGGGCGATGTCCATCGTTGATATGGATGCACATGATGCCTCGCCGAGTTCCTGTTTGCTGCGTCATTCCGTCCGGACCGCATTGCCTTGACTTGCAGAGCGGCGGCTCCTATAGTGCTCCTTTCAGCACGGGATTTCAAACACTGTGAGGACGGACAATGGGCGACTGGTTAGCTCGATGCCGGGAGAGGGTTCTGATGCTCGATGGCGCCATGGGGACGCAGTTGCAGGCGCGCGGTATGGGCAGCGGGGAGTGTCCGGAACAATGGGCCCGGGAGCACCCGATCGATTTGGCGGCGATTCACACCGCGTACATCGAGGCCGGCGCCGACATTCTCCTGACCTGTACGTTCGGGGGCTCGGCGCTGAAGTTGGCGCGTGCCGGGCTGGCCGCGGAGACCGAGGCGATTAATTGGGCCCTTGCCCGCGTGGCGCGAGGCGCTGCGCCCGATGCCATCCTGCTGGGCGACATGGGGCCCTGCGACGAGATGATCGAGCCTCTGGGCGACAGGACGGCCGACGAAGTGCGTCGCTCGTTCGCGCGGCAGGCGGCCGGACTGGCCGACGTGGTGGACGGTTTCCTGATCGAGACGATGAGCGACTTGAATGAGGCGGTTTTGGCCATCGAGGCGGTTCGCCAAGCGGCCCCGGGGAAGCCGGTCCTGGCCAGTATGACGTTCAAGAAGGACTTCAACGGCCGCACGTTCCACACGATCATGGGCGTGGACCCCCAGCAGGCCGCGCGGCGACTGAGCGAAGCCGGCGCCGACGCCGTGGGCTGCAACTGCGGCTATGGTATCGACGACATGATCGACATCGTGTCGCAGATGGCCGCGGCGACGTCGGTACCGATTGTGGCGGAGCCGAACGCCGGTGTTCCGCGGTTGGTGGGCGACCGGACCGTGTTCGACGACACGCCGGAGATCATGGCGGCCAAAGTGACGCACCTGGTGTCGGCTGGGGCTCGGATCGTGGGCGGTTGCTGTGGCACGACGCCGGAACACATCGCCGCGATGAAGGCCGCCATCGACGCCATGTGAGCATAGAAGGGGGCTAAGACGCTCTACCTCCGTTCGGGCGCGAAGCTCTGAGGGAATCGAATGGATGAGCAGGAAGCAGACGGACTACTGCCGCGATTGCGACAAGGCGTGCTGCAAGTACTTCACTGTGCCGCTGGACGAGCCGGAGGACGACGCGGACCTCGATGCGATGGTGTGGTATCTTCTGCACGAAGGGGTGAGCATCTTCATCGACGACGAAGGCGACTGGTATGTCAATGTGGCCGCTCGTTGTCGGCAGTTGGGCGCCGACGGATTGTGTGGGATGTATCGGTCCCGACCGCAAATCTGCCGCGACCACACCGACGAAGTCTGCGAGAAGAACGACAAAGAGTATGACTTCAAAGAACACTTCTTCACGGTCCGCCAATTGAAGGCGTACGCCAGAAAACACCTGGGGAAGCCGACGAAGAAGAAGGCGCGAAAGGCCGTGAAGGACGCCGGCAGGGCAAGGGACAAGACGGGCGTTAAGGGCAAGACGGCGTAGGAATCCGATGGGCGCGGCATGGGGAGGCAAACCAATGAGACGCGGAATCTGGTCGGCAGGGATGCTTCTGGCGTTGTGTTGGACGGCAGGGGGCTGCGCCCAGATGTTCATGGATCGGGCCATGCTTTTCGCCGACACCTATACCGAGGACGGATCAGGATTCAGCGAGAAGAGTCCGCAATGGGCCTACGAGGGCGAAACCGTGACGTTCGATTTCGCTCCGGATCCGGACGTGACAGACTACGCCGTCTTCACGCTGCCCAACGGTACGCAGGAGTACATCGACCGCCGCACGGCGCTGGACACCGACGGATTCTACCGGGTGACGGGCCGCTTCATCGCGGGCCGCGAGTCGCGGGAGTACACGGTCAGCGCGAAGGCCTATACAGTCCGACGCCAACGTGATTGGTACTACGACCGGGAGTCGAAAAAATGGGTGCTTCACGTGACGCACAGCGACCAGGCGGACAGCCAGGTCGGCTCTGCAACGCTGAAAGTGATTTGCTACCGTTCGGAGATTGAGATGAAGTTCACGCCTGGGTCGCGCCGGACGCAGGATGTCGTGTTGGTGCTGATCCGCAGCGACGGCACGCGGACCGAGCGACGGGTGAAGGTGGACGGCGGCCAGCGGGGGTTCGATCTGATCGGTCCCGACGCCAAGGGCACTTACACGGTCCGTTACGTGCCGACCTGGGACGAGGTGAACCGCACAGGCAAAACCGATGTGGAACTGCACCTGAGCTATGCCGACGGTGCGCGCGATGTGATCCGCAAGACCATCGATACGCCATGACGTTCTCGCCGGCGAGCGGTGCTATCGTGATGTGAGGAGAATGTGGCGGGGTCGCCCTCGGCCCTGCCGGCGAGCCGAGTTCGGTTGCGAACAACCCATGCTTCGCCGGAAGGCAGACGTGCCGGGCGAAGGTGGCCGTCCTCGGCTGGCAGCCCAAAGACAAAGGCAGCGTGCCATGGCAAAAATCAGCGCCCCCAAGGGCACTCGCGACTTCTATCCCGACGAGATGCGTCGCCGCCGCTATCTGGAAGACGTCTGGCGGCGTGTGAGCCTGCGGGCCGGGTTCGAAGAGGTGGACGGGCCGATCTTCGAGTCGCTGGATCTGTATATCCAGAAGGCCGGCGAGGAGATTGTCGCGCAGCTCTACAATTTCGAGGACAAGGGCGGCCGTCCCATCGCCATCCGTCCCGAGTTTACGCAGTCGCTGGCCCGCATGGTCGTAGCCCGCCAGGCGGCGCTGCCGCGGCCGATCAAGTGGTTCAACATTTCGCGGTGCTGCCGCTACGAGCGCGCCCAGAAAGGTCGCCTCCGCGAGTTCTTCCAGTGGAACTGCGACATCCTGGGCGCCGAAGGCCCCGCCGCCGACGCCGAATGCATTCTGGTCGCCATCGACGCCTTGAGGGAACTGGGCCTGACGGCCGAACAGGTCCAAGTGCGGCTCTCCAATCGCAAGCTTCTGGCCGGCATGCTCAGGGCACTTGGCGTGGCCGAGGACGTCATCCCAAGCGTTTACCTGGCGCTGGACAAGCGCGGCAAGGTGCCTGCGGACGTTCTCGGCAAGATGCTCGACGACCTGTCCTTGTCGTCCGGGCAGCGGCAGGCCATCGACGAGTTGTTCGCCCTAACCTCGCTGGACCAGATTCCGGTTCGCTTCGCCTCGGATCCGGCAGTGGCTGCGGCCGTGGCCGAGCTGCGGACGATCATGCGCATCGTGAATGCCGCTTCCGCAGGCAACCTGGTTCGTTTCGACATTGGCATTGTCCGCGGCCTGGCTTACTACACCGGCCCTGTTTGGGAGGTGTTCGACACCGGAGGGACGCTGCGCAGCCTCTTCGGCGGCGGACGATACGACAACCTGATCGAGTTGTCGGGCGGCAAGCCCATGGCGGCCTGTGGCTTTGGGGCCGGCGACGTCACCATGGGGCTGCTGCTGGATTCGCTCAATCTCTGGCCGACCGAGCCTCCCCGCGTGGATTACTATGTGGCTGCCGTCGCCGACGGCGCCGTGGCCGATGCCGTCGCCTATGGCGCCCGCCTCAGGCGGCAGGGCTTCAGCACGCAAGTGAGCCTGAGTTCGGTCGGCTCCAATCGCATTTTCAAGGCGGCAGCGTCCTGCAACGCGCGATATGCCGCCGTGATCGGCGACGCTGACTGTCCGACAGGCCACGTACGTGTGCGCGACCTGACCACCGGGGACGAGACCCTGCGGCCCCTGAATGCCGCGGTGCCGCAGGGGGCCGGTTCATAGCGGCGACGCGCGAGGCTCGGCGCCGGAAAAACAAGCACCTTGAGAACCACATGGGGTTCCGGGCGAGCAGCGGGCCATGAAACGGACCATTCACTACGAGGCGGCCTTCGAGTCGTTCCTGCGCGAGCGCGGAACGCCCTATGTGGCCGTGGACGAAGCCAAGCGGGCACTCTTCGGCGGTGTGTCGCTCAAGAGCTTCGATTTCGTTGTCTATAGCGGCAGCGGCGTCAACCTGCTTGTGGACATCAAGGGACGCAAGTTCCCTTATGTCACACGAGGGCAACACCGCTACTGGGTAAACTGGGTGGACGACGAAGACCTGCAGAATCTTTCCATGTGGGAAGATGTCTTTGGCCATGGCTTTCTGGGGATGCTCGTGTTTGCCTACGCCCTGGGTGATCCGCGGCACGCCGCCTCCTTTACCGATGTGCATCGCTTCCGCGACGCGCTGTATGCTTTTGTCGGAGTTCCGGTCGAGTTGTACGCCCGCCACAGCCGCCGTCGCAGCCCCTCGTGGCAGACCGTCCACATGCCGATTGGATTGTTCCGGGAGTTGCTGGCTCCCGTGTCGGCGTATCTGTAGCCCGCGGCCGGTACCAACCCACGAGTCCGGCTGGATCATCCATCAGCGTTGCTGGGAGGATCCCGGCAAAGCTCTTGAGTTTGTGCGGCAATGCGGTTACGCTTCACGAGGACGCCGACGCAGATCGGTCTGGCCATGTCCTTGCAACGATGGAGGATGATCATGCCACTGGAGAAACACAAGGTTCCCGTGGACGGCACCTGGCACGATTGCCCGAGTTGCGGCTACGACGGCGGTTGGCACGTGTTCTTCCGGAAGGCCCCGGATGCCGGCCGGCTCCAGATGCTTCTGCAATGTCCCAAGTGTAAGGCCCAGATGGATCTCGGTCTGCACGTGGCGGCGGACTCGTAAGCCTTCCCAATCCGGACCGGCCGTTGTCGCACCGACGTTGGAGGATCGTGCAACTCCATGGTTGACGATGTGGATCTGTCCGCCTACTTTCCCGTATTTGTGTTGACCGTGCTGGCGGTCGGCGCCTCCTTGGGCATTATTCTATTGTCTCATCTGTTCGGTCCCGTCGCCCACGACCGCGTCAAGAGCCGACCGTACGAATCGGGCATGCCCTCCCTTGGCGGCGGTCGGCTGCGGCTCTCGATTGAGTATTACCTCATGGCCATCCTCTTCCTGGCCTTCGACGTCGAAGTGACGTTCCTGTTTCCCTGGGGCCTGATTTACGGCAAGAGCCTCGAGCTGGGCAGCTTCATTCTGCTGGAGATGTTCTTTTTCTTTGTTGTGTTGCTGGCCGGCTATGCCTACGGCTGGCGCGAAGGAGCCTACGAGTGGGACTCGAATCGCGAGGCGGACCGGCCTGGTTGACCACGCGGGCCGAGAGGTTTGTCAACTGGGCCCGCGGCAACAGCCTGTGGCCGATGGCCTTCGGCACGGCGTGCTGCGCCATCGAACTGATGGCGGCCATGGTTGCCCGTTACGACCTGGCCCGCTTCGGCAGCGAGGTGGTGCGCTTCAGCCCGCGCCAGAGCGACCTGCTGATCGTCGCCGGGCGGATCTCGGCCAAGATGATGCCGGTCCTGGAGACGATCTATCGCCAGATGCCCGAACCCAAGTGGGTAATCGCCATGGGAGCATGCGCCTCGACCGGGGGGGAATTCGATACCTATGCTGTCATCCAAGGAGTGGACCAATTTATTCCGGTGGACGTGTACGTGCCGGGGTGCCCGCCGCGGCCTGAAGCCCTTATCGAGGCCGTCATGCGTGTGAAGGAAATGATCGGCAGAGAAAAACTCAGTGATTATCGCGCCGCCGATGGCACAATGGCCGTCTGACGGGATTTGCGAACGTGCCAAGGCATGAACAGACAGCGAGCCGACAACATTGGGCGGCAAGTACGAGCGAGGTTTCCCGACGCCTTGCGGGGGATGACGTTCTATCGCGGCGAGTTGACCTTGGTGGTAGCGCGGGAGCGCGTCGTGGACGTGTTGGCTTTCCTTCGCCAGGCCGAGGGGCTGCGATTCGACTTCCCCATCGACCTTACGGCCGTGGATTATCGAGATTATCCCAACCGCGAGTTTTCCGAGCGGTTCGCTGTGGTTTACCACGTGCTCAGCACCGTTACCGAGGAGCGGTTGCGCGTCAAGGCGCCCGTCCCCGAGGACGATCCTGTGTGTCCGTCGGCCGTAAAGCTGTGGAGTCTGGCCAACTGGACCGAACGCGAGGTGTTCGATATGTTCGGAATCCGCTTCGACGGACATGCGGACTTGCGGCGGATTCTTATGTGGGAGGAATTCGAACATCATCCGTTGCGGAAGGACTATCCGTTGCGCGGCCTCGGCGAACGGGACCGCTACACGGTTGTCAAGGATGACTTTCCCCAGGCCGCACGCAGCCGCAGGCAGGAGCCCGCGCCCCATCCGTCGAGGGAGACGGGGCAGCAATAGGGAATGCGACGAACCGGCGGTCCGCGTCCGGTTCGCATCAGGCACATGAGCGACAACCACGCGACAACTTCCGGCGGCGACACGCACGAATTCGGCCCTACGGGCGCGGTTGGCGGCGAGCACATGGTGCTGAACTTCGGGCCGCAACACCCGGCTACCCACGGCACGTTTCGTCTGCTGCTGGAGCTCGACGGCGAGCGCATCGTTCGCTGTACGCCGTACATCGGCTATCTGCATTCGGGCTTCGAGAAGCTGGGCGAGCACCACACGTACAACCAGTATGTGACGGTTGTGGACCGCATGAACTACATGTCGCCGTTTGCCAACGACTTGGCTTACCATATGGCCGTCGAGAAGCTCTACGGCATCGAGTGTACGGAATACACGCAACTGATCCGGCTCATTCTGGCAGAGGTGGCGCGACTCCAGGATCACAGCTTCTTCCTGGGCACGCCGGCGCTGGATCTTGGCAGCGTAACGCCGTTTCTCTGGAGTTTCGTCGGCCGCGAGGAGTGCTACGACGTTTTCGAGTTCGTCACCGGATCGCGCTACATGACGTCCTATACCCGTACGGGCGGATTGATGTGGGACGTGCCGCGCGATTTCAAGGAGCGGATCAAGTACGTTGCCGACCGCACCCCGGGCGAACTGGACGACATGGAGAGGATTCTGTGCAGCAATCCGATCTGGCTGTCGCGGATGCAGGACATTGGCCGCATCACCGCCGAGGATGTCATGAACTATGGCATCACAGGGCCGAATGCGCGGGCGAGCGGCGTGTGCCGCGACCTGCGGCGCGATCAGCCGTACCTGGGCTATGAGGCGATGGATTTCGAGATTCCCACCTGCACCGAAGGCGATTGCTATGCGCGGTTTCTTGTCCGCGTGGAGGAGATGCGGCAGAGTGTTCGCATTTTGCACCAGGCCATTCAACTGCTGCCTGACAAGGGGCAAGTGAACGTCGATCCGGCTTTCAAGGTGACTCTTCCGCCCAAGGCCGAAGTCCACGCCAAGATGGAGCAAATGATCCATCACTTCGAGTTGATCATGCCCGGCTCGGGCGGCGCGCCGCCGGTGGGCGAGGTCTATGTGGCCAACGAGACGGCCATGGGCGAGTTGGGATTCTATCTGGTCAGCGACGGAACCAAGTGTCCGTATCGCGTGCGCGTCCGCCCGCCGTCGTTTTTTCACTATGCATTGTTTCCCAAGCTGGTCGAGGGCCGATTGCTGTCGGACGTGGTCAGCGTGTTGTCGAGTCTGAACATCATCGCCGCGGAATTGGACCGCTGAGCGAAAGCGATCAAAACACTATGGAACTCAGTGAATCCTCGCGACAGGAGATTGACCGGCTGATCGGCACGTGCCGGGTGCGGAGGGAGGCCATTGTTCAAGTGCTGGAAATCATCCAGCGCGAACAGGGCCACGTGGGCGACGAGGCAGTATCCTATGTGGCGAATCGTCTGGGCGTGGGCCGCGCCGACGTGGAGGACGTGCTGTCGTTCTATCCGGTGTATCATCGTCGGCCGGTCGGCAGGTTCGTTGTCAAGGTGTGCCGTTCGCTGCCGTGCGCGCGCATGGGGGCCGCCCGCGTCATCGACTATCTGGCCGAGCGGCTGGGGGCGGCTGCGGGGCAGACCAGCGCCCACGGGCGATTCACGCTCCTGGAGGTGGAGTGCCTGGGTGCGTGCGACCGGGCGCCGGCCATGATGATCAACGACGACGTGTATGGGCCGCTCACGCCCGAACGCATCGATGCGATCCTGGCTTCATTGAAGGACGAATGACGGTGGACCTGACACTGCTGCCGGCGGGAACCTCCGCCGACCATCCCGAAAGGCTCGACGCCTACCAGGCGCGCGGCGGTTACGCTGCCTGGCGTATGGCCCTCGCAGGCGGCGATCCGCAGCACGTCATCGATGAAGTGCAGCGAAGCGGGCTGCGAGGCCGCGGCGGCGCGGGATTCCCCACGGCCCGCAAATGGTCGTTTATGCCGAGAGACGGACGCGGACCGGCCTTCGTGTGCTGCAACGCCGACGAGAGCGAGCCCGGTACGTTCAAGGACCGTCGTCTGCTGGAGGCCACGCCGCACCAGGTCCTCGAAGGGCTCCTGCTGGCCTGCTACGCCGTCCGGGCGACGTGCGGCTACGTGTTTCTGCGGTGGGAGTATTCCCGCGCAGCTCGAGCCATGCAGGCGGCTATCGATGAGGCAACGCACAGTGGCCTGATTGGCCGCGATGTCCTGGGCAGCGGGTACAACATTGAGATTCGCCTCCGAAAAGGTGCCGGGACCTACATCAGCGGTGAAGAGACCGGGCTGCTCGAAACCACCGAGGGCAAGCGCGGTTGGCCGCGACAGAAGCCGCCATTTCCGGCCGCCCGCGGGCTGTTCGGCATGCCGACGACCGTCAACAACGTCGAGACGCTGGCGTGCGTGCCGATGATCGTTAGCCAAGGGGGAGAGGCTTTTGCGTCGATCGGATCGCCCGGCAACACCGGTCCGAAGCTCTACTGTCTTAGCGGTTGCGTCTGCCGGCCGGGGCTCTACGAGGCGCCGATGACCGTGACGCTTCGTGAATTGATCTTCGGTGACCGGTTCGGCGGAGGTGTTGCTGACGGGCGACCGCTCAAGGCGGTCATTCCGGGCGGCAGCAGCGCGCCGGTCCTTCGAGCCGAAGAAATCGACGTGCAGGCGGATTTCGACCATCTTCAGGCCGCCGGATCGATGCTCGGGTCGGCCGGCGTGATGGTCCTGGACGACCGGACCTGCATGGTTCGCGTCGCAGCCAATGCGTGTGCGTTTTTCGATCACGAGTCGTGCGGTCAATGCACTCCGTGCCGCGAGGGCGTTCACTGGGTCCGACAGATTCTCGACCGGATCGAGAGCGGCCGCGGGCGTCCGGGAGATGCCGAGTTGGCCCTCGATCGGCTGGACGCGATTGCGGGGCAGACGATATGCCCGTTCGGCGAGGCCGTGTCCTGGGGTGTCGGCAGCATCATCAGGAAGTTCCGTGCCGAGTTCGACGAGCACGTCCGCATGCGCGGGTGCCCGTATCCTGCCTGGGATTTCAGGAGCGACGCATCGTGAGCGACGTGCGACTGACCATTGATGATCGGGAGGTGGTGGTGCCCTCGGGGACGACGATCCTCGAAGCGGCGCGCTGCGTCGGCATCGAGATACCCCACTTCTGCTACTGTCCGGGGCTGAGCGCTCCGTCGAATTGCCGCATGTGCCTCGTAGAGATTCAGGGGCAGGACAAGCTTGTGCCGTCCTGTGCCACGCCGGTTGCCGACGGTATGGTGGTGTGGACCGGCACGCCGCGCGTTCACGAGAGCCACCGCAGCGTGATGGAATTCTATCTGTCGAACCACCCACTCGACTGCCCGGTCTGCGACCAGGCGGGCGAGTGCGTGCTCCAGGACTATAGCTACGCGTGGGGATCGGCCACGAGCCGCTTCGAGGAGAGCAAGGTTACTCAGCCCGTCAAGGACGTCGGCCCCGATATTGTTCTCTACGCGGACCGCTGCATCCTGTGCACGCGGTGCGTGCGGTTCCTGCGCGAGGTGTCCGGGACGGGCGAGTTGTCGGTGATCAACCGGGGCGTCCACAGTGAGATTCACGTGGACGGCAACCGCCCCGTCAACAATCCCTTGGCGGGAAACATCGTGGACATCTGTCCGGTGGGCGCCCTGTGCTCGAAGGACTTTTTGTTCAAATGCCGCGTGTGGTGGCTTGCATCGACGGCGTCGGCGTGTCCGCGATGTGCCAGGGCATGCAGCATCCGGGTTGATTCGAGCGAGGGGCGGATCCTTCGCATCAAGCCGCGGGAGAACGCCGCAATCAACGGGATGTGGATCTGCGATGAGGGGCGGTTTGCGTTTCGGCAGTGGCAGGGGGCCGGGCGGCTCGACGTGCCGCTGGTGAACGGCGACCGCGGCTTCACACGCTGTGACTGGGACGAGGCGATGGCCTTGGCGGCGCGCTCGCTGAGGCAGGTCGCGACGCGTTACGGCGGCGAGTCCGTTGCTTTCATCGGCTCGCCCTGGGCGACCATCGAGGAGAACATGCTGCTGGCGCGGCTGTTCGTGTCGCTGGGGGCTACCATGGGATCCCTTTGGCCCGCTCCGGTCGAGTCGCCGCAACGGTTCCCCGGCTTCGAGATTTCGGGCGAGAAGGCATGGAATGTGGCCGGCGCGCGGCGGGTGCTGATGGACGTCGCCGGGCAATTGCTTTCTCTGGACCGCCTGGCCGACGAGATCGAGCGCGGCCGCGTGAGGGCCGTCTATGCCCTGGGCGGCGCGTATCGCGGGGCGATAGTGCCCTACGACGACCTGGGGCTTGAACTCCTCGAGTTCTTCGCCATTCAGACATGTTTCATGACCGACAAGGGGCTGAAGGCTAATCTCATCCTTCCTGGAGCCTCGCCCTACGAAAAAGTCGGCACTGTGCGGAATGAACAGGGCGTGCTCCAGGAGGTCAATGCGGCGATGTCGCCCCCGGGGCAGGCCAGACGCGACTGGGATATTCTCGTGGCCCTGGCGAAGGCTTTGGCCGCAACCGTGGACACTGATCTGTCGAGGTCCGTCATGGATCGCCCCGGGGCCCAGTGGAACTACACGCGAGGAGCCGGCAGGAACGATTGACATGATGATCGCCATCACCATCGTCAAGGTGCTGATCGTCTTCGCGTTCGTCCAGGCGATGGCCGGACTGACGCTCTGGGCCGAGCGCCGCATCAGTGCGTTGATGCAGAACCGGTGGGGCCCTAATCGCGTCGGCCCCCTCGGACTGCTTCAGCCGCTGGCCGACAGCGTCAAACTGCTGTTGAAAGAGGATATCACGCCGCAGGGGGTGGATCGCCTTCTCTATTACCTGGCGCCGGCGATGTCGCTGGCCCCGGCCTTGATGACGATTGCCGTCGTTCCCTTCGGTGAGCCGGTCACGTTGTTCGGCAAGCACATCGTGCCGCTCCAGGTGGCCGATATCGATCTCGGCATCCTGTTCATACTTGCCGTCGGGTCGCTCGAAATCTATGGCATCGTCTTTGGGGCGTGGGCGTCCAACAACAAGTACAGCCTTCTTGGCGGCGTGCGCAGTGTCGCCCAGATGCTCAGTTACGAGCTTTTCATGGGCGGGGCGCTCGTGGGCGTGATCATGCTGACCGGATCGCTGCGGCTCAATGATATTGTTGCTTCACAGCAGCACGTGCTCTGGGGCTGGTTGCCCGCCTGGAACATCTTCCGTCAGCCCCTCGGCTTCGTGGTCTTCTTGGTGGCCGCCTTCGCCGAAACCAACCGACTGCCGTTCGACCTCCCCGAGAGTGAGCAGGAACTCGTCGGCGGCTATCACACCGAGTATTCGAGCATGAAATTCGTCATGTTCTTCATCGCCGAGTACGCCGCCGTGTTCACCATGTCGGCGCTACTGGCCACGGTGTTCCTGGGAGGTTATGGGCTTCCGGGGCTCTCGGTCGCCGAATGTGGTTCCGTCTGGTGGTTGCCTGTCGCGCAGGGGGCGGTACTGCTGATCAAGACGCTGGCGTTCGTAGTGCTCTTTATCACGGTCCGGTGGAGCCTGTCGCGGCTGAGATACGACCAGCTCATGCGCCTTGGATGGAAGATCATGCTGCCTCTGGCTTTGCTTAACATCGTCGTGACGGGTACACTGATGTTTCTGTGGCGGACGACGCCTTGAGGGAGACTCCCGTGACGCACCTGCCTGGCCCGATCTTCAATGCTCCGGGGCGTGCAACGGCCGACCGCGGCCTTCCGACGCCCGCCTACGACACGCCGCGCCCGGGGCCGCAGAAGGAGAAGCGGCTCAGCGCTCGCCCGACGCTTTTTCAGCGCTTGATTGTGCCCGGCCTGCTTCGGACGTGGTGGGCCGGTGTGCGGCACATCTGGCAGAAGAAATTCACCGTACAGTGGCCCGAGCAGACGCGCGAAGTGAGCGATAACTATCGCGGCGTGCACCGGCTGAACAAGGACGACCGGGGACGCATGAAATGCGTGGCATGTTTTCTCTGCCAGGCCGCGTGCCCGGCCAACTGCATCCGCATCGAGGCCGGCCGGTCGCCGTGGCCCGATCGCCCGAAATACGCCGTGCGGTTCACCATCGACGAATTGCGGTGCATCTTCTGCGGCATGTGCGAGGAAGCCTGCCCGGAAGACGCCATCGAGCTGACACGAATCTACTCGCTCGTAGGCACGCGACGCGAGGAGATGCTGTTCGACAAGGAACAATTGCTGGCCATCTATGATCTGACTCGTAACGAGAAGCATCCGTTGCGGTGGTAGTCCGGAGGCTGTCGGTGCCGTGTCTATTGTGATCTTCTACGCTCTCATGGTCGCGGGCTACTATGTGGCCCGGTTCGGCTTCACCGCGAGCCGCGATACGCGCCTGTTTACGGTGCTAGCCGGGGCAGTCGTCATGGCGGCAACGGCGTTCTACTTCGGCCGCGACCTCCAGCGGCTCAGTGACGTACTTCGTTACGCGCTCAGCGCGGCGGCGATCGTGGCGGCCGTCAACGTCGTTACGGGTCAACGCCCGGTCCATTGTGCCCTGTCGCTATTGCTGGTGTTTCTTGCGGTAGCCGGTGTTCTCGTCAGCTACCAGGCCGAGTTTCTCGGAGTGATTCTCGTCAGCATCAACGCCGGGGCGGTCATTGTGGCGTTCCTGTTCATCCTGATGTTGATCGATCTGCGCATAACCCTGACGCGCGAGACGTCGATGGCGTGGAATGCAGTGACGGTTCTTGCGGCGGCGGGGCTTGCGGCCGTGCTCTTGGCGGCGATCGGGGGGCCCAGGAGCCGTGCCGTGTCCGCGCCGCCGCCGGCCTACTTTGCCTACCAAGCCTATGGGGCCGGCATCGAGCCTACGCGGCTGGGCGAACCCACGCCCGACGAGCAGGAGGCGGTTCGCTTGGGCGTGCCCCATGCACTGCGACCGCTCCGGGGCACCACGCGTGCCCTTGGCTGGGAACTCTATACGCGATACGCCGTGCCCTTCGAGGTGGCCTCGCTCATTCTGACGGTGGCTGTTGTCGGCGCGGTCGTCCTGGGCCGCATTCTCAGGAAAAGCCGCCCGAAAGGAGACGACTGACATGCCGTTCGTCCCGGGTTCCTTCGATATTCAGACGGCCCTCGTCTTCGCCGCCCTGATGCTTGGCATCGGGCTGTGGGGTCTCATGCGGCGGCGCAACATGCTTCTGGTGCTGATGTCCCTTGAACTGGTCTTCGCGGCGTCCGTCGTGGCATTCGTTGCCGTCTCCCACCATGTTCGGACCTATAACGGACAGATCTTCGCCGTCTTTGTCATTATGGTTGCCGCCGCCCAGGCCGCCATCGGCGTCGGCCTTCTCGTCGGCTTGTACCGGCATCGCAACAGCATCAGCACACAGCACTGGACAGGACTCAAGGGGTGAGGCTCATGCCGCTGGTCAACGTACACTGGCTCGCGATCATCGGCGGACTGATGGCGACGACGCTCTTGTTTCTGGTTCCCGAGATCGTACGTGCCCGCGCCGGGCGATCAACGCCGGCGGCAGCGATCCTTCGTGCGGCTGACGCCTTGGCGTTTCCCGCCAAGCTGATCGGGCTTCTCCACAACGGCGACGTTCGCTTGCACACGCTCTGCGCCGTGGTCGGGGCAGCCCTGCTGTGCGCGGGATTCGGCGGGATGCCGTGGCCGGATACGCCGCCGGTGGTCGAGGCGGCCTCGGCACGACCGAGCGCCGTTGCTGCGGATCATGTCGAGATCACGGCGACGTGGCCGCAACTGGTCCTGGTGGCGGCCGCGGTCCTTGGGTTGCTGGCCAAGGTCGCGCTGCGGGACCGTGCGTTCATCCCCGTGCTTGTCCTGACGTTCGCGTCGCTGGCGGCCTCGGCCGGCCTGCTGGTTCATCTCTACGACCCGCCGGCGTCACGGTGGCACGACATGATGGGACTGATGAGGCTCGATCCGTTGGCGGTTGTTGGGCAAACAGCGATCCTGGCTGTGGCAGCCGTCATGGTTGCCGCATCGCTTTTCGCCCTCGGCGACATGGCCGGCCGACGCACGGACCTTCTCGTCACTGTTGTTCTGGCCGTCGCCGGTGCGACCATCGCTGTTGCCGCCACCGACATGCTCACCCTCTACACAGGGCTCGCGCTGATGGCCGTTTGCAACGTGATCCTCCTTGGCATGGCCTCCGGAGACCCTGCCGCCACCGAGGCTGCCGTGAAATACTTCCTGGCCACCATGACCGCCTTCGGGCTCCTGTTGTTCGGCACGGCGCTGCTCTATGCGGCTATCGGCGACACGCAGTACGGCGGCATTGCCGACGGACTGGCGAGGCTCATCGCCGTGCAGCAGGGGCCGACGCGCTTGGCCGCCGTCGGCCTTGCCCTGGTGATCGCCGGCGTGGCCATGCTCATCGGTCTCGTCCCATTCCACATGCACGTGCCCGACGCCTACCAGGGCGCGCCCGCCGCCATCGTCGGGTTTGCCGTCAGCGTGCCCGCGACCGCCGCCCTGTTCGTCCTGGTCCGGCTGCTCATGGGCCCGTTGGCTGCCGTGGGCCATGTCGCGCAGCCGTTCCTTCTGCTGCTGGGCATCGGGAGTCTCGTCGTCGGGGCGCTGGCGGCGGTGGTGCAGACCGATCCGCGTCGTATGCTCGGTCACCTGGGAGTGGCCCTGGCCGGCGTGGTCATCTGCCTTATCGTCGGGATCGGGGCAAATCTGGCCGCAGGGCAGGACACGCCCTACGCCCACGAGGCATTTGCCATCACGCTTCTACTGGCCATTGCTCTGCCGGCAGGCGGCGGTGTGGCCGCGGCCGCCCTACATGGGATACGGCTCGACATGCCGATCCCCGACGCTCACGCGGTCTGGCAACGAACCGTCGCTGCCGGTCCGGTCTTCATCGGCGCCATGGTCTGCCTCAGCCTGGCCGCTGCGATGCTCCATGCCGCCGGGCCCGGCCGATTCATCGAGATGCCGCCGATCCCGCGGTGGACCGCTGTCGCGGCTCTGGTGCTGGCGGCCTCGCGTCTGACGATCCTATTCTGGCGGTTGTCGGCGAAACCGTCGGCTCCGGTCCCCGCGTCGGCCAAGGCACGCAGCGCCTCGATTCTGCTCGTCCTGGTCATTGTGGCCGTGGCTGGGGCCCTGTGTACCGGCCACGTGATCAATGCCGTGACGGCCATGTGGCCGTAGCGGCGATATGTCCATGTTGAGGAGGCAAGCGATGTCCGATACAGAGCTCACAAATCGGCCGCAGGACGTGCCGCCCATCACGAGCGGAGGGGCCGCCTCGACGCCGGCCGGCACGGAAGGCAACGTCATGTCGCGTCGCGGATTCCTTCAGGCATGTACCGCCGGGGCGGCCCTGGCGGCTGTTGCCGCGGGCGGGTATGTCGCATTCCGCTTCCTCAAGCCTGACGGTTCGCTGGACGTGCCGGCGGACTTCGTTCTGGGACGCGAGCAGGACATTCCCCAGGGACGCACCTTCGTCGCCCAGGCCAAGCTGTTCATCGAACGTCAGGGCGCGCGTGTCCGCTGTATCTCGGCCGTTTGTACGCACCTGGGCTGCCTGGTGACGTGGGACGAGATCGCTCAGCGCTATCGGTGTCCGTGTCACGGCAGCGATTTTCTGCCCGACGGAACCAATCCCACGGGACCGGCCAGCAAGCCGCTGCCGTTCTTCCGTCTGTCGCGAGATGCGGACGGACGGCTCATCGCTCACCGCAAGCAGACGCTCGTCTGCGACGGCAACGAGTGGCTCGATCTGGGTTGAGGCGGCGGGCACTCCAGAGCGGCACGATCCACTGGCGACGAAAACTTGCGCTTGGCGCACCCCGGTAAGCCGATCTATAAGGTGGTTTCTCGGATTGTCCGCGGGCGGCCGAGGGCAGCGCCCGCGGGGCGGGGCGCGGCATCTGTGAGGAGTCGCGAATGGGCATCGGGCGTCGGTGCCGCAATCTGTGGAGCAACCACCGCATCGTGCGGAGCATCGTCGCCGACAGTGCGCCCATGCCCGGCGGCGCCCAGCGGCGTATCCGCTACCGGAATTTCTTCCTGCTGCTGCATCCTCGCCGCGTGCGATGCGACAGCCTGAGGCCCAGCGCCACCTTCGGCCTGGGCGTGGCCTGCATCGCCCTGTTTCTGGTGCTGGTGGGAACCGGCATCCTGCTGATGTTCTACTACGTTCCCGGCACGGACCCCACTCGCGGGGCGTACGCGTCCATGGAAGAACTTCGCCACGGTGTGGCGTTCGGGCAGTTTGTCCGCAACATGCACCGCTGGGCTGCCCATCTGCTCGTGGTTGTGACGTTTCTGCACCTGGCCCGTGTCTTCCTGAGGGGGGCTTTCAAGCCGCCGAGACAATTCAACTGGGTCATCGGCGTCCTGCTGTTGGTGGTCACACTGGCCGAGAGTTTTACCGGATACCTGTTGCCGTGGGACCAGCTCTCCTATTGGGCCATTGAAGTCGGCGGCAGCATGATGGCCGCCGTGCCCGGCGTCGGCCCGACATTGCGGCGGATGGTCTTCGGCGGCGAGGAAATCTCACAGACCACGTTGATTCGCTACTACGGCCTTCATGTGCTCATCCTGCCGGCCGCCTTTACAATACTTACGTGCATTCACCTGTGGCGCGTGCGGCAAAATGGCGGTCTCGCCCACCGCATGGAAAACGACGACGCGCCGCCGCAGCCGCCACCGCCCACGGTCCCAGCCTGGCCGCACCTGGTCCTCCGCGAAGCGGCGGTGGCCCTGGCCTGTCTTGTGATCGTGGCCGCCCTGGCCGTGGCCTTCGATGCGCCGCTCGGCGAACCTGCCGATCCGGCCCACGCCCCTGAACCGGCCAAGGCTGCATGGTACTTCCTCTGGCTCCAGGAAATCGTCAGCTACGATTACGGCGCCCTGGCCCGTGTGCACTGGCCGCCGTGGGACCCGGCCGGACCGACTCTCGGCGCCGAGTTCTGGGGCGGCGTCGTTCTGCCGGCGGCGTGTCTGGCGGTGCTCCTCGCGCTGCCGTACGTGCGACAGAACCGCCGCGGCGTGGGCGTCTATTTCGGTCCAACACGCCGCATAGCGTGCGCGGTCTTCGTTCTTGTGGCGCTGGCGATTCTCGCATTGACCCTGGTCGGCTATTTTCTTCGCGGACCCAACTGGGTTCTCATCTGGCCCTGGTGAGCGGCAATGACTGAGAGACGGCTCTATTTCGTGGTCATCGCACTTTGCCTGGCGGCGGTCGTCGTCATTGGCGTCGCCGTGCGTCAGGAGCAGTCCCGCTCGTGGCGGTGGTACCAGGCCGAATTTGTCCGCCGCACCGAGGCCGACATGCCCGCACGCCTGGCTGTCGCGACGGACGATCGTCTGCGAGCCGATCTCCGCGCCGCCGCCGGCCGAGTGGCAGCCCAGGGGGTGGCCTTGCGACAGCTCTATGTGCCGGAGTTGGGCCAGGTGTCGCGCTGTGTCAGTTGCCACGTGGCAACCACCGAGCCGCTGATGGCCCGAACACAGTTTCCATGGAAACGCCATCCCGAACCGTACCTCGAAGCCCACTGGCACCCGTTCGAACAGTATGGCTGCGTCGTGTGCCACGGGGGCAACGGCAGGGCAACCGAGACCGTGGCCGCACACGGCGAAGAGGGAGTGGGGGTCATGCCCCGGCGGAAGGACGAGTTCGCCCAGGCCGCCTGCGGCCGATGCCACCGCGCCGCCGAGATTGACGGCGCGCCGGCCTGGAACCGCGGGCGATACCTGGTCGAGGACCGAGGCTGCGCCGGATGTCACGATTTCCAGAACGCGATTCCCGCCGAACGCATCGGCCCGACGCTCGACGGACTGGGGTCCAAGACCTCCGAGTCGTGGCTGACCGCGTGGCTGGTGAAGCCCGAGGTTTTTCGTCCGCAGCCTCGAATGCCCCGGCCGCGGCTCGACGCGCGCGAGGCCGCCGCCATTGCCCGCGTGCTTGCTGCCCGACGGTCGCCGCAGGTGGAGGCTGTGGCCACGAGCTTGGCGGCTGCGCGGACGGACGCCTCGCGTTTCGAGCGGCGCGGTCGCGAATGGGTGGAGGGAGCCGCCGGATGCACCACCTGCCACGACTGGCCGCGGCTGAAGCGGCGGGGATTCCACCCGGTGTCCGGGTGGCGCATGATCGGGCCCGACCTGGGGCGCAGCGGCGAAAAACTGAATGTGCCCTACGTGGCGGCGCTGCTGAGCGATCCGCAGTCGATCATGCCCGGCACGGTCATGCCGCAATACACCTGTGCGGAGGCGGACCGCCTGGGCGCGGCAGCGTACGTGGTCGGGCTTGGCGTGTCGCAACAGCGGTCCGGGCGCACCGTGGAGTTGCCGCCCGCCGAGCCGTCGCAGGAGGACAAGGCTCTGGCGTCGGCTGCGATGATCCGCCTTGGCTGTTCCGCCTGCCACGACGGGGCGCCAAGCACACAGGCCCGCATCGGGCCGGCACTGGCCGACGTGGCCGACCGACGTTACTGGCAGCTTCAGTGGTCCGCGGCCGCCGTGCCACCTGAGCAGCGGCATCTTCAGCGGTATCTGGAGTGGAAGCTGGAGGGGTCGCCGCAGGTCGAGGGGGCCGAGGCGTCGCGGAGCGTTCGGATGCGAATGCCCGAGTACCGCCTGTCGCAGCATGAGCGTCGCAGCGTGGTTGCGTATCTGCTGAGCCGCAGCCAGATGCCCATGCCCGAGAAGTTCATCGTCGAGGCGCCGTCCGCGGCCTTCTGGCCCCAGGACGGATCGTTCGCCGACGTGAACCGCACCCGGCGCTGTACGTCATGCCATCGTCTGGGCGGGCAGGGGGGTGGCTCCGGCCCTGGACGGCGTCGGCGACAAGTTCTCGTCCGAAGGGTTGCGTCGGTATCTGGCGGCACCGTGGCCGATCGATGTGGCCGAGCAGGCGCGCATGCCACAACTCGGCCTGACGCCGCAGGAGCTCAACACGGTAACGTTCTTCCTGGCGGAAATGGCAGCCGATCACGCCGTGCGCGATCACGCCGTGGATGTCGCGGGATTGACCGACAAGGAGGCGGCGCGCGGCGAGTTCCTGTTCCGCGGCGCAGCGGACGGAGCGGCCGGCCACGCAGTCGGTTGCATCGCCTGCCACCGCACGGCGGACATCCCCGGCGGGTTGGTCGGGCCGAGGCTCGGCGAACGACCGTCACGGCTCACGACGGCGTGGATCTATACGAGGCTTCGGGCCGTCGGACCGACGGCTGCCGACTCACGCATGCCCGCGCCAGGGCTCGATCACGCCGACGCACGCGCTCTGGCGGCCTTCATCGCGGGGGCGGATCGCGCCGCCCGGGACGATGCTGCCAATGCCCCGGGAAACGGAGGCGGATATGACTGAGCATCCTCCGCTGGCAACGCTCCTGGTTGTCGTAGCCGTGATTCTTGCCGGTTGCGGCGAGCCCCCCGACACGCCGGAGACGACTGAATCGGCGTACAAGGTGAATTGGCCCCAGACGCGCGGTGGCGAGCTGTTCGCCCGCTACTGCGCCGCCTGCCACGGCGACCGTGGACAGGCCGACGGTTACAATGTCGCCGCGCTGGCCGTCCGTCCCCGTGACTTCTCCAACGCTGAGCGCATGATGCTTATCGACGACGCCCGGCTGACTGCCGTGATTCGCGACGGTGGCTCCCCCCGCGGTCTCAGCCCTCTCATGCCTGCTTTCGGCCACAGCCTGACGGATGAAGAAACCCGGTTTCTCGTGGCCTTCCTTCGGACTCTTCACCAAGCGCCGTAGGCGCCCCACCGTTGGTCTGGTCGGCTCTGCATCACTGGCTCGAACCGCGAAAAGGGATTGCCACAGGACCCCGTATGACTAGAATTGCGGACGGGCACGCGGCCATGTCGGGACCGGCGTGTAATGGGATGGGGGAGTTGGTCGGAGGCGTGACGATGCCTGAACTGAGTTGCGAGGAGTACCGTCGCCGTGTCATGGGCTGCTGGATGGGTAAGAACATTGGCGGCACGCTGGGCGCGCCGTTCGAGTTCATCAGGCAGGTTAACGACGTATCGTTCTATGCCCAGGATCTCGGCGGCGAGCCGTTGCCGAACGACGACCTCGACCTTCAGCTCCTGTGGCTGATCGCGCTGGAAGAACGCGGCCTCGACATCGACGCCCACACTCTTGCCGATTACTGGTGTCTCTACATCACGCCGCACTGGTCCGAGTACGGCATCGCGAAGGCGAATCTCCGGGCCGGTCTGCCGCCGCCGTGGTCGGGCCTCTGCGACAACCTCTGGCGACACAGTTGCGGCGCGTTCATCCGAAGCGAAATCTGGGCATGCATTGCGCCGGGGCTGCCCGACGCGGCCGTGCGATATGCCGTCGAGGATGCCGTTGTCGATCATGCCGACGGGGAGGGCTCCTGGGGCGAGGTCTTCTTCGCTGCGATGGAGAGCGCCGCTTTCGTCTGCAATGACCTCAATGCCCTGATCGACATCGGCCTGTCGTATATCCCCGAGACGTGCGGCCTGGCCGCCGCTGTCCGTTGCGCCGTCAACGCTCACGCCTCGGGCATGAAGTGGCGCGACGCCCGCGACGAAATCCTTAAGCATCATCGCGGTTCGACATTGTTCAACCTCCCGGAACGTACGAGCCCTGCCGATCGCGCCAAGGGCTTCGACAAGGGGGTCCTCGGCTACGACGCGCCGTCGAACGTCGCCCTGACCGTGCTTGCCCTGCTGGTCGGCGGCGACGACTTCGGCCGCGTGGTCACCACGGCCGTCAACTGCGGCGAAGATACCGACTGCACGGCCGCCACGGCCGGCGCGCTGTTCGGCCTGCTGCATGGCATCGACGCCATTCCCGAGAAGTGGATCAAGCCCATCGGCCGACGGATCAAGACCATGTGCCTGAACCTCGGCGAACTCGGTGCCTTCGGCGGCCAAGTGCCCCAGACCGTGGACGCTCTGACGGACCGCACCGAACGCATGAGCCGCCAGGTGCTGGCCCGCTTCGGCTCCACTCGCAAGACCAACCCGCTCCCTGGGGAGAAGCCGGCCGACGTGCCGCTCGTCGAGTCGCTGAAAGCGCCCGAGTCCCTGCGACGCGACCTGGCCGCACGCGTGGCTGCTGCAAGATACCGATTCGATTTCTTCGACGTGGACGTCCGGCCCGAAGGCGGCCCAACCCTCCGCGAGAGACAGCCGAAGGTCGTGCGGCTGACGATTCACAACCGGTACAAGGTTCAGGCGCCCATGCTGCTCCGTTGGCACGTACCCGACGGATGGCGAGTCGAGCCCGGGGGTGCCGGCGCGGTGATGAGCTTGCCGGCCATTCTCGCCGAGCCCGCGACCGTGGCTGTTACGCTGCACCCCGGCGAAGTGACCGGAAGTGTGGTTCGGTGCGTAGCTGAACTGTCCATCGACGGTCGTCCTGCAACGATGCTTGTGCCCGTGATCCTGCGCAACGGCACCATCGGCGGCGACACCGCCACAGCGCCGCACACCGCCAGTTAGGCAGCGTCGCGGCCAACCGGCTCAGAAGGTGGGGCCTGCGTCGGCCATGAACGCAGGAGAATGGCACGGAAAACACAGGGGCACGACCGCGCGAGCTGCCGTGCCCCTGGTCACATGTCGGGTCGCCTGTCCGGCGATCAGATGATATACTTTGCCGATCCCTTGAGCGACCGAATCTCCTTCTGCGTGGCGGCATATCCCTTGCGTCCCATCAGGGCGTAAGTCGCAATCTTGCCTTCCTCCACCCCCGGCTGGTCGTAGGTGTTGATGCCGAACAACTCGCCGGCAAACGACGTCTGTACCATCAGCATGTACAGCAACTGGCCCACCGTGTGCTCGTTGACCACAGGCAGCGTGATCGTCACGTTCGGCCGCTGGCTCTTGGTCAGCGCGAACGTCGTGGCCCGCCGTTCGGCGTCCATCAGTTCGCCCATCGTGTGTCCGCCCAGGTAGCCGCAGCCCTCCACGTTGCCGAACACCTTCGGAATGACGATGTCTCGTCCAAAGTCGCCGACAGCCAACAGAGTGAACACCTTGTCGTTCGGCCCCTCGCGGTAGAGTTGTACCTGGCTGTGCTGGTCGGTGACACCGAGGGCCTTGATCGGCGTCGGGCCGACGTATTCGGATTTGCCGCCGCGCGTACGAATCTTGCCGAGGCTCTCGGCCCAGAGCTGACGGTACCAATCGGCCACGTCGCGCAGCGCCTGGCTGTAGGGCATCATAACGCTCATCGGTTTGCCGCGCTGATAATACAAGTATTGAATCGCCGCCGACATGAATGCGGGATTCTCGTAAAGCCGCGGCGTCTCGCAGCGGCGGTCCATGGTGGCCGCGCCCTCCAGCAACGCCTGGATGTCGATGCCCACCATGGCCAGCGGAAACAGGCCCACCGGGCTGAGCACGCTGAACCGACCGCCCACGCCGTCGGGCACCGGAAACGTTTCGTAGCCTTCCTGTTCGGCGATGGGACGCAGGTACCCCTTGGTCTGGTCCGTGATGGCGACGACGTTTCGTGCGTATTTGGCACCGAGCCGCTTCTTCAGTAGTTCGCGGCAGATCATGAACTGGGCCATCGTTTCGGCCGTGCTGCCCGACTTGCTGATCGGCACAAAGAGCGACCGTGCCGGATCGATTATCTCCAGCATCGCCGCGAACTGAGCCGGATCGATGTTGTCCATTACGAACAGCCGCGGCGCCTTTCGCTGCCTCTTGTCCATCAACAACACATATGGTTCGGCGCATGCCGTATAGACGGCTGTAGCCCCGAGGGCCGACCCGCCGATACCCAGCACGATGACGTTGTCGAAACGGCCGTGCTTGCGCGCCACGCTCGCCATGATGGCCTTGACGTAGTCGTCGCGGTAGGGCAGGTCGCGGTACGGCAGCTTTCCTGCTGCGCGCTGCGACGCCAGCAAAGCAGCGATACGAGGCGTTTTCGCTGCGATGCCGTCAATCGCCGTGGCGGTCAGACCGTGCGACTTGCCCACCGCACGGGGCAGTACGTTGTTGTAGTCCAGGGTGATCTGCGGGGTCTTCCTGGTGGCCATGGGTTCTCCTCTCCACGGTAGTGTCGCCTGCTTCAATGACGGGCGAATATCATAGCTTCCTGTGCCCCGGAAGTAAACGGGGCGGTACGCGCGTCCTATCGTCTGGCGAGTATCTCCAGTCGTGCGTGCTGCGCGACGAATTTCTTCACGCCGATGTTCGGAAACCGCACGCCCACCTTCAACGAGTCGCCCGAGCCGGTCACCTCGAACACCGTGCCGATGCCATAGGTCGGATGCTTCACGAGCTGATTCGGCTTGTATGGCGACCCGTCCTGGGGCAGGGCGGCTCGCAAGCGGGCCTCTTCTTCACGGTCTTCCTGAATGGCCGCCGACGAGGCGGCCTGCTGACGCGGCGCGGGATAGCGCCGCGTTGTGCCGGCCTCGCGACTGCTGTCGCGACGAACGCCGAGCACGGTCGACGACGGTGAAAATCTGGCGAGCGACTGACGTTCCACCCCCGCATCGCCGATTTCGCGAAGAAACACGCTCGGCAACTGCCTGTTCGTCTGGCCGCGCTGCATCCGATAGCGGGCATGGAGCAGCGTTAGCCGCGATTTCGCTCGCGTCATGCCGACAAAGCACAGACGCCGTTCCTCCTCCAGATCCCGCCCTTCCTCCTCGGCCATCGCATGAGGCAATAGCCCCTGTTC
Organism: uncultured Anaerolineaceae bacterium; assembly: GCA_964500225.1. Taxonomy (GTDB): domain Bacteria; phylum Planctomycetota; class Phycisphaerae; order FEN-1346; family JAACEH01; genus JAAYDY01. Next base: position 110,603 of record CAZCOA010000004.1, on the reverse strand, counting down.
CAGACCCACCATGTATACGATGGGGAACTCCAGCCCCTTGGCCGCGTGCAGCGTCATCAGGTGTACCTTCGGCCGCTCCTGATGTACGTCGTCCTGGTCGCTCACCAGCGACACGCGCTCCAGGAACCGCATTAGCGGCGTGACGCCCTCGTTCTCGGCGTCGGTCGCCTCCTCGTCCTGCTCCGCGTCGAAGTTGGCAGCCACGTTCACCAGTTCATTGACGTTGGCCACGCGGTCTTCCTCGCCGCCCTCCAGTTTGCGGCAATACTCGTCGAAGTCCGTCAGACGCACGATATCGAGCACCAATTGCTTCATTCGCGTGCGGTCCAGCGTCGCCAGGGTGTCGAGCAGTTTCACGAAATCGCCGACGGACTTCTGCGCCCGAGCGTTCAGGTCGGACACCTCGCCCACCCTGCGACACGCTTCCAGCATCGACACTCCATGCTCCGCGGCAAAAGCCTCCAGCCGCTTCACCGTCGCATCGCCGATGCCGCGCAGCGGTACGTTGACAATCCGCAGCAACGCCAGGTCGTCGGCCGGGTTCGCCAGCAGCCGCAGGTACGCCACCAGTGCCCGAATCTCCTGCCGCTCGTAGAAGCTGGAGCCCCGGACGATCTCATACGGAATCCCCGCGGCCCGCATGGCGTCCTCGATCGCGCGGCTCAGGCTGTTGACCCGGTAGAACACCGCCACGTCGGCATAGTTGCCCGCTGCACGGCACTCGCGCCGGATGTCCTCGGCCACCTCGCGGGCCTCGTCTTCGGCCGTATCCACTTCGATGACTCGCACCGGACGACCGCTGGGGTTCTCTGTGAACAGATCCTTCGCCTTGCGCTTGCGGTTGCAGGCGATCAGCCTTCCGGCTGCCGCAAGAATCTGCGGCGTGCTTCGGTAGTTCTGCTCCAGCCGGATCACTCGGCAACCCGCGAAGTCCTTCTCAAAATCCAGTATGTTGTGAATGTTTGCTCCGCGCCAGCCGTAAATCGACTGGTCCGGGTCGCCCGTGGCGCAGATGTTGCCGTGCCGTTCAGCGATTCGCTTGGCGATCTGGTACTGAGCCTCGTTCGTGTCCTGGTACTCGTCGATCAGCACAAAACGGTAACGGTCCTGGATCAGCTCTCGAAACTCCTCGTTGTCACGAAGCCCCATGGCCACGCGCATCAGCAGGTCGTCGAAGTCCATCGCATTGGCCGCCCGCAGTGCCTCCTGGTAGGCCGCATAGATCTTCGCCACGTTTTTGCCGGAGTAATCGACGGCGTGCGTGCTGAACGCGGCCGCCGTTTCGAGCCGGTTCTTCAGGCTGCTGATACGCCCCTGAATCTTCTCCGCAGACCAGTTCGTCGTGTCCAATCCCACCCGCTCGATGGCCTGCTTCACGGCCCGGACCGATTCGCTCTGTGTGTAGATTGTGAAATCGGTCGACACGCCCAGCACGTCACCGTACACCCGAAGCATTCGGGCGCAGAATGCATGGAACGTCGCGACGGTCAGCCCGCGAATCGGAACCATTGCGGCAATGCGCTCGCGCATCTCGCCGGCCGCCTTGTTCGTGAACGTGATCGCCAATACCTGCCGGTCCGGTATTCCCTGATCCAGCAGGTGCACAACGCGACGCGTGATGACGCGCGTCTTGCCGCTCCCGGCGCCGGCAAGCACCAGAAGCGGTCCTTCCACATGAGTTACCGCCTCGCGTTGGGCGGCCGTCAAATCAGCGAGATAGTCCATCCGGGCAACTCTCTTTTGGGCAGGCTATGGGTCTCCATCCTGAAACCGACAGTATAGCACGGCCCCACAGCCTCTCCAAGGACGAGATCCAAATTTGGTTGCAAATCGCCCAGACGCCCTCTAACTTACCTTTCCAGGGAGACGTCTCATGGCCATTGTCGGACACGGTGTGGACATTATCGAAGTGGATCGCATCGAGCGAATGATCGCCGAGCACGCCGATCATTTTCTCCGGCGCACGTTCACGGAAGGCGAAATAGCCTTCGCCGCACGCCGCAGAAAGCGCCAGGCCGAAGTGTACGCCGGCCTCTTCGCCGCCAAAGAGGCCGTGATGAAGGCGCTCGGCACCGGCATGCGCCGGGGCGTGGCCTTCCGCGATATCGAAGTGCTCCATCTACCCAGCGGTGAACCCTACGTCGTGCTCCACAACCGCAGCGCCGAGGTCGCCCGCGAGCGCGGCATCGCACGCCTCTGGATCAGCATCACCCACATCGAACGACTTGCCACCGCCAGCGCCATCGCCGTGGACGATGCGGGGTGAGGCTGCCGGCCACGACCCGTAGTCGCTTGACCCTGTTCCCGAACGCCGTCGAGAGGCCGCCCCGGCAGGTGTTTACTTATTCCTGCTCGTCAAGCACCGTCAACCGCAGGCCATCGTATCCCATCTCGACGCCTTCCGGCAGCGTGGCGTTGGTCGCGGCATGGTCCAGATCGTGACAGATGTTCGTGAAAAAGGTGCGGCGCGGACGCAGGCGACGAACCACCTCCAGCGACTCGGCCACCGTGAAATGCGTCGGGTGCGGCCGATGGCGAAGCGCCCCGAGGATCAGCAGGTCCAATCCCTCCAGCAACGTCATCGACGAGTCAGGTATCTCGTTCACATCCGTCACATACGCAAATCGGCCGAACCGGTAGCCCAGGCAATTCCAGCGTCCGTGGCGAACCGGCACAGGCGTCACCGTGCGGCCGAAGAGGTCGAACGGCTCCGACACCACGTTAAAGCTCACCGCCGGAATCTCGAACGTTCTGGGCGAATCGCCCGTCTGCACGTACGGAAACATCACGTGCAGATGCTCCATCGTCTGTCGATTGCCATAGCAGGGGATGGATCGCTTCTGAAGGTTGCAGAACCGCCGCAGTTCATCGAACCCGCACACGTGGTCGGCGTGGTGATGCGTGAACAGCACCGCGTCGAGCCGATCGAGCCCGGCCGCGACGGCCTGGATGCGCAGATCGAACGTTGTGTCGATCAGCACGTGCCGACCGTCGTACGCCACCAGCAGCGACGCCCGCGTCCGATTGTTCTTCGGGTCGCTGCTGGTGCAGACCGGGCACCGGCAGCCGATCATCGGGATGCCGTGGCTCGTTCCGCTGCCGAGCATCGTGATGTCCACAGGAATCGCCATCCTCTGGGGCGTTATGACCGCCCGTCGTCGTGGTCCGGGGCCGTGTCGCCTCGGGCCGAGCTCTTCTTGGGCCGAACCGGCGTCGCAGACCGCTCGTTTCCATCGACCGGTTCCGCCTCAGCCGCCGCCTGCATCGCATTGAATTGCGCCACCTGTTCCGCCGTGGCGTCCTTGGCGTTCTTGCATTTCGGATATCCCGGGCACGCCAGGAACGGTCCGCGGCGGCTCATGCGAACCACCATCTTGCGGCCGCACTTGTCGCATGCCACGTCCGTCTCCAGCGTCTGGCGCTTCGCCCGAGGCCGGCGCGAGCCGCCCTTGCCTGCTTTCTTCGGCCCCAGAGGCATGGTTCCGCGGCACTTCGGATACGCGCTGCACCCCAGGAACGGCTCGCCACGGCTGAAACGGACCGTCATCGCCGAGCCGCACTCGGGGCACGACGGCATCGGCATCACCGCCTCCTCCTCCGTCGCCGGCAGCGCCAGACCGCAGTTCTCCGCGTCCGAGCACGCGAAGTAAACCACCCCGCGACGCGACTTCGCCTTCACCAGCATCTTGCCGCACTTCGGGCACGGCTCGTTCGTCGCTTCGCCCTGGGGCGGCTTCCGCTTCGCCTTTTCGATGAACTTGCACTGCGGGTAGTTCTCGCATCCGACGAACATCCCGAATCGCCCGAGCCGCTCCATGAGTTTCCCGCCGCACTCCGGGCACATACGCCCTGTATCTTTGGGCTGAACCGGGCTCTTGCCCAACTGCTCGCCGAACTGAGCCTTGAACTGCTCAATCTCCTCGGCCGTTGCCTCGCCGGTGGCCTTGCACTTCGGATACCCCGTGCATGAGCGGAAGGGGCCGCGACGGCTCGACCGCACTACCATCGGCCGTCCGCACTCCGGACAAATGGCCTGGATTTTCATCTCCGCCTGGCCGCCCGCCTTCTCGATCTCCCCTTGGAACGGATCGTAGAACTCCTTCAGCACGTCCACGTAGCTCATGTCGCCCGTCTCGATCTTGTCGAGATCGTCCTCCATGTGGCTGGTGAACTCGACGTCGAGAATCTTTGGGAAATGCTGCACGAGCCAGTCCGTCACGATCTTGCCCAGGTCCGTCGCCCAGTAGCGACGCTGCTTCTGTTCCACGTAGCCGCGATCCTCGATCGTCGAGAGAATCGACGCATAGGTGGACGGCCGCCCGATGCCGCGACTCTCCAGCTCACGGATCAATCCCGCCTCGCTGTATCGCGGCGGCGGCTGCGTGAAATGCTGCGACGTCTTCAACTCCACCAGATCCAGCGACGCCCCGGCTTCCACCCGAGGCAGCATCTGCTCGTCTTTGCCCAGACGCAGGCCCGTCACCCGCGTGTGACCATCGTAGGTCAGCGTGCGGCCGATGGCCTTCAACTCGCCTGACCCCGCCCGGATCAACAGGTCCGTTACTTCCCACTCTGCCGGCTTCATCTGCGACGCCACGAACCGCTTCCAGATCAGGCAGTACAGGTTGTACTGGTCCTCGGTCAGTGCCCCGCGGACCTCCTCCGGCAGAATCGACACGTCCGTCGGCCGGATCGCCTCGTGCGCCTCCTGGGCCCCGGCACGCGACGTGAAAAAGTTCGGCTTCTCGGGTACGTACTGCGCCCCATACTGCTGCGCGATCAACCCCCGACATGCCGCCACTGCCGACGAAGCGATGTGGTGGCTGTCGGTGCGCATGTACGTAATCAGTGCCGTCGGCCCGCGCTGTGGCAGATCCACGCCTTCGTAGAGTTGCTGGGCCACACTCATCGTGCGGCGGCTGGCGAAACGCAACTGCGTCGAGGCCGCCTGCTGCAATTCGCTGGTCGTGAACGGCGGCGGAGCATTGTCCTTCCGCGTGCGGACGGTGCGATCAATGACGGTGAAAGACGCCTCGCGAAGCGCACGGGCCACCGCCTCGGCATGATCCCCCTGGACCGGCCGGAACTTCTCCCCGTCGTACTTGACCACCTCCGCCACAAAACGCTGCGACTCGTCCGTCACGCCCGCAGGAACGAGCGTCGCACGAATGCGCCAGTACTCCTCCGGCTTGAAGGCCTCGATCTCGCGTTCCCGCTCGACCACGAGGCGCACCGCGACGCTCTGGACGCGGCCGGCGCTCAGACCCCGGCGGACCCGACGCCACAGCAGCGGACTCAGCTTGTAACCCACCAGCCGGTCCAGTATCCGACGCGCCTGCTGCGCATCCACCTTTTTCATATCCAGGCGACCGGGCTGGGCAAACGCGGCCTGGATCGCCGGCTTCGTGATTTCGTTGAACACCACGCGGTACGTCGTCTCGGGATCCAGCTTCAGCGCCTCGGCGAGGTGCCACGCAATGGCCTCGCCTTCGCGATCAAGGTCCGTCGCCAGGTAAACCGTGTCGGCTCTCTTGGCTGCGTCGCGCAGCTCCTTGACCAACTTTGTCCGGTCGCGCGACACCGTGTACTTGGGCTTGAAGTTGTCTTCGATGTCGACCCCGAGGGCCGATTTCGGCAGATCGCGGACGTGGCCCTTGGAGGCCTTCACCTCGTACCCGGCCCCAAGGTACTTCTTGATGGTCTTGGCCTTGGCCGGCGACTCGACCACCACCAACGATTTTGCCATGGACTGCTCCTGACTGCGTGTGACCATTGCTCCGGGCCGCCCATGAATGTCGGTCCGACGCCGGGCTTGGTGATTTAATCAGATGCCGATTGCCGGTGTCAAGACCAATCCCCAGCCGTCCCAGGCGACCGGCCTCCACGACCAGCCCCGTTTTTCGTTGAACTGGCCGCCTCGGGAGGCTACAGTATCGCCCTTGGCACCTGGTCCCCACCGGGCACACGGATGCCCGACACAAGGAGACATTCATGAGCTTGAAGTTCTTCCGTAAGCACAAGAAGTACGGCCACATCCTGCTTCTCGGCGCCCTGTTCGCCATGGTGACCTTTGGCGCCCTGACGTATTTGCCGGAACTCATGAACCAGAGACGCATGGCAGCCTATGCCCGCACGCCCGTCTATGACCTCCCCGCCATGGGGATGAAGGTCACCAGGGAAGAAGACCAGAACATCCGCCTCAACCTCCGCGGTATGGCGCAATTCCAGAGGGGACTCTTCGAGCTCTTCCAGCAACCCGAGCTACGCAGCCTGCTCGCGTCTCCGCAGATGCAGCCCCTGTTCCGCTATCAGAGCGTTATGCCGATGCGGTTCATCCAGGCCGGCGGCATCGACGAGGCTAAGCTGTCCGAACAGGCCCTCCACGAAATCTATGCCACAGCCATCCTGATGAAGGAGGCCGAGAAGGCCGGCATCCACGTCACCGAGGAAATGGCCGAAGCCCACTACGGCGAATGGTTGACCTGCATGCCTTCCGTGTACCTCAACCAGTTGCTGCACAAAGCCTTCTTCGGGCAGGCCGGTCTGGGCGATGTGCCGACGAACTTCTTCCGAGCGCGAATCCTCTCGGCCATTCGGCAGGAAATGACCCTCTGCCTATACCTGACATCGCTCGGACATGGCGGCAGAGCCTTCAGCGAGGACGTGGACGATTTCCTCCGCCAGGTGGTCGAGAGCGCCGAGATCGACAAGGTTTCCCTCGAATTCCGTCGGTACCTCGATGGTGTGGCCGAGCCGACCGAAGAGCAACTCGTTGCCCACTTCGAGCAGTACAAGGACAAGCTGGCCGACGAGACCGAAAATGGTTTCGGCTGCAAGATTCCCAATCGCGTCCGGTTCGAGTACCTGAAAGTCAAGGCCGACGTCTTCCGGGCCGAGGCTGTCGTGACCGATAAGGAAATCGAGGACTACTATAATCTCAACAAAGACATGGAATTCGTCGTCGCCTCCGAGCAGCCGAAGACGCCGGCGACTACGCCCGAGAAGCCTGCGACAGATGCGTCGTCGCCAACGCCAACGGCGCCCAAGGCCGCTTCCGATAACCCCGACGCCTCGTCGCCGGCCGCCGAGGACGAAAAGGCCGACGATGGCGCCGCCGGCCGGACGTCTGAGTCTGCGGCATCTTCGCCCGCTCCGGCGCCCGATGCCCAGCCCCCCGCAACGCCGGCCAAGACCTACAAACCACTGGCTGACGTCCGCGAGGAAATCAGAACACGCCTCCAGAACCAAAAGGGGGCCGACGCCGCCAAGAAGCGGGCCGAAGAGATCCTCAGCCAACTGCTCCAGCGGCCGATGCTCGGCCTGGAGAACCTGGCCGACGACAAATACGTCGTTTACTATCCGACTGGCGATTTCCTCTCCCAGGATCAGATTCGCCAGGCGGCCACTGGCATCGGCACGGCCGCCAAGATGCCCTCCGGGAGCCAGTGGCAGCGTCCCATCTTCTTCGGCGACCTGGCCTTCAGTATCGATCCGTTCGATCCCAAGCCGCAGATCTTCCTCGGCCGCCCCGAGGGCGTCCTGATCGACGGCACGAAGAACGCCTACATCTTCGTCGTTCGAGAGGTTCAGCCTGCCCATGTCCCGGCGTCTCTCAATGACGTGCGCGATGTCGTTGTCCGCAATGTGAAAAAAGAGGCCGCCTTCAAGCTGGCCGAGATAGAAGCGGCCGAGATCCTTGCCGCGGCGCGGCAGAAAGGTCTCGAAGCCGCTGCGGCCGAGAAGGGGTTGAAACTCGATCCGCCGCCCTTCGGCGGCGACCGTCATCGCGTGCGTCGACCCTCGCCGCGGTACGACGATCCCCAGGGCAAAGCCGTCTTCAAGGCCGTCGATGCCGGCGAGAGCCTGGGCATTGTCGGCGACCCGCAGTTTGACCGAGTCACCGTCTTCCAGATCAAGGACGTTACCCGGATCCAGCAGAGCGAGTATGTCGAACGGCTCCCGATGTTCACCGTTGGCGTCATTCCGCAGGAACGGCAGAAGGCGTTGATGGTCCTGACCGACCCCGAGCGGCTGATGGCCAGGAGCGGCTTTGTGGTGCTCCAGCCCGAGGGCGAAAAAGACGCCCGTCCGTCCGGCGAGATAGAGCAGTGACCGTTTGTTCGCAAGAGCGACCTGTCATTGCCTTGACATTCCGCGATTGTTGGCTATCATGAGGTTCTTTCCGAGGCGGCTTGTTTTGCCCGGGCGACATCCCAAGGGCAGGTAGCTCAGCTGGTAGAGCAACGGACTGAAAATCCGTGTGTCGGCGGTTCAAATCCGCCCCTGCCCACCAACATAAACCGCCATGAGGCAACGCCTTGTGGCGGTTTCTCTGTTGACGCGGCAGGGCGGCGGGGGCACTTTACTACCGATTTTACTACCGTTTCACGACCGCGCACACAGCACAGGATGGACAGGCGATGCGACGCTGTGATGAAGCCGGATCGCAGGCATGCTCTTTGCCGGCCACACGGGCCGGATCAGAACGCGCTGATGCCGTCCTGAAGCAGTTCCAGCGGACGCTTGCGACCGGCGCTCGTCGCGGGCCACAGCGCCGCCATCGCCGTAAACGTCAGAAGCACCAGCCACCCTACGGCAATGCCTGTCCAAGGGACTACCAGTGACGTCTTCATGCCTCCGAAGAAACTCATCTGTGATGCAACGCCCATGCCGCACCAGCCGGCCACCAGTCCGAACACCAGGCTCAGCAGGCACGCCACCGCCCCCACCAGAAGGTTCTCGGCCACTATCAGCCGCACGAGCGTCCAGCGGGTGAAGCCAATCGCCCGCAGGACGCCCAGCTCCCAGTACCTGGACCGGACCGAGGCCAGGATGAGGTTCAACATGCCCAGACATGCGATCAGCACCACCACCAGCGGCAACACGCTGGCCGCCCAGATCCATCGTCCCGCTGCCTCGATAACCATCTGACGCGTTCGCTCGGCCGTGCTGACTCGCACCGCCGGCCCTTCGTCCGGGAGGGCTGCGGCCTTGCGACGGCCCGCCGCAACGATGTCGCTCGCCTGACGCTGAAGGGCTTGCTGGTCTATACGGCCGTTCGACCCGCGCAGCCACAGGTGCGAGGCATTCCTCAGATCGAAATCGTCCGCCACAGTTGCGTAGTCGGCGAAAACCAGCGCCGCCGTGCGATGCGTCCGAACGCGAAGCCCCGACATCTTCGAGACCCAATGCCACCCCGGCAGGCGAACGGCACCGACAATCGTATAAGTGCGCGGCCACAGGGGGTTCTCCGGCGGTACCACCGTGAAGCAGGCGCCCACGGACAGGCCCGTCTCGCGCAGGAAATGGTCGGGAACCACGCAGCCGCGGCCACCGACCATGCGCGGGATGGCCGTCTCGGGCGACCCGGCCACCCACTCCAAGTCCATCAGTGGCGCCGCGCCGCCCAGGGCCCGCTGCGGATCGAGCCCGATTATGGTCACGTTGTCCTGCCGGATGATGGACGGACGCTGGGCGCTGCCCGTCAGGTCATCCTTCAATCGGGGTTGCTCTACCACCGCAGGCAGGCAACAGGTGCCGTCCACGCCGTCCAGTCGTGCGATGGCCGCCGTTTGGGCCGCCGTGGCGCCGCCTGGACCGAATGCGATAATGGCGTCGGGTGTCCACGGGCCGGGCACAAAGGCGCTCAGCATCGTGAAGCCCCACGTCTGGATGGCCAGGAACAGGCCCAAGCCAATGGTCAGGGCGACCGCCGAGCCCACGCTGCGCCACAGGTGCGCACTGAGTTGCTGCCTCAGCAGGCCGGGGCTCAGGCCCAATAGTCCGGCCAGCAATGGGCTGCCGATCCGATCGACCAGCACCACCATCGGCGGCGCCAAGAGTAGCACCCCGGCGGCCAGGCAGACAAATCCGATGGCCATGGCGGGAACCGCCGCGGGCTCCTTAAAACCGGGCGCCAGCACGAAGACCACCACCGGACCGGCTGCGACCAGGGCGGCCCCGGCAACCGCCTGCCACGCGGACGCCCGGCGGACGGAGTCCCCCGTGTGCATTCCGGGCGCGACCACATCTAGCGGCCGCACGCGCGTCGCCCGAAAGGCGGGCACAATCGACGCCAGCAGCGCACCACCAAACGACGACACCGCCGCCAGCGACACGCTCATTACGCCGAGTGTTGGAGTGTGGCGGAACACGTCGTCGTCCGCCGAGCCGGTCAGACGCAGAGCCACGCCGGCCAGCACCAGGCCGCCCACGAAGCCGAGCAACGCCAGGGCTGCCCCTTCGATGACAATCACCATCGCCACCTGCCGCCGCGTCAGCGCCACCGCACGCAACAACGCGAACTGGCGAATCCGCTCGGTCACGCCCATGTTCAGCGTGTTGAAGACCATCAGAAAGGCCAGCAACATGCTGATGCCCGTGGCACCGTAGGCCTGCAGCGCCATGTTGCGTGCCGCCTCCGCCTCGTCCAGCGCTTCTTCGAGGTCCATGTCCTCCTGGAACTGCTGAGGATTGTTCCCCGCGGCCAGCCGCGGGCCCCAGGCATAGCGGAACGCATGCACGTCCACCGTCGGTGCCAGGCTCACGCCGACGAACGTGATGCGCCGCGGGCGCTTGTGGACCCGTTCGGCGGCTTCCATCGACACATATACTCCCGCAATGCTGGGGCTCGGCAACGTCACGCTGCCGACGCGCGAACCGGTGATGGTCTGCGGCGGATTATCGACGATGCCGATGACCCGCGCCGGCGGGGCGTCATCGGCGCGCCCGATCAGAAACGTGTCCCCCAGATCCAGGCCCAGCCTCCGTGCGACCTCGTCGCTCAGACAGGCCGCAATCGCATTGCCGTCGGGGGCCGCCCGCGGGGCGAGCCACGAGCCGCGAAGCATCGCAAACGGCGCCGCCGGCGCATCGGTTCCAAGCAGCATCACCTCATTCGTCGGCCGTGGGGCGGCCTCCCCTTCGGCCATCGCACTGGGATCCTCGACCGGTGCATTCGGATCCGGCGCACGCGACGCACCCACCGGCCGCACCGTCACGCGCTCGGCCCACATCGGGTCGGCCGCCGTCACCGCGGGATCCTCGCGCAAGGCGTCCACCACCGACGGCGGCACCTCGCGGTCCAGCGCGCGGCTGATCGGATCCACCGAGAGGATATACCGACCCAGGGCACGCTGGGCATACTTGTCGTAGCTCTTCAGCAGGGCTTCGTAGCCGCCCACGATCCACACCACGACGCACGTGGCGGCTGCGATGGCCAGCACCGAAAGAACGCACCGCACCAAGCGCGCGCGAAGAAAAGCCACAGCCAGCCGAACCGACAGGAACCTGCTCATGGTCGGGCCCCCGTGTTCCGGGCCGCCTGCAACGATCCGCGGTACCGATGAGCCAGGGCCAGTGCGTCGTCGCAATCCTTCGTGCTGAAGGCGTCTACCACCTTCCCGTCCCGCAGAGTTACCACCCGATCCGCCCACATCGCCACGCTCGCCTCATGCGTGACCATGACAATCGTGCGGCCCTGGCTATCGCTGAGCGTCCGCAGCGTTTGGCACAGTTCCTGCCCGGCCACCGAGTCCAGGCTTCCGGTCGGCTCGTCCAGTAGTAGAATGGCCGGATCGCTGATCAGGGCCCGCGCAATCGCCGTGCGCTGCTGCTCGCCTCCGGACAGGGCGTGCGGCTTGTGCGAGCGACGATCGGCCATCCCCAGTTGCGTCAACAAGGCATCCACGCGGGCGTCCAGCCCGTCGGCGCTCATCGCCGGCAGACGAATGTTCTCCTCTGCGCTCAGCACGGGAATAAGGTTGAACGCCTGGAACACGATCCCAATCCGGCGACGTCGGAACTCCGTCAGCGCGGCGTCTCCCAGTGCGGCCAGGTCCTGCCCCTCGACCAGAATGCGGCCGGCGTCCACATCCGTCAGGCCGGCCATCGCGTGCAGCAGCGTGCTCTTGCCCGAACCCGAAGCCCCCATGACGGCCACGAACTCGCCCGATGCCACCTCGAAATCAACGCCGTCCAACGCCGGGATCGTGCGGTCCCCCTGGCGGAAACACTTCCTGACGCCCTCGACCTTCAGCGGACATGCCATGAATCGGTCTCTCCCCATACGACGGCTTGCTACGCGGCAAGCCGACCTCCCTGGATGTACTTCAGCGGCTCGGACGTCGCAGCCCGGATAGCTGGAATCGCCGCCGCAAGCAGGCACAAACCCAATGCCAGCAGCAGTCCGAGGGTCAACGACCACGGCAGCACCAGCGGCGGCGTATGGCCGCCGAAGAAGAAGAACAGCGTACACAGCCGTGTCCCGCACCAGGCCAGGGCGATTCCCGCCGTCAGGCTCAGCACGCAGGCTGCGCCGCCAATCAGGATCGACTCGGCCAGGATCAGGCGCAGCAACTGTCCCCCGGTCAGTCCCACGCCGCGCAGCACGCCGAACTGCCAGAACCGGCTCCGCACCGATGCCGCGACGGCGTTGAACACCGCCAATGACGAGATGACCAGCGTGATCAGCGGCAACCACGTCAGCGCCCAGATCACATCATTGGCACGTCGCATGAGCATCGTGAGCACCTCTTCACGATCCGTCACTTTGACGTACTGGCTTCCGATGACGGCGCGGCCCACTTCCGGCACATCCGCCTGGATGCCCGCATGCCGCCGGGCCAGCGGTTCGAGCTCCTTCTGAATCTGTGCGGCCGTCGTGCCGCTCTCGACGTTGGCCCAGAAGTAGCTGACGCGATCCAGCGCATAGTCCGCCCGTGCCTGCCTATAGTCCACGAAGATCATCGCCAGGGCCCGACCCGCCCGCCGACGCGTCTCCGAAAACTTCGTCAGCCAGTTCCAGCCCGGCACCGACGCCACGCCGACAATTCTGTAACTGACCTGTCGCCCAGGCACGTTCGGCACGTCCACGCTGAAGCTGTCGCCCAGGCCCAGGCCGGTCTGCGTGCAGAAATGGTCGGGCACCACGCATCCGCGCCCCGCCGCCATCTCGCCGGCGGCTGTTTCCGGCGTGCCCGCGACAAAGTCCAAACGAAACAGCGGCCGATCCCCGCCGAAGGCCCGCCCGGGGTCCACCCCCATTACTATTATGTGCTGCTGCTGCGGGTCAATGTGCGCAAACGCCGGCGAGGCCAGCATCTCGGCCGTGAGCCGCGGCTGTTCGACGGCCACCGGCAGGCACTCTCCGGCCTTGATCCCTCGCGCGGCCTGTACGTCGGCCACGGCGCTGTCGGGCAGCCCTGCCGGCAGCATGGCCACCAGCATCCGCGGCAGACCTTCCGTCGGCGTGAACGGCACAAGCATCGAGTAGCCCCAGACCAGACTGGTGATGAAGAGCGTCAGCCCGACCGAAAGGGCGATCGTCGTGCCGGTGGTTCGCCGGAGATTGCCCGAAAGTTGCCCGCGCAGAAACCGACGGTCGAGTCTCAGGGCCCAGGCCGCCAACGGAGCAAATAGCCGTTCGGCCGCTAAGACCGCCAGCGGCGCAATCAGAACGAACCCAACGATCATGGCCGCGCTGCCCGCCAGCGGTGTGGCGAACCCTCGCGAACCCAGCCCCCACAAGTGAGCCAGCCCCGACCGCACGGCTTCGCTATGGCGAGCCAGCACGATAATGACCGGATTGACCGCAATCAGGACGAGTCCGACCAGTATCATTGCGAGGGGGAACCTCCCTTGACGCCGCTCGGTCTGGCCGCCGAGGATATCCACGGGACTGATGCGGCAAGCCTGCCACGCCGGAAGCACCGCAGCCGCCAATGCCCCAACGACTGCGGCCGCCAGCGAAACCAGAACGATCTGCTTGCCCAGCGGGGCCGGCGAAAACATGTTTGACCGAAACGCCGCGACACTGCCGCCAAGAAGGCGGCCCGTTATGAGGAATCCCTTGATCAGCACCAGCCCGACTGCCCAGCCGGCGACGGCCAGCAGCAGGGCCTCCAGAGCCACCATGGCGATCAGTTGGCTGCGCGACAGGGCGAGGGCACGCAGAATCGCAAACTGGCGTGTACGCTCTCGCACGTTCGCACTAAGCGTGACGAAGATGATGAACAGGGCCGCCAGAAACGCCAGGACCGTGGCGTTGGCAAACAGCATCTGCTGCATGGTCCCCGGCGGCGCGCCCATCGGGTCGTCGTCGGTGACCTTCAACAGCCGCATCGTCGCCTCGGGTGTGGCCTGGGCGAGCCTGCTCTGCCAAGCGGCGGCAAACTCCGCTGCCGATTCCGGATCGTGCAGCACGATGCACAGCATGCTCGGACGGTCGCCGTAGCCGTTGAGCTTCGCGGCCGTGGCGGCCGATACAAACAGGTCGCCCAGGTGGGCGGGAGGCATCATGCGCACGCCCTGCACCGGCGCGGGGGCGCCGGGAACGACGCCGACCACCGTCAAAGTCAGTTCGCCGCCCATGCCGGCCACGACTACCGTGTCGCCCAGACTGAGTTGGTACTGCTTACTGAATTGCTCGCCGACGACCGTTTCGTTCTCACCGCTGCCGAGCCAACGGCCCTGGACAAGCGGCTGCGGCGGCTGGGCGGCCGCCGTCCCGACGACCGTTGTTCCGCCGAACGGTCCACGCTGTTGCACTTCCGGCGGACGAATCAACCGCACACGCGACTTCACCGCAGCATCCGCCTCGGCCACGGCCTCATCGTGGCTGATCGCCTCGATAAGGGCCGGATCGAGCCGCGCGCCGCGGAAGTCTTTCGGCACCATTACGGCATCGAAGCGGCCCTGTTGCTTTTCCGCAGCCGACCGCACCTGGGACCGGACCACATCGAACCCCCGCAGGTTCCACGCCACCAGGCTTACCGAGATGGCGATGCCCAACAGCGTGACCAGCGTCCGAAACCGTTGCTGAAGGTTCGGGCCGATCACCAGACGCAGCAGGACGAGCAGCCTGGTCATCGCCGCACCTCCTGCGGCGCCGGCTCCGTAAGCTCGATGTAGTGTTGCGTGAGGTCCTGGACCGTTGCGTAGTCCGCCCTGTGTGTCTCACTGATCAGGCGTCCATCCTTCAGAATGAAGATCCTCGCGGCGGCGAAGGCCACGACCGGGTTATGCGTCACCATAAGCACCGTCGTGCCGTGCTCCAGGCAGAGCCTGTGGAAACTCTCGCACAGCCTGTGTCCGTTCGCCGAGTCGAGGCTGCCCGTCGGCTCGTCGGCCAGGACCAGCGACGGCCGAGTGACCAGCGCGCGGCCAATGGCCACCCGCTGCTGCTCGCCGCCGCTCATGGCGTCCGGCCGCCGCGAGCACACGTCCTTGAGTCCGAGCTCCTTCACCAGGCGGGCCACGTCGCCGTTTGTGTCAGGACGCCCACCCAGGAGCATCGGCAAGGCGATGTTCTCTTCGCCCGTCAGGGTCGGAATCAGATTGAAGGCCTGAAACACCAGACCGATGTTCTTGCGGCGAAACATCGTTCGCTCACGGTCGCTGAGGGCATGGAGATCTGTGCCCGCGATGCGGACCGTTCCGGCGTCAGGCCGAGTCAGACCCGCCGCCAGGTGGAGCAGGGTGCTCTTGCCCGAACCGCTGGCGCCCATGACTGCCGCAAAGTCCCCACGCGCAAGCGACAGTGTTACGCCGCTGACCGCCTCCACCACGCCGTGACCATAGCGGAACCGCTTGGTCAGGTTCTCAATCTGCACGACCGGAGCCGACAATGGGGCACACTTCATATTCGCGATCCCTTTCTATCTGTGCCGAATGGCATGCGCCCATGACGACGGAAATATCCGACCCCGATGCCGTCGCTGCTATCGGCGTCTGGGACACGCATCGGTCGACCAGAAGGCCGCCTGCCGGCCGACCACTGTGCAAGTCCTGTGCCATGTGGCGCTTGCAGTAACCGGAAATGGTCAGGGGAGGGTGCGGACAGGGCGCGGATCCTGCACGCTGGATACTACGCTTGTCGCGGTATCCTCGGAACCGCCGCCGTGCCAATGCAGCCGGCTTTGGTGTCCAAGTAACCTGAGGGCGGAATTGAAATACGGATGAACCGGCCGCCCTGGTTGCACAGATATTGTGCAGGCCCGTCCACCAATCGTTCGGCGTTTCCCGGTGGATGACAACTTGCTTCTGCCGAGGTGGGGATCGGGCAATCAGACTTCGACCCGACCTGCGTCGCACAGTGTGCTGGTTGCCCTGCACGGTCGGAGCTGCGACCGATGGCAGCATGGCACCAACCCCCGGGATGAGTGCCGCAGCGCTGTATCATGGTGTCGGCTTGCCCGCTGGACCTGGGGCGGGTATAATCCCCCGCTATGAATGACGCCTGCCACGGTTCTGTGACCCGTTGTGTGCCTGCCGGGTTTTCCCTCTGCGGCGTCACGCCGCCGTGATGTCCCCATGTGATTGGCGGAAGTGCCCGCAGCCTGCCGTTGCCGGGCTGCGATGCCGGTCCCGGACTTGGACCGCCAACGGGGGCTGTCCGGTAGTGTGTCATCAGTGGCGGCAATGGAAGAATCATGAGCAAGGATAGCCCATTTCATCATGAGATCGCTCGGCGGCGGACGTTCGCCATCGTGTCGCACCCGGACGCCGGCAAGACGACCCTGACCGAGAAGTTTCTACTCTACGGCGGGGCGGTGGGGCTGGCCGGCTCGGTCACCGCACGGAAAAATCAGCGTGCCACCACCTCCGACTGGATGGAGCTGGAGAGGAAACGCGGCATCTCGATCAGTTCGACGGTGCTCCAGTTCGATTATCGCGGCTATCGGGTCAACCTGCTCGATACGCCGGGCCACAAGGATTTCTCGGAGGACACGTACCGCGTGCTGACGGCGGTGGATGCGGCAGTCATGGTGATCGACGCCGGCAAGGGCATCGAGAGCCAGACACGCAAACTCTTCGAGGTCTGCCGCCAGCGGGGCGTGCCGATCTTCACGTTTATGAACAAGCTGGACCGGCCGACGTTGGATCCGCTGGCGCTGCTGGACGAGTTGGAGAGCGTGCTCGGCATTGCCGCGTACCCGATGAACTGGCCGCTGGGCACAGGCCCCAACTTCAAAGGCGTGTGGGACCGGCGGACGCGGATGGCTCACCTGTA
Source organism: uncultured Anaerolineaceae bacterium (assembly GCA_964500225.1). Classification (GTDB taxonomy): domain Bacteria; phylum Planctomycetota; class Phycisphaerae; order FEN-1346; family JAACEH01; genus JAAYDY01. The sequence continues at coordinate 93,592 of CAZCOA010000004.1, read as the reverse complement.
CGAGCGGACGGCGGGCGGCGCCTACCGCGCGCCGGTCTCGACGGCGGGGCTTGACGATCCGATGGTGCGCGACCGGCTCGACGAACGGACCTATCGGACCGTCTGCGACGAAGTGGCGATGCTCGACGGGGCAGGGGCCGATTTTCAGATCGCCGAAGTGTTGGCCGGCCGTACCACGCCGGTTTACTTCGGCAGCGCCTTGAACAACTTTGGCGTACAACTGCTGTTGGATGGTTTTCTCGAATACTCGTCGTCGCCGACCCCGCGGCGAAGCGTGGCAGGAACCATCGAGCCGACGCACCCGGCCTTCTCGGGCTTCGTTTTCAAGATTCAGGCCAATATGGACCCCCGACACCGCGACCGCGTGGCATTCGTTCGCGTGGTTTCGGGCCGCTTCGAGCGCGATATGACCGTCACCCATGTCCGGACGGGCCGGCCCGTGCGTTTGTCGCATGCGGCCAAGCTCTTCGGACGCGACAGGGAGACCGTGGACGAGGCCTATCCCGGCGACGTGGTCGGCATCGTGGGCAATGTGCCGATGGCCATCGGCGACACGCTGACCGAGGATCCAGGGATCGTCTATGACGAGATTCCCCGGTTTGCACCCGAATGCTTCGCGTACCTGGAAAACCCGGTGCCGGCCAATTTCAAGCGGTTCCGCGACGGGTTGGATCAACTCCTCCAGGAAGGCGTGGTTCAGGTGTACGACCTTCAGGATTCGATGCGGCGGGTGCCGCTGCTAGGGGCTGTCGGGCCGCTTCAGTTCGAGATCGTGCAGTATCGCCTGGAGAGCGAATACGGTGCGGCGTCGCGGCTGGAGGGCGCGCCGTGGACCGTGACGCGATGGCTCGACGAAGCCGCGGACATCGGAGCCCTGATGTTGCCGCAGGGCGTCCGTCCGGCGACGGACAGCCTGCGGCAACGCGTCCTGCTCTTCCCGGATGAATGGAGTTTGCGGTACTTCCGCGACAAGAACCCCGATGCGGCACTTTACGACCGACCGCCGCGACCCGGCGTCATGTCAACCGGCCGTGCTTCGTGGCCCTCTGCACGGTAGTCACGTGCGGGCCCACATTCGCGTCGATGATGGGGGTTTCGGGCGTCGTTGTGGTCGGCGAGTTTTTCCATTTCAAAACTTGCCGTCGCGTCGCTCGTACTTCGTCGGCTTGCCCAACGAGCCCTTGTTCTCCTTCACCCACGGACCCACCCACTGGACCACCTGCCACGGATCGACCGTCGGGCGGCCGAACAGCTTGAACGCCTGTTCGCTGTTGCCGAGCAGGGCGGTGTCGGCTTCCTGGCCCACGATCTTCGGCTGGACGCCCATGATCTTGCCGAGCTTCATGGCAATCTCGCGCACCGACAGCACATTCTCGCCGGTGATATTAATGGTCCGCGTCGGGCAGTCGGCGATCGTCAGGAACTGGATCAGGTAGGCGTTGGCGTCGCCCTGCCAGATTTGGTTGACGTGTCCCATGCTCACGTCGATGTTGTCGCCGGCCTTGATGTGAGTGGCGATGTCGTGGATAATGCCGTAGCGCAACTCGGTCGAGTAGAACAGGCGGACGACGATAAGCTTCGTTTTTTGTCGTTCGGCGATGTAACGGGCCACGTGCTCGCCGGCGAGGCGGCTCTGAGCATAGGCGCCGATCGGCTCCGTCGGATCCTGCTCGGTGGCTCCGGTTCCTGTAACCGGCGTAAACTTATAGACGTTGCCGCTGCTCATCAGCAAGTGCCGGCTCTTGGGGAACCGGGCGATGATCTGGGCCGGGAGCAGCGCGTTCATGGTCCACAGCGCCCCTTGGTTCTCCGACGAGCCGAACTTGAATCCCACCATGATCATGACGTTGGGGCATTCCGGCAGCGTCTTCAGCGCCTCGGGGTCCAGCAGGTCGCATTGGATGCTTTTGCAGCCCAACGCGTCGAGCTGCTCGCGCACCTTGCAACCGACGTCGCCCGGATAGAGGTCCACGGCCGTCACCCTGGCACCGGCTCGGATCAGCATCTGGCACAGGCTGGGGCCCATCTTGCCGCCGGCGCCCAGGACCAGGAACTCGCCGTCAAGGCTCCGGACGGCCTTGCGGACGCCGTCGGTCGGCCGGCTCATGATCTCCAGAAGTTGCTCGGTGCTGTCGATGGTCTTCGGAAGACTCGTTGTCGTCATGGTATGCTCCACAAAGGAGTTCGCGCCGGTCGCCGCCGGCAGACCGTACTACCGTTTTTCCACGTCGGCCAGGGCCGAGGCGAAGATGTCCAGACTTTCGTGGGCCTGGGCTTCGTTGATGACTAGCGGGGGCGCCACGCGAATTACGTTGCCGAAGATGCCCACCGAGCCGATCAGCAGCCCCTTCTCGGCGGCGCGGACGATCAGCTGGCGGGTCAGGTCGGGAGCTGGTTCCTTGGTCTTCCTGTCTTTGACCAGTTCGACGCCCATCACGAGGCCGCGGCCGCGGACCTCGCCCACAATGCGGCTCTTGTCCTGGATCGCCAGCAGCCGCTCTTTCATGATCTTGCCGAGCTTCAGGGCATTCTCCGACAACTTCTCCTCGTCCATGATTTCCAAAATCGCGATGACCGCGGCGCTGGACACAGGATTGCCGCCGACCGTGCTGCTCATGTCGCCGGGGCCCATGCCCGAGAGCGTCTCGCTGCGCCCCGCGATGGCCGCCGTCGGAATCCCGTTGCCGATGCCCTTGCCAATGGCCATCAGGTCCGGCTCGACGGCTTCCCACTGGTGGCCCCACATCTTGCCTGTGCGGCCATAGCTGCTCTGCACCTCGTCCACGGCGAACACGATGCCCTTGCTGCGGCACCACTTCTGGAGTTCAGCCAGATAACCGTCCGGCGGAAAGATGAATCCGGCGGCCCCCAAATACGGCTCCACCAACATGCCCGCCAGCGAGCCGGTGCTGTTGGCTCGGACGCATTCTTCGAGCATCGTCATGGCGAAGTCGATGAGCTTGCCGGGGTCGTCTCCCACGGGGCTGCGATACGAATACGGAAACGGCACGCGGATGGCTCCGGGCATGGTCGGCCCGTAGCCCTTCTTCGGATTCATCAGCCCGCCGACGCCGGCGGCGGCGTAGGTGCGCCCATGGAACCCCCCGTGGAATCCGATCACCTCGAAACAGCCGGTCTTGCGCTTCATGATGCGCGTAACCGACTCGGTGGCCTCGCTGCCGGTGGTCAGGAAGAAGCACTTATCCATGTGCGGGGGCAAGTGGGCGACCAGACGCTCGGCAGCCTCGATGCGGGCCGGCGTCGGGCACTCATAGTTGTTGATGAGCCGCGCGACGGCCTCCTGCACGGCCTTCACGAGCTTCGGATGGCAGTGGCCCACATTGGTCACCAGAACGCCGCTGGTCCAGTCGAGGAACGTGTTGCCGTCCACGTCCTTGACGACGACGCCCTGGGCGGTGTCCCAGACGACCGGGGCCTGGAAGCCGACGGTGTTGACCTCGAATTGGTGCCATTTCTCCAGCAACGCCGCCCCCTTGGGGCCGGGCAGCGGCGTCTTCACACAAGCCCACTTGCCGCTCATGGCATAACTCCGGTTTATAGTCCTGCCGGGCGGCGTCGCGGACGTCTTCGTCGCCGACCCACAATCGGGAGTCTACCACAGGGCTCCGCAAGCCGCCAGAAAAATGTTACCCATGGGTTGACTTTAAGTAACCAGAAGGTTACATTGTCGGTATGGAGACGCGCAACAAGAAGACACGTTCGCAGATTCGAAAACGGGATCCACAGGCCAGCCGGCGGCGGTTGCTGGAGGCGGCTATCGACGTGTTCGGCCGGTCGGGGCCGGAGGCGGCTTCGGTGGATGACATTTGTCGCCGGGCCGAACTCAACAAGCGGATGGTGTATCACTACTTCGGTTCCAAGGAAGGGCTCTATCGAGAGGCGCTACGGACTGTTTACGACGACTTCGCCGGCGTGGAAATCGCCCTGGCTCACATGTTGCTGCCGCCCGAGGAGTTGCTGGAAACCATCGTACGGAGGTACCACGCGTTTCTGGCCGAGCACCCGGAGTCGGTGCGGCTCATCAGTTTTGAAAACCTTCACGGCGGACGGGTGGCCAAGCAGTTGGGTCTGGAGGGCAAAAAGGCCCAGATTGCCACAGCCTTGCAACTGGCCTTGCAGAAGGGCCAGGCCGAGCGACGGTTTCGTGAAGGCATCGACGCCACGGAACTGCTGGTGAGTATCTTCTCCTTGTGCTTTTTCTACTTTAGCAACCAGTACACGATGGGCCAATTTCTCGGCTTGGACAGTCTGGCCCAACGAACCGACATGGAATCCCACATCCGCCATGTCGTCAGCCTGCTCCTGCACGGTATTGCCCGACGCGGCACGACCTGAAGCCGCTCCGGCTGTTGGGGGACAGCTGACCATGGGCATGTAGCCGTCGGGGGACGTGTTTTGCCAACGCGTCATCTGACAGAGCCAAATCCGGCCACCTGACAGTGCGATACTCGTAGAAAAAAATCCCACAGACATGTCGGTGTGTGGCTGCAGCAACCACAACCCAGTGGTGCGTAGGTAGATACGGCGCACTGGGGCGACGGGCACGGGTCGTAATATAACAGAGCACAATAACAGACAAAGGTCGGTGTATGAATGTATCATGAATAGTGTGGTGCTGTATCGTGGGAGCCGTTACTGTCAGAGCGAGCCGGTCCATCATAATGCAAGTTAGTGCCGTTGTCCTGCCCGGCCCAATATATTGTACGTGTGTTGTCTGTTGTTTGTCGCGTCCGGTTCAGACAAGGAGCAACGCATGAGAACACTTATAGTTGCAGTAGGGTGCCTAACTGTCTTGGGGGGGCTGTGGGCTGTCCCGACGATGGCCGAAACGGTGCAGTACCAGGTGGCGGCGTCGGTGGACGATGCTGCGACGACATGTTCTGGATGCCTCTATGGTACGGCGAACATCTACTTTCCCTATAGCTATCTGAATCGTCCCGGTTTCTTCCGGTGGGCTATTGATATTCCCGCCGGGGCGACAATCACATCTGCGTATCTGAAGGTAAATGCCTATACGACAGCGTCGGCGGCGGGAACGGGGCGGCTGCAACTGGTGGATTTCGACAGTTGTCCGCCACTGAACAGCCCGAACCCGTACTACTACGCCACGACCGCCAATTACGTGGATTGGGCCATCACGGAGCCGTGGACGGCGGGCCAGTGGTACACGTCGCCGGACATTGCCTCCATCGTCCAGGAGTTCATCAATCGTCCCGGCTATACGCCCGGGAACTACCTCGGCCTGAAGGCGGATACGGTCACTGGCGGCACGCGACAGATTTGCCAGTGGAATTATGGCGACCACAGCTATGGGGCGATCCTGGAAGTGAACTACACGACCGCGCCCGTGGAGAAGACGATCACACTGAAGATCCGTCAAACGATGGACGACGTCCGCGTCTTTGCAGACTCCATCCTTGGAACGGGCACGGAGCTCTATTTCCCGTATTCCAATGCGACACGTAAATCGGCTTGGCGGTTCAAGTCGTACATCCCGCCGAATGCGACGATTACCTCGGCACGGATGCGGCTGAAGATGAGTTACACCACGGCCCAGGCATCGACGGGGCGGCTGCAACTGTTCGATACCGATAATTGCACGTTGTTCAGCTCGACCAACAATCCGTGGAACCGGCCCCTGATGGATCCGGACAACTTGTACGTCGATTGGGTGTTCCCGGCCACTTTGGTGGCGAACGACTGGGCGGAGTCGCCCGACCTCAGCGCGATGCTTCAGGCGTTCATCGACCGGGAAGGCTACGCTCTAGGCAACTATGTCGGCTTGCTTGGAACTCCGATCTCCGGGCCGACGAAGATGGTGTACGACAGCTACATCAATGCGACGACCATGGATCCGGACCGGGCGGGGCAGATCGAGGTGACGTACATTGGCGGCGATGCGGTCTTGGAGTTTATCATGGCCGATCCACATGTGCGCATCGCGCAACCAATCTATGTCCAGGTGTTCAACGCCAACCCGAACGATACGCTCCGGGTTACCCTCACCGATCCCCAGTTGAACGAAACGGTCCTGTTCGAGCAGGTGGGTGGCCTGGAGCTGGAAGACGAGTTCGTGTTCGATGCGGACTGGTCGAACCTGACGGCCGGTCAATACACGTTGACGGCCAAGGTGATTTCACCGAGCAACACCGTGCGCGGCTCCAAGAGCTACACCTGGACGCGTCTCCACGACGGCGTGCCGAAGGTGGGCATCGACCTACACAACAATATCTGTCTCCGGGACGCCAACGGCGACCCGCAGCCGTTCATCCCCGTGACGTCCTGGCTGCTCGACAAGAGTCGCTTTGGGACGCATCCAGTCACGCCGTGCATCAATGCATTTCTGGGAACAGGATACTACGCGGTTAAGAACCTCACCTCGTGGCTCGACTACCTGAATTTGGCCGCAACGAATGGTCTGTATGCCGCCGGCCCTGCGGCCTGGAGCACCAAGGCGCCGCATCAAACATGGTACAAAACCGACCCGAACGACCTGATTACGTATATCAACGGGGCGAAGGATCACCCGGGGATGCTGGCCTGGTTCTGGATGGACGAACCGGATCTTTACCAGAAGGCGGGGAGCTACATCGAGCCGATCACGACCCGCGAATGGACGACGTTGTGCCATCAATATGACACAAACCACCCTGTGTGGGTTAACCTTTTGGGCGGGCCTCACTCTCCCACGGCTACTGAGTATAACAAGTCCATAGGCGTTGACTGGCTGTTTGAAACCAACGAGCATGTGTTTGGACGCAAGACGCTGATGGCGGACATCGTCGGGTTCGACTATTACCCGTACGAGTACACCACGAAACAGGTTGGCGCGATTTTGTCGGATTTCATGGCCACCCTCGACCGGGTGCGGTGGGGCAACGCCGATTTGATCCCGACCGTCATATTCATCGAGTCTCAGGATGTTCGCGACCCCGACGCGGAAGGGCATAGCCAGCCCTATGGCTACTGGTTGGCCGGTGGGCCTTACAAATGGACGCCGGACCCCGAACCGAGGATGATCAGGAACGAGTTGTGGTTGTCGATCATTCACGGCGCCAAGGCGATCAGTTTCTTCCATTACTTCTGCCCGATTCCTGCGAATATTCAGACCGTCCTGATGGAATTCAAGGATGATGTGACAACCCTGACTCCTGTGATCTGCTCGCAGGAGAACGCCGGATCGGCGGTCGGCGTCGTGGCAACCAATGCCACTGGGGATCCGAACGATCCGAAGTACCTGACCAATCCGCGGATTGACATGACCACGCGTGCTTACGGCGACCCGGGCGAGGAGGTGATCTACATCTTCGCGGCCGATCTGCGGGATCTTATAGGCGCGACACCGGCGGATCGAGTCGTCGGCGACGGATACGATCGCGTCTTCAACTACTCGCCGGACGTGGTCTCGGCACGGTTCACGGTCGAAGGACTTTTGCCGGGCACGACGATTCAGGTGTACGGCGAGTCGCGGACGATTATCTCCGGCGACGGTTACTTCGACGACACGTTCGATCCGTATGGCGTGCACATCTACATGATCGGCGCCGAGAGCGGCGAGACACAGAAAACCTACCAGATCGCAGCTTCGGGGGACGATACGTGCTGCTACACCGGTGCGAACCAGTGGACGACAGCCCAGCAAGCCTATGTCCCCTATGTCAACCCCACGCGCGGTGCCGGGTACCGTTGGCAGTTGGACATTCCGGCTGGGGCGACGATTGTCTCTGCGGTGATCAAGTTGAAGGCGACAGGGACCAATGGTGTCAGCGGTACGTCGTCGCTGACATTCGAAGTGCTGGATCACGACAGTTGTCCGTCGTTTGCCAGCGGGTTGGATCCCTACTTGGACACCGTGATGAGCGGCGTCGGCGCGACGTGGTCGATTCCGGTGGGCAACTGGAATGCCAACGAGTGGTACACGTCGTGCGATGTGAAGGACCTGGTCCAGGCGTTCGTCAATCGTCCGAACTACGCCCCGGGCAATTACCTGGGCATCCGAGCCACCAGTGGTACAGGGACGTATCACATGACGTACCAGTACGACAGCGGTTCGGCCAACGGGGCCGTTCTCGAAGTGACGTACGCGACTCCGTGAGATGTTGCGTGCGAGCATGAAACGACTTGCGGGGCCGCCGGGGATTTGCCCGGCGGCCCTTCTGTTTCCGGTGAAAGCCGAGCCCCATGGGAAGGTGGGCGGGAGATGGCAGAAGCGGTTGATTGCGGGGCTTGCTTTCTTGGCAGTCGCCGTCTTGACAAGGCGGCGGGATTCGCTAATATGGCATTTCTGAGGCGCTCGTGGCGGAATTGGCAGACGCGCTAGGTTCAGGTCCTAGTCCGGATCACACCGGGTGGAGGTTCGACTCCTCTCGAGCGCACCACTGAGAAAGAAGGGGCGAAACGGCCGTCAAGCCGGTTCGCCCTGTCTGTTTTGTCGCGACGCTGCGAAAAGTGTTGCTTGCGGCAGCGGTTGTCTCGTATAAGGGAAGATCTCTACCGCAGAAAGGGGCAGCAACCGTGAGAACATGGCATGTGTGGGCGGCGGCGTGTACGGTCTTGGCGGCATGGGCGACAGGATGCCGGCCGGCGGCGCAGGGCGACGAACGTCTGGCTTATGTCGAGGTCGAGAACGTTATCAAGCGGGCCCGGGACATGGTGTATCCGGCGGTGGTGCGCGTGGAGGCCCGCAAGACGGAGTATTTCCGCGGCCAGAAGGAGCGCGTGGGCGGCTTCGGGTCGGGCGTACTGTTCGACAGCCAGGGGCATGTGTTGACCAACTACCATGTGGCCGGGCGGGCGGAAGAGCTTAGTTGTACGCTATTCAATAAGGAGCGGGTCAAGGCGACGCTTGTCGGGGCCGATCCGTGGACGGATTTGGCCGTCATCAAGCTGAACATGGACGAGGTGCGGGAGAAGGGGTTCCAGATCACCTGGGCGCCGTTCGGCGACAGCGATGCGGTGGTCGAGGGAGACACGGTGGTGGCCATCGGCAGCCCGTTCGGTCTGTCGCGATCGATCAGTTTCGGGATCATCTCGTGCCACGACCGGATTCTGTCCGAGGCGATGGACCTGGGCGGGGGTCTGGAGACGGGTATGTTCAGCACGTGGCTCCAGACGGATGCGGCGATCAACCCCGGCAACTCGGGCGGTCCGCTGGTGAACCTTCGCGGCGAGGTGATCGGGATCAACACCCGGGGCGGGGGCAACGACTTGGGCTTCGCGGTGCCGATCAACGTGGCGAAGAACGTCGTGGCGCAGATTCTGGACGATGGCAAGGTGATGCGTAGTACCATAGGGGTGCAATTCCAGGCCCTCCAGGACCTGGAGAGTTTTCTGGATGTGAGCAAGACCGAGGGGGCCGTTATCGCGAGCATCGAGCCGGACAGTCCGGCGGAGAACCTACTTCAGCCGCAGGACATCCTGCTGGAGTATGAGGGGCGTCGCGTGGCCGGACGGTACCCGGAGGAATTGTTCGATCTAAGGCGGCTGATTGCCGAGACGCCGGTGGGGCGCGAAGTGACGTTGAAGATCCGTCGGGGCGGTCAGACGATGGACGTCCGTTTGACGACGGCCGAATTGACGACCGTGCGCAGCGACGAGGTGAACTTCGAGAAGTGGGGCTTCGTGGGGCAGAACATTACGAAGCGTCTGGCGACGCGCGAGAACCTGAAGAATACGCGCGGAGTGTACGTGACGGGGGTACGTCCGGGCGAGCCGGCTCACAAGGTGCGTCTGAGCCAGGGGGATGTGGTATTCCAGTGCGAGCAAACCGAGATCGACAGCGTGGAGCAGTTGCAGAAGGTGTACGACGAGGCGGTGAAAGAGAAGAAGCCGCGGATTCTGATCAAGGTGTGGCGCGGCCAGACGGTCAAGGTCGAGGTGCTGAGAATCGAGTACGACGCGGAGCCGGAGGCGGCGAAGGCGCCTGCCGGTGCGGAGTCGCCCAAGGACAACAAGGACGGCGGCGCGGAGCAGGAATCGCAAAGGCGGTGACTTCGCGGACAGCGGGCAAGGCCTGGCGACACGGACGGCAGAGGCGCCCCAGCGAGGAGTTCTTATTTCAGGAGCGGGTCATGAAGAGACTGGGCGTTGCGACAGTGCTGGCGCTGGTTACGGCGGCGGGATGGCCGACGGCGGCCGTGGCAGATACCACGGGAGAGACGCTCCGCATGGTTCTGGACAAGGTGCAGCCGTCGTTGGTGGTCGTGTCATTTTACATCGAAGCGGATGACGGTCGCAAAACAGAGGTCAGGTTGTTGGGTAGTGTGGTCGGAGAAAACAACTTGGCGATGTTCACGAGTCTAGTGATTCGTGACAACGTGGCGATCAGCCAATACAAGGATTTCCGTGTGATCGTGCCGGGCGACCTGAGCGGGAAGTCCTACACGGCCGAGTACCTGGGCAAAGACGATGTGGCTCAGGTGGCTTTTGTTCGCATCACGGATCCGAGTGCGCCGAAGTTGCCGCCCCTGGAATTCGAGAGGGCGGAACTTCAGATTGGCGATCCGGTGATTGGCTTCGGGAATCTGGGCGAGCCGGATGCTTACAAGGTGATCGTTCAGGAATCCCGTGTGCAGGTCGTGATCGATAGACCCTTCCGGCTGTATCCAGTGACCGGGGAGCTGGGTGTTCCTGGAACGCCGGTCGCAACGTTCGACGGGAAGGTGGTGGGGCTGGCGACGATCTATGTGTTCAACCGCGGGACCAATGCGCAGCCGCAGCCGGGTCGGACTCAGATTGTCTGGCCGACGGAGCGGTTCCTGGAGAGGATGAAGAACCCGCCGGAGGGGGGGCAGCGGGTGAAACGCCCGTGGATCGGGGTGGTGGGACTCGAGGCGGTGAGCGAGGACTTGGCCGAGTACCATGGCCTGGGGGATCGTCGTGGCGTGGTGGTGGGGCGGGTGGTTCCTGGATCGCCCTCGGACAAGGCGGGCATCAAGGCCGAAGATTTGATTCTGTCGGTCGGCGGCAAGGACATCAAGGGCGCCGAGGGCCAACTGGTGACCGCGTTTCAGAACGAGATTCGTGAACGCAAGGTCGGTGAGACGGTGGACATGGAGGTGTTCCGGGACGGCAAGATCGTTTCGTTGAAGGTGACACTGGAGCCGCAGCCGAAGAGCGAGGCGGAGGCGGTGCGATATCGCAACAAGCAGTTCGGCTTTGGGGTACGCGAACTGGTGCTTGACGATACCCTGGTCCGTGAACTGCCGAACGACGAGAAAGGCGTGATTGTCCACTTCATCGACTCGTCGGGATGGGCCGATGCCGCCGGATTGGCCGACGGCGATATTATCAAGAAGGTGCAGGACCGGGAGATTGCAGGGATCGAAGACTTCGAGCGGATCTTCAAGGAGGAGGTGGAGAAGAAGCCGAAGGAGGTCGTCCTTTTTGTGCTGCGAGGGCTGAAGGACAAGCAGACACAGTTGCTTCGCATGGAGCCGCGTTGGGACGCGGCGGAGTCGGGCGGCGGGACGTCGTCTGGGGGTGCGCCGTCGGAGCCGCAGCCGTAGTCGGGGGCGATGCGACGGTGCCGATAGAGGATTTTTCGGGTCGGGGGTGCCATTGTTAGATGGCGCCCCCGGCATTTCGTGGGTGGCGTTGTCGTCGCATCCTGCTATAATCCCGCACCATGACAGGCAAGAAGACCCAAGGCGCGGGCGAATCGTCGCCCGGCAATCCGATCATCCGCAACCGCAAAGCCCGGTTCAATTTCCATATCGAGGAGACGCTCGAGGCGGGAATTGTGCTGGAGGGCAGCGAGGTCAAGAGCCTTCGCGACGGCAGGGGCAACCTTGACGAGGCGTTCGCGCGGGTCCAGAACGGCGAGGTCTATCTGTATAATATGCACATCGGCCCGTACGACCAGGCGGGTCCCGTGCAGCACGACCCGCGGCGGACTCGCAAGCTGCTTGTGCATCGCCGCGAGATCCGCCGAACGCTGACGCGGGCGGCGGTGGCCGGATACACGCTGGTGCCTCTGGACGTTCACTGGAGCCGAGGCAAAGCCAAGATCGAGTTGGCGGTGGCGCGCGGCAAGCGAGAATTCGACAAACGCGAGGACATCAAGCGGCGGGATACGGAACGCGACACGCGGCGCGAAATGAGCCGAAGGCAGAGTCGCCGCCGCTGAGCTGCTCCCAAGGCCCATGGGGTTCGATTGGCACACCGGGTCTCACTTCAGAGTTTGCCTACATTCCCGGACGCTCGACCCCACACGCATCAGGGCAGTTGCCGCACTTCAGGACGCAGGGTTCCACGTGGACATGTACATGGACGTCGCCCAGGGCGGCCACGAGCTGCTCCTGGAGGCTATGCTCGAGCCGGTGGGCTTCGTCGATAGAAGACATGGGAAGAATGTGGACATGAAACTCGATTTCCAGACCGTGGTTTTCGGGTAGCACGCTCACGGCGTGGAAACTGACGACGGCCGGGTGCCGGGCCAGCATGTCGGTGATCGTATGGCGGATCGTGGCGATGCGGTCGCAGCCGGGGGAGGATCCTTCGGGTTCGGCGTGGACCAGTGCGGCCAGGCCGATGTCGCGGCCGATGGCGATTTCCACCTGAGACGCCACATGGTGAGCCATGTTCAGCGATTGGTTGGCGGGCACATGGATGTGAAGCGAAACGACCTTGCGGCGGCCATAGTCGTGGACGGAGATGCCATGGACGTGCGTCACCCCCTGGACCCCTCGGGCGGCCTGTTCGATGCGCCCGACCAGCTCCGTGTCGGGACTCTCGCCAAGCAGGGTGGATCCGGCCAGCCGCGTGTGATGCCAGGCGGTGCCTAGGATCACCACGGACACGGCCAACCCCATCCATCCGTCGGCGCCGTAGATGCCGAAGCGGGCAAGCACCAGCGCAACCACGACGAACAGCGAGCTGAAGGCGTCGCTGTAATGGTGCCAGGCGTCGGCCAGGAGCGACTGGTTCTTGATCGACCTCCCGACCTGTGCCGCATAGCGCCCCATCCAGGCCTTGAGAAACACGCTGGCCAGAATGATGCCCGCCGACAGCAGCAGCCCCGCGCCGCCAACGGTCTCGCCGATGACGGGCGGACGGGCGATCCGGGCGACGCTGCTCCAGGCCAGATCGAATCCGACGGCGCCGAGCAGCACGGCCACCACCAGGGCGGCAATGGTCTCGGCGCGGCCGTGGCCCCAGGGGTGCTTGGCATCGGCCGGGAGCCGCGCCACGCGCAGACCGACCCACACGACGACGCTGGTGAGCATGTCGCTGGCCGTGTGTGCGGCGTCGGCCATGAGGCTGATGCTGTTGGTCAGAACCCCCAACGCGAGCTTGACCGCGGCCAGCAGAGCATTGCCGAGGATGCTCACGACGGCCGCCCTGCGACCGTGGGCATAGCGGTTCGCCTCCTCGGTCGCAATCGACGGCGACGGGGGCAGGGGGGCCGCAGAGTCTTGGCGCGTAGAGTCGGCCATGATTACCCGCATGGTAGCGTGAAGGTCGCGGGGGATGCAATGCGAAAGTCAGGAGTGCTCCTGGCGATATAGGTCTTGACGCGCGGTGGCGTGGGAGTATGATTCCGGTTTTGCGGTACGTTGTGCCGCACTGTGAAGGGGATTGCCGTGAACCTTCTGAAATCGCTTCTGGACAAGGCGGTCAAGAGCAACCCGGTGTTCGGGCTGATGCTCGGGCTATGTCCGACGCTGGCCGTGACGACAAGCGTCAAGAACGGGCTGGCGATGGGGCTGGCGGCGTCGGTGGTGCTGCTGTGCTCGAACATTCTGATCAACCTGATCAAGAAGCTCATTCCCAAGGAAGTCCGCATCGCCTGCTACATCGTGGTCATCGCCGGGTTCGTGACGATGGTCGAGATTCTGATGAAGGCGCTGGCACCGGCGGAGATCAACAAGCAATTGGGCATTTTCATTCCGCTGATTGTGGTCAATTGCATCATTTTGGGTCGGGCGGAGGCCTTCGCGAGCCGCAACGGCGTCGTGGCGTCGATCGGCGATGCCGTCGGTATCGGGTTGGGCTACACGGGTGTCCTGGTGATGATAGGGACCATCCGCGAACTGATTGGCAAGGGGACGTTCTTGGGCTACACGGTGTGGTCGGGCTACAGCGACGCGCCGGAAGCTCTGGCGGCGCCTGCGACGATCGCGGTGCTGGCGCCGGGGGCGTTTATCGTGATCGGCCTGTTGTTCGGGTTGTTCAACGCGATCGGGAATCGGAAGCGGGCCGCGCAACGGGCGGCCGCGCAGCCGGTGCGGTTTACGACCTCGGCCGACGAGAAGGCCAAGGACGGATCTGCTGCGGCCGAGCCGTCGGCGCAGTGAGCAGGCAGGAGCATTGCCGCCATGCACGTGGGATATGTCGAAATCGCCATCGGGACCATCCTGATCTCGAATATGGTTCTGGCGCGTTTCCTGGGTCTGTGTCCGTTTATCGGCGTGACGCGGCGCACCAGCGATGCCGTCGGCATGGGGTTCGCGGTGATGTTCGTCATGACCCTGGCGGCGTTCGCCACGTCGCTGCTCTACAAGTACGTGCTGGTCCATCCCGGGCCCGACGGATTCAATCTGCTGGTGGCCTTGGGCGTCGTCAAGGAGATGCCGGCCGACGGGTATGTCCTGGTTCTGAAAACGGTTAGCTACATCCTGATCATTGCTGTGCTCGTGCAGTTTGTTGAAATGGTGCTCCGCAAGAGCGTGCCTGTGCTCTACAAGGCATTGGGCATCTATTTGCCGCTCATTACGACCAACTGTGCCGTGATGGGCGTGGCGCTGTTGACGACCAGCGACTGGAAATACCCGGACGCGCCGCTGACGCTGGGAAAGGCCGTCTGGATGGGGTTCTGCGGGGGCGTGGGGTTTACGTTGGCCATGATTTTGATGAGCGGCATCCGCGAGCGTCTGGCGGTGGCTCGGGTGCCGAAGTCCATGCAAAACGTGCCGATCGCCTTCATCTCGACCGGCCTGATGGCGCTGGCGTTCCTGGGATTCAGCAAGCTGTTCGGCATTGAGCTCTAACGGTCGTCGGCCGCGTGCGCCGGACAGAGGGAGTGGATTCGGTCATGGAGTGGAGCTACGTCATCGCAGCGGTTGCGGTGCTTGGGACGCTGGCCGTCGTGTTTGGCGTCGGTCTGGCGGTGGCAAGCCGAGTGTTCCACGTGCAAAGCGATCCGCGTGCCGAACAGATCGAGGCGGTTCTGCCGAGCGCCAATTGCGGTGCGTGCGGGTTCGGCGGCTGCGCGGCGTATGCGTCGGCGGTGGCGGCGGGCAAGGTGGGGCCGAGCGAGTGCGTGCCCGGCGGCATCGAGGTGGCGCGCCGAGTGGCCGAGATCATGGGCCTGGTAGCCGAGGAGAAGGCGAAACAGGTGGCGGTCGTCCTGTGCCAGGGCGGCAACCGCGTGGCCGAGCGATTCGGATACCAGGGGGTGATGGACTGTCGGGCGGCCATGCTGATGCAGGACGGAGCCAAGGGATGCCGTTGGGGGTGCATCGGCCTGGGCACCTGTGCCGCAGTGTGCCCGTTTGACGCTATTGTGATGGGCGAGGATGGCCTACCGCACATTATCGAGGAAAAATGCACAGCCTGCGGCACGTGCGCGGACGCATGTCCGAAGCAGGTGATTCGTATCCTGCCGGCCAAGAGCATGGTGGCCGTGCTCTGCCGCAGCCTTGACAAAGGAGGCGACGTCCGCAAGATTTGCTCGGTGGGCTGCGTCGGATGCAAAAAATGCGAAAGCGTCTGCCCTGTGGAAGGCAAGGCGATTCACGTGACGGATTTTCTGGCTCGGGTGGATGTGGAAACGTGCATTTCGTGCGGAAAATGCGTTAAAGTGTGTCCGACGGGCGCGATCGGCAATTTTCGCTTGTCACGGCGGCCGGCGAAAGGTAAACTAGCGGCCCAACAAGAGGTGGCTTGACAAGGGCTTAGGGCAAAGTAGGAGTGTGCTCAATGCGTAGCCTGACTGTGGCGCTGGCAGCGGTCCTTGCAGTGGCGGCCTTGGCGTTTGCGGCGATCGAGACCGAGGAAGTCTCTCTGGACTCGATCAAGGGCGAGCCGTGGGATCTTGATTTTACGTTCCGTATGCCCCAGCGGATCGTCGTCAAGGGCGAGGGGGGCCAGGCGGAAGCCTACTGGTTCATGCTCTACACCGTGACGAACAACACCGGCGAGGCGCGGGCGTTTGTGCCGCAGGCTACATTGTTTACGAACAACGGCAAGGTGGCCTACGATGTGATCCGGCCGGATGTTCAGGAGGCGGTCAGGCAGCAGTACCGGCTGGCGGACTTGAAGAACAGCGTCCAGATGATGGGCGATGCGAACGAGAAGGCCGAGGAAGGGCAGGAACTGAAGATCAAGCCCTCGCTGAAAGCCGGCGCGGAAGAGGCCCAGGACGGGATTTTCATCTTCCGCGAAGTGGACACGCAGATGGACGGTTTCAAGATCTTCGTGACGGGGCTGAGCGGGCGGTTCGTGGTCCGCAAGGTGCCGGCAACGGTCGAGGGCGAGCAGCCCGAGGAAGTGGTTCTGCGCAAGACGATGGAACTGGATTTTTCGGTTCCCGGGGACGATGTGCGGATTTCCGAAGATAAAGTGTATCTGCTGAAGCAGAAATGGATCTGGCGGTAGTCAGGTGATCGCACGGCTTGAAGGAAGTGGGCATTCGGTCGTGGGATTGAGAATACAAGTATCAGGACATCGGGACTCGGGAGTGATGTTTCATGGCGCATAAAAAGGGACAAGGTTCTTCTCGTAACGGGCGTGACAGCAATCCGCAGTATCTGGGCGTGAAGGTGTTCGGCGGCGAGCGGGTGAGCACGGGATCGATCATCGTCCGGCAGCGCGGGACGAAATTCCGGCCGGGCCGGAATGTGGCTCGCGGTCGCGATGACACGTTGTATGCTCTCTGCGACGGCACCGTGGAGTTCGTTTCGCTGCGGCGCGTCAATGTGGTTCCGGAAGGCAACTAGCGTCGTGCCCCAACCGTAGCGATTGTGCAGGGTGGCCCGTCACTGCGCCACCCTGTTTTCTTTTGTCCGGTCGGTGCGATGGGCGAGTCTCACTGGAGCGGCGATGTTCATCGATGAGGCAGACATTTTTGTCAAGGCCGGCGACGGCGGGAATGGGTGCGTGAGCTTCCGTCGCGAGTCGCACGTGCCGCGCGGCGGGCCGGATGGCGGCGACGGCGGGCGCGGCGGCGACGTCGTGTTTGTCGCCGATCCGAGCGTCAATACGTTGCTGGATTTTCGCGGGCGGCCGCGGTGGATTGCGGCCAATGGCAAGAACGGCTCGGGGCAGAAGTGTACCGGCAAGAGCGGGCGGGATACGATCATTCGTGTGCCGCCCGGGACGTTGATCACCGACACGGACCGACAGGTGGTCATCAAGGATCTGGTGAAGGCGGGCGAGAGGTTCGTGGCGGCGGTGGGGGGCAAGGGCGGCCTGGGCAACGTCCACTTCGCGACGCCGTCGCGGCAGACGCCTGAGATTGCGACGCCGGGCGAGCCGGGCGAGAGTCGCAACCTGCACCTGGAACTGAAACTCATCGCCGACGTAGGGCTGCTGGGACTGCCGAATGCGGGCAAGAGCACATTGCTGGCCTCGCTGAGCAAGGCGACGCCCAAGATCGCGGACTATCCATTCACAACCACAGAGCCGTACCTGGGCATCGTGGAGGTGGATGTGGAGCACCGTTTCGTGATGGCGGATTTGCCGGGTCTGATCGAAGGGGCGCACAAGGGCGTTGGTCTGGGCGATCGCTTTCTGCGGCACGTGGAGCGGACACGTGTGTTGTTGCACTTGGTGGAGCCGTTGCCGTCGGATGGCAGCGACCCGCTGGAGAATTACCGGACGATTCGCAGGGAGATTGAGCACTATAGCGTCGAACTGGCCGCGCGGCCGGAATTGGTAGCTGTCACGAAGATGGACCTGACCGGGGCCGAGGAGGTGCGTCGGCGGCTCAGCGAGGAGTTGGGGTGCGAGGTGCTCGGCATCAGCGGCGTGGCTCGCAAGGGGTTGCGGTCGCTGTTGGGGCGGCTGGCATCGATGCTGGCTCCGACGGATGCGTGGGGGGGAGCGGCCATGCCATTCGGGCGGCGCGAGCCGGATCGTCTGTTAGCCTGCGACGTAGGCAATTCTCGCGTGGGATTTGCCCTGGTTGTGGACGGTCGTTTGTGCGAAGTCGTCCGCGTGCCGTTGTCGGAGCTGGGTGGGCTGACGGCGTGCTTGCGGATGTCTCGTCACGAGGTGTCCGGGCCGACGGATTTGCCTGTGGTCGTGTCGAGCGTCAACCCGGAGGCGACCGAGAAGCTGCGGCCGGTGTTGGCTGAGATCACATCGGGACCGATGGCGTTAGCGCGTCGGGATTTTCCCATTCCCATGGAAACGGCAGTCGAGCGGCCGGAGCGTGTCGGGGCGGATCGGCTTCTGGCGGCGCTGGGGGCGTGGCGCATCGGCGGGGGACCGCTGGTGGTGGTGGACGTGGGCACGGCCACGACAGTGGACGCCGTGGACGGCCAGGGGCGGTTTCTGGGCGGGGCGATTCTGCCGGGGCCGTCGATGGGCGCCTGGGCACTGAAGGCGAGGACGGCGGCACTGCCGGAGGTGGGACTGAACGGCCCCGTCGAGCCGCTGGGGCGGAACACCGAGCAGGCGATTCGCAGCGGATTGCTGTTTGGTTCGGCCGGAGCCGTTGAACGACTGGTTGCCGAACAGAAACGGATGCTGGGCGGCCAGGCCCGCGTCGTCGGAACCGGCGGCGGACTGGGGTACCTGTTGCCGCTGTTGGCCTGTGTTGACGAGGTTCGGGACAACCTGGTGCTGGAAGGTCTCGTTGCCGCCTACATGTCACGGCCATGACGGACGCACGTGACGACGCCATCTTCTGCGAATTGACGCCGCCCGGCCGCGGCGGCATCTCGACCTTGGGCCTGTTCGGCCCCGGAGTTCTCCAGATAGTTCAAGTCATATTCCGATGCTCCCGTCCGCTGGAAGGCGGGCAGGGCCGTTTGTTCTATGGTCGCATCGTGGACGAGCAGGGGCTGCCCGTGGACGAAGTGATTGTCCGCGTGTCGGGTGAAGCAGAGGTGGAGGTTCATTGTCACGGCGGACCGGCGGCGGTGGAGGCGGTGGCGGAGCGGCTGGAGTCGTATGGACTTCGGCGTTGTACGTGGCCTGACTTCGTGCGATCGCGTGCGGAGGCCGAAGGTAGGGGCTTGATTGCTGTGGAAGCAGCGTTGTGGTTGCCACAACTTGCTGCTCTGAGACCCGTACTGATCGTGACCGCGCAGGGCAACGGGTTGCTGGCTGCGGCCGTGCGCGCCGTTATTGTCCTCGTGGAGGAGGGGCGGCTCAAGGAAGCCCGGGATCGGTTGGACATGTTGTTACAGAGCTATCAGCGGACGGGGAGGTTTATCGAGCGACCACCGCGAGTGGCCGTCGTGGGCCCGCCGAATTCGGGCAAGAGCAGCCTGGTCAACCGCCTGCTCGGGGCGAATCGGGTGATCGTCACGGAGATTCCCGGCACTACGCGCGACGTGGTGACGGAGACGGCGTCGCTCGACGGGTTGCCGATAGTCCTGGCCGACACGGCGGGCCTGCGGGTAGCCGAGGACCATGTTGAAAAAATCGGCGTGGAACGGGCGCGGGCCGTGGCCGCCGTGGCGGACGTTGTGGTTGAGACGTGCGATTTGTCGGGCCAGGCATGGATGGGCGAGGCGGGAGCCGCCCGAGGTTCGCGGCCGCAGCTGCTTGGTGAAGCCCGGACTTCGGCCGTGCTTCGGGTGGGCACGAAAGCGGACCTTGCGTTGGCAGGTGGCGCCGGGGATGGTGCGGCGGTGGATGTGGTCACGTCAGCCGTGACGGGGAAGGGGATCGCAGAACTGGGAAGCGCGATCTTGACGCGTCTGGGGTTTCACTGGCCTGACGAAGGCGAGGCTGTGCCGTTTACGGCGTCGCAGGCCGATGCACTGCGCGCGGCGCGCCGCTTCATAGAGCAGGGGCGCAACGAGGCCGCCATCGATCTGCTCATGTCGCTGGTGCCGCGGGGATGACGACGCCCTGGCGTGAGTTGGGTTAGTACAGATATGCATTGAATATATATCGACCGTCATTGAAGAAGGCGAACGCGACGATGCTGAGCAGCAGTATGGTGCCGACCGTCGTGAGGATCCCGCGAATCTTCACGGGCACGGGGCGTCCCAGCAGTTTCTCGGCCAGAACGAACATGACGTGTCCGCCGTCGAGCGGCGGGATGGGCATGGCGTTCATGATGGCGATGGCGACGCTGACCAGACCCAGGAGCATCATGAAGGTCGAGACGCCCATCTTGGACGACTCGTAGAAGACAACGCCGATGCGGAGAGGGCCGCTGACTTCGCGGGCGGGAACACGTCCCCCGACGAGGGCCTTGATAGTCACATACTGCATCCAGACCTTCGAGGCGATCTCCTTGACGCCGATGTTGAAGGCGGCCAACGGATTGTAGATGGGATCCAACTGGTGTTGCATCATCGTGCCGAAGGCGGCGCCGAGCCACGGGGCCTCGGGCACGATCCGAGTGGGGGTGATGGCGACGGACTTCTCCGTGCCGTCGTCGAGGACATAGGCCACATCGACCGTGCGACCGTCGGCCTCGTCCATATACTCGTACAGTCGTAGCCACGTCTTGACGGTCTTGCCGTTGAAGGCGGTGATGCGAGCCCCGTCGGGAATGGCTGCGGCCGGACCGGCGGCACCGTAGCGGCGCATGACGGGGGGGTCGTTCACATGCGAGGCGAAGCTGACGCCGATGCGGTGCCGCAGCACCTTGTCATCCCACTGCGGCACGACGGTGACATTGAGCGGCTCGGCCTGGCCCTCGCGGCGCACCACGAGGCGGACCGGTTCGCCCTTGCTGTCGCGGATGGCGGCGGATATCTGCGAACTTGCCGGCAAATCGATATCGTTGACGCGGACAATGCGGTCACCGGCCTTGAGCCCGGCCTTGTCTGCCACACTGTCCTCGACGACCGCTTTCAGGGCCACAGCCGGGTCCAGACCGTAGCCCGGGACCGTCACCTTGGCTGGATCGGCGGTCAGGTCAACCGTCATCCCGTCGCGGGAAACCGTGAACGTGATCGGGCGTTTGGGCCAGTCCTCGGTCAGGGCCGCGACCTCGGAGGAGAACCGGACGGGTCTGCCGTCAACGGCCATTATGCGGTCGTCCTTGCGAAAGCCGATGTCGAAGGCCGGTCCGTGATTGGTTATATCGCTGATCTGCGGCAGCACGGGCGGCATGATGCCGATGCTTGGCAGGGGCATGCCGTCGTCGCCGGGAGCGGCCCTGAGAGACACCTCGCGAACGGACTCGCCGTCACGCTGGTACCGGATCCGGAACTCGTGGTTGATGTCGTCGAGGGCGGTGACGGCGATGTGATTGCGTATTTCCTCGAAAGCCGTGATCTTCTTGCCGTCCATCTCGACGATACGGTCGCCGACCCCAAGGCCTGCCGCCTGGGCCGGTGATCCGTCGGCCACGCCTCCGACGACCGGTTCGATGGCTTGGATGCCGACGAACGAAGCGGCCATGTAGATGGCCATGGCCGTGGCAACGTTCATGAGGACTCCGGCCAGAAAGACGACGATCCGTTTCCATGGACGTATGTTGCACAGGGCGCGCGGGTCGTTCTGCTGCTCGCTGGGATCCTCGCCGAGCATCGACACGTACCCGCCCAAGGGAACGATGCCGATACGGTAGTCGGTCTCGCCCACCTTGTAGTGCAGGAGGGTGGGGGGAAATCCCATGCTGAAAGCCTCGACCTTGACGCCGAAGAGCTTGGCAGCCACGAAGTGGCCCACTTCGTGGATGAAGATGATGAAGCCGAATCCAAGGATGGCGTAGATCACATTTGGCACGTCAGGCATTCGTGAGCAACCTTTCTGGCCCATGCGTCGGCTTCGAGGACCGCGGCCAGGTCCGGCCTGGCAGTGACGGTATGGCGGTCGAGCGTTTGCTGGACCACGTTGACGATCTGGTCGAAACGCAAGCGTCCCTCGCGGAACGCCGCCACAGCCACCTCGTTGGCGGCGTTGAGGACGGCGCCGGAAGTGCCGCCGGTGGCCGCCACGTGGAATCCCAGCCGCAGAGCCGGAAAACGGTCCATGTCGGGCCGCTCGAACGTGAGCGATGCGGCGGCGGCCAGGTCGAGCATGGCCGACAGACCGCGTTGCCGGCTGGGGTATGTCAGGGCGTACTGAATCGGCGTCTGCATGTCGGGCACGCCGAGCTGCGCGATGCTGGACCCGTCCACGAACGCAACAACCGAGTGAACTATCGACTGAGGATGGACCATGACTTCAATCTGATCGGCGCGCAGGTCGAACAGCCAACGGGCCTCGATGATCTCGAGGGCCTTGTTCATGAGGGTGGCCGAGTCGATGGTCACCTTCGGCCCCATCTGCCACGTGGGATGAGCCAGGGCCTGCTCGGGCGTGACGCCGGCCAGCCGGTCGGCCGGCAGGCGGTAGAACGGGCCTCCACTGGCGGTCAGGACGATGTGATCGATTTCCTCGTGCCTGCCTGCGTGAAGGGCCTGAAAAACAGCCGAGTGCTCGCTATCCACGGGCAGGAGCTCGGCGCCATGGGCGGCCGCCGCCTGCGTGACCAAGTGGCCGGCCATGACCAGGGCCTCTTTGTTGGCCAGGGCCAGGCGCTTGCCGGCGGTGACGGCCGCGACAGCCGGCTCCAGCCCCACCGCTCCGACCATGGCCAGGAGCACGATGTCGGCTTCCGGCAGGCGGGCCAGTTCGGTGGCGGCTCCGACGAGCACGTCGGTTCCTGGAAGGGAGCCGGTCAGGTCCAGCAGCCGTTGACGGGCCGCGTCGGTGTTCACGGAAACGTAGGGCGGGGAGAATCGCCGCACTTGGTCCGCCAGCAGTTCGACACTGTCGCGGGCGGCCAGAGCCACGACGCGATAGCCGCCGCCGAGCGCCTCGACGACGTCAAGGGCAGCGCGGCCGATCGAACCGGTTGACCCTAGAATCACAACATTCGGCATGCAGTCCACATCCTCAAGCGGGTCGCAAGTGTAGCACGGCAGTATACGGCGAGCCGACCGCATGGGCAAGGTCAAAAGAGCTACATGGCAGCCCAGAGGCGCCCGCGACTGAGCCGGTCTTCGACAGGGGCGCACGAGGGCGCGTTGGACAAGGAACCGGCGGGCGTGGCCGGGCCTGTGTGACCATGAAAAATATGCCCGTGACGGTGCGGACCGTCAGGTTCCGGAATCGTAGCCCGCCAGGATGGTTGTTGTGCGCAGACTAGCGCGCGTCGATCTTTCGTGTCACCTCGCCGGCCAGTTCGTAAAACTGTTGGGTTCGGTCCAGCCACCCGGAGCCGGCGAACCAGCAATGGCCGGCCACGCCGCCGTAGGAGTCGCCGGTCAGCTTCGACGAGGCGTAGTCGCGGCCGGTCAGGTTCATGTCACTGCCGGCTCTCCAGATTTCCCTGAGTCGCTCGTCGAGAACGTCCTGGCACCGCTTCGCCAGATCCTGGCCGAGCTTGGCCTTGAGGGCCTCGTCGGTCAGGACGCGCTCGATGGCAATTCGCGCCTCGCACTGCTGGATGCCTTCGCGGAGATATTCCAGCCGGGTGGAAGCCACCGGCCCATCGGGCCCCGGGACGAGCATGTGGCTGCTGAGGTTGAGGCTATGCCACAGACTCTGAGGATAGCGGCTCCAGACGTATCCGCTGCGCCGGCCGCGTTTGTCCTTGAACGACGCCCAGAAGTCGGCGCCGATGCGACCGAGACCGCGCTGGTATCCCGTGATGTTCAGTTCGCTGAAGTGCATCAGGGCCGACGGCGACATGGTATTAAGCGCCTGGAATCGGCGGAATTGGGCCATCAGCCCGGGCATCTTCCAGCCGTACACGCGGCCCTCGGACGGATCGGGGGCGTACTTGACGTCCCATACATAGGCGATGTAACTGACGTCGGCGATGCCGCGCATCTTGCGACCGATGCGACTGACGCCGCCGTGTGTGTGCATTACCCACTCCAGGTTCCCGGAGACCTCCTGGAGGACGGTCAGCTCTTCTGTGCTGGGCCAGACGTCGGAGGCCATCCCCAGCCGCATTGTGTCCTCGATGCCGCGCTGGGCCATCCGCTTGTGCAACTCGTCAAACAGGGATTTCCAGATGACCTTGGCCTGCGGCGTTTCGTAACGAGGCAGGTAAACGGTCTCCACTTGGCCGCTTTCTGGATTTACCACCGTGACCGCCGGGCCCTTGTCGCGAAGATCCCAACGGGCGGCCGCCCACGATTTCTCCATGCGCACGTAGTCGCTGTCGCTCTCGTTGATGACGACTTCCTTGTCCGGCGGCTGCAAGTAGATTTCCCATGCCGTGAAAACCGTGAAGACCGGGCGGCCCATCTTCTGCTGCACCAAGTCCAGGTACTTGTCCATGACCGAGAAGTCGAAGCCCCACGAGCCGTCGGTCTTCTTGACGAACCGAACCATGGACTGTTCATTGCCCGAGTTGGTGTGGCAGATCAAGGGCACGTAGGCGACACGGTTGCCGACCTCGCCGATCAGTCGCAGCGACTGGGCAATCATGTCCCAGTGCCTGTCGGACCAGAGCGGCAGATCGTATTCGGCAGCAAGGGAATCGGGCGACTGGATCAGCTCGACCCAGGTGCGCCGATCCTCGACATTGGGCAGCGTCCAGTCGGCGACATGCAGCGTCACCGCGACTTTCCGCGGTGGGTGATCTTTGGCGGTGATAGTCAATTCTCCGATGTAGGTGCCGGGTCTGGCATCCGCCGGGATCCTCACTGTCAGCCAGATGGGAACCACCGTACCGTAGCGGGTGGCCGGGAATGTGGCCGGCGGGGATTCGAGCAGGGCGTCAATCAGGGGCGCTTGGCCTCGGACCGACTCGCTGTAGCGGTTGACGCTGCCGCCCCAGTTGTAGCCGTAGCGGATGCGGACGGCCGAGGCGTGGACGGTGGCGTTGCCTTGGCGGAGGTCGCTGCACACGGCCTTCAACCCTTCAATTGCCTCCGTGGATCCAACGACGATTTTTCCCGAGAACCAGCCGTTGCGGGCGCCCTTGATGGCAATGGGGCGCAGCGGCTCGCAGCGGTCGCCCTGGTCGGACTCGAAGTCGGGGATCAGGATATCGCTGTTCCAGAGTTGCAGTCCGTCGGGCCGCGCGACGTTGGGCACCAGCCCGCTTTCGCCCTGGGCCGTCAACTGAACGCCGAGCATTTCGCAGGTATTCCAGCTCAGGTCGTATGGTACGCCCTTGTTCAGGCGGCTTTGCTCGTTGAGCTCCGTATCTTTCTTCTCGTCCACCACCTTGTGATAGGGCGACCGCACCAGCTCCACGGCAATCACGTTCATGCCCTTGCGCAACTTGTCGGCGGGAATTGCAATATCGTTGAACTCGCGGCGCCGCGCTGCCATAGCGCTTTTGTACCGCTCGCGAACCCAACCACTGGGAACGATCTTGCCGTCCTCGGTCAGAAACGCCTCCGGAGGATATCCCTCGGCCAATTCGGCCTTGCCGGATCCCACCACATTCTTGCGAGCAATCTCATGGCCGTTGACATAGACCACCGCGCCGCCGTAGTAGGCCAGGTTCAGGCTCAGCGGCCCGACCTGTGACGGGTCGGTCACTTCGAATTTCGCGCGCAGGCACAACCGCGCCAGGTACGGCGTCTGGGCGGCGCTACGGGCCGAGCCGCGGAGCCACGTCGTATCGTCGAAGTCGGGCTGGGGCCACCCGGCGGGCACGTCGGGTGTGTCGCGGTTCAGCCAGTCGAGCGGCGTCATCACCGGCGTCAGGCCGCCGTCGAGGTCCAGCACGGGCGGTTTAAGCGTCTGGTAGAGTCGCCAGACGCTGTAGGTGTCGAGCACCGTGACGCTTGCGGCAGCCGGTTGCCCGACGACCGCTTCCGTCAGGCCCCACCCCGCGAATACTGTCGTGGCGGCAACAACGACCAAAGTCGTTCGCATCTTTCCAACTCCCGTTCAGAAATGTCCCAGCGTTTGCGGCGACAGCGCCGGCCAGCCGCACGATGGTTCAACCCCGGTTGCCGGCGGCGGGGTTCCGCAAATCCGGTCATCCACATCGGCTTCCCCAGTCGGGCGGGCGAACCGGCGTTGGGCGTAGCCGAGGTCGTTGCGACCGTCTGTCGTTTCGACAAACCCTTGTCCGATGGGCGGTCGCAGTATAGACTCCTGGGGCTGGACCGGTTGGAGTGTCATGCACAGAGTCATGGAGCGAGGACGGCGGATGACGGAAATGCCCGGTGATGCACAAGCGGACGTGACTCGGTTGCGGAAGCTGGTGACCAAGAAACGGTTCGACGAGCTGGAGGCCCTTTGGCTGGAGGCGGTGGCGCGCGAGGATGCCGACGTTCCGGGGCTGATGGCGGTGGTCGAGGCCGTGAGCCGTCGCGATCAGAGTGGCGTGGCGGATTCGCTGTTCTGGTTTCTGCTGTCACAGGTGATCGAGCGCCAGGGCGCCGCGGCCGGACTGGACCTGGTGCGACAGGCGGCGGGGTGGCTCGAAGGCAGCAGCAGCCTGCGTCAGGAGGTGGCCGGCGCGTACGAGGCCGCCTACGGCGATTGCGGCGACATCGGCACCATGGCCGCGATGACGGTCCTCCATGCGGGGATTCCTTTCGCCACGGCCGTGAAGCGGTTCGATCGGTTGCTTCAGCTGCGACCGGGGACATGCGTGGTGGATACTCAGCTCGGAAAGCTGGGACAGGTGATCCGGCTGGACGCTGCGAGCAAGACCCTCGAAGTGACGTTCGACGACCGATCGCGCACGTACGACCGGCTGGCTCTGGACAAATTGGACCCGGTACCCGATACCGACCTGCGGTCGCGGCTGGTCAAAGACCGCGAGGGCCTGAATCGTATGGCCGCCGAGACACCGGCGGAACTGATCAAGACGGTGCTAGGCACCTACGGGCCGCGGCTGGAATTGAAGGAACTCAAGGAGCACCTGAAACCGCTCATTTCCGGGCCGGCGTGGGCAAAGTGGTGGGCCGAGGCCAAGGTGCAGTGCCGGCGCGATCCAATGATCGAGATGTCGGACGACGCGCAGCCGTGGCTGTTTCTGCGCAATCGGCCGGTCGCCTACGAGGACGAGCTTCGCGCAGCTTTTGATATCGCGGCGACAGCAGAGCAGAAGTTGACCACCGTGTTGACGTATCTGAACGAGTGCGGCAGCCGGCCGGCGCATCCGGAGGTCATACGGCACTTTGGCCGCGAGTTGATGGACCGGTTCGAGTCGTGGCGCGAGCGCGAACCGGTCATGGCCGTGGCCGCGCTGGCCCTCATGGCCGAACTGCGGCGGCACATGCCCGATATGCCCGAGGGGAAGCCCAACGCCCTGGAATCGGTGCTCTCGGGCGTGGCGGATTTGTCCACATGGCTGAGGCCGGTCGGGAGCGACGACCTGGTCAGGTGCTTGCTGAGTTATGTGCGCGACACCCTGCATTCCGGGTGGCACGATGTGTGGCTTGCCGTCATGCCCGGCGCGTCGCAGGGGGTCTGCGAGTGGGTCGTCCAGGGGCTCCAGGAACACGGTTTCGCGGCCGACGTGCGGCAGGCGATTCAGCTCATTCTCACACGGCCCGAGCGCTATCCCTATGCCGTGGCCTGGCTCTGGCGGGCCATGGCCGCAGGCAGGTTCCCCGAGGTTACCGGCTCGCTGAAAGGGCTCGATGTAGCCGTGGCGCTGCTGGTAGCGATTGGCAGCCTGGCCCGCGACACGACATTCGACAAGGACCAGCAAAAGGCTATCCTGTCACAACTGCGGTCGGCACTGTCACAGAAAGACTATGAGTACCTGTACACGGTGCTGAAGGAGGCGGACGACCACGGAGCATGGCGTGTGCATCACGCCGCCGTCCGCAACTTCGTTCTTGGTGAGCACGCGCGCCTGAGGGTACTCGACCTGGTTACGCGCACGCATGGCAACCTCTTCCTGAAGGACGTGCCTCCGTGGGAGCAGGACGACGTCATCTACACGACAGCCGAGGGACTTCAGCGGCACCAGCAGGAGTTCGCCCACTTGGTTAACATCAAGATGGCAGCCAACGCCAAGGCTATTGGCGAGGCGGCGGCGTTCGGCGACCTGAGCGAGAACGCGGAATTCACCGCTGCGTTGGAAGAGCGAAACCTTCTGGCCGAGAAGGCGGCGCGGATGGAAGCCGACATGAAGATGGCGCGGCTGATCGGTGCCACTATGGCGACCGGCGACCACGTCACCGTCGGCAGCGTCGTCACGGTTCGAGACGTCGGCAGCGGCAAGACCGAGACGATGACGTTCTTGGGGCCGTGGGACGCCGCGCCGCAGAATAACGTGTTTTCGTACCGCTCGCCCCTGGCGCTGGCGTTCATGGGCAAGAAGGTCGGTGATACGGTGGAGTTTGCGGTCGATGCGGGCAAACGGGCGTGGGAGATTCAGGCGATTCGCCACGTCGCAGCGCAGACGCCGTGACAGCGCGGTCATCGCGCATCGCTCAGTGTGCTGGCGTCAGGCGGATGAGCCGCACGCCGTGTCCGGGGATGTCCAGGTCTAGGGCGATATCGCCGTTCGGCCCCGCAACAAGCGCGTCTTCCCGCGTAACAGGCAATGTGGCCAGAGCGGCATAGCACTCGCGATGGGCGGCAAAGACCCGCTCGCCGGCTTCCCCGTAGAGATGCCAGGGGCTGCCCTCGTACCGGCCGGCCTGAGCCAGCGGCTCGATCCCTGCTGCGCGACAATCGGCCTCGAACGCCCGCGCCCAGACCCCGTGATACTCGTCGATGGACCATTCGGTTCGACGCACCATGGTTCCCGCGGGAAGGCCCGTTCCGTTAAGGGCGATGCGCATGTGCCGTGGGACTTTCGGTTCGCGGTCGCTCGCGTGATTGTAGGCCAGCAGGAACACGTCTGCCTCCTTGCGGCAGGCAATCAGGCCGCAGTCGGCATCTGCCCGTTGGGGCGGATCGACTGCGAGCCGTCGGCCGTCTGCCATCCGGTTCAGCATCTCGATGACCTGGGCGCGCGGGTGATAAACGCCATCGGTGGTCTCGGCCCACTCATAGACGTGCCTCACGCCATACGTGTAAACGCGGTCGGCGATGCCGGCGTAGAAGCTTGCGGCCCACTCGGTACAGTCGCCGTCATAGAGCCGGCGGCCCTGCTCGTCGTGAAGCACCGCGAACTCGCCGACCACGATGGGAACGTCAGCCAAGTCCGGATACCGCCGCAGGCGGTCACGCATCATCCCCACGGCCTTGTCGAACATCGACAGCGGAACGCCCACGCGGCCGTACCACGAGCAGGAGAACCAGCGCAGGGGCGTACCGATGCCGCCGGTACAGGCGTTGCGTCCCGTGGCGGCATGGTCGATGATCTCCAGGCCCCACTGGTCCTTGACGATGATGCCGTATTCGCCTTCGACCGGGTTGAGGATGTTTCCAGGGCCGATCATGGCCTCGGGCAGAACGCCCAGGACCGCATCAACGGTGAAGTCGTAGTGGGCGAAATACTGTTTCTTGGTGCCGCACCAGTGTCCGGGGAACAGATCCGGTTCGGTGCCCACGCGAAACCACCAGCGACCCACTGTCTGGCGTCCGAAAGCACGGACCATGGCCTCGACCGCCAGGCGAACATATTCGTGCCAGATGCGCTCGTCGGACGGAGGTGACGTGTTGCCGTAGAAATGTTCCGTCGGCGGATCGCTCATGCCGTAGGGCACATTGTCGAGGACGATCCACGGCGTGTACCCATGGTCGATGGCGGCCCGAAGCTGTGCAATCATGCCGCTGAAGTCGGCGCGGACGCGGCCGTCGGGGCCGAGCCCCTGATACCAGCAATTGTGCTCGCGTGTGCGGCCGCCCAGCAGATACACACAGTTCAGCTCCCTAATGAATGGAGCACGCCGCGGCAGATCAGCCATGGTCGCAGCGTCGAGCAGGCGAAATGGGCGATTCCAGTTGGCGACGGTCCAGAAACGGTAGCAGCGGCCGACCTCGCGGTCGGCGGCCACGACAAGCGTCATGCACTCCATGTGTCGGCTCCCAAGTGCGGCCAAGCGGACCCACTCCTACGCGAGGCTTTCTTGTACCACAGAACGCCGTGTCGCACCACAGGTGACGCTCCATTTCCTGCACCGTGATGGCAATGCTCAGGATTGTGGCGGGGACGCTGAGCAACAGGGCCAGCACGCCCATGCCCATGCCACCGAAGGTGAAAGAGGCGTCGCAGACACGCTTACAGGCACGTGCTCCAGCGCGAGGCCCGCAATGGCGGCAATGAACTCGAATAGGGTGAAGCTGGTGATCACGGCGAATCCGAGTGCGGTGACGGCCACGGGGTCCTGCGACGATGCCGTGTGCCCATTGGAATTGCGACACTACCACCACATCTCAGATGCATACATCCGTTGACTTGGGTAGAACCTTGGGCTACATTGAACTATAGAGGGGGCATCTCTTGGAGACCGTCGCCATGGATTTCAAGGAGGTCTGTCAGCGGTTGTTAGGAGCCTGTCAGAGGATCAGCGGCTCCTGGTCGCTGGAAGAGGGGCTTAGCGGCCTGGCCCATGTGGCCTTCTCGCTCCTGAAGCCGCGGGCGGTCGCCATTGTGATGTTGGCGGACAACCGCTCCCAGCTCAAGATTGTCGGCAGCCACGGGCTCAGCGCGACGTTCATCAACCACGCCGCCCTGGACCCCGAGGCGCCGTCCATCGCTCGAGTGCTCGACGGGGGCCACGACGTGTTGATCGAGAAAATCGACCCGCAAGATCCGGCCGTCGGGCCGCTGCGGCTGGAGAACTCGCACGGATCGCTGATCGCCACGCCGATTATCGAGATGCACCGTCCCTGCGGCTTCGTTGTGGCCACAAGCGATCAGCCGTCCTACTTCACCGCCGACCACCAGCTTGTCCTCCAACTGGTGTCGCGTCTGGCCGCCGCCTGCCACGGACGATGCCAGCTCTACGACGAGCGGCGGCGGATGCAGGTGGTCGATCCGGCCACCGGCGTCTGGGCTTTCGAGTTCTTCTGCACGAGGCTCAATGACGAGATGGCCCGGGCCCGGCGTCACGGTCAGCCTCTGTCGCTGCTGCTGATTGACATCGACAACTTCATGCGATTCAAGCGCACCAACGGCCAGAATGCCGCCGACGAACTGTTCAAGGCATTCGTGGACGAAGTGAGGGTTCACCTCCGCGGCATCGACTTCCTGGGTCGCTTCGGCCTGGACGAACTGCTGGTGGCGCTGCCCGACACGGACATTCGGGGGGCCGCCAGGGCAGGACAGCGCATCCTCGACGCGGTGCGTACCGCGGCCATCGGGCCTCACGACAGTCGCATTACGGCCAGCATCGGTGTGACGTCCATGCGAGGCGACGACGCCAACGCGACGCTGCTGCTGGATCGTGTGCAGCGGGCCCTGTATTCGGCACATCTCCAGGGCGCTGACTGTCTTCAGGCCGAAGCCTAGTTGCCGGCCGGCGGTCCATGCGTCGGCGGAGAGGGGAACTCGTTGCGAATCGTTGCTCTTGTTCCGGCGTATCACGAAGCCCAACGTGTGGGCGACGTGGTGCGCGGTGTCAGGGCCCATCTGCCGTGTCTTGTGATAGATGACGGCAGCGGTGACGGGACGGCCGAGGCCGCCGAGCAGGCCGGCGCTACCGTGATTCGTCATGAGCGGAACGCCGGAAAGGGAGCCGCGCTGCGGACCGGCTTGCTCTGGGCCAGACAGCAGGGGTACGACGGGGTCGTGACACTGGATGCCGACGGCCAACACGATCCGGCCGCGATTCCGCAGTTCGTCGCGGCGGCCGAGGCCGGGGCGGACATCGTTATCGGCGCCCGCCAGAACTGGTCTGCTCGCGGCATGCCGTGGATCCGCCGGATAACCAACGCCGTCACGTCGGCTATTATCAGCCGCATGGCTCGCTGCCGCATCACTGACAGTCAGAGCGGGTACCGGTATGTGTCCGTGGCGGCGTACTTTGCCGCCGCACCCGAAACGACCAGTTTCGACGCCGAGAGCGAACTGCTCATACGGGCCGGACGCCTGGGGCTGCGCATCGGCGAGGTCCCGATACCGACCATCTATGGCACCGAGCGAAGCAAAATCAATCCACTGCCCGAGACCATGCGGTTCATCCGCCTGTTCATTCGCTACGCTGTGCGGAGGACCTGAGCGGAGGCCCGAACTTGCGAGACGGTCGCAGAACATCGTCGTCGCTTGAAGACATGGTGAATCGCCAGATTGCCGACCGCGGCATCGCCGACCGCCGGGTTCTGGAGGCCTTGCGTGAGGTGGACCGTGCCGTGTTCGTGCCTGCCGACATGCGTGCCGAAGCCTACCACGACCATCCTCTGGATATCGGTTGCGGACAGACGATCAGCCAGCCGTACATGGTGGCTCTCATGACCGCTGAACTGAAGTTGACCGGAACCGAGCGCGTTCTGGAGATCGGCACCGGGTCGGGGTACCAGACGGCCATCCTGGCCCGTCTGGCTCGCGAGGTGTACACCCTCGAGTACGTTCCTGAACTGAGTCGGCGCGCCATGGCGACGCTGGCAGCGATGGGGTTCACCAACGTCCATGCCCGAGTCGGCGACGGAACGCTGGGCTGGCCCGAGGCAGCCCCGTTTGACCGCATTCTGGCTACGGCGGCCGTCCCCGACGTTCCGCCGCCCCTGGTCGAGCAACTGGCCGATCCGGGCATCGCCATTGTGCCCGCCGGGCCGCGCTGCATCCAGAACCTTGTCAAAGTGGTCAAGCAACATGGCCAAGTCGTGCGGACGGAGTTCTGTTCATGCGTCTTCGTGGCGATGCGAGGCCGCTATGGTTTCGACTGAACCGTGTCGCACCGGAGACGTGGTTGTGTTGAGTGAGTGGCCCGGAGGCTTGGCAATGAGTTCGGATGAGCGAGATGCGATCGGTGGCGGCGAGGTGGCGGCAGACTTGAAACGGCGTCTGACGCCGATGCAGTTTCGTGTTACCCAGAACAAGGGCACGGAGCCGCCGTTCACGGGCCGGTACGTGCACTTTAAGGGACAGGGAACGTATTGCTGTGTTGTCTGCGGGCAACCCCTCTTTGGATCCGAAACCAAGTACGATAGCGGCAGCGGGTGGCCGAGTTTTTGGAGTCCGATATCTGACGGTGCACTCAAGCGGCATCGCGACATGAGCCTGGGCATGGACCGCACGGAAGTCGTATGCAGTCGATGCGGCGCGCACCTGGGGCATGTGTTTGACGATGGCCCGCCGCCCACGGGTCAACGCTTCTGTATCAACTCGGCCTCGCTCGCGTTCGTTCCCAGCCAGGGTGGTGCTCCTTCGCACGGCAAATGATTCCGATGTGACATGACAGCCGCCCGGAACCACACGAACAGGTCTGATCGGCCTCACGCCCGGCTGGGCGGAATGCCCATGACGCGCTTGAACACCTTGGAGAAGTGAAACGCGTCGGCAAAGCCCGTGATCCTGGCCGCCTCCTTGACGCTGAGGCCTTCGTCGCGCATCAGCCGGTAGGCCAGCAGGCACCGCTCCCGGTGGACGAACCGCGTGGGCGTCATGCCGAGTTGCTTCTTGAACATGGCGTTGACGTGCTCGGGCGTGACGCTGAAGGCACGGGCCAGGTCGCGCCGCGAGACCGGACGCATCAGATGCTGCCGGAGGAACGTGAGCATCTGTTCCATGCGGCGAGACAGAGGCCGCACATCGTCGCCGGTCCATCGTTCGGCCAGTCGCAACCATATCTCGCGCGCCATGGTCTCGACCAGGGCATTTCGGTATCGGCCGTAGCCGGCGAACGCCTCGGCGCAGCGGCGAAAAAGGCCGGCCATGGACTTGTCGTCCGACATGTCCGTGACCAGTTGCGGTCGTGGGACCAGGCGATAATCCCCGGCGGCATAATCGCCCTCTTGGCTTAACTCGCAGTGGATGCAACTGATGGTAGAGCGCCGGGCGCGGTCGATGCGATAGAAACTGTGCGGCCCCGGAGGGATGCACAGCACGCGCCCGGCCGACACCGCCACGGGCGGTTGCTGGGGCGATTCGTAGCCATAACGTCCCGACACCACGCAGATCAGCTCGAAGTCGGGAATGGATCGGTTGTTCCAGGAACGTCCCACGGGGGGATGGATGTAGTTGGCTACGCGGACTCTGGGGTGGATGTCGGGGGGACGGAGTTCGATCACGGGCGGCTCCCGGTGGCGTCACGGCCTTGATGGCGACATTACGATCGTACATGGGAATGCCATTTCTGTCCATGGCAATCCACGAAAAACCCACTATCCTGGGCAATAGAGCGTCCTTGGGGTGGATGTGGGGTCTTATTGCCGTGCAGGCGGCAGGAGGCGTCGAGATGTCCGCAGGCGACAAGTCTCATGGAACGCGTGGGATGACCCATCGCGAGCGGGCCATGGCCGTGCTTCACTACGAACCGTACGACAGGCTGCCGATCGTGCATTTCGGTTTCTGGCGCGAGACCCTGGACAAGTGGGCGCAGCAAGGGCATATCACGGCCGAGATGGCCGCCGCGTGGGGGGACGGAAATCCCACCTGTGCAGCCATCAGCGAACGGCTGGGATTCGATTTCGACTGGTACAGCGTCTTCCACGGCAACATGGAGATGCTGCCGGCGTTCGACGTGAACGTTGTCGAGGAATTTCCCGACGGTTCGAAGCACGTCATGAACCGAGACGGCGTCATCGTCCTGCAACGGCCCGGCGCCACGGGCATTCCTACGGAGATCAAGCACACGCTCGTGGATCGTGCGTCATGGGAAAAGCACTACAAGTGGCGCTACGAGTTCAGCGAAGATCGCGTCGCGAAGTCTCTGGTCCGCGTTGGCGATAGGCTGGTGCCCTACGGTCAAGGCGGACTGGAGTTCCTCCGGGCCGGCAATCGCGATTACCCCTATGGTCTTTACTGCGGAAGCCTTTTCGGCCATATTCGCAATATCCTTGGCGTCGAGGGATCGTGCTACCTGCTGGCCGACGACGAGACGCTCTATGACGAAATCATCCAGACCGTGGGCAACCTATGTTACCGAACGGTCGAATTCGTTCTTGCTGCGGGTGCGAAATTCGATTTCGGCCATTTTTGGGAAGACATCTGCTTCAAGAACGGTCCCCTGGTGATTCCGTCCGTCTTCGACGCCAAAGTCGGGCCGCATTACAAGCGGATCACGGACCTGCTGATGAAGCACGGCATCGATATCGTGTCGCTGGACTGCGACGGCATGATCGACGCGCTGATCCCGACGTGGCTCGCCAACGGCGTCAACACGATGTTTCCCATCGAAGTCGGAACGTGGGGCGCCAGCATCGCCCCATGGCGTGAGCAACACGGCAAGGTCCTGCGAGGCGTGGGCGGCATGAACAAGGTGGCGTTTTCGCGCGACCGCGCGGCCATCGACGCGGAGGTCGAGCGCCTGCGTCCCCTGGTGGAACTGGGCGGTTTCATCCCATGTCCGGACCACCGTATCCCGCCCGATGCCCAATGGGACCTTGTGCGGTACTACTGCGACCGCATGAGGAAGGTCTTCGGTTAACGACGCCGACGCGACGCCTCGCCGCCCCTACTGCCTAGAGGCTTCGGACGCGGCCAGAACGATATTGGCGGCGATCTTCAGTGCGTCGTTGCGTCGCGGGCCGAGACAGTTCGGGCAATCGTGGCCGTCCATTCCGCACGTGATGTCGTAGGGCGAGTAGATGATGGCCCGCTTGCCGCCGATCTTCAACTCCTTGAGCACAGCCGTCGTCTCCTTCAGCTTCACCGCTTGCTTATAGCGGACGCTGGACAGGTCGAAGCCCTGGCGCGGCAGGCCGTTGCCCGTCATCAGCGGATCGTCCGCCGCGACGGCCTCAAGGGCGGCCCCTGGCGCGAGCTTGGCGACGAATTCCTCGAACGATTTCTTGAAGGCCTCGCGGCCGCACTGCGGATCGGCCCAGATCAACCCGCCTCGCTCGATGAACGCCTTGAGTTTGGCCACATTCTCGTCACTGACGCTGAAACCGTGGTGGCCGCTCATGTGGACAATCTGAACATTGTCCAGTGTGTCGAGATTGTTGTCTTCAAGTGTCGTCGTCTCAAGGGTGACGTTGGCTGCCTGCTTGAGCGTCTCGGCCAGATGCCTCAGGCCGCGGATGTCCGTAAGCCGCTTGCCCTCGGTCGGCCAGTCGGCGAGCCGTACGGTCACGTTCGACGCCTGCGACGATGGCGCGGCCTTGCCTTGGGCGGCCATCTCCTTGAACAGGTTCGGCTCGAAGAACAGGCGACTGCGCAGCATCCGCTTATCGCTGGCGTAACGGCCTAGGTTCATCCCCAACTCGAAGTACGATAGATACGTTTTCCGCATGTCGTGGTTCCACGCCCCCGAGGCGTCTGTGATGAAGAGAAACACGCGGCTGCGGCATCCATCGTCCAGATGCATGATCTGCGGCAGTCGCCCGCGAATCTGATGATGGAATGAGAGCATCGGGTGTGTGCGGTCGAGCGTTTGGAGCTCCCATTCGGGCCAGACTTCCCGAGCCAGGGCATTGAACCCTCGCACGAACTCCGTCTTGGAGCAGCAGGCCTCGGCAAGAATCGTGCCGCCGGAATCGGTGTAGAGGCGCAGCTTCTTTTTCTGTTCGTCCGTAAATGCCGGAATGTCGTGCCCACTGAACATCAGCACCGGCGCATCAAGCCAGGTGTCCACCGGATCGTTAATGTCGATCACCTGCCAATTGATCCGCTGCTCCAGTTCGTCGGCGATGTATTGGGAGATGTAGGGCACGGCCCGAATGTGGTTGTTCCAGTCGGCCTTGGTGTCCAGCTTATTGTAAAAGATCGGGGCCTGCCCTTTCGACAGGAACAACAGGGCCCACGCCGTGTGAACATCGTTGCCGAAATAGTCGGCCTTCCATCCACCGTCGGCCGCGTCCTGCTGCCGCAGCAGGAGTTTGGCACCTTCCTCGAACCACAGCACGCCGCCGAATGATTTGCGTCCGCAGGCGCTGGCGCATCGTTCCAGGGCATACAAGTAATAACGGCCCATGCCGTGATGGCCCGTCGGGGTCCAGGTCTGCACATCGCCTCCCTGCTTCAACCCGAAGTCCACCGGCAGATTACGATCCATCCAGGCCAGGGCTTTCTCGATGGCCGCAGGCGGCTTGCGCTGTCCGCATCCCTTGGTCGAGCGACCGTTGTAGTCGCCCTCGACGAGCAACTGGAGCATTTCTTCGGTGATGAAAATGTTGGCCAGACAGCCCACTGTCATTGCTCCATAGGTGTGTGACGGGTTGTCTTTGGCCGACATGTAGTAACCCCATCCGCCATTGTCTGCCTGGCACGACAGCATGTTGTCCAAAATGGCCTTCCAAATCGTTGGTGGAATCTCCACGCCTCGAATGGCCGCGTCGCGAAGCCCGAGCACACCATACTGCGTATTCGAGTGGTCATGTACTTTCGGAGGGTGTGGCGTGCCGTAGCTGAAGTTCCCGGGAATCGCTCCCTCGGCCGTCGTCATGGCGCTGAGGAGCCACGTTGCATCAGCAGTCAGCAGGCGTCGGTACTTCGGATCGTTCAGTTTCGACCACACGCTGGTGCGGATACCGCATACGTACGTACCGGTGACTTCGATTTCAGCGAGAAACTTCAGGGCTTTGTCAAGGCGCGGATCCTTGGGATTCTCGCCGCAATAGAGCAGTGCCAGCACCGCCAGAGCCGTGTGCCCGCCGAATTCCCGACGGGCGTCTTTCTGGTCTTTCCCATTGGCGACGGCTTTGGCCGCGGCCTCATCAGCCGTGGCCGCATCGTCCCACGTGCCGCGATCGTTTTGTAGGCTGTAAAGATATTGAACGCCGCGGCGAATGGATGATTCGATGTCCTCGGCTGAAACCGTGGGCTCCCGAGGATCGACCCCCTGGGCCGATAGCCCTGACGCCACCACGAGAGACAGAGCACAGGAACAAAGCAGGCTGTACCGCATAGCATTCTCCCTGCCGCATCGCGGCTGTTCGGAACTCCTGCAACAACAGGAGGATACGCCATAATCGCCACTTTGGCAAGCCGGAGCCGGTGACAGTCCGCAATATTCGTTTTCGTCCTCGCCGCTTCCTGGTGAGGCTGCTATAATTCGGATGCAAAGCCACAGGATTTCGCGTGCCCCTGTTTGGGAAAGATAGAACGTGCTCGGACGATTGGCCTACCGCATGGTCTCGACAAGCCGTCCGCGGACGCTGTGGAAGTTCCTCTGGAACTTTGGCCTCGGCAGCATAAGGTCCATGCGACGGTTCCGCCGCCGCATGGCCGACGGACGCCAGTTTCCGCCGTTCCTTTTCCTATCGGTAACCAGCCGCTGCAACCTGCGATGTCAGGGATGCTGGGTGGCCACGGACGGGCCGCCGACGGACTTGGACGCGGCTGCCGTCGGACGCATCATCGCCCAGGCGGCAGAGCAAGGCACCCGTTTCTTCGGCATCCTTGGCGGCGAGCCATTGCTCTACGACGGCCTGTTCGACTTGTTCGAACGCTACTCCAACTGCTACTTCCAGGTGTTTACCAACGGAACTCTCATCACAGCCGACACGGCCCGGAGGCTCCAAAGGGCCGGTAACGTGACGCCGCTGGTGAGCATCGAAGGCAACGTGACCGTGAGCGACCAACGGCGAGGCGGTCGGGATGTCCACGCGCGAACTCTGGCCGGCCTGCGGCACTGCCTGGACGCACGCCTCATCACGGGTGTCGCCACCAGCGTCTGCAAGTCGAATCTGAGCGACCTGGCCTCCGAGTCGCACGTGGACCGCCTGATCGACCTTGGCGTTCACTACGTCTGGTTCTACGCCTACCGTCCGTCGGGGGCCAATCCGTGTCCGGAGCTCGCACTGTCGCCCGACGAACTCGTAGCGCTTCGCCGCTTCATCGTCGAGATGCGGTGCCGCAAGCCGATTCTCATCGTCGATACATACTACGACGCCGAGGGCAGGGCCGTGTGTCCCGCGGCCGAGGGCATGTCCTATCACGTCAACCCCTGGGGCGACATCGAGCCCTGTCCGCCCATTCAGTTTGCCGTCGAGAGCGTCGGCGACGGCGACGATCTGGTCGGGCGCATCGACCGGTCGGAGTTTCTGAAGGCATTCCGCGCCTTCGCTTCGCGTCGGACGCGAGGGTGTGTCCTGCTGGAGGCTCCGCAGGAACTCCGCGGGTTTCTCCTGGGGCAGGGGGCTCGCGACACGACGGGGCGCGGCACCGGGTTTGACGAGCTGGAACGCATGACCCCGCACGCCAGCCAGCATCTGCCCGGCCGTGAGATTCCCGAGAAGCACTGGCTCTACCGGTTCGCCAAGCGGCACTGGTTCTTCGGCTTTGGCGGGTACGCCTGACGGCCAAGAAGCGGAGAGGACAATCCGGAATCATACTTTCCGCGCGGCGTGCCGCTCAAGGTAGGCCGCCAGATGGCGGCCCGTGTGCGATGTTGCGTGCTTCGCCAACTCCTCCGGCGGTCCCTCGGCTACCACGCGGCCGCCGCCGTCTCCGCCGTCCGGCCCCAGATCGATGATCCAGTCCGCGTGCGATACCACCTCGAGGTTGTGCTCGATGACCACTACGGTGTTGCCCTTGTCCACCAGCCGGCCCAGGACGTCCAACAGCCGCTGAATGTCCGCAAAGTGCAGGCCCGTGGTGGGCTCGTCCAGCACGTAGAGCGTCTTTCCTGTGGCCGCCTTGCCGAGTTCGGCCGCCAGTTTCACCCGCTGGGCCTCGCCGCCCGACAGCGTCGTGGAGGGTTGGCCGATCTTGATGTAGCCCAGGCCCACGCTCTGAAGGGCTGTCAAGTGGGCCGCGATCTTCGGAAAGTTCTCAAAAAAACTCAGCGCCTCATCCACCGACATGTCCAGTATTTCCGCCACGTTCAGACCGCGATAGCGGATTTCCAGCGTCTCGCGGTTGTACCGCGACCCGTGGCACTGCTGGCACATGACGAACAGATCGGGCAGGAAATGCATCTCGATCTTCTTGACGCCCTGGCCCTGGCACGCCTCGCAACGGCCGCCCTTGACGTTGAACGAGAACCGCCCCGGCTTGTATCCCCGGATTTTCGCCTCTCGCGTCCGCACCAGCACCTGCCGGATCAGATCGAACAGCCCCGTGTACGTCGCTGCGTTCGACCGGGGCGTGCGGCCGATGGGCGACTGGTCGATCTCCACTACCTTGTCGATCTGGCCCACGCCAGTGATCCGCTCGTGTCGGCCCGGCTTGTGCTGGCCGCCGTACAGCTCCCGACGCAATGCCGGCAACAGGATTTCGCTGACCAGTGTGCTTTTGCCAGAGCCGCTCACACCCGTGACACATGTGAACACGCCCAACGGAAACGCCACGTCGATGTGCTTTAGGTTGTGCTCGCTCGCCCCCTTGACGACAATCGCCCGCCGCGGCGTCACGCGGCGGCGCTTCGACGGCAGCAGAAAATCGGTCTTCCCGGCCAGAAACTGGCCGGTCAGCGACTCTTGGCACGCCATAATCTCATCGACCGTGCCCTGACATACCACGCGGCCCCCCGCCACCCCGGCGCCGGGCCCCATGTCCAGCACATAGTCGGCCGCCCGGATCGTGTCCTCGTCGTGCTCCACCACCAGCAGCGTGTTGCCCATGTCCCGCAGATTCAGCAGCGACCGCAGCAGCCGTTCGTTGTCCCGGGGATGCAGCCCGATCGTCGGCTCGTCGAGGACGTAACAGACGCCGACCAGTCCGCTGCCGATCTGAGTTGCCAACCGGATGCGCTGCGCCTCGCCGCCGGCCAGCGTCTGCGTCATCCGATCCAGCGTCAGGTACCCGATGCCGATATCGTTCATAAAGCTCAACTGATGGCGGATTTGTCGGAGAATCTGCTCCGCAATTAGCGCACGCGGCCCCTCAAACGTCAGTCCGGCGAAGAACGCCGCGGCCTCTGCGATGGTCATCGACGTGATCTCGGCGATCGACTTGCCGGCCACGGTCACGGCCATCGCTTCCGGCCGTAGCCGCGCACCTCCGCACGCAGGGCAGGGCAGGTCGCTCATGAATGCCATCAGCCGACGCTTCACGAACTCCGACGTGCTGTGCTGAAACTTTTCACGCAACAGGGGAATCAGCCCGACGAACCCGCGTCCGCCGTGCATGAGCAGCTTCGCCTTTGCCGCCGGCAGCGACTCGTACGTCGCACCCGGCTTTACCCCCGCTGCGGCCGCAAACTCGGCCAGTATGGCTTGCGGTTTTATCCCCAGACGCTGTGCCCCTTTGGCCAGCAGCGGTATGCCCTCGGCCAGAGGCAGCCCCGGATCCGTCACCAGCAGGTCAGGGTCGAATTCCAGATGAGTTCCCAATCCGTCGCAGTTCGGGCACGCGCCGTAGGGGCTGTTGAACGAGAATTTCCGAGGAGTCAGTTCCTCGAAAGACTGTTGGCAGTGCGGACACGCGTAGAGCTGGCTGTAGAGCGTGTCGGTCCAACCGTTGCGATCCCCTTCCGACGCCACCACCGCCAGTCCGTCCGCCAGCCGTAATGCCATCTCCACTGAATCTGCCAGGCGGTTTCGCATGTTCGGCTTGATCACGAGCCGGTCCACCACCGCCTCGACCGTATGAACGAGCGTCTTCTTCATGGGGGGAGCCGCTTTTACGTCGAAGATGCGACCGTCGATGCGTACCCGGACGAACCCTTCGCGCTGAATCCGCCGGATCACGTCTTTGTGCTCGCCCTTCTGACCTCGCACCAGCGGCGCCATGACCATGATCCGCGTGCCGATGGGCAACCGCAAAATCGTGTCCACAATTTCGTCGGACGACTGCTGGCGGACCTCGCGGCCGCATGTGGGGCAGTGCGGCGTTCCGCACCGCGCGTACAGCAGGCGCAGATAGTCGTGAATCTCCGTAGTCGTGGCGACCGTCGAACGCGGATTGGGGTTGTGTATTCGCTGCTCGATCGCAATTGCCGGGGGAAGGCCCTCGATGTGGTCCACGTCCGGCTTCTGCATCTCGTCGAGGAACTGCCGCGCATATGCCGACAGGCTTTCCACGTACCGCCGCTGCCCCTCGGCGTACACCGTGTCGAACGCCAGCGACGACTTGCCCGAGCCCGACAGGCCCGTTACCACAATCAGACGTCCGACCGGCAAATCCAGATTGAGGTTCTTCAGGTTATGTTCGCGAGCGCCGCGAATTTTGATCACATCTCCGCCCACCGCCGCTCCTTTCGGCCAATGACTGGCCCCGGCCTTGTCGCACCGTAACGCCGAAACAACGTATTCTAGCATCCCTCAAGCCCCTGACAAGTCTTGCTGCCGGGCCCCAAGCATTCCGAGACCGGAGGGGGCAGCCCCGTGAAGGCCGTCCCTGGGCCTTGCGGCGGGGAATCGTCCATGTCCGAGTTGATCCGTGTTGACGGGGGGGGCCGAAAGTGAGAAGATGCTCGGAAAGAACGAATACGCGAGCCTCGGGCTGTCGATAACGTGTGCGGCAGTCCGTTCGGATATGCCAGGTCCCATCCAGGACATCAGTGTGCGTGGAAGGAGTCAGCCGTGCCGAGTCTGCTGTTCGGTAATGATCCCAGTCGCAGGAAACCAATGGGCAGCCGCCGCATCCTTATGATCGTCGGCCTGTCAGTAGCTGCCGTGGGCCTTGCCGTGGCGGTCTGGGGTGCCATGCGCCTGTTCGGGTGGCTCTCCGAAGAGGGCGACTCGCCGGCGGCGGTGGCCGAATCGCCGTCGGACGCGACGGAAGTCCAGACACCTTACGGACTTGGCGTGCAGACGCCGGCGGGAGCCGATTCCGCAGATAGTGACGACGGAGTACCGATGCCGCCCCCGTCCAGTGCCACGGAGGCCGGCGCGGATCAGCCGCCGGCGGTCTCGAACACGCTTCCACAGCCGAGCAGCACGGAAACAACCCCGTCGTCAATCACTGGGGCGACGGTGGGCGGCGAAGCGTCTGCGTCGGCCCAGGTGCTCCTGGCCGAAGGGCGTCGTCTGGAGCGTGAAGGCAAGCTCGTTGCGGCGCGGGCTCAGTATGTCAAGGCGCTGGCCGCCGGCCCGAATCCTGCCCAATATGCCGAAATCGCCGCGTGCCTGACTTCAGTAAGCGAGCGGACAATTCTGGGCAAGAAACTCGCCGATGGCGAGACAGAGGCTGAACTGTACGAGGTCCAGAGCGGCGATTACCTGTCCACGATCGGGCGGCGATATGCGATTCCGTATCCCCTGGTGCAGCGGATCAACGGCCTTCCGTCGGATTCCATCTACGCAGGGCAGAAGCTGAAGGTCATCAAGGGACCGTTCCGCGTGCGTGTGGTCAAGAGCGACATGGTGTTGGAACTATGGCTGCGGGACATTCTCGTGAAGACCTACCGTGTTGCTATCGGTCGGGGCGACTCGACGCCGGCAGGGCAATACGTTGTTCTTAAGAAGCTGGAGAATCCCGCGTTCAGCCCACCACCGAGTCAGAGAGGCATCATGAAACCTGTTCCGGGTGGCGACCCCCAGAATCCACTAGGAACCCGGTGGATTGATTTCGGCGACCATTTGGGCATCCACGGCACGAACGAACCCGCAAGCGTCGGTCAGCGCGTGTCGCTGGGCTGCATTCGGATGCTTAACGCCGATGTGGAAGAACTCTACGACTTCATGACGCCGGAGATGAGCACGGTCGAGATCGTCGAAACCCGGCCGTAGCCGTCTGCCCGTCGCTACCGACAAGGTCCCTGTGTCCTGCCGGATGTTGGGGCGGGGGGGCTGTTATCTTAGTAGTGTCACCTATGGCGTCCGATCCCCGTCGTGAGATGTTTCGAGGCGGCGGTAGCCACATTGCTGATCAGATCTACCGGCTCTTGGCAAGCACTGGGCCCACGAACCGCAGGTTCCAGCGGGGCGAAGATGATGGGCCACGAATTTTCCCAGCGGATTGTGCTGAGTCGGCAACCAAGGGTATAATAGCGCCAGAACTCTGTGAAATCTTCTTTCCTTCGCTTCGCGCGTCGGCTGCGAACCATCTCTGGATCTGTTGTGAGGGTGAAAGCTATGGTACGGTGGGCACATCGGGCGACGGTGTTGGCTGCAGTGCTGGCCATCGCATTTCCTGCATCGGCAGGGACGCAAAGCTATAAGATCTTCTGTTCGCGCGAC
Source organism: uncultured Anaerolineaceae bacterium (assembly GCA_964500225.1). Lineage (GTDB taxonomy): Bacteria > Planctomycetota > Phycisphaerae > FEN-1346 > JAACEH01 > JAAYDY01. The sequence goes on along the minus strand of CAZCOA010000004.1, from coordinate 49,450 downwards.
GACACGTATAGTAGTGGAACCGACAACTCCTATACGCTAAGTACCAGCGGTGAACCATATAGCAACGCAGCGACAAGAACGTTCTTTCGTTGGCAGGTGCATATACCCAAACAGGCGACGATCACCTCGGCCTATATCAGGATGGTGGCCAATACGGCCGGCACAGGCACATCCAATGCGGAAATCCGCCTTATTGACCAGGATGACTGTGCGTCGTTTGTTTTCCTCCCGTATGATCTTCCGGTGACGGCAACGGTGGTGAACTGGACCAGCGGCGTTTGGACGCCCGGGGCGTGGGTGCAGTCGGCCGACGTCAAGGCCCTGGTCCAAGAATTCATCAATCGTCCCGGGTACGAATACGGCAATGTGCTTGGTTTGCGGATTACGAACAACGGAGGCAACGAGCGGCGGTGCTATACATGGGACTACGGCGACCACAGTTACGCGCCTGTCCTGGAGATCAATTACACCGGGGGGCAGGCGTACCTGGAGCTCTGGATGGCCGAGCCGCATATTCGCATAGCGCAGAAAGTCTATTGCCAGATCGACAATGTGTCGCCGACGGACAAGCTGATAGCCAAGCTGGACGGCAAGGTCATTTACGAGAAAGCGGGAGAACTTCAGGCTGAGGAAGTGTTCACGGCCGATTACCGCCAACTGCTCGCCGGCGAGCACACACTGCTGGTGGAGATTCGTGATGCGTCGGACGCCGTGCGCGGCACGGCAAGCAAGACGTGGATCAAAGTTGTGGACGGCATTCCGGCGGTGGGGATCGACGAGAACAATGCCATCTGCCGTAACGGCCAACCGTTCTTCCCGGTGACACCGTGGGGGCTGGATACCTGGTACTTTGCCCAGTGGCAGCCTTACATCAACTGCCTTCATGGGCAGGGATGGAATGTGCCGGACAATCCAACGGGGTGGATCAACTACGTGGCCAGCGCCTCATCGGTGGGGCTGCCGGTGATCGGCCCGGCCCAGGGCAACTACTGGCCCGGCGGCCGGACGAGCAACATCTACGAGGATCCGCCCGGGAGCGGCAACTGGGTGCATTTGACGGCCGTGGACATCGACCAACTGGGCGTGTACGTCAACTCGACGAAGAACCACCCGGCGATGTTCATGTGGAACTGGAAGGACGAACCGGATCTTGGCGGCTCGACGGAGTATATCCCGGCTACCGAGGTGAAGCGCTGGACCGACAAGTGTCATGAACTGGATGGTAACCACCCGCACCTGCTGAATATTGTCGGTTACAGTTTTACCCACGGCCCGGAACCCAACTGGAACCAGGAGCGCGCCCAGAGTTACTGCTTCCTGTACAGTGATCGTCATAACGTCACGATGGGAACAAACGAGCCGTTCGACCGCAAGACCTGTTGCGCCGACGTCATATCGTTCGACTATTACCCGTACGAGTACGCCACAAAATACACGTGGTGCACGCTGGAGGATTCGTTGCTGGCCGTGGATCGGTTACGCGGGTGGAACTACAACCTCATTCCAACGATGACGTGGATCGAGACCTGCGACATTCATGCCGATCCGGACTATCCCTGGACGCCCGCGGTAACCCCGACCCAGTTGAAGAACCTGTGTTGGACGAATGTCATCCACGGCGTCAAGGGCATCCAGTGGTTCCACTATTTTGAGCCGACGCCCAGCGAGAACTATGCGGCAATGGCTCAGTTCAAGGCACAAATTACGGAGCTGACGCCCGTGGTTCTGGGCCCTGAGGAGTGCGACACGGCGGTGGCGGACGTCGAGTCGGAGGGCGGGCGTGTGGACATCATGACGCGGGAGTACAACGGTCAGCTCTATATTTTCGCCGCAGAGATTCGAGCACGGAACGAGGTGGTTCGCTTCAACGTCGATCAGTTGGCCCTCGGTACGCAGATTACCGTTTACGGCGAAGGGCGGACGATTCTTTCCGAGAGCGGCTACTTCGAAGACAGTTTCAGTCCTCTGGCCGTGCACATCTATGTCGTGGAGAAACCAGGTCCCGGCGACGTCGAGGAATGGACAATTGCAAGTTCCCACGGGACAACGACATATGAATTGCCATTTTCCGACGGGTATGTCCACAGTCCGTTGGCCGGCGTGACTCAGATGAAGCTGCGATTCAGCAAGGCGGTGGCCCCTGCGACCGTAGTGCCGGATGCCTTCTCCGTGGTAGGGCAGGCGGGGGGCGATGTGTCGGCTCGGATTGCCTCGGCGGTGGTGTCCGGGGATTATCGTACCGTGACCGTCACATTTTCATCCCCGTTGCCGGACACTGATCGGTACACCGTAACGTTGCTCGATTCGTTAAAGGATACTTCGGGCAATTCGTTCGGTGGGGTGAAGGTGCGTCAGTTCGCCTGCCTGGCGGGCGATGTTGACGGGTCGGGGGCGGTGACGGCAGCGGACGTTTTGGCCTCTCGAAGCAGCGCAGGTGCCACGATGAACGCCGCACGCGTACGGTACGACGTGGACGGCTCGGGCACCCTGACGGCCGCAGACATGATGGCTGTGCGCCGATTGCTGGGGCACGCATTGCCGTAGGCCCGGTCAGGCGCCGTCGCCGTACCGGGGGGACACGTGGGGCCGCTTGAGAGCTTGATGAACCACCCGATGGTTTCAGTCAGGAGATGGCTTCGCCTGCATCTGAAGTCCCTCGGGATCGAATTTCCTTGCCCATGCCAAGACTTCGGGCGCGAGATCGTGAAGCCGGCAGTTTCATATCCTCGGGTGTGATGGTGTCAAACCGTTCGCGTACGGCCCTGGCGTCGACAAAGGGGGCATCCTTTGACGGCCCGCGGCCCTGTGTCTGAACGGTGGTTATCAGCATCGCTCCCGGCGTTGCCAGTAGCAACATCATCAGAAGGACTCCTCGGCGGTTCCTGGCACTGTGGTTCCAGGGGGTCTGTCTCGTGTCATTTCAGGTGTCCTTCTCGTTTCAGAGTGACCCCTTGGTGGACGGAATGCCTGTGACTCGCGGGTCGGGTTCGACGGCCTGTCGCAGTGCCCGGGCGAGGGACTTGAAGACGCCTTCGGCGATGTGGTGGGCGTTCACGCCGTAGGGCACGTGGATGTGCAGGTTCATCTTCGCGTTGTTCGCCATCGCGATGAGAAACTCACGGATCAGTTCCACGTCAAAGTCGCCTACGCGATCGACAGGATAGCGGGCGTCGTAAACCAGGTAAGCGCGCCCGCCCAGGTCGAGGGCGACCGTGGCGAGCGTCTCGTCCATGGGGACTGTGGCAGATCCGTATCGCGTGATGCCCGAACGGTTGCCGAGGGCCTTGTCCAGAGCCTGGCCGATCACGATGCCGATATCCTCGACGGTGTGGTGCCCGTCCACGTGCAGGTCGCCGGCGGCCTTGACGCTCATGTCTATCAGACTGTGCCGGGCCAGCAGCGTCAGCATATGGTCGAAGAACCCAAGCCCCGTGCTCACGTCGGCCTTGCCGGCGCCGTCCAGGTTCAGCCAGACGGTGACGTGGGTCTCGCCGGTCGTTCGCTTCACCTCGGCGGTTCGCTGTTCTGCCATAGATCGAGTCCTTGTCTTTGTCATACCAGGGACTTCACCGCGGCCAGCAGGACATCCGTTTCTTCCGGGGCGCCGACCGTGATGCGGACGAATCGGTCGATGCGGGGCCTGTTAAAGTATCGGACGAGTATAGCTCGTTCCTTCAGTTTCCGGTAGAGTCGCTCGGCGTTGCCGTCGGGCGGCCGGGCCATGACGAAGTTCGTGTGACTGTCGAGAACCGTGAAGCCGAGGCTGCGGAGACCGGCAGTGAGCCGAGATCGCTCCGCCTTGATGCGATCGACATTCCGCCTCATCCATGCCTGATCGTCGAGAGCGGCACGGGCGGCGGCAATGGCCAGTGCATCGCAGTTGTACGAGTCCTTGACCTTCATGAGCCCCTGGACTAACTCGGCCGAGCCGACGGCGTAGCCGAATCGCAGCCCGGCCAGGCTGTAGGATTTGGAGAGGGTCCGCATGACAAGCACATTGGGTTCGCTCGTGGCCAGTGGCATGGCCGTGGCGTCGGCGAAGTCGGCATAGGCCTCGTCCACGACGAGCAGACCGCGGATGCTCCGGGCGATGCGACGTATGTCGTCAACAGACGCGGCCAGCCCAGTCGGGGCATTGGGGTTGGCGACAATGACCAGTTGCGACGTGGAGGCTGCGAGCGGCGTCACGGGTAGGGCGAAATCGTCATCGCACGGCAGCACGTCGAGGCGGGCGTCCTGGATGCCCGCCAGGGTCTCATAGAGCGAGTACGTCGGGTCGGTGATCGTGACGGCATCGCCGGCGCCGAGCGTTGCCGTGAAGATCATGCGCAACAAGTCGTCCGAGCCATTGCCGCAAATGACGTTGTCGCGTGCGATGCCGAACAAGGCGGCTACGGTGTCGCGGACGGCGTCGGCCGTCGGGTGCGGGTACTTGCGCAGGGCGTCCTCGCTGATTTCTCGGATGGCCTGCATCACCCGCGGCGACGGCGGATAGGGGTTTTCGTTCGTGTTGAGCTTGATGAAGCGAGAGCCCTGCGGCTGTTCACCGGGAACGTAGCCGCTCATGGCCTCGATGTTGTGACGATAGTATCCCATGAATGCGCTTTCTGCGAGTTCAGGTGCAGTCCGTTAAGGTGTCGTCAGCCGGGCGGTCACGCTGCGTGCGTGGGCCTCGAGCCGTTCGAGGTCGGCGAGGGCGACGATGTGCGGCGCGTCCTCGGCCAGGGCCTCGGCGGTGTACTCGATGACGCTCATGCGCTTGCGGAAATCGTTGGCCGACAAGCCCGAGGCGAATCGGGCCGTGCCGCCGGTGGGCAGCGTATGGCTCGGCCCGGCGATGTAGTCGCCCACGGCGACGGGGGTTGACGATCCGAGAAAGACGGCGCCGGCGGCCGTGATCTTCGGCAGGAGGCTCCGCGGCGACGCCGTAACGATCTGAAGGTGCTCGGGGGCCAGGTAGTTGCTTACGCGACAGGCCTCATCCATGTCACGGACGAGGATCATGGCGCTGAATCGGTCCAGTGCGCCGGCGACCACGTCGCCCTGGGCCAGCTGACGTATCTGAACGTTAATCTCCGCCTCGATCCGCTGCCGCAGCCCTTCGTCGTCGGTCACCAGAATGCAGCAGCCGGGATTGTGCTCGGCCTGGCTGAGCAGATCAAGGGCAATGCACCGAGCGTCGGCGGACTTGTCGGCGATGACGAGCACCTCCGACGGTCCGGCAAAGCTGTCAACGTCCACTGTTCCCTGGACTTCCTTCTTGGCCAATTGGATGAACTGGTTGCCGGGGCCGACAATCTTGTCCACGGGGCGAATCGTCTCGGTGCCATAGGCCAGGGCGGCAATGCCGGCCACTCCCTGGAGTCGATACACCTCACGGATGCCGGCGACGGCGCAGGCGGCCAGAATCGGCGTGCGAATCTGACCGTGTTCCATCGGAGGACTGAGAACGGCGACCTCCTGGACTCCGGCCACCCGTGCCGGAACGGCGGCCATCAAGACGCTTGAAGGATAAGCCGTAGCGCCGCCCGGCACATAAACTCCTACGCGGCGAAGCGTCCGGTACGCCATGCTCAATCGCCGTCCGCCCACGACGACGTCGGGCGGGGCGTTGGCGATGGTACTGCTCTGGAAGCGACGGATGTTCTCGATGGCCCGCTTCATGGCTTCGATGACGTTGGCGGGCATTGACCGGGCAGCGGCATCCATGTCGGCCTGTGTCACGCGGAACTGTGCGGGCGACAACCGCACGTTGTCGAACCGCTCGGTGTACTCGGTGACCGCAGCGTCGCCGCGCGTGCGGACGGCATGGAGCACCTCACGCACGGTCTCCAGGGGAGAACGGGTGTTGGCGACGGCTTTCTGCCAATCGGCGACCAGTCCCTGGTCAAGCCCCAGGGCGGCGCGCAAATCGGCCAATTGCTGGTCGGCCCCTGTGTCGGTCATACGGATAATTCTCACGAAGTCTCTCCTCGCCTCATGACAGCTTAATAGGGCGATTATAGCGAAAGTAAATGGTTCTGCCAACCGGCTGTCTTGCGGCCGGACAGGAGCGACGGCATATGGGGACATATAGGCAGTGTGTGGGAGCATTTTCGTTGCCTTGGCGCGGACTTGTAGATAATGTCGTGGGCAGTCATGCTCCCGCAACGGCTGGAGCCATAACTGCTTTCTTGCCAGATGCTAACACGGGGCTAACACGCGGGGCATAGACTTTTGCAGGAGAAGCCATAGGTCCTGTGTCGGATGCGAGTCCATGAGCAAACAGCGAATTTTGGCCGTTGACGACGAAGAAGATATCTTAGAACTACTCAAGTATAACTTGAGCCGCGATGGTTTCACCGTGCGATGTGCGACACGCGGAGAAGAGGCCCTTCGGGTGGTCCGCGAGGAGAAGCCGGACCTCGTTCTGTTGGATCTGATGCTTCCGGGGACCGACGGGCTGGAGGTCTGTCGCTTGCTCAAGGGCAACCCAGAGACGCAGGCGATTCCGGTGGTGATGCTGACGGCCAAAGGTGAGGAGGCCGACGTCGTGGCGGGGTTGGAACTGGGCGCCGACGACTACATCACCAAGCCGTTCAGCCCGCGGGTGCTCGTGGCTCGGATCAAGGCGGTACTCAGGCGTCCACGTGACGGGGTGGGCGACGAAGCGGCTCCCATGACGGTCGGCAAGCTAACGATCGATCCGAGGCGGCACGAAGTCAAGGTCAAGGGCAGGCCGGTCGATCTCACGCACACGGAGTTTCGTATTCTTCATTTCATGGCGCGTCGGCCGGGATGGGTCTTCACGCGATACCAGATCGTTGACGGGGCGCAGGGCGGGGACGTTGCCGTCACCGACCGTTCGGTCGATGTGCACATTGTGAACCTGCGCAAGAAGCTCGGTCCTTGCAGTGATTATATAGAGACTGTTCGGGGAGTGGGCTACCGGTTCAAGGATGTCTAGGCGATGCCGACCAAGCGGCTGTTGACGCAGCTCTATATCAGCTATCTGCTGGTTATTCTGATCTGCACGCTGGCTGTGGGCGGCAACGCTCTGGGCTGGTTCGACGTTCTCTACTATCCGCTGAAGGAGCGCGAGCTGCTGGAGAAAGCGCATCTGGTGCGGTCGCAGGTCATTGCCGGCCTGACGGCGGGTGGGGATGCCGCTGGGAAGCGAGCCGTGATCGACCCATTGTGCAAGGCATGGGGGCGAGACACGGCTACTCGGTTTACCGTGGTGACCCCAGACGGCGTGGTGGTCGGGGATTCCAAGGAAGATCCGGCCGTGATGGATGATCACAGCACGCGGCCAGAGGTCCGCTCGGCACTGGCCGGGCGTGTGGAATCACGCCAGCGTGAGAGCCCGACGCTGGGGATCCGGATGATGTATGTGGCCGTGCCGTTGGAGGCCGACGGCCGGATCGTAGGCGCGCTGCGAACGAGTCTGGCCCTGACGGAAATCAAGAAGGCGACACGTGATATCGGACTGCGGATTCTAAGCGGCGCCGTGGTGGTTGTCGCCCTGACTGGAGTGATGGCGCTACTGATTTCCCGTCGTCTGGCCCGGCCGCTTGTCGAGATGAGGCAGGGGGCCGAGCGGTTTGCCCAAGGCGATTTCGAGCGAAAGCTGCCCGTGTCCGACACGGAGGAGATTGGCGGCCTGGCGGCGGCGTTGAACAGCATGGCCCGGCAACTCGACCGCCGGATCAAGACGATCACCCGGCAGCAGCGCGAGCTGGCAGCCGTATTGTCCAGCATGACCGAAGGGGTGCTAGCGATCGACGATCGCGGGCGTGTGATGAGCATGAATCGGGCCGCTGCGGAGATGCTGGGCGTGGATGCTGCCGTCGTTGCCGGGCGTCCCGTGAGCGAGGTGGTGCGCAACCCCGACATGTACGAGTTTGTGACGCGTGCGCGAGAAGCCCAACGCGAGGTGGACGAAGAGCTTTCGCTTCGCCGCGAGGGCGGCAACCTTCAGCTTCAGGTGCATAGCAGTGCTATGCACGATGAACAAGGTATGCATTGCGGCACCCTGGTAGTGCTGCGCGACGTGACGCAACTGCGGCGGCTGGAGCGGATGCGCAGCGACTTCGTAGCCAACGTCAGTCACGAGTTGAAGACGCCGATCACGTCGATTCAAGGCTTCGTCGAGACGCTCACCGAGGGGGCGATTGAGGACGGCCCAACGGCGCGTCACTTTCTGTCAATCATCGCCCGCCAGGCCGAGCGGCTGAACGCCATCGTGGACGACCTCCTAAGCCTGTCGGCGATTGAGCAGGACGCGGAGCGCGGCCGGGTTGCCATGACGCGAACCAGCCTGTCCGAGCCGGTGCAGGCCGCGGTGGCCAGTTGCCGCGCGAAGGCCGCCGAGGCCCGGATCAGCATCGAGGTGGTCTGTCCGGAAGATATCGAGGCGACAATCAACAGCCATCTGGTGGAGCAAGCCGTTCGCAATCTGCTCGACAATGCGATCCGGTACAGCGAGCCGGGCAGCCAGGTTCGGGTCGTGGTCGAGTGCGACGAGAAAGAGGCCCGTGTCGTGGTACAGGACCACGGGTGCGGCATCCCCGCGGAGTATTTGCCGCGCATCTTCGAGCGGTTCTTCTGTGTGGACAAGGCCCGCAGCCGCAAGCTCGGCGGAACCGGCCTCGGGCTGGCCATTGTGAAGCACATTCTTCAAGCGCACGGCGGTCGCGTGAGCGTTCAGAGCACGCCTCGCAAGGGATCCGTTTTTACGCTTCATTTGCCCATAGGCGGAAATGTCGAACTGAGACGAGAATGCGGCACACAAGGCCCTGGCGAGTCAGCTCGCAATTCATAGGCGTCTGGACCGTCGCCCCGGGGGGCTGTGTTAGCGCACAATTAATCTTGTGTTTGCGCCAAGCTCATAGTGCCAATCTATTTTGAACCGAGTGAAGTCAAGGATGTGTTCGGGGGAGGTATTGCTCCGAGCATAGCCGGTGTGCCGAGCGGGCGTGAGGCCTTACTAGGACATAGACGGTCTGAAATGAAAGGAGAATGCATGGTCAAGTGTGGGACTGTGACGGCTGTTGGAACGGCAATGATAGTGTGCCTTGCGGCAGCATCGGTCGCCTTGGCGGAACAGCAGGACGTACAGAAGCAGATCGAGGAGTTGCACCGGATCATCCAGTATCAGCAGAAGGAGATCGGGGAACTGAAGCAGAAGGTGCAAGCGGAGTCGGGCGGCAGCCTGTCGGATGCCGACCGGACACGGCTGGCGGAGTTGGTCAAGGAAGAGGTGGCACGTGCCACGGCCGACTCGTGGTTCAACAAGTGGTCTCTCAAGGGCGATTTTCGCTACCGTCACGAATGGATCAACGACGGAACGGTCAATGATCGTCGTCGGCCCCGCGTGCGGCATCGTGTTCGGACACGGGTTGGGGCGTTTGCCGAGGTCAACGACGAGTGGGATGTCGGCGTGCAGATTGCCACCGGCGGCGGCGAGCCGACCTCGACGAACCAGACGCTGGACAACTGGTTCGCGCAGAAGCAGGTGTGGTGGGATCTGATGTACGCCAGGTACCGGCCGAAGCAGGTCAAGGACCTGGAGGTGACGTTCGGCAGAATGAAGTTCCCGTTCTACAAGGCCGGCGGCAGCGACCTGATTTTCGACAGCGACGTGAATCCTGAGGGTATCGCCTTCAACTATAGTGTCAAGGCGATGGAGAACCTGACCGTGTTCTTCAACGGCGGCGGTTTCTGGGTCGATGAACGCAATTTCGACGCCCTCCAGAACAGCATCAACGACGGAAGTCTGTGGGCCGGGCAGGTGTATGCCCAACTGGATCTGCCGCAGATCGCCAAGGATGTCTATGTGCGGTCCGGCGTGTCCTACTACAACTACGGCAACGTCGAAGGGTATCCCGTGGAGCCGTTTGCTGGGCTCGCCGGTAATACGGGCGATATCGCTCGTCGCTTGAACAACCGTTACGGCATGGACTACGACATCTGGAACCCGTTCGTCGAGGTGGGCTTCCCGGTGGCCAAGCTGCCGGTGAAGATCTATGCGGATCTTGCCGTCAACTCCGAGGCGGAGAGTCCGAACCGCCAGCCGGTGAGGCCGGGTCAGGTGGCTCCGACGCTGTTCGCCGACGAGAACAACTTCGGCTGGATGGTGGGCTTCCAGGTGGGCAAGGCTTCCAAGCCGGGGCAGTGGCAGGTGAGCTACGACTATCGCGACCTGGAGCCTGACGCGGTTCTTGCGGCCCTGACCGATGCCGATTTTGCCGGCGGCGGCACGGACGCCAAGGGGCACAAGGTGAGTCTGGCGTACTGTTTGTCAAAGAATGTCACGGTGGGCGCGACGTTCTTCTGCGACAAGCAGGACATTCACACCCACGGCACGGGCAACGATTTTTATCACCGTCTGCAACTGGACCTGATGGTCAAGTTCTGAGGCGGGTTATGAGATTAACCGATTCCTAACGTGACGTTAACGAACGATAACTATGAAGCCGTACAATTCAGACAGAGAAAAGGAGTGTGCCATGATAGGACGCAGGAACGTGTCGAAGATGGCGGTAGCGGTTCTAGCGGCCGTGTTGGCCGTGGAGGCCGCATTCGTCGTGAGGACGGTGGCGGCCGACGAAGCCAAGGGCAACACGAAGATCGTCATCGACGGGTCCACGACGGTCGGGCCGATTGCCAAGGCGTTCGCCGAGTACTACATGTCGGTCAATCCGGGCGTGACGATCAGTGTGAGCGAGTCGGGTAGCGGCAACGGAGCCAAAGCCCTGATTGCCGGCAGTTGCGATATCGCGTCGATGTCGCGTTTTATGAAGGACGCCGAGTTCAAGGCGGCCACCGACAAGGGCGTTTTCCCCGTTGCCCACGTGGTGGCCATGGACGGCATCGCGATTGTCGTACACCCGAGCAATCCGATTGCCGGCCGCGGATTGACGCTAAAACAGGTGCATGACATCTACACGGGGGCGATCAACAATTGGAGCGAACTGGGCGGCCCCGACCTGAAGATCGTCCGCATCAGCCGCGACACGAGCAGCGGCACGTACGAGACCTTCGAAGGGCTGGTCATGAAGAATGACAAACTGGCCGCGGACACCGAGTACGTGGGAGCACAGGCTGCGATGCGCGAGCGGATCAAGTCCACGGTGTCGGCCATTGGCTACGTCGGCCTGGGTTTCCTGGACGATTCCATCCGGGCGTTGGAAATCGACGGCGTGTATCCGGACAACAACACCGTCTCCTCGGGGCGGTACCCGGTGGCGCGGCCGCTGTTCCTGTTCACTAACGGTTACCCGGCTCTTGGCAGCCATATACACGCCTTCGTGACCCTGCACCTGAGCCGTAAAGGACAGGAGATCATCGAGAAGATCGGTTATGTTCCGGTGACGAAGTACTAGTGTGAGCGCCCTACAGTGACAGGGGCGGGTGGGTCGGATGTCGCAGAGCCTGGACAGAGCGAGGATGGATGCAGAGAGTCCCACAGGTCGTCGCGTCCGGCGTCAAACGGAGAAAAGGCTGTGCCTGAGTCGTCGCCAGAGCCTCATTCGAGGCGTCCTGGGCCGGCTCGGGCACGGCCTGCTATTTGTCATTGCCTCCAGCAGCCTGCTGGCCGTCCTGTTCATCTTCGCTTTCATCATTCGCGATGCCGTCCCGTTCTTCCGGCTTCGCGGGTTCAGCGAGTTCTTCACAAGTCCTCACTGGCATCCCGCATCCGTCGAGAACCCGGAGTTCGGGGCTCTGGCTATCATCGTCGATCACGCCTTGGTGACGATCTGTGCCGCGATGTTCGCCGTTCCGCTGGGCATCGTTGCGGCGGTCTGTCTGAGCGACGTACTTCCATTCTCGATACGGCAGGTCGTCAAGCCGATCATCGAGGTCCTGGCCGCTATTCCCTCGGTGGCCTTCGGTTTCTTTGCCCTGGTGATCCTGACGCCCTTGTTTCAGAACCACGGTGGCCATGTGCTCGCCGGCGCGCTCTGGGTGGTCGGCGTACCGGTGGCGATGATCGTCACGTTGGTGTCTTCGGACATTCTTACGTCGAGGTTTCAAGGCGTTGCCAGGAAGGCTGCTCGGTGGGTTGTGGCAGCCGTCGTGGCGGGCATTCAGCTAGCGCTTCTGATGTACCTCGGCGGAAAGCTTTCGTCGCTGGTCATTGTAAGCGGCACCAACGCGTTGAACGTGTCGCTGATTCTCGGCATCATGGCGCTTCCGACGGTGGTGAGCGTATCGGAAGATGCGCTGACGGCCGCTGGACGTGAACTTCGCGAAGGCAGCTACGCCCTCGGCGCCACACGGGCGGAGACGCTGGTCAGGGTGGTCATGCCGGCGGCCGGCAGTGGCCTGTTTGCGGCGGCGATCCTGGGCATTATGAGAGCTTTCGGCGAAACCATGGTGGTGTGGATGGCGGCGGGCAATTCCGCCAAAATCCCCAGTCCGTGGTACAACATTCTCGAGCCCGTGCGGACTCTGACGGCCACGATTGCCGGGGAAATGGGCGAGACGGACCAGACGTACGGCGCCGCCCATTATCATTCGCTTTTTGCCATGGCCCTGTGCCTGTTGATCGTGTCGTTCCTGTGCAATTTTGCGGCCGAATGGTTCGTGCGGCGCACTCATAAAAGAATGGGCAGACTGGCCAAGTAAGACCAAACATGGACCTGTCGTCACGCAAGATCCTCGACCGCGGTTTTACCTCGCTCGGTATTTTCTCCGTGCTACTGATGGCCGTTGCGCTGGCGGTGCTGCTGACGCCCATTATCATCCGCGGCGCCGGGGCGTTTGTTTTCCGCGAGACGGTCGAGAATCGGCGGTTCACGTTCGATGTCTTCGGCCGCGGCGACGAGGCCGCGCTGAAAGCGGAAGTGGCCGAGGCGGCCAAGGCGCGCCAGCCTGTTTACGACATGATCGCAGAGTTTCGGGCCGAGATAGATCAGATGAGCGGCCGCAGAAAACGCGACCTGCAAGGCCAGTTGAAGGCCGTCGAAGGGCTGCTTCGGGAGTTGTTGGGACCATTCCCGGGCGAGCCTCGTCCGGTAATGCCTCGCAGCCGCTATGGCAAGCCGCGGTGGGACCGCGCCGAGGTGACCATCGACCGCCTGCTGACCATCGAAGACTACGATTACAGCGACCCAACGCAGTTGGGCAAGAAGGTTCGGACGCCGCGCGTCGAGAAGTTCCGAGGCACAAAACTCGAAAAGCTTTTCGACTACCTGCCGGCCCATGCCGAGGCGATGTTGCGGCCCAAATGGACGCTGAACTGGCGGTTTCTGACCGACGAGCCGGTGGATGCCAGCATTTTCGGCGGCATCTGGCCCGCATTGCTTGGAACGATCTACCTGACCGTCGGGGCGATGCTCTTTGCCGTGCCCATGGGCGTCGTGACGGCGATTTACCTTGTCGAATACGCCGGCAGCAGCCGCGTGGTCAGCATGCTCCGAACATTCGTCAGCACGTTGGCCGGCGTTCCGAGCATTGTCTTCGGGCTGTTCGGTCTGGCATTCTTCCTGAACACGCTGTTCGGCCTGCACTTGTTCAACCAAGTGCTCGGGATCTCTCGCGGTAAGACCGTGTTGGCGGGCTCGATGACACTGGCGCTGCTGGTGCTGCCGACGATCATCCGGGCGGCGGAGGAGGCGATCCGGGCCGTGCCGCACTCGTACAAGGAGGCGGCGCTGAGCCTTGGAGCAACGCGGTGGCGTACCGTAGTCACGGTGATTCTGCCTGCGGCGCTGCCGGGCATTCTTACGGGGATCATCATCAGCATGGGTCGGGCCGCAGGGGAGACAGCGCCGATCATCTTCACGGCGGCGGTGGCCCTGGGCAAGGTGCCGTCGGTAACCGAGCTTCATCAACAGCCGACGCCGGCGCTGCCGTGGAACATCTACAATCTTTGCTCGGAGAACCAGGCCATCGAGGAAATCCGGCACGTGCAGTACGGGATGGTGCTGGTGCTGGTGGGCCTGGTGCTCTTGTTGAACGTCGCGGCGATTCTGCTTCGTGCCAGAATTTCGCGCAAGCTCAGGGGATAGGAGGACGATCCGGTGGACACGTTCACCCTGCAACGACCGATGGGCAGCAATAGGCAGGACGGACCCGGGCGCGCCGATGTGCCGCGTACCGGCGGCGCAGCGGCCACGGGGCAGGAATCGACGGTTGCCCACGTGACGGCCGAAAAGTTCTCCATCTATTACGGGCAGAGCCAGGCTGTCAAGGATGTATGCCTGGCCATTCCCACGGGGCAGGTCACGGCGATCATCGGGCCGAGCGGTTGCGGCAAGAGCACCTTTCTGCGCGCGATCAACCGCATGAACGATCTGATTCCAGGGTGCAGGGCCGAGGGGTTGCTTACCCTGGACGGCCAGGACGTGTACGCTCCGCGGGTGGATGTGGTTGCCCTCAGGACGCGTGTGGGCATGGTGTTCCAGCGTCCGAATCCATTTCCCAAGAGCATTTTCGACAATGTGGCCTATGGGCCGCGGCTACAAGGCATCCGGGACCGCGCGCGGCTCCAGGAGATCGTCGAGCAGAGCCTCACGGCGGCAGCCCTCTGGGACGAGGTCAAGGACCGTCTCGGCGACAATGCCGTGGGTCTGTCGGGCGGCCAGCAACAGCGTCTGTGTCTGGCGCGGGCGCTGGCCGTCGAGCCGGAGGTGATCCTCATGGACGAGCCGTGCTCGGCCCTGGACCCGCGATCCACGGCCCGCATCGAGGATCTGATCGAGGAACTCCGCGGCAACTACACGATCGTCATCGTGACGCACAACATGCAGCAAGCGGCGCGTGTGTCGGACATGACGGCCTTCTTCTACGAGGGGGCCCTGATCGAATTCGGTTCCACCCGCGATGTGTTCACGAATCCCAAAGAGAAACGGACCGAGGATTACATTACCGGAAGGTTTGGATAGAATCGTGGCGGAGTGCGGGACGCGAGAGGAGCGAAGAAAATGACCGTCCATTTCCAACGCGAGGTCGAGAAGCTCAAGGACAAGCTCCTGCACTTGTGCGGCATGGTGGAGGAGAGCCTGAGCCGCGCGGCAACGGCGTTCGCCACGGGAGACACCGAATTGGCGGCGGCGGTCATTGCCGATGACGAGCGAATCGACTTGCTCGAAATCGACATCGAGGAGGAATGCCTCAAAATCCTCGCCTTGCATCAGCCTGTGGCGATCGATCTGCGGTTCATCGTGGTGGCGCTGAAGATGAACAACGACCTCGAGCGCGTCGGGGATCTGGCGGCGAACATCGCGGAGCGGGCGATTTCGTGCCGCGACGAGGAGTGCGGCGAGGTGCCCGAGGAGATTTCCGAGATGGTGCGGATCACCCAGGCAATGCTGAAACAGGGAATCGACGCCCTGATCCGCATGGACGGCGAACTGGCACGCCGCGTGTGCGACGAAGACGACCGCGTGGACGAGTTGAACCGTCGCGTCTATGAGATCGTCCGGTCCGAAATTGTCGGCCAGGGCCGCTTGGCTCCGGGGCGTCTGAATGTCCTGGCGGTGTCGCGGCACCTGGAACGCATTGCCGACCATGCGACCAACATCGCCGAGGACGTCATCTACATGGTCGGCGGCAAGATCGCCCGTCACCAGGCAGCCAAGGAATCCCGACCACATTGAAGGGAGGGATGTCGTTCCCCGGCATTACCTCCACTCGCTGCACCCCACCACGGCCATGCGCCTTGACCGTCGCCGGCGCTGCGCTACAATGAAGGCAGCGTGTGATCGCGTGCGCCGTGCCGGGAGTGGTGATGGAACGTCCTGAGGTGATCGTTGTTTCACGCTGTGTGGACGGTAGCGGCGACAGACGCCGCTTCGAGGACGCCGTCATCCAGTGGCTCGGCGACAGAACCCAATGTCTCGTGCTCGTGGCGCCACACCTTTATTACTTGGCCCGCGACCACCCAGTCGCACGGCGTTTGGCGACACTGCGGGGCCGTGTCGCTGTGGCAACGTGGATGCACGCGCGTCCGGCCCGATGGACCCTGGCAGCCCTGGGGTGCGACATGCAGTGCGTGAGCCGCGTGGTGCGAATGGAGGATCGATTCTCCCCGGAGAGCTTTGCCGAATCGCTGGCCGCAGGAGCGGTCGTCCAACCGGGAATGGGCTCCAACACAGTGCAACAGATGGATGACGCCGTTTCGCCGCGATGGTGCCCGGTGGTGGACTACTCGCGATGCGTCGGCTGTCGCCAGTGTGTGGACTTCTGCCTGTTCGGCGTCTATGAACTCGGTCCGGGGGACCGCGTGATGGTAGCCAACCCGGACAACTGTAAGCCGGGTTGCCCTGCCTGCAGCCGCATATGTCCGGCCCGGGCGATCATGTTCCCGCACTACGAGGCCTATCCCGCGATCGCCGGAAGCGATGAGGGTGTGGTGACTCCCGAGCAGCGGGCGGAAGGCGACCAGGGTGAGGCTGCAAACGGTTTTGCGGCCGCCGAGACTGAGCGTGTGGCATGTTCACGGCAAGAGGGCCTCGGGGAATCGTCCACGATGCCGGAGTCCAAGTCACGAAGGTGTACCCCTCAGACCGGCGAGGCTCGCGATGAACTCGACAGGCTCATTGACCGGCTGGACCGGCTGGACAGTGCATGAGTGAACGCACGACGTTTTCGGCGGAGGGATGCGGCTATGCGGCCGACGGATGGGTATCGGCTGCGGATGACCTGTTCGACCGCATATCGGCCACGTATCGGTACGTGGTGGACCGTCTGCTGGCGGAGCGTGATCGCGATGGCCGCTGGCCCGGGCGTCTGTCCGACTCGGCACTTTCGACGGCGGTAGCCGTTAGTGCCCTGTGCCTTGCGGCCCGTGACGTATCTGCCGCGCGTATTCGGGCCGGAGCCGCGTGGCTGATGACTCACCAGAATAGCGACGGGGGCTGGGGCGACACCACCGACAGCCCGAGCAACCTCGCCACCACGATGCTTGCGCGAGCCGCCCTTGCGCTGGCTGGTTCGCAGTGTGAAGTCAAGGCCGCTGCGGCGCGCGCCGATGCCTGGCTTACAGAGCGGGCCGGGACGACTATGGCCGACCGGGCCGCCGCGATCTCGCAGTTCTACGGCAAGGACCGCACGTTTGCCGTGCCGATTCTTGTCAACTGCGCCCTGGCCGGGCAGGCCGAATGGTCGGCCATTCCGCGGCTGCCGTTCGAGTTGGCGCAGTTGTCGCATCGCTGGTTGCGGCGGCTGCGGATTCATGTTGTTAGTTATGCCTTGCCCGCGCTCATCGCCATCGGCCAGTTGCTGCACGTCAAACGGCCCACCCGAAACCCACTGCTTAGGATCGTTCGCGACCGGGCCATGGCTCCGACCCTGCGTCGGCTGGAATCCATACAGCCCAGTTCCGGGGGTTTTATCGAGGCGGTTCCCTTGACGGCCTTCGTGGCGATGAGTCTGGCCGGAGCCGGCCTCCACGACCATCCTGTCACGGCCAAGGCGCTCGAATTTCTTGAGCGAACGGTCCGCGATAACGGTGCTTGGCCCATCGACAGTAATCTGTCGCTGTGGCTGACGTCGCTGGCGATCAACGCGCTGCGGGCCGGGCCGGCAGGGCAGGATACAACCGTCGAGGCGAGCCTTGAATTTCTGGTACGCAGCCAGTGTCGCCGGGTGCATCCATTCACCGATTCGCCGCCCGGCGGGTGGCCGTGGACGGATTTGCCTGGAGGAGTGCCCGACGCGGATGATACGGCCGGCGCTCTTCTGGCTCTGTCCGGATGGCAGTCTTCGCGGGCCGACGCGGCAGCACAAGACGGCTTGCGCTGGCTGATCGACCTCCAGAACGACGATGGCGGCTGGCCGACGTTTTGCCGCGGATGGGGCAAGCTGCCTTTCGACCGCAGCGGCGCCGACCTGACGGCTCATGCAGTCAGGGCACTTCACGCCTGGAGAGACCGGAAGCGCGATCTGCCATGCGGCCGGGCTGTGCGACGTGGCTTGGCCTACCTGGCCGATGCTCAGGGCGATGATGGGGCGTGGACCGCCCTGTGGTTTGGCAACCAGGCGGCCCCCGATGGCTACAACCGCGTTTTCGGTACGGCTCGGGTGTTGGCCGCATATCGCGACGTCGGCATGTGTGACGCAACGGCGGCGCGTCGCGGGGCGGCATTCCTCGTCGCGTCACAGAACGACGACGGCGGTTGGGGCGGGCAACGCGGAGTGGCGTCGAGCATCGAGGAGACGGCCGTGGCGGTCGAAACGTTGTGTGCGTGGGCGTCTGGATCCGACGAGGTGCGGGCAGTGCGTCGTGGCTGCGAATTTCTGATCCGAAGCGTCCAGGAGGGCGGTCTGGACCGGCCGGCCCCCATAGGCCTCTATTTCACGAGCCTTTGGTATTCGGAGCGCATTTACCCTATAATCTTTGTGGTGGCCGCACTCGGTCGTGCGATGTCACACTGGCACAGAATGGCCCAAGGAACGGCTGTCGCGCCGGGCGGAGCCGGCAGTTGCTGCGGATGACCCATATGGGATACATATTCGATGCAGCCTCAGGCGATTTGGGCGGCCGATCCGACGGCAAGGGCTGCGAACTTGCGGGCAATGAGGCCCTACGTCGTAGGATCGAGGACGCTGCACGCGAGCTCGCGGCCGAAGCCGATGTCGTACGGTTGCCGGATCGCGCACACCTGGAGAATCTGGCGGCTACGCTCCTGAAACGCCTTGGCCTGGACCGCCATTGGCGCGATTTCGCTATGGTGGCCATCGGCACAGAGATATGCCGCGGTGCGTTTGCCGCGACGGCATTCTCGCGACGGCTGCTCCTGCTTCCACACTGTCTGCGTCACGCGGACACCTGTACGGCCCCCTACGATACCACAGGGCTAAAGTGCCGCCTGTGCGGATCCTGTTCGATCGGCAGGCTGCTTGCCGAGGCGCGGGCCTTGGGCTATCAGACGATCGTGGCCGAAGGAACGCCGGCGGTGGTGCAGGCCCTTGCGGCCGGCCGCGTGGAGGCCATTCTCGGCGTCGCCTGTCTGGATTCGCTCGAAAAGTGCTTCGAGACGGTTTACCAGCTTGGCGTGCCGTATGCGGGGGTGCCTTTGCTGCGCGACGGCTGCCGAGACACGGTGGCCGACCTCGAGCGAATCCGCGAGATACTCGCATGGCACGTCGCGAATCACCGGTACACGGTGACGGGCTATGTGACCGTGCTTCAGAAGGCATCGGACCTGTTTCGGCCCGAGAGTCTGGAACGGCTACTGTGGTTGACCGGCTCGGGACCGGCGGCCGAAGATTCCTTGCCGCCACGGGCGGAGCGCATCGCCCGCGACTGGCTCGCCCGCGGCGGCAAACGCTTCCGGCCGTTTATCACCCTGGCCGCCCACGCCGCGATGCTCGGGCTGGACGAGACGGACCTGAACCGGTCGGCCGTCGATAACGTGGTTACAGAACCGGTGGCCTCCGTCGCAGTCGCCTTGGAGGCGTTTCACAAGGCGTCTCTGGTTCACGACGATGTGGAGGACCAGGACGCCTACCGCTATGGCGAGCCGACCCTGCATGCCCGCTACGGCGAGGCGACGGCTATCAATACGGGCGATTACCTCGTCGGTCTGGGCTATCGTCTCGTGGCGGCGCAGGCCGGCACGCTTGGGGCTGAGTGCATAGCCGACATCCTGGCGGCCCTGTCCTCGGCGCACCTGAGACTATGCCGAGGGCAGGGAACCGAGCTTCTGCTGACGGGCGACCAGGCTCGCATCGCCGACGCCGACCAAGTGCTTGCCCTCTATGCCCTGAAGACGGCGCCGGCATTTGGCGCCGCGATGTATGCCGGCATGCGGCTGACTGGGCCCCTGGACGACGACGCGGCACGAGTGGACACGTTCTGTCGCCATCTCGGCGTGGCATACCAGGTGCTCGACGACCTGGACGATCTCCGTCCGAGCGACGACAACCATCGCCTGTCGGGACAGGATATCGTTGCGCGGCGGCCGACCATCCTCCTGGCGTTTGCCTCGGCCGACGGGGTGGCCGACAGGCTGGAGGAGTTGTTCCGTTCCGGCGACGGCCTCGATCGACGGGGCCTGGTGGACGAGGTGCGACAGCTCTATCAGCGGTGCGGCGCCACGGAGAAGGCCGCCCGCTTGGCGGACAAGTGTCGCATGCGGGCGATGGAAGTTGCCGACCAGGTTCGTCGGCCGGCCCTGCGACACCTGATGCGATTTCTGACACGCGTTGTCCTGAGAGACCACGACTTCTGAGGGGCGTTCCCGCGGCGCGGAAGCGATGCCATGACCCGACCTGTCCGGCCAGCCGAGTCCGATCCAAGGCCGCAGCGTTACGCCGTGATGGATCGGCGGATGCGTGCCGGATCGACGGTGTTGGGCGGTTCTTTCCGTCGCAGGCACACGGAGTACCTTGTTGCGACACAAAGCAGCACCGGGGCGTTTGTCGGTCCCGACGGTGCTGCCGATCCGTACTACACTCGGTTCGCCCTGCATGCGTTGATAGTGCTCGGCCTTCCGGCAGAGGCCCCGTCGTGGATGTCGGCTGCGGCATGGCTGAAGTCTCGGCAGCGGCCTATGACGAGTGTTTTGGAGTGCCTCGATGTGTGGCAGAGCCTTCGCTTTTTGGAGGCTGTCGGGCTGATGCCTCCGGAGGATTGCCGAAGATATGCGTGGCTGGACGAGTCGATTGACCTGCTGGCCGCGTGCCGCACGGCCGATGGAGCGGTGGCCCTCGTGCCAGGGGGAGTGACGAGTCCGTACTACGCTTTCCTGGCCTTGATGTGCTACGATCTGATGGGGCGGCTCATGCCCGACTTGGACAGGGCCGTGGACGCAGTACGGGCCTGTGCGACGCCCGACGGCGGTTTCGCGGGACACCCCGGGGCCGCGGCGGGCCAGGCCAGCCCCACGGCAGCCGCCCTTTGCTTTCTGTCGGGTGCGGAGGCCATGGATGAGGCGACGTCAGCCAGAGGGGCCGCCTTCCTCGCATCCCTTCAGCGGCCGGACGGCGGTTTGGCGGCGCACCCGAACGTGAAGGACGGGGACCTTCTCTCGACGTTCACAGGACTCTATGCATTGGCCGCCGTTGGCCGGGCCGGGATTCTGAAGCTTGGACCGCTTGGGCGGTTCCTCCGGGCTACTGAGAACCCGTGCGGAGGTTTTCGTCCGGTGGCCGTCGGCGGCACGGCCGACGTTGAGTACACGTTTTATGGTGTGGCCGCGCTGTCAATCCTCGCCGACATGGTCGGCTCGATGGAGTGACAGCGTCGGCGGCACGTTCCGAGGGGTTTCGGGGTCACGAGGACCATGGCAAACGCAGCATCGGAAGCGGTTGCGCTAAAGGTCAGCCGATTGTGTAAGACGTACTCGTCGCCGGCCGGCCAGCATAGCGTCCTGAAAGGCGTGGAGCTGCGTGTGGAGCCCGGCGAGACCGTTGCCATTGTTGGGGCATCCGGCTGCGGCAAGAGCACGCTGCTCAATATCATTGGCTCGCTGGACCGGCCGACGTCGGGAACCGTGCAATTGGGCGACGTGGACGTTGCCGTCCTTGAGGACGACCGCCTGGCTGAGTTTCGACGCAAAAGGGTGGGCTTCGTGTTTCAGGATCACCATCTGCTCCCGCAGTGTACCGTCATCGAGAATGTGGCCCTTCCGACGGTGGCTTCGAACGACGCCGTGGACGGAGTGCGGCGGGCTGCCGACCTGCTGGCTCGCGTCGGCCTGGCAGGGCGAGAGAACGACTTCCCGCAGTGGCTGTCGGGCGGCGAGCGGCAGCGTGTGGCCGTGGCGCGGGCCTTGGTCAACAATCCGCCACTGCTTTTGTGCGACGAGCCGACGGGCAATCTGGATCGCGCCACCGCGGCGACGGTGGCGGATCTGTTCTGCGAGGTGGCCGCCGAGCGGCATGTGATGCTGATTGTTGTCACCCACAATCTCGAACTGGCAAGACGTTTCTCACGATGCCTGGAGCTTCGCGACGGCTGTCTATCCCCCGTCCGCCAGCCGTGACATGTCGTGTGGAGGTCTGTGCGTGAACCTGGCGCGGTTTGTCCTTCGCAGCCTATGGTACTATCGGCGCACCCACGCCGCAGTTGTCGCCGGCGCGGCCGTGGGCGTGGCGGTAGTCGCCGGGTCCCTTCTTGTTGGCGACTCGTTCAACGGCAGCCTGCGCAGCCTGGCTTTGCGACGTCTCGGGCGCACCGACTTTGCGCTGACCGCGCCGGGCTTCTTCAGGTCGGCCCTGGCAAAGGACCTTGCCTCACAGCAAGGCTTCACGGCGGCATTCGGCGACGTTGCTGCCGTTCTGGCAGTGGATGCCGCTGCAAGCACGCCGACGTCATCGGTACGACTGCCCCACGTGTCGGTCTGGGCAGTGAACCCTTCCGACGCGCCGATGCTCGGGCCAGGGCCTGCGCCGGCTCTTGACGGGCGACATGCCGCGGTGAACCAGACGCTTGCGAACGAATTGTCCCTGCGAACCGGAGACACGCTTATTGTGAATCTCGCGCGAGCATCGACTGCTCCTTCGACCAGTCTGTTCGGTCGTCGCAGCCTGAACGATACGGTCGAACGGGTGAGCCTGGTGATCGCGAGGATCGTGCCCGACGAGGGACTCGGCGGTTTTTCGCTGCGAAGCGACCGACCGCGGCCGAGAAATGTGTATGTCGCCTACGACTGGTTCGCACGGCACATCGGGCGAGCAGGGCAGGCCAATGTGCTGCTTGTCAACGCGAGGAGCGGCCACGGAGACGAGGAAGAAGTGCGGCGACTGAATACTATGCTCGCCGACGCCGTCACGCCTGAAGACTGCGGGATACGCCTCGTGCAGCAGGCGCATGGTCGCGTGATTTCGGTGGAAAGCCTTAACACGGTGCTTTCGTCGCGTCAGGTTGCCGCTGCGGGCGAGGCGGCACACGCCTGCGGCTATCGGGCCGCGCGGGTGTCGATCTACCTCGCCAATACGATCACCAAGGTCGACGGCGAATCCGGCGAGAACGGCATACCGTACTCCACCATTGCCGCTGTGGCGGATGCTGCGGAGGCAGGACATGACGTCCTTGTGCAGGACGACGGTACGCCGGTTGACTTGAATCTGGGAACCGACGACATCCTGCTCAATACATGGGCTGCGGCCGATCTGGGCGCCAAGGTGGGGGATACTGTGGCCGTTGACTATTATCGCATCGGCGCCGATGCCACGCTCAGCACCGACTCACGACGATTCATCGTCCGCGGGATCGTTGCGATGGTCGGTGCTGCGGCCCAAGATGAGCTGATTCCCCAGTTCCCTGGCATCACCGACGCTACGTCGATGAGGCAGTGGAAGCCACCGTTTCCGTTGGACCTTGGGCGTATTCGACCCAAAGACGAGGCCTACTGGCAGGCGCACAGAGCCGCGCCCAAAGCGTTCGTCTCCCCTCAGACGGCGCAGGACCTGTGGCGCCGCGCGGCGCAAGTCGAGTCCCCGTGGGTTACCTCGGTGAGGATTGCCGCCGATGGGCCGCAAGGGGGCGTTCCGTCCGTGGAGACCTATTCGGCGGCCTTGCGAAACGCATTGAAGCCGCAGGACGTCGGCCTTACGTTTCGGCCCGTGCGCGCCGAGGCGCTGCGAGCGGCCGAAGGGGCAAGCGATTTTGCATCCCTCTTTTTGGGGTTGAGCAGTTTTCTTGTTCTGGCCGCCGCGATGCTGGTGGGGTTACTGCTGCGGCTCTCGGTCGAGATGCGGGCCCGCGATGCCGGCATCATGCTGGCCATCGGATTTTCACCTGGCGCCGTGGCACGGTCGTTTCTGGCCGAGGGGATGGTTCATGCTGCTATTGCAGTGCTCGCGGGCATTCCGCTGGCGGTGGCCTACGCCGCGGGAATTCTGTGGACGCTGAAGACGCGATGGGTCGGCCTGCTGGGGCCGTTTACGTTGGACTTGTACGTGTCGTCGTCCAGTCTGGTGAACGGCGCCGCCGTGGGGCTGATCATTGCCATGGCGGCCGTCGCATGGGCCCTGTGGCTGCTTCGCCGCAAGACGGCCGTGGTGCTCCTCGCCGGGTGGCGATCGCTTCACACTGTCGAGGATCTGCGACAAGGACGCCGTGGGGCGACGCTCATTGCGTCGCTGGCCACAGCCGCGGCGGCAGCCGTGCTGGGCGCTTCCATTGTCGGCAACGCCATGAAGCCGGCGACTGCGTTCTTTTTGATCGGTGGGCTGATGCTTGTCGCGATGCTGGCGGCCATGGCAGCCGTGCTCACCGGGGAACGCCCGTCGCGCCCCCGTGCCCGCCAAAGTCTTTCCATGAAGAGTCTGGTCCTGCACGGGGCCAGACGCCGCCGAACCCGCAGTGTCCTGACAACCGCCCTGTTGGCGTGCGCCGCCTTTACCCTTGTTACGGTAGCGGCCAACCGGATCAACCCAACACAGTGGGACACGTTTTCTCGCAACGGCGGGGCGGGCGGCTTTGCGATCATGGCCGACTGCGAGTTGCCGATCCACGTGGACCTTGGCACGGCGGCCGGCAGGCAGGCGGCAGGACTCGGCGACGAGGGCGCCTTCCAAGGGGCCACCATCCTATCCTTCCGCGTGAATGATGGCGACGATGCCAGTTGCCTGAACCTACAGCAGCCGCAGTCGCCGAGAATCGTGGGTGTGCCGCCTGCTCTGATTGAACGTGGCGGGTTTGCGTTCTCGCAAACCCTCCCGATGCACGATGAGCGGAACCCCTGGCGGCTTCTGGACGTCACGCTCGACAACGGCTGCGTGCCGGTCGTTGGCGACGAAGCGAGCGTCCGATGGATTCTCAAGTCGGGGCTCAACGGGACGATCACGGTGGCCGGCGCTCATGGTCCCGTGACTCTGCGTATCGTCGGTCTGCTCCGGGGAAGCCTGTGGCAAAGCGAATTGCTGATGTCTGAGGGAAACTTGGTGCGGCTGTTCGGCGACGGAGGCGGGTACCGGCGTTTCCTTGTGGAGACGGTTCCTGAGCGGCAGACGCAGGTGATGGACGCACTCCGCGAGGGTCTGGAGGACGCCGGTGTTGACGTTCGTCGCACAGCCGATGTACTGGCGGCCTATGCCGGCGTGCAGAATACGTACCTGGCGGCCTTTCAGGCCCTCAGTGGGCTGGGGTTGGTTCTTGGCACATTCGCTGTCGCGACCGTGCTGGCCAGAAACATCGTGGAGCGGCGAGGCGAACTGGCCCTGATGCTTGCGCTGGGATTCACGCAAAGGCAGGTCGTACGACTGGTGTCGGCCGAGACCGTGATACTGATTGCCGCCGGTCTGGCCATCGGCAGTGTGGCGGGCCTCCTGGCTGCCGCGCCGCACATGATCCAGGCGAAGGCCGATGTGCCGTGGCTCCAACTCGCCGGTACAATGGGCGGCATCATGGCCGCGGCCATTGCGGCTTGTGTCGGTGTGACGCAGCGAGCCGTGGGGCCCGACCTGCTGGGCGCAATACGTTCAGAGTGAGGAGGCGGCCTTGGACAATCCCACGGTTCCCGAGCCTCATCCACCTTCCTGCGGTCGCGCATGTCCCATGCGCGCCCATTGGTACGTCGGTCCGGTATGTGTCATGCTCATTGTGTTGGCCATCCTTCTTGGCCACCGGGGAATCTCGCCGACGTCCGACGACGTATCGTCCGATCCCGAGCCTGTGCTACATCCATATGTGGGGCCCGAATCGGTTCCCGCAGTGGGAGCCTGGCCGTGTTTTCGGGGCGATGCGGCCTGTACGGGCGTTGCCGAGTCGTCGCTCCCGCGGACGCTGCACGTGGCGTGGCGCAAGGATCTTGAAGGCCCGATCTCTTCGACGGCCGCCGTGGTGGACGGCCGAGTCTATGTCGGCACCGAGTGGGCCGGCCTTTACGCCCTCTCGCTGGATAGCGGCGAGATCCTCTGGCACCGCCGCGAGGCTGGTACGATCACGTCATCGCCCCTTGTTGTCGGCAATCGTGTGCTGCTGGGCAGCTACGAGGGCGATTTTCGCGCGTTCGATGCCGTCACGGGAGATGTTCTGTGGTCGTTCCAGGCCGAGCAGCCGATTCAGTCGCCCGCCGC
The DNA here is from genome assembly GCA_964500225.1 of uncultured Anaerolineaceae bacterium. Taxonomy (GTDB): domain Bacteria; phylum Planctomycetota; class Phycisphaerae; order FEN-1346; family JAACEH01; genus JAAYDY01. Next base: position 23,491 of record CAZCOA010000004.1, on the reverse strand, counting down.
CGTGGCTGGCGACAGGGTGATCTTCGGATCGTTCGACCATCACGTCTATTGTCTCGCCATCGAGGACGGCAAAAAACTCTGGGACTACGAGGTCGGCACGGAGGTCTTTGGCTGTCCCGTGGTATCGGGTCGCGATGTCACTGTGCTTAGTTGCGGCAGCGGCACCATCTATACGCTGGACGCCGAGGTGGGCGGGCCGGCTCTTGAGATTGCCACCGGCCAGATCGCCCTGGCCACGCCGGCACGGGTCGGCGCGCGCCTGGTGGTGCCGACCTACATGGGCACGGTCCTGTGCGTGGACCTCGACACGGACGCGACGCGGTGGGTGTTCGACGTTGGCAACCAGACGGTCGTCTTTCATAGCTCGCCTGCCGTCAAGGGCAACCGCGTGGTGGTCGGCGGGCAGGACATGCGGCTCAGGTGCCTGGACCTCGACAATGGTGAGGAACTGTGGCAGTTCAGGGCCAGGGACAGAATCGATTCGTCCCCGGTGATCGTCGGCGACCGGGTGTTCGTCGGGAGCGACGACGGGAACCTATATGCGGTGGCCCTGGAAACGGGCAAGCTTCTGTGGCGATACGTGGGCGGCGAACCCATTTCCGCCTCGCCGGCGGTCGCCTACGGACGGCTGGTTATCGGCAACCGCGGGGGCGTACTGGTCTGTTTCGCTGCGAAACCCTGACTACTCCATCGCGTTTACTCTGTGAGGGCCGGCGGTCGGCGAAGACGCTCCGGCGAGGCGTTTGCGCCTATCCGCGCGGTGCTCCATAGTCTATAATTCATCCGTTCAACTCGTGCAGACGGGGAGTGCCGGCGTGAAGGTCCGCGTATTGGTAATTCTGACACCTGTGGTCGCGGCCGTTGCTGCCGGGGCGGTGCTCGCGCACTGGTATCAGATGCCGCGGAACGTCACGGTGTCCGTGCGCCTGCCCGGGCTGGACGAGCGGCCCAAGCCGGACGGCGAGACCGAGCCGCCTCCGGCTAATCCCGGAACGCTTGTTCGTGGCACCGGGCGGCCTGCGCCTCTGGATGGCTCGTGGCCGCAGTTTCGCGGTCCGGACCGCAATGGCATTGTGCCGCAGGGGGCTGTGGTGGCGCGCTCGTGGCCCGAGAGCGGGCCGCCGGTGCTGTGGCGCATTGCCGTCGGCGAGGGCCATGCCGGCGCCGCCGTTCACAAGGGCCGGGTCTTCGTCGTGGACTACGACCGCGACAAACGCGAGGACGCCATCCGTTGCCTCTCGGCGGCCGACGGCCAGGAGATCTGGCGGTATTCCTACTCCGTCACCGTCAAACGCAACCACGGCATGTCTCGCACTGTGGCGGCCGTCACGGACGAGTACCTCGTGGCCATGGGGCCCAAGTGTCACGTCACGTGCCTGCGGACCGACACGGGCGAGAAGGTGTGGGGCTTCGACTTGGTGAAGGAGTTTGGAACCACGGTGCCGCGATGGTACACAGGGCAGTGTCCGCTCATTGACGGGAACCTCGCCATCATCGCTCCCGGCGGCGATCCGTCCAAAGATGGGCCGCTGCTGATGGCCGTTGAGCTGGCCACCGGCAGGATCGTTTGGCGAACCCCCAACCCGGACCATTGGACAATGACCGAGTCGTCGGTGATGGTCTGCGATTTCGGCGGCGTGCGTCAATACGTCTATTGCTCGGGCGGCGGCGTGGTGTCGGTGGCTGCCGGCGACGGTCGCGTCCTGTGGAAATGGCCTGAGTGGGTCATCAAAATTGCCAACAGCCCGTCGCCTGTGGTGGTCGCACCCGACCGTCTGTTCTTCACGGGCAGCTACGGCGTCGGCTCCCAGATGGTCCGTGTCTGGACCGAGGGCGACCGCTTCAACGTGGGACAGGTGTTTCGCATTAAGCCGCAAGTGTTCAGTTGCGAGCAACAAACGCCCGTGCTTTATAAGGACCACCTATACGGCGTGACCGAGAGCGGACAACTGGCATGTTTGGACCTGGCCGGCGAGTTGGTCTGGTCGAGCGGTCCGAAGGTACAATTCGAGCTCGGCCCGTTTATTCTCATCGACGGAGTGTTGTTCGTCGTCGGCGGACAGAGCGGCGAACTTGTCATGGTGGAAGCCACCACAGAAGGTTACAAGGAGCTCGGCCGCGCGAAGATTCTCAATGGACACGACGCCTGGGGTCCCATCGCGTATGCCGACGGCTGCATCTATTGCCGCGATTTGACGGAGATGGTATGCGTGCGAGTGGCTCCATGACGTTTGGGGCAGGCAGGGGCCTGTGATAGCCATGACGAACGGACGGACGATCATCCAGGTTTTTGTCGCCATGTGCCTGTGCGGCTGTGCTGACAAGGACGCCCCATCGTCGGTCGGTCACGGCAGGGGGGACGAGTCTGCGGCGACGGCCATGCCGAGGACATACCGCCTGGTTCTGAAGCAGACGCCGGCCGTCGAGGGCCTCAGGGGCATTGCCCTTGGCGATGATGGCCGCATCTACCTGGCCTCGGCCGGCGGCGTGACGGTGTATGACGCCGCGTGGGTGCAGATCCGTCACATGCCGACGCCGGGCCCGGTCACGGCGGTGGCCGTGGGGGCCGAGGGACGCGTCTTTGCGACCGAGAAAACGTGCGTCCACGTTTTCGATTCCGACGGGACGCTCACATGCTCCTGGGGCCGTCCCGGAGACGGGCATGGAGAGTTGGGATGTGTCACGGGCATCGCTGTGCATGGCGTGGATGTGTGGCTTGCAGACGCGGGGAATCGAGCCTTGCACCATTTCGACGTGAGCGGCGACCTGGTGGACAGTGTGGCCGGTCGCGACGAGACGACGGGACGGCCGCAAATTCTCTGCCCCAGTCCGTACATGGATGTGGCAGTGGAACCGGGCGGTGACGTGATGATCACGAATCCGGGTTACTGGCGCGTCGAGCGATTCAGCCGCGGCGGCGTGCGTCTTGAATACTGGGGCGGGCAGGGGATGGCGCCGAACCGATTCCCCGGATGCTGCAACCCGACGAATCTTGCGCTGACGGCTGACTGCTGCGTTGTCACCGCGGAAAAGGGCCGGTCGCCCCGTGTCAAGGTCAGCGACCGCCAAGGACGGGTTCTGGGGATCATCGGCACGGAGTTCTTTACCCCTGCCAGCGCCGGCATGGACCTGGCTGTGGACGCAAGCGGGCGAATATTCGTCGTCGATCCGGCGCAGAACGAGGTGCTTGTGTTCGAACGTGATGAGGAAGAAAGATGACGGATTCCCACGGCATTTGTCGGAGGCTGACGAGGCGAGACGTGTTGGCCAGTGCGGTCCGTTGGTCGGGGCTGGCCCTGGTCGGAGCTGCGGCGGTGCGGCTGGTCGCGCCCTCCCGGCGGCGGCAATTGGGTGGTGGACTAACGACTGCGCCGTGTGCTCGTTGCCGGGCCTTCGAGTCGTGCCGCTTGCCCGAGGCAGAGCAGCAGCGGAGCAGGGGCCTCGGTCTGGTGACGGCGGTCCGCATATCGCGGCATGCAGAGGCTGAGCCGAAGGATGCCCTGTGCGAGCAGGGGCGGCGCGCCCACAGTGCCGTCGCCAATGACAGGACGACCACGCGATGAGCGACGAACGCACGACTAATCAGGCTCTGACGCGCCGCGGGTTCCTCGGCGGTATTGCTCGCGGACTGCTCGGCATCGGGATTGCCGGCGTCGGTCTTGCCGCCGGCGGTAGGGCACGCACCAAGGGCTATGTGTGGCAGATCGATCCCTTCAAGTGTATCCAGTGTGGAAACTGCCGCACGGCATGTGTCCTCGAAAACTCCGCGGTCAAGTGCGTACACGATTTTGCGATGTGCGGCTACTGCGACTTGTGCACCGGCTTTTTCCATCCAGAGCCCAACAAGCTGGAGACCGGGGCTGAGAACCAACTGTGTCCGGCAGGCGCGATCATACGTCGCTTCGTCGAGGATCCGTATTACGAATACCATATCGACGAGTCGCTGTGCACCGGTTGCGGCATCTGCGCCAAAGGCTGCACCGACTACGGCAACGGATCGCTCTATCTCCAGGTGCGTCAGGACCGCTGTCTCAACTGCAACCAGTGCGCCATCGCGGCTCAGTGTCCCTCCGATGCCTTCATGCGCGTACCAACCGATCGTCCGTACGTCGTCAAGCACCTCGGACGACAGAAGGAGGGCGGATGAACACTCGCCGACGACTTCTTTGGGTGGCCCTGACGCTGGTCGCGGCGGCTGTGTGTGCTGCCGATGTGCGGGCCGTTGAGCGGTTTCCGCCACCGGACTTCTATTCGGGGCACCAGTTGCCTGAGCTTGACCAGCGGCCGCTGCGATTGCCGCCATGGATGGATATGGTCCACGTGGGCGCGCTGGCAGCCGGGCTCGCCCTCAGCGCTTGGTTCTCTCTGCGTCTGAGAAGCCGTGCGGCGATACGCTGGCTGGCCGTGGCGTCGCTGGTCTACTTCGGCTTCTACCTCGGCGGCTGTGTGTGCCCGATCGGCTCGATTCAGAACGTAACGCTCGCGCTGGCCGATGCCGATTACGTGCTGCCGGTTTCCGTGGTGCTCATCTTTGTGCTACCCATTGTCTTTGCTCTGCTTTTTGGCCGGGTATTTTGCGGCGGCGTCTGCCCGCTCGGCGCCATCCAGGATCTGGTTCTCATACGCCCAGTGCGCGTGCCCCTCTGGCTCCAGTCGATGCTGGGGCTTGTCCCATTCGTTTATCTCGGCGCGGCCATACTCATGGCTGCCACCGACAGCGTCTTTATCGTGTGCCGTTGGGACCCCTTCGTCGGTTTGTTCCGGCTCGACGGCAATCTGCCCGTGATGATTTCTGGCGGCGTCCTGTTGATCCTCTCCATGTTTGTCGGGCGTCCCTATTGCCGGTTCCTGTGTCCGTACGGGGCTCTGCTCGGCCTGTGTAGCCGCGTGGCGTGGAAACATGTGGCCATCACTCCCGACGAGTGCATGAATTGCCGCCTCTGCGAGGACACGTGTCCGTTCGGCGCGATCCGTCCGGCTACGGCCGAGGAGGACGTCTGATCGTGAAGACCGCCTTGCGAATTCTCCTGGCCGTGCTGCCGCTGGTGCTGGCCGCCGCGGGGTGGATGGTCGGCCACGTACCGGCGCGCAGCCATCGCACGGTGGCCCTTGCCGAACTGGTGCTCGGTCCGGGGTCCGCAACGCCTGAGGCCGCCGACACGTTCGAGGTTCGCGCCTTTCGCATGCAGGGCGGCGACGAGGAACTGTTGCGAAGGGAGGCCGCGAGCATTGTTCGTCGGTTCCGGATCGGGTGTGCTTTGCTGGGATTCGGGTGTGGTCTGGTGGCGACGCTGAAGGCCGCGGCCATGTCTCGGGTACCAATGCACAAGGAATTCCAGATCGAATCGGGCTTATGCGTCAGTTGCGGAAGGTGTTTCGCGTCGTGTCCGCGCGAACACGTCAGGTGGACAGAAGGGGCGACCTGGTGGACTCGCGCGACATCCGGTCTGTGGCGATGGGCAATCAATATGCGTCAGCGCCCTTCCGCGACGCTGGTACGCTCCATGCTCATGTCCCTGGGGGTTCTTGCCGCCGCGTTCTCGGCAATCATTGTGGTGACGATGTTGCGCAACTACACGTCGGCTTATGATCTTCTCTGGCAGAATCCGCCCCGTATGGCCGAGCTTCACCGGCAGCTTGTCGAGTCGCCCGATGACGAGCTTGTTAAGGAGGCCATTCGCAACGAGGATGCCGCCCTTCGACGAGACTTTTTTGCTCGCAGCCGACAGATGGCCGTCGGGCGTTGGATGCTCCTGGCGGGGGCGGTAATTGCGGTCCTCTGTTTCCATGGGTATGCGTGGCTTGGCCACAGACCGCCCGGTCCCCCGCTGGACGCTGGCGCCGAAGAGCCGGACTGGGAGGTCGTCGCCAAGAGAAACTCGCACGCCGTCACCTGTGGCGCCGGCGTGCTTGCCGCGGCAGCGGTGGCCGTGGCACTTGTCGTCCCGACGGTGCGGCTGGCGAGCGATGCCGGGGGAGCCGACGGCGCCGGGGAGGACGCCTCCGCCGTTACGCTCACGTGGCCGCGATTCCGCGGACCCACGGGCTGCGGCCTTGTTCCTGAAGGCGACTGGCCCACCGAATGGAATGCGACGACCGGCAAGGGCATTCTGTGGGCGGTTCCCATCGGAGACCCCGAGAAGGGCTTCCCCGCCGACGGCAACAGTTCCCCTGTGGTCTGGGGCGATCACGTCTATCTGACCAGCGCCGACGCCGACCGGAACTGGCTTTACTGTTTTGGTCTTCGCGACGGCAGCGTGCTATGGAGAACACAGGTCAAGTCTCCGCCCAACAGTCCCATGGCCGGCAAGAAGGTGGAAGCGTTTCCCGACACAGGCCTGGCCGCTCCAACGCCGGCCGTGGATGCCCGAGGCGTCTATGTGACCTTTGCCAACGCCGACGTTGCCGGCATCGGGCACGACGGAAAACAAAAGTGGTCCATCAATCTCGGCGAGCCCGACACTCCCTATGGGTTGGCGTCGTCCCTGGTGCCGTATAAGAACATGGTCATTCTCCAGCTTGACCAGGGCCTCGAACCGAGCGAGGAGAAGTCGTCCATTTTGGCCATGGATACCTCTACGGGGCGCGTGATCTGGGAGACCGTGCGGCCGGTGCGCTCGGCCTGGAGCACGCCCGTTATCGCCCGGATCGGCGATCGAGACGAGTTGATCACCGCTGCCGCGCCGCTCGTCATCGCCTATGCGCCGGCCACCGGGGCCGAACTCTGGCGAGCTGCGGCCATCGACGGCGAGGTCGGTCCGAGTCCGGTGGTTGCAGGGGGCATCGTCTTTGTCGCCAACGAGTACAGCCATGCGACAGCCGTCAGGGCAGGGGGGAGTGGCGACGTGACCGCGACGCATGTTCTCTGGAGGGACGATACCGATCTGCCCAATATCGTCAGCCCGCTGGCCAACGAGCGTTACTATCTTCACGTCCACAGCTACGGTGCGGTGGTGTGCTATGGGGCCGTTGACGGACGGATTCTCTGGCAGCACGATTTTCAGACGTCCATGACCCCGTCACCTTCGCTGGTTGGGAATACCGTGTACCTGCCCAGCCGCCAGGGCGACATGTTCCTCTTCGACTTCGGTGACCGCTTTTCGCTCAAAGACACGTGCAAGGTGGGAGAGAAGACATCTGCTTCACCGGCGTTTGTCGAGGGCCGGATTCTCATTCGGGGAGAGAAGAAGCTGTTCTGCATTGGCAAGTGACGAGACGCTGGCATGACCAAGGCGAAGCGACAACCTGTGGACGAGCCGATCGACCTGGCGGTAGTGGACGATATCGTGCGCCGGACGGGAACGACCGCCGATGCGGCGATTCCCATTCTCCAGGCGATTCAGGCGCACTTCCACTATTTGCCCAGAGAGGCCCTGGAGCATATCTGCCGCACGACGGAGATTACGGCGGCTCAGATCGCCGGCGTCTCGACGTTCTACAGCCAGTTCCGCCACAAGCCCGTCGGCCGACATAGGGTTCGCGTCTGCCACGGCACCGCTTGCCACGTGGCCGGGGCGCCGCTGATTACCGAGGCAATCCGCCGCCACCTGGGCATCGACGACGACCACGAAGACACGGACGCCGAACGCCTCTTTACCATCGAGAAGGTTCCGTGCCTTGGCTGCTGTTCCCTGGCGCCGTGTATGACTATTGACGATGTGACCTACGGCAGACTCACGCCCCACAAGGCCACCATCATCATCGACAAGGTGCGCAAGGAGTCGGGCCGATGAGCGATCACAACGTCAAGGAGATTCGCGTCGGCCTGGCCACCTGCGGCATTGCCAGCGGCGGACGGTCCGTGCATGAGGCCGTCCGCGATGCCGCCCTTCGTCATGGTCTCCATGTTCCGGTTAAAGCCGTCGGGTGCAGCGGCCTGTGCCATCAAGAGCCTATTGTCGAGGTGGTTTCGACGGATGGAAGCCGCAAAGTGTTCGGAGGTGTCAGGCCGGCCGCGGCGCGACGCATCGTACGCGACTGCGCAAGGCCCACGGGCCTGGTCGGTAGGGCCATGGCCTGGGCCGGCCGCATGGCGGACATGCTCCTTTCGGACGAGGCGTGGGCGTCGATCAAGCCGTTTGCGACGCATTCCGATTCCGACGCTGAAGCTGGGTCCACAGGCAAACAGAAGTTCATCGTTCTGGAGAACTGCGGGCAGATCGATCCGCTGTGCATCGCCGAGTACCTGGCACGTGGAGGATATGAGGCCCTGCGCCGGTGCCTTACGGATATGACCCCCGAGCAGGTGATCGACGTTGTCACGCAGTCGGGGCTGCGTGGTCGGGGTGGCGCAGGATATCCGACCGGCCTGAAGTGGGCCGCAGCCCGACGGCAGGCGGACACGACACGGTACGTTGTCTGCAACGCCGACGAAGGCGACCCCGGAGCCTTCATGGATCGGCTCGTTCTCGAAAGCGACCCGCAGCGGGTCATCGAAGGCATGGCCATTGCCGCCTACGCCATCGGCGCCGCCGAAGGGTACATCTACATCCGCGCCGAGTACCTGCTGGCCGTCCGCGTGCTCCGCGAGGCCATCGCCCAAGCGGAGCGGACCGGATATCTTGGGCAGGATGTTTTGGGGACGGGATTTTCACTGCGGCTCCATGTCATGGAAGGGGCCGGGGCGTTTGTGTGCGGCGAGGAAACGGCCCTGATAGCCTCCGTTATGGGACGCCGCGGCATGCCGCGATTCCGTCCGCCCTATCCCGCCGAAAGCGGCTTGTGGGGCAAGCCCACGATTGTCAACAACGTCGAGACATTCGCCTGTGTGCCGTGGATCCTTCGCCATGGTCCCGCCGCTTTCGCCTCCATTGGCACGGAGCACAGCAAAGGAACCAAGGTGTTCGCCCTGGCCGGCCGCGTCCGGCGCGGAGGTCTCATCGAAGTGCCCATGGGCATGACCATTCGCGAGGTGGTCGAGACGATCGGCGGCGGTGTGCATGAGGGACGCCGCTTCAAGGCGGTCCAGATCGGTGGGCCGTCGGGCGGCTGCATTCCAGCCTCCATGGCCGATCTGCCCATCGACTACGAGGCATTGACCCGCACGGGCGCTATCATGGGCTCCGGCGGCCTAGTCGTGCTCGACGACACAGACTGTATGGTGGACATCGCACGGTTTTTCCTCGAGTTCACCGAGAAAGAGTCGTGCGGCAAGTGCACATTCTGCCGCGTCGGTACGCGACGCATGCTCGACATCCTCGAACGGCTATGCAATGGCAAGGGGCGGCCCGAGGATCTCGACGATCTAGAGATGTTATGCGACCAGGTGCGACACACCAGCCTCTGTGGCTTGGGGCGGACGGCGCCAAACCCCGTGCTGACGACTCTGCGCTATTTCCGCGACGAGTACGAGGCCCATCTCCGGGGCCGTTGCCCGGCGCGCAAGTGCAAGGCCCTTATCACCTACCGCATTACGGACAAATGCATCGGCTGCACACGCTGTGCCCAGCGATGCCCGGTCCAGGCCATTCAACCGACGCCGTACGAGCAACACACCATCGATTCCGAGAAGTGCATCCGTTGCGGCATGTGTAGGGCCGGCTGTCCGGCGGATGCCATCGAGGTGGAGTGAACCCCAGTGCCGAGAGTGATCATCGATAATCGCAGCATCGACGTGCCTCAGGGGACCACCATCCTGGAGGCCGCGCGCCGTCTGGGGATCGACATTCCAACGTTGTGTCATCTCGACGGTTTCGAGCCGCACACGTCCTGCTTCATGTGCGTTGTCGAGATCGATGGGCTGGCCGATCTAAAACCGTCGTGCGCTATGCCTGTGGCCGAGGGCATGGTGGTGCGGACACAATCCGAGGTGGTGTTGCAAGCCCGCCGGACGGCCATCGAGCTTCTCCTGAGCGACCACCCGGGCGACTGCGTGGCGCCATGTTCGCTGGCATGCCCGGCCCACCTGGAGGTGGCCGACTTTATCGCTGCGATTGTGGCCGATGACACCCGGCGGGCAGCAAGCATTGTCTGGCGGAGGCTCCCCCTGCCGGCCTCTCTAGGACGCGTGTGTCCGCGGTTCTGCGAACGAGCATGCCGTCGCAAAGATCTGGACCAGCCCGTCAATATTCGCGATCTGCACCGCTGGGTGGCCGACATGGACCTCGCTTCCAGCGATCCGCATGTACCCGACTGTGCGGCCGAGTCGGGCAAGAGTGTTGCCGTAGTCGGCGCTGGGCCCGCCGGCCTCTCCGCAGCATGTTATCTGCGGCAGATGGGGCACGCCTGCACGTTGTACGAGGCACAAACGCAGGCCGGGGGGCTTTTCCGCTATGGCATCGACGAACAACGACTGCCCCACGATGTGATCGACGCGGAAATCGCTGCAATTCTGCGTCTCGGCGTGGATTTGCAATCTGGCGTCTGTCTTGGACGGGACGTCAGCCTCGACGAACTGTTCGTCCGGCACCAGGCCGTTATCCTAGCCCTCGGCACGCAGACCGCGATGGACCAGAAGACCATCTATGGCGAAGGACGGCTGGCCGGCGGTGAGGTGCAGTACGATTTCTCGCTGTTGAGGACCTTAGGCCTCCAGGTATCCCGCCGAGGCGTGCGGGTGGACCGCGCCACGCTGGCCACGGGCCGTACCGGCGTTTTTGCCGCCGGAAATGTCGTGACCGGTCCCAATTACGGTGTTCATGCCGTGGCGAGTGGCCGCCGGGCAGCCATAGCCGTTGACCAGTTCGTGCGAGGCGCCCAGGTTGTTGGTGAGTCATCGCATGTCAATGTCATCATGCATGGTCTCAGCGCCGACGAGATAGCAGTGCTCCGTGGGAAGGCCGACCCGCGTCCCCGCGGCATGTGTGATTCTGCAAATCCGAAGCCCGGCGGGACGAGCGGCGACCAGGAAGCCCGTGCCGAGGCCGCACGCTGCCTCGATTGTGACTGCGGCAAGCGCGATTCGTGTACGTTGCGTCAACTGGCCGCCCGGTACGGCGCGTCGCCGACGCGGTACCATGGTCCTCGCCGGCGCTTCGAGCGCGACGCCACACATCCCGACATCGTGTACGAGTCCGGCAAATGTATCCAATGCGGTCGTTGCGTGCGTATTGCGGAACAGGATCGCGAAACGCTCGGCCTCACGTTCATCGGACGCGGCTTCAGCGTTCGCACGGCGGCGCCGTTCTCTTCGGAACTGAGCGAGGCTCTTCGTCGTACGGCCCGGCGATGCGTCGAGCATTGCCCGACCGGAGCTCTGAGCCTCCGGCGAATCCTGCGAGACGGCGGAGGCTGAGTCGGGCATGAAGACTGCCGATGTGGAATCGCCGGAGGCAATGGTGAACGGGTTGGCCGTGGTCGCAAGTGTCTTGCCGAGTTGTCCGCCGCGGCCGCGAGCGGTGGCGAGTCGCACTTCGCCTCACAGGCAATGACCGAAGCAACTCTGCGGGCCTATGCGGATGTGATGGGGGTCCGAATGACCATCACGGCTTGCGGGGGATAAAACGTTCGTCGTCGGCGACCATGGCCGGCGTTCCGAAGATCACAAATTCCAGCGACTGTCCTCTATCGGCTTGGAGCGCATGTTCCGTGCCGCGAGGAATCACGACCACCGCCCCCGGCCGCAGTGCGTAGTCACGCCCGGCCAGGGAAATGGTGCCCGTGCCCGCTAAAACGTAGTATGTTTCGTCGTACCCGGTGTGGACGTGCGGGCTTCCTGCCGTGACCGTCACCACGTGCACGTTGGCCACGCCGCCGAGGCCGCCAGTGACCACTCGGCGGACGTTGCCATAGGGACAATCTGTCGCCGGCGTCTCATCCAGATAACGGACCACGGCTTCGGTCTGGCTCATGTGATCTCCTTGACGTGTTGCCGCGTGGGCACGTGTCGCGCCGCATGCGCCCGCTTCCTCATGCCTCCGCCGCGGCGATGAGTTCAGGAACGCAGTGGTCCCACCCCAGCGTCATCAGGTGCGCCCCCTGGCAACAGCCCTTCATCTGGCGGATCAGTTGCCCGCAAATCTCAATCGACACCTTCTGCCGATCCTCCTTCGACGCCTCGTTCAGTCGAGTGATGATCCACTCGGGAACCACCACGCCCGGCACCGAACGATTCATATACTTCGCCATGGCCGCTGATTTGAGCATGACAATCCCCACCAGCACGGGCACCTTGAGCGGCTCCACTCTGCGCATGAACGCTTCAAAGGCGGCCGGATCGTACACCGCCTGCGTCTGAACAAATTGTGCCCCCGCGGCTACCTTTTTTTCGAGCTTGATGATCTGCGGTTCCACCACCTCCGCACACGGCGTGACACAACACCCCTTGAAGAATCGCGGCGATCCGTCTAACTGGTTTGGGTTTCCCTTCATGTCCCGGCCCATGTCCGTGCCTGATTCCAGACGGACGATGGCCTCAAGCAAGCCGACCGAGTCCAGATCGTACACGGGCATGGCCTGCGGGTGGTCGCCCAGTGTCGTATAGTCGCCGGTCAGGGCCAGGACATTGCGAATTCCCAGGATATACGCTCCGAGCAAGTCGCTTTGCAGAGCAAGGCGGTTGCGGTCGCGGCACACCATTTGAAGCACCGGTTCCACCCCGGCGTCCAGCAGCATCTTGCATCCGGCCACCGACGAGGCGCGCATCACGGCCGTCTGAATATCCGTCACATTGACGGCCGTGCATCGTCCTTTCAGGCTGGCGACTGCCTGGCGAATCACAGGCTCGATATTCGTGCCCTTCGGCGGGGCGATCTCGCCGGTGAAAACGAACGTGCCCGCGCGAAGGGCCGATTCCAGTGTGCTGACAGGCTCACTCATTGCCGCTCTCCTGACTCTCGGCCATGTCCTTGAGCACCAGCCGTCTCACGCCGCCGCCGCGGTCCTTGCGATGGTCGCGAGGCGCACGAAGCACCCGGTAGTTGTCCAGGTGGCCGAGTGCCTTCAGCCGCTCGTAAATCTTCAGCCACCCGCACTCCATCTCCGGGTTGACTTCGCACTTGCCGTTGTTTGTGCCGCCGCACGTCCCGTTGATCAGGCTCTTAGAACAGTGGGTGATCGGGCAGATGCCGCCCGTCCATGCCAGCACGCAGTCGCCGCAGCCGCGACAGTACTCCTCCCACACGCCGCTCGCCACGTTCGAGCCAAGAAACGTCGTGTTCATCCCCGGAAGAATCGGCACCTCGGGGTACAGCTCACTCATGTACTGCACACCGGCGCCGCACGCGATGCTGAGCACGGCATCGTAGCTGCGAGGGTCCTCCGTGAGATTGTCGAAGAATTCCCGCTCGCACTGCCGCGTGATGCAGTCAAAGGCGGTCTCCAGCGTCCGTCCGGCCTGTCGGGCCGCCAGTCGTAGTTGCCCAGCCAACAGCTCGGCCTGCTTCTCGCCCCCCGTCAGACAGACCGTCACGCATCCGCCACAACCCAGCACCAACACCTTTCGGTACGGTGCGAGCATCGCGAGAATTTCGTCCATCGGTTTGCGTTCAGCTACGATCATAGACGCCATCTCCTGCCGCAACGTGTTCGATGTCGGCACGTCTGCGGTCTCAACATGCCGTAATCTTCGCGACTGCTTCTGCGATGGCCCGGCGCATGGCATCGCGCCCTTCATCCGCGCAGCGGACCATCTGCACACGCTCGGGGTTCATGCCGATTTCACTCAGCATCACCCGGAGCTGTTCGACGCGGCGAGCGACTCGTTCGCTCGCCGTGGGGTAACGATCGCCGCCCAGGTAACCCGTCACCACCACGATTCCGTCCGCCCCATCCTCAATGGCACGAAGCATCTCGGCTACGCCCAGGCGGCTCACACTCGGCAGCCAGACCTCCAGCACGCCGGGTATGGCTTCCTCCGGCGATTCACTCCAGGCGGCCGCCGGAGCATGGTACCCGTTGATGTAGGCCACCACCTTCGGTCGGACGCTGATGGCAGCCAGCCGCGCGGCTGTGTTCCTCACCTCTTCGCACATGTCCCAGCTTCGCGACACGATGGCGTTGGCCGGACATTCGACGATACACATGCCGCACGCCTGGCAGAGCGACGACTCGATTCGTGCCACGTCGGTGACTACCGGGATGTCGAACGGACAGACACGCAGGCATGTCAGGCACGCCGCACATTTGTCGATCAGGACTTCGGCCCCGCCGCCGCAACCCATGCAGCGCTGTGCCTCGCGCATGGCCGCATCCGCCGTGAAGTTTGCGTCAATGGGCAGACTATCGCACCGGCGTTCGTCCGCAGGCCGTTGCAGCGCAGCATTTCGCGGCACTTTCGATACCTTGGCGGCGGTGTCGGGGGCGATCTCGCCAATTACCGGCGGCAATGCGTCGGCAATCCGGATGGTTTTGCCGCTCAGGAACAGGTCCACTGCCTTGGCTGCACGCTGTCCCGACGCGCAAGCCTCCACGACCGATCCCGGCGAGGTCACAATTTCGCCGCACGCGAAGACGGACGGATCGCTCGTCTGATGTGTTGCCGAATCGTACACCAAGCGGCCGCGGGCATCGGTCGTCAAAGAACTTCCGACGAGGAACCCCATGTCCGCCGTCTGTCCGATCGCCATGATCACGGTGTCGCACTCCACGCGTACGACGTCCGCATCGTCGTAACGCGGATCGAACCGATGGGCATCGTCGAAAACGCGGGTGACTTTCCTCGCCGCAATCGCCACGATCCGCCCCTGGCGAATCACAATCTCTGTCGGTCCGCGACGATGGATGAACTCGACGCCTTCCTCGGCCGCCTCGTTTCGCTCCCAGTCCCACGCCGGCATCTCGTCCTCGGCCTCAAGGCACATCGCCCGAACGCGAGCCGCGCCAAGCCGCACCGCCGTCCGCGTCGCATCCATGGCCACGTTGCCGCCGCCGATCACCAGGACGTCTGAGCCGATGGGCGGCGGCCGGTCGAAGTTCACCGCCGTCAAGAAACTGAGCGCGGGATAGACGCGCTCGTGGTCCGATCCGGGAATCGGCAACGTCCTCGACAGCGCAAGGCCCGTGGCAATGACGATGGCCGCAAAACCGTCCTTCTTCAGATCGACGAGGGTTTTGTCCTTGCCGATCTCGACGCCGGTGACCACGTTCACCCCGTGGGCGCAGATCCAGTCGATATCCTGCTGAAGAACGTCTCGCGGTAGGCGATATCGCGGGATGGCAGTGGCCGGGATGCCGCCCGCGACGGGAAACTTCTCGAAAACCGTAGGCCGATATCCCCGAACCGCCAGGTCCAGCGCTGCGGCCATGCCGGCAGGGCCTGCGCCGACGATGGCCACCGGCGACTTGTCCTGTTTCATCCGCCGCACCGTCGCACCTGAGGCGCCCTGTCGCTCGCTGACGAACCGCTTCACCTCGCGAATCGCCACGGCCTCGTCCACGCCCGCACGGCGGCAGTTGGCCTCGCACGGGTGGTGGCACACGCGACCGCACACCGACGCAAACGGCAGACGCTCGCGGATCACGTCGATCGCCTCGCGCCACCGCCCCCGCGCCGCCAACTCGATGTACGACCTCACATCGGCATGAACAGGGCAATGGTATCTGCATGGCGACCACTCCCGCTCCATGAGTATGCGGCTGTCGCCTAGTCGTTTCAATTCGCCTGACGTCAACTTATCCACCGTCGGACCTCGCACGGAATGACCGTCGTCATTCCGTCTTGACGAAAATCCCGATCAGACGCCAACGTATGCAATGCACGTGCAACGCCGCTCCGGTCTTGCGAATTATAGGACTCCAGGCACTGCTAATCAATCGAATGCTGGATTCTCGCCGATCTAGGTTACGCGTCCACGCGGAATCGCTGGGTGACTTGCATCACACAATAGAGGGGCCACTGGCGACCGTGCGCGTCGGGGCCGCCGCGTGCTTACCGCGCCGCGTGGTTTTTCCTTGTGTTCCATGCAGGCATTGGGAGAATATGGGTTTAGTTGGCTGCCGTGGTGGACGAGAAGTGTGAACGTCTGACGAACTCGGTCCGTATGCTTCTCCCTGTCGATATTGATCGCCAATGAACCGTCGCGCTATGGCTCAAGGCCTTGTCGCAGTGGCTGGCCTGGCTGCCTGGATGTTTCTCGTGGCTTGGCCTGTGCTGGCCGTTACCGCATTGTTGGTCGGCCACGGGACCATTTCAGAACGCACCTCCGCCCCACAGATGCTTCACACATTGATGGCACGTAGCATCAGCCTGGCTATCTCAGTGGCCTTCGTGGCCGTCGTGCTGGGGTATGTTGCCAGCCAACTCCTGGCGAATGCTTGTCGAGATCGCGCTTGGCTGTTGTGGCTCATGTTGGTTCCCGTTCTCTGGCCACAGTACGTGACCTGCCATGCATGGTCGCAGCTGCTCAGTCACACGGCTCCGGTGGGTCGGTTCATGGCCTCCCAGTTCGCCAATGACAATCAACTTGTTGCCGCGGCTGTTGCCTGCTTTGTTCAGGTACTCTATTGTTGGCCTCTGGCGGCCTTGATTATCGCCGGTGGGCGGCACCGCGGCACCGAAGCTTCGGGGGGCCAGGCCGCGGGACTGCAAGGCCGGTCCTCCACACTGGCCGCTCTATACCACCCTCTCGGCCGATCCTTGGCGGTTGCCTTCGTCGCCTGCCTGGTTGTCACACTTTCCCAGTACGATGCGTTCAGCGTGGCCGGAGTCAGCACCTACGGAACCGAACTGGTTGCCATCTACCAGGGCGTCGGGGCTACGGAATTGGTTGTCTGGGCGGCGTGGCCCCTTGTGGCTGTGGCGGTTGTTGCTGCGATCATGCTCCGACGACACATGCACCTAATTGCCGCACTGGCCGATACCGAGCGACCAGTTCTGCCTGTGCCTGGGATTCAGCGGACGATTGTTGCAACGGCGTTGATTCTCACCATGGCGATTCCCGTAATACTGCTGTTCCTGGGCGTCGGGAACGGCAATAGGCCCGTGAATTGCCCGGATTCCGAGTGCGCCGGACTCCTCAACACATGTGCAGCCGCCGGCGTGGCTGCCTGCCTTGCGGTGTCCATGGCCGCTGCGGCCGTAGTTCTCGAACGATGCGGAAGAACCGCCACCGGCGTATCGCACCTGATGCAGATCACACTGATTGCGGCGGCGTTGGTTCCGGGCCCACTTATCGGCATGGCCCATCTGGCCATGCTGCCCGCCCCGTGGATGGGCTGGATCCTGGACCGCTGGCCCGCAGCAGCCCTCGGGCAGGCCGCGAGGTTTGCCGGCATTGCCGTACTGCTCTTTCTTGTATTTCGAGCACAGTGTGATCGTCGGCGACAGGCCACGTCAGAGGCCGAATCAGTCGGTTCTACTGATTCGTCTGTTCACTGTATCTGGCAGCCGGACACATGGCGGACTGCTGCGTGCGTGCTACTTCTTGTGGCCGTGCTCAGCTTTGTCGAGCTCCCCGCGACGATGTTTCTGCGGCCTCCCGGCGTGCCATACTTCACGCCGTGGCTGTTCGACCGGATACGGCATCATGCCGACGGTCTTGCGAGCATGTCATGTCTGTTGCTCCTGATCGCCATCCTGCCGATCAGCGGGCTAGTGGTTCTGCTGTGGCGACGGACAGGGTCTCGGCCGTCTCATCGGCTCTCCGATGCGATGACGGTGGCCGCAAACCGTGCGGACCGCACCGATGCCACTGGTCCGCTACCGTGATGTCTTTGCCGTCCTGTGTCAACAGTGTTGCGCAACAAACGACCGCGACAGGACGTGCCGCGGTCGAGCTTATATAAACCAACAATGCAACGGCGCCGTGTGACGGCGAATGTCTCGCACCTGCCTCAAGCCGACGGACGCGTCCCGCCCAAGCCGGCTTTGCGACCAACGCCTACTTCTTCAGCTTCGTCCTCAGCAGAGCAAGCAGCTTGTCGTTCTCGATCGGCTTCTGGAACACGCCCGACAGCCCCAGCGCCGAGTAGTCGATCGAGCGGTTCAGGTCGTCGCCGACGCTGCTCAGCATGTAGATCGGCGCCTTGCAGCCGCGCGCCTTCAGTTCACGCACAAAACTCGTCCCGGCGTCGATCTCTTCCATCATGAGATCGACGATGATGAGGTCCGGCGATACCTCCTCGTATTTCTTCAGCCCCTGTTCGGCGCTCGATGCCCCGGCGAACACATAACCATTCGCCTCGAGGACCGTCTTCAGCACCAACAGAATATCGTCGTCGTCATCGATGCAAAGGATCACGTACTTGCCGTCGCGCATTGCATTTCCCCTATTCAGGACTTGGCCGAGCCGCCTCGCGGCAGGTCTCCGTCGGCCCGAATCTCCTCGATCCTACCCGTTTCCAGTGCGGCCGCAAGGTACGTCGCTGCGGCTTCAAGGTTCTCCATGGCCCGTTCGGACAGTCGCTCGCCGAACTCATTGAATTCGTAGCCGCGGATGCCCATCAGGAATCCCTGCGGCTCGGACCGGAACAACTCACGCGCCAGCGTCAACACCGCCGCAGGCGTCACGCTGTGGGTACTGAAGCTCAACGTTCCTCCACTCGGGCTCAGCCGCCGCACATAGAACGGCTCCGGTCCACCCACATCCGCGTCGGCGAAGATCACCACATCGTGCCGCGCCGCCTCCGCAGCGTCCTCCACGGTCAACTGGTAGTCCGAGTCAACCGTTACGTTCGGCAGGCCCAATGTTTCGATCCGCGCCGCCAGGGCAGGGCCCAGACCGTCGTCCAGCCGGCCCGGATTGCCAAACCCGATCACCAGGATGCCCCTCGTCGCAGCGTCCATCACTTGCGCTTCCGGTCGATCACGGTTCCTGTACTGTCAACCAGGATCACCTCCAGCGGCATCTGGCCCAGGGCGTGCGTCGCACACGACAAGCATGGATCGTAGGCGCGAATGGCCACCTCAATGTGATTCAGCAGCCCCTCGGTAATCTCCGGCTTGCCGGAAATGTGATCCTGGGCCACCTTCTGGACCGCCCGGTTCATCGGCTCGTTGTTGCTTGTTGTCGAGACGATCAAGTTCGCCATCACCACCTGATCGTCCTTGTTTACGCGGTAGTGATGGAACAGCGTCCCGCGCGGCGCCTCGACGATGGCAATGCCCTCGTCCCGTCGCTGGCCCTTGGTCACCAGATCGGTGCCTTGAAGATCCTTGTCGTTGAGCAGATCGCGAATCTTCTCGCACGCATGCAGCAGCTCGATCATCCGAGCCCAGTGGTAGGCCATGGTGATGTTATTGGGCTTGCCGTTGGTGAGTTTCATGAACTCCTTGCGGGCGGCTTCGGCCTCGGGCGTGTCGATGAAGTCGCACGTGTTGATGCGCGCCAGCGGGCCCACACGGTACCAACCGTCGTTGGGGCCGAGGCTCTTGATGAACGGAAACTTCATGTACGACCACGGCCGCACTTCCTCGGCGATGACTTTGTAGTAGTCCTGCGGCGACACCTGGTCCAGAATCTTGTTGCCTTGGGCGTCAATCGCTCGCAGATTGCCGTCGTACAGGTCCATTGCGCCGTCGTTACGAACGATCGACAGGTGGTTCGAGTCGAACGATCCGAACGGCGCGGCCATTGCCAGATTGGTCGTCGTGTAGTCCACAGCCACCTTCAGCGCGCCGCGCGACCACGTCAGCATCTGATCGATATCCTTCAGGAACACGTCGCGCTCGGCGATCGACAGGTTCTTGTTGATGCCGCCTGGGATGGCGCCCGTGCCGTGATTCTTCTTGCCGGCCGTCGCCTTGATGATCTCTTGGCCATACCTCCGCATCATCACGCCCTGCACGGCCAGGTCCGGATACTTGGCCGCCACGCCGATGACATTGCGGATCGCCACATCGGCATCGAATCCGAACAGCAGGTCGGGGGAGGCCAGGTGGAAGAAGTGCAGGGCGTGGCTCTGGAACGTCTGGCCGTAATGCATCAGCCGCCGCATCTTCTCCGCCGTCGGCGGGAGCTTCTCCCCGCCGACGATCCGATCCATGGCCTTCGCGGCCGCCAAATGGTGGCTGACCGGGCAGATGCCGCACAGACGCTGGACCAGGACAGGCACTTCCCAGAACGGCCGTCCCTGGATGAACCGTTCGAAGCCGCGGAACTCTACGATATGCAGCCGCGCCTGCGTTACCCGGTTCTTCTCGTCGAGCAGAATGCTGACCTTGCCGTGGCCCTCCACTCGGGTCACCGGCTCGATGATTACTCGCTTCTGTTTCGTGCTTGCCACGTGTCAGGCTCCCAAAACATGGAATCAGTCGTACTTGATCAGTTCGTACGGCAGCGCGACAGGCTTGTCCGACAGCAGGGCCACAAGAGCTTCCCAAAGGGCATCCGCCGAAGGCGGGCAACCCGGCAGGTGGTAGTCGATCTTCACTACCTCGTGGCACGGATAGACGCGGTTCAGCAGCAGCGGAATCTCCGGATCGTTCGGAATCTGGCCGCTCGGATTATGCACCGTCGGGCCGTTCAAATAGGCCTCTTCCAGACATTCCTTCAGCGGGATCGTGTTCCGCATGGCCGGAATTCCGCCCATGATCGCACAGTCGCCCACCGAGACCAGAATGTCGCAATGTTTGCGGAAGTCCCGCAGCACCCGGACGTTTTCCTCGTTGCAGCAGCCGCCCTCGATCAGGCCCACCGTGCAACGCTCGGTGAATTCCTTGATGTCGTTGATCGGCGACTTGTTGAATTCCACCAGCTCCACGAGCTTCAGGATCCGGTCGTCGATGTCCAACAGGGACATGTGGCAACCGAAACAGCCGCACAGTGACGTTGTCGCAACCTTCGCTTTTGGCATATGGCACTGGCCCCTATTTCTTCGACGCAGCCTGTTCAATGTCCGAACCGATCGGCTTGTGGTCATACCGGCGCTTGCCCACCGGAACGGCATAGCCTACCCGTTTTCTGAGAATCGCCCCCACCGGGCACACTTCGACGGCCTTGTCGCTCGTTTTCAGATCCGTGTCCGCCAGGTTCGCCTCGGCGTTGACCGCCACGCGCTTGTGCGGGCCGCGCCCCACGAACTCGAACACGCACTTGCCGTCCACGTCCCGGGACGCCCGCACGCACCGGCCGCACAGAACGCAGCGGTTCCGGTCGATGAAAATGTCCGGGTGCGTCGCGTCCACCTCACGCTTCGGGAACATGTAAGGATACTTCGGCGCCGCGATGCCGAATCGGTACGCCAGGGCCTGAAGTTCGCAATTGCCGCTCTTTTCGCAGAACATGCAGTAGTGATTGCCCTCGACAAAGAGCATCTCGATGATGTCCCGCCGGATCGCCGTGATCTGCTCGGTATTGTTCTCAACGACGATTCCGTTTGCCACCGGCTGTGTGCATGCCGCCTGTGGTCGCCCGTTGACCATCACCGTGCAGACCCGGCAACTGCCGTGCGGCACAAGCCCCTCGAAGGCGCACAGACGCGGAATATACACCCCCGCGGCGTCGGCGGCCTGCATGATCGACTGGCCCGGTTGGGCAGTGATTTCCTTACCGTCGATTGTGAACGTGATTGTTTCGCTCATCGCCAGTTCGCCCCTTGCAGACTCTAAAAGTGGACCGACTCACGCCCGGTGATCGCTACCGCATCGCCCAGGGCCGCGCTTATGTCGAATGCCGGCTGAAGGCCGTCCTTCGCCTCTTTCACCAGCGTCTCATATGCCGAACGGAAGTTTTTCAACGTTGTCAGCACCGGGTTCGGCGACGTCTGGCCCAAACCGCACCGGCTGGCCGTCTTGACCGTGCGGCCCAGACGCTCCAGGTACTCCAGGTCCGACGGCTCGCCCTTGCCGTCCAGTATCCGATTGAGCCGCTCCAACAGCAGCACGTTTCCGACGCGGCAAGGCGTGCAGTACCCGCAACTCTCCTCAATGAAGAATTCGAGGAATTTACGCACTACCTTCAACAAGTTCCGATTCGGGCCGAACACCATGACAGAACCGCCCGTGGCCAGATCGTCGTAGCAGATCGTCCGCCCAAACTCCGCCGGCGGCACCATCGTGCCGCTCGGGCCGCCCACCTGCACAGCGGCCGCATCTTCCGCCCCGCAGAGCTTCAGCACCTCACTCAGCTTGATGCCAAACGGAACTTCGTAAACCCCCGGCCGGTGACAGTCGCCGGAAATGCTCAGAAGCTTTGTGCCAGGGCTCCCCTTCGACCCCATCTGCACAAACCAGCCAGGCCCTTTCTCAAGAATCCGTGCTACGCAGCAGAAGGTCTCCACATTGTTGACCGTCGTCGGGCACTGGTACAACCCTTTCTGGGCGGGGAAGGGGGGACGATTCTTCGGGTCGCCCCGCAGTCCCTCGACGCTGCTGATCAGCGACGTCTCCTCGCCGCAAATATACGCTCCGGCTCCCATTTGAATCCGGATGTCGAAATTGAAACCCTTCTTGCCGCAGATGTCCTTGCCCAGCAGGCCCTTGTTGCGACGGTCGTGCAGCACGTGCTCCAGGAAAGAGCGAAGGTAGGCATATTCGGCCCGCAGATAAAGCACGCCCGTATCTGCGCCGATGGCGTATCCCGCGATTGTCATGCCTTCGATCAGCACGTCCGGACGCTCGGTGAGGATGACCCGGTCCTTGAATGTGCCGGGCTCACCCTCGTCGGCATTGCACAGCACGTATCTCTGTGTGCCGGGGGCATTGCGCGTAAACTCCCATTTCATCCCGGTGGGGAACCCCGCACCGCCGCGACCGCGCAGCCGGGCCGTCTTCACGTCGCGAATCACCTCTGCCGGACTCATGGCTAGTGCGTTCTTCAGCGCCACTCCCTCCGACAGCGGCGCCAGAACCACATCGCCCGCCAGGCGGATGTTGTTATGCACCATGGACCGCACCAGATCGTGGCCGTTGTTGCCGTCGCCAAAACGTCCGACCAGTTTCCTCGGATCCATGTGCTCGCGGAGCGAACGCACCATGTTCCGCGCCGCATCCCCCGACAGGTACGTAACCACCTCGTCATTCACCAACGCCGCGGGCGCCTGATCGCACATGCCGATGCACGGCGTGCGCTCCAGGGTGATCATGCCGTCTGGTGTTGTCTCGCCGAAGTCAATCCTCAATTCGTCTTTCAGCGCTTCCGCCACCTGCTCGGACCCCTTCATCTCATCGATCACGTCGTCGCACAGGCGGATGACGACCTTGCCCTTGGGCCGCGCGGAAAGGAAGGCATAGAACGATACCACGCTTTCCACCTCAACCCGGTGGCACGACACCTCGCGGGCGATTAACTCCATCGCTTCGCCCGAAACGCACCCGTATTGTTCCTGCACGGATCGAACGATGTCCATCATCCTCGTTCGGTCGTTGCCGCAGGCCTTGCAGATTCTTTTAACGTCTGCTTCGAGTGACTTGCTCATGCAGTGCCCTCAATCCGATCAAAACCAGGGAACCGTCGAAAAACGCGCCGGACCCGACCTCCCCATCGCCCGGGTACGCCTATGACGAACACCGGCGCAGTCATCTACACGCTGACCTGCATTTCCGTGTGAATCGTTTCACAGGTGGGGGTCTGCTTCGAAAACCCGAGCGCCCCGCCAGGTGCTCGCTGGACGCACGCGAATCGTTTCCCCGTTCTACCGTTCCAAGTACCGTCGCCGAGGCAACGGCTGAATTGCG